>NZ_KQ948351.1:148511-819483 GCF_001514055.1 Streptomyces corchorusii | reverse complement strand
GTAGATCTGGTAGCCGCCCAGGTCGAACTGCTTGTCCGTCAGGTGCCCAGCCTTCTTGGCGTACTGCGAGGCCAGCTCCACCAGGTAGTCGCTCTGCGCACCGGTGTTGTACAGCGGGTTGCTCTTCAGCGGCTCGGGGAACGTGGTGTACTTCGCCCGTTCCTGCGGCGACAGCTTGCCGATCTTGACCATGCGGTCGAGGATCCAGGACCAGCGCTCGACGGCCCGCGCGTGGTTGGCCTTGCTGAGCGTGGGGTCGAACAGGCCCGCGCCCTTGAGCAGCCCGGCGAGCATGGCAGCCTCGGAGGCGTTGAGCTTGTCGACGTCCTTGCCGTAGTACGCCTGGGCGGCGCGCTGGATGCCGTAGCTGCCGCGGCCGAACCAGCTCGTGTTGAGATAGCCCTCCAGGATCTGGTCCTTGCTCATCCTGTTGTCCAGTTTGAGGGCGATCATCGCTTCGGTGAATTTGCGGCTGATGGTCTGATTTTGCGTCAGATAGACATTCTTGACGTATTGCTGGGTAATGGTCGATCCGCCCTCGGTGTCCCCCTGTCCCAGGGTGCGGAACACCGCCCGGGTGATGCCTCTGGCGGATATGCCCGGGTCCGAGTAGAAACTCTCGTTCTCCGCCGCGAGCACCGCCCAGCGGACGTCCGGGGGGGATGTCCTTCAACGGCATCGCCTGCCGCTGCACCCAGCCCGTACGGGCCATGGGCGTGCCGTCGGACCAGAAGTAGACGTTGTCCTGCTGGGTGGCGTACGAGTTGAGGTTCTCCGGTATGTCCGTCAGCGCGTACGCGGTGACGAGGAACGCGCTGAGCAGACCGAACGAGGTCAGGGTGGCGCCGAGCCACTGGCGCCAGGAGGGCATCCAGCGGCGCCAGCCGGTACGCCCGGGGCGCGGGTACACCGGCTTCAGGCGGCGCGCGTACGGGGTTATTCGGCGCGCGTACGGGGCCAGCGGGCCGAGCAGCCGGACGACGGCGCCCAGGGCCGCCCTCGCGGGCGCGCCGCGCTCCCGCCCGGCGGAGCGCGCGTCACGCCGGCGTTCGGCCCGGCCGCCGACCGGAGCGGGCGGCTCCGGTGGCGGGGGCACGCGCAACTGCATGGTCTGGTCCGCCCGGAGGGCGTCCACTCTCAGGTGCAGCGTCTCATCGGCGCCCAACGGCTCCTCGCCACGGCCACCCCCCATGGGGCCGTCCTCCCCCTGCGACGCATCGGTCACGCCTGCGTCTCCCTCCGCACTCGGTCTTGCTCGCGCGGGTGAGCTGAGCATCCTCGCAACGGCGTTCACAAATTATCAGTAACGTTTTCGAATGCCCTGCACATATGCCGGATAGAAAGCAACGCTCATGAAACATTGAGACAGCCCGGCCGGGGCCTTGACGGCTAACCTGGGGTCATGCCTCGTTACGAGTACCGCTGCCGGACCTGCGGCGACACGTTCGAACTCAACCGGCCCATGTCCCAGTCCGCCGCCCCCGCCTCGTGCCCCGCGGGGCACGACGACACGGTGAAGCTCCTGTCGACGGTGGCGGTGGGCGTGTCGAACAACACGTCCGCGCCCGCGCCTTCGCCGAGGGCCGGTGGGGGCGGGTGCTGCGGTGGCGGGTGCTGCGGGTAGCCGCCTACGGGGGTGCCGCCCGGTGCCGTCTCGCGGGTGCGGCGCCGTCGTGGCCGCTCACGCCCACGCGGCGGGGCCGCACACCGATGCGGCCCCCCGCGCCGACGGGACCTAAGGCGTCGCCGTGCGGGTCGCCCTCAGGAACTCCCGCAGGATCCGCTCTCCCGCCAGGACGCCGCGTTCCGGGAGGGCGCTGATCTGCGGGGCCGTCCAGTCGGTGTCGGCGAGTTCGCCGTGGCCGGGGCGCCAGCCCCGGTCGGCGGCCAGCAGCAGGTCGGCGTCGAGCAGGGAGTCCCCGGCGGCCAGCGTCAGCTCCGCGCCGGTACGCCGGGCCACCTCGCGGACGGCCGCGCTCTTGGTGAGCGGCTTCGGTACGGCGTAGATCTTGCGGCCTTGCAGGGACACCGTCCAGCCCCGGTTCTCCGCCCACACCGCGAGCTCCTTCACCCAGTCCCCGGGCAGCAGTTCGCGCTCCACCACGAGGTAGGCGAACAGGTCCTCGGCGATCCGGTGCTTGCGCACCCACACCGGGTCGGCGGACCGCAGCAGGTACTCGCTGACCTCCGCCAGCGGCGCGCACTCGTCGGCCAGCCGTGCCTGGACGCCCGCGTGCCAGTCCTCGTCGGTGACCCCGTCGACCAGCAGATGGCCGCCGTTGGCGCAGATCGCGTACGCCGGCGGCGGGCCCGGCAGGTTGATCCGCTGGTACTGCTTGCGCGTCCGGGTGGTCGTCGGCACGAAGACGGCCGTGTCGCCGAGGTCGGTGAGCAGCTGGGCCGCGGTCTCGGTCATGTAGGACAGCGGCTTGGCCTCGTGCACCTCGACGCACAGCAGCCGGGGCGCCCGCGGGTCCGGCATGGTCAGCGCGAGGGCCGCCGAGGAGTAGATCAGCGTACGGTCCAGGTCGCTCGCCACCAGCACCGGCATCAGACGTTCACCGCCTTGCCGTCGGCGCCCGTGGCGCCCCGCGTGTACTGGGGGTGGATCAGCCCGACGCAGGTGTACGGCAGGTCGTCCACCTCCTCCACCGGCACCCCGCGCTGCTCGGCGAGCAGCCGCACATGGGCCAGGTCCGCGCCCGCCCCCGCCCGCGCGAGGATCTTCCACGGCACCCGCCGCAGCAGCACCCGGGTGGTCTCGCCGACGCCGGGCTTGACGAGGTTGACGTCGTGGATGCCGTACTCCTCGCTGATCCGCTCGACCGCCCGCCAGCCCGCCCAGGTCGGGGTGCGGTCCGTGGTCGGCAGTTCCTTCACCGCGCCGTCCACGCCCTCGGTCACCTCGGGGAAGCGGGCGGCGACCGCGTCGAGGAAGGCCACGGAGACGTCCGCGCCCGCGAGTTCGCGGTAGAACTTGGCGCCGTGGAAGTCGTGCGGGCCGACCAGGTCGGCGCGCAGCACCGTACGGGAGATCAGCCCGGAGACGGTCGAGTTGAGGCACGCGGAGGGGATGAGGAAGTCCTCGCGGGTGCCGTAGGTGCGTACGCAGGAGCCGGGG
This sequence comes from Streptomyces corchorusii, assembly GCF_001514055.1. NCBI lineage: Bacteria > Bacillati > Actinomycetota > Actinomycetes > Kitasatosporales > Streptomycetaceae > Streptomyces > Streptomyces corchorusii. Next base: position 816,362 of record NZ_KQ948351.1, on the reverse strand, counting down.
TCGGCGAGGACCGCGATCTCCGGGTCGAATCCGCTGACGCCCTCCTTCCGCTCGAACTCCTCGACCGCCTCGGCGAGTTCGCGGGTGATCGCGCCCTTGCCGGTCCAGCCGTCGACGAACACGACGTCCCGGGGGTCGTGGTGGGCGGCCAGCCAGCGCAGCGCGTTGGCGTCGATGCCCCGGCCGCGCACGATCGACACGGCGTAGTGCGGCAGGTCGAGGCCGTGCCGGAACCGGGCCCAGCGGCGCATCAGGATGCCGACCGGGGTGCCGGCGCGGGCCAGGGAGACCAGCACCGGGCGGGGCGACCGCTCGGTGAGGACGGTCTCGGTGACGACGCCGACGGCCTGCGCGAGGCGGGCGGCGGAGGCGTCCAGGGCCGCGTGGAACAGCTCCTGGTACCGCGCGCTGGGCTGGTACTCCACCGGCAGCGACTCGGCGTAGTGCGCGCCGCCGCTCTGGATGGCCTCCTCCCGCTCCTCCGTCGGCGCCTCCAGGGTCACGTCGGAGAGGTCCTGGAGCAGCCAGCCGACCTCCTCCGGCGCGTACGAGGAGAACGCGGGGCCGCGGAGGGGCTCGGGCAGCATGGCCGGCCTTTCGGGAGCGTGCGGGACGTACGAGGGTACGACCGCGAGCAGGACATGCGGGACGTGCGCGGCGAGGGCGGCCAGCAGGCCGTCGGGCGCGTGCAGGGCGGGGGTGTCGGCGACGGAGTCGACCACGGCGACGACGGCGTCGAAGCCGGCGCCGGCCACGTTGTAGGCGTACCGCTCGCCGGGCCCGTCGGCCGGGTCGTCGTGGGCCGGGAAGACCAGGCGGCTGCGGATCGCGTAGCCGGGGTCGTCGACCGCGAGCACGGGCGACCGGGTCGTGGTGGAGAACCGCACCTCGGCGTCCGTACCCCGCTCCACCTCCTGGGCGAGCCTCAGCGGAACGTACATCAGCTCCTCGGACCCGAGCACCAGGACCCGCCGGGCCCCGGCGGGCAGGGCCGCGCGTATTCGCCCGGCCATGGCGGGAAGCGCCGCTTCGAGCCGGGACCGGTGGGCGGGGGTGAAGCCGTGCCGGCCGCCGTCGGGGAGACCGGGGGGCCAGTGCAGGTCGACCTCGGTGACGTGGCCCGGCTGGTGCGCCCCTCCAGGGGCGCGGGCAACCCCACTCGGCCCGCACCCGGCGGACTCGTGGCGAGCCACCAGTTCCTGCCCCTTCTCCAGCACACCCTCCGGCAGCCGCACGGTCCCGGACGCGGCGGCGATCACGTCGACCCGGGCTCCGATCTCCTCCGCGAACCGCTGGAGGCGGGCCGTGTCCCCGGCCGACCGCATGTCGACCAGGGCGACCACCACGTACCGCCGCCGCGGATACCGTGCGTGCAGATCACGCACGGTGTTCAGCACGGTGTTACCGGTGGAGAACTCGTCGTCCACCAGCACCAGCGGCCCGTCCCCGGCGAGCAGGGCGGGGTCTTCCGGCAGCAGGAGGTGCGACGTGGCATGCGAGTGGGACTCCTCGAAGCCGCCCGCGGGGGCGACCCCGACAACCGCCCGCCGCGTGGAGTGCAGATACGGCACCGCGCCGAGCCCGTCGGCGACCGCGTGCCCCAGCCCCGTCGCGGTCTCCGCGTAGCCGAGGACGACAGCCCCGGCCCCTTCCTCGCCGAGCAGCGCGGCGACCCGACGGCCCAGGCGGAAGCCGTATCCGTACACCACGGCCGGCGACTGCGGGACGTGCTTGCCGAGGACGTTGGAGACCAGCAGGTGCGCCCGCTTGGGGTTGCGCCGCAGCGCGAGCCCGAGCAGGGCCGGCAGGCCGTCGTCGCCCACGAGTCCGACCCCGAGCCGCTCGGCGACCCAGCTGCCGGACCAGACCCCGTCGTTCACTGCGTTGTTCATTCGTTCCTTGGAGAGGCGGAGGTGGAGGTGGAGAGAGGTTCAGCCGGGTATGCCGGCGGCGAGCAGTTCCACGAAGCCGACGTCCTCGTTGGCGACGCCGAACACCTCGGCGCGCAGCAGGGTCCGCTCGGCCCAGGCGCGGTGCGGCTTCACCTCGTTCATCTTGTTCGTGTAGGCCGACCGGAGTACACCCCCGCCGCCGCGTTCCGGCCGCAGGATGTCCTGGGCGTCGCTGAACTCCTCGTGGCTGACCACGGAGAGTGCGTGCACGGGCAGGACGTGGGACGGGTGGATGCAGGTCTTGCCGAGCAGGCCGTTGGCCTGGTCGAGGGAGATCTCCCGGAGCAGTCCGTCCATGGCGTGTTCGATCAGCTTCTCGCGCAGGGAGACGGCCTGCACCTCCAGGAAGGGGCTCTGCCTCAGCTGCGGCTTGAACATGCGTTCGGAGAGACGGAAGTACTCCCAGACCGGGCCGGTGACGGTGAAGCCGGTGCCGTCGGCGCGGCCGAGCATGTTCACGACGTCGGCGATCACGGAGGCGACGATCTGGACGTCGTAGGCGGTCATGTCGGGGGCGCGGCGCAGGCCATAGGAGGAGCAGAAGTCGGTCACGCCGAGGCGGAGGGCCAGCACCCGGTCCCGGTACTTGCCGACCGCGCGGGAGATGCCCTCCAGGGTCTCCACCCGGGACTCGCGGTAGAGCAGTTCGGGGGACTCCAGGACGGGCATGGCGAAGAGCCGCCGGCCGCTGCTGTTCTCTGCCGCGGTCAGGGCCTCCAGGAAGGGGATGCCGCGTTCCTCGGTGAACTTGGGCAGCACGAACCCGGACAGCAGGCGCACGGCGGGGCCGAGGCGGCGGACCAGGTCCGGTATCTGCTCGGGGGTGCGCACCCGGATGAACAGCAGGGGCGGCTCCGCGTCGGGCCGGGCGGCGAGGTCGGCGAACTGCCGGACGAGGTTCTCCTCCCCGGGCTCGACGTCCGCGTCGTCGATCGAGTCCTCCAGGCACAGCACCATCGAGACCACGCCGTTGCCGGCCTGTTTGACGATGTCGTCGGCGAGCCGGGGCCGGGTGGCCGGGCTGTACAGCGTGGCGCCCAGGGCCGCGGAGAGCAGCCGGGCCGGGGAGTCGGCGGTGAACGCGCACGGCTCCTGGTGGAAGAGGTGCTGCCGCACCTCGGGGGCGATGTGCCCGAAATGACGCATAGGACTCCCTAAGGGCGCGAGCCGAGCCTCTGAGTTGGGTAAAAGGTGGCCGGTAATAGTACGTAGGGATCCGTGTCCGGGGTTCCCTGCGGGCATGAATTCCCGGTAACTCGCCCATGTCGGCGGCACCGCCCCCCGCATTGTCGTGACCAGGACCGAGAGGGCAGGATGACCGCATGACGCACACGATGCTGAAAGGGTCGAACGTCCCGCTGGAGGCCACCACGGTGCGCGCCGTGCTGCGCTGGACGCCCGGGCAAGGGGTCCCGGACGTGGACGCCTCGGCGCTGCTGCTGGGTCCGGACGGCCGTGTGCGCTCCGACGAGGACTTCGTCTTCTACAACCAGCCCCGGCACCCCTCCGGGAAGGTGTGGCGGCTCGGCAAGAAGCGGATCGCCGAGGGGCTGACGGACACGATCCAGACCGATCTCTCCGGGGTGGAGCCGGGGGTCGGCCGGATCCTGCTGGTCGCCTCCGCGGACGGGGTCGCCTTCGACCAGGTGCCGGCGCTGTGCGTCCTGCTGTACGACGCGGCGGTGGCCGACGGGGAGCCGCTGGCCCGGTTCGAGATCAAGCCGGAGACCGGTGCGGAGACGGCGCTGATCTGCGGTGAGCTGTACCGGCGCGGGGAGGGCTGGAAGTTCCGGGCGCTGGGTGAGGGCTACTCGAACGGGCTGAAGGGGCTCGCCACGGACTTCGGGATCTCGGTGGACGAGTCCGAGATGGAGGAGGAGCCGGCCTCGTCCCAGCCGTTGCCTCCGGAGCAGCCGACGGCCGCGGTACCGGCACAGCCGCCCGCGTACGGCTATCCGCAGCCGATGTCGGCCCCGGCGGCGGTGCCGGGGGACCCGTACTTCCGGCTGCCGCCGCAGGGGCCGCAGTTCCTCGGGCGGTAGTCACCCCGGGAAGCGACCGGTGGTCACCTGTCCACCTTCGTCTTGAAGCCCCTGCCCCACTGGAGGCCCCAGCCGTAGAGGCGGTCCAGTTCGCCCTGGAAGCCGTAGACGAACTTCACCTCGCGGCGGACGATCAGTTCGCCCTTGACGTTCTCGATCATGACCACGGCGCAGGAGCGGGCCTGGGGGTGGCGTTCGTCCAGGCCTATCTCGATGCGGGGGCCGTTGCTGGGGTAGAGGGTGACGATGGCGTGCGTACGGTCGAAGGCGGGGGTCTGGTCGTAGATGTAGACGAAGACCAGCAGTCTCTTCAGGGCGTCCCGGTGGTCGAGGTTGACGTACATCGTCTCGCCGGACGCCGAGCCGAACCGGTCGTCGCCGCTGAGTTTGATGTACGGCGGTGCGTTGACGTCGCCGAGGTAGCCGCCGAGGGGCTGTACGACCCCCTTCGTACCGTCGGTCAGTTCGTACAGGCAGCCGAGGTCCAGGTCGACGTTGACCATGCTCTGGCCGTGGCCGAGGACCTCCGGCGGCTTCAGGGCCCGGAAGGGGTGCCGCAACAGGCTGGTGCGCTGGATTCCGTCCAGGTCGGAGGTCCGCATCCGCCAGGAGAGGTTGACGCGCAGATGGCCGGTGGCCGCTTCCTGCTTGGTGAGGGACACCGTCTGGTGCCGCCTGGTCAGTTCTATGGCGTTGCTCGACGCGTTGCCCGAGTCGAAGTCGGCGGCGCGCCCGCCCAGCAGTCCGTCGAAGAAACCCATTCCCGCCCCCAGCTACCTGTTGTGACGCCGACGGGGCGGCCGACCGTGCCGGCCGCCCCGCTCAGAGCGTTCCTCACCGTCCGGGGTGTCACACCCCGGAGGAGACCTCGGCCTTCTCGTCGCTGCCCTCGCCCGCCGCGGCCAGGGCCCGGTTGCGGCGGACGGAGGAGAGGAAGGACGCCGCGATCAGGACGACGCCGACGAGACCGGTGACGACCTCGTTGATCTCGTGCTGGATGGTGACCATGAGGATCACGGCGAGGGCGCCGATGGCGTAGTGGGCGCCGTGCTCCAGGTAGACGTAGTCGTCGAGGGTGCCCTGGCGGACCAGGTAGACCGTGAGCGACCGGACGTACATGGCGCCGATGCCGAGGCCGAGGGCCATCAGGACGATGTCGTTGGTGATGGCGAAGGCGCCGATCACGCCGTCGAAGGAGAAGGAGGCGTCCAGGACCTCCAGGTAGAGGAACATGAAGAACGCGGCCTGGCCGGCCAGGACGATCGCGGGCTTCCGCTTGCCGGTGCGGGCGGCCTCTTCCTCCTCCTCGTGCTCGCGCTCCTCCTCTTGCTCCAGCTTGTCCTCGAAGTAGCCGGAGAGGCCGCCGACGACCATGTAGGTGATCAGGCCGGCGATACCGGCGATCAGGACCGTCTGGGCCTTGTCCACGTGGGCGCCGCCGTGCTGGTGGGCGTGGGTGGCGAAGGTGAACGACGTGATCAGCAGGACGACCAGGGCGATGCAGACCGACAGCATGTCGACCTTGCCGAGCTTGGCCAGGGGCCGCTCGATCCAGCGCAGCCACTGGATGTCCCGGTCCTCGAAGATGAAGTCGAGGAAGATCATCAGCAGGAACATGCCACCGAACGCGGCGATCGCCGGGTGGGCGTCGGTGACGAGCTGCTGGTAGCGGTCCTTGTTGTTGAGCGCCAGGTCCACGGCCTCGACCGGGCCCATCTTGGCGCTGATCGCGACGATGACGACGGGGAAGACCAGCCGCATGCCGAAGACCGCGATGAGGACACCGACCGTGAGGAAGATCTTCTGCCAGAAGGCGTTCATCTTCTTCAGGATCCCGGCGTTGACCACCGCGTTGTCGAAGGACAGCGAGATCTCCAGGACGGCGAGGATCGCCACGATGCCGAAGGCGGTCCACCCCCCGTAGAACGCCGCCGCGACCAGACCGAGCGCGGTGACCGCGAACGACCAGCCGAAGGTTTTCAGAAGCACTGGCTACCCCATCATGTGTGGGGGGCACCTCCCAGACGGAGTCCGGGGGAGGGTCTCCCCTGAGTCGTACCGAGTTTTACGAAACGTTGACTCCGAAGTCTAGAGCGATGCCCCGCAGACCCGACGCGTACCCCTGACCCACCGCTCGGAACTTCCACTCGCCCTGGTAGCGGTAGAGCTCGCCGAAGATCATGGCGGTCTCGGTGGAGGCGTCCTCACTGAGGTCGTAGCGGGCCAGTTCCTGGCCGTCGGCCTGGTTGACGACGCGGATGAAGGCGTTGGAGACCTGCCCGAAGGTCTGCCCGCGCTCGTCCGCCATGTGGATGGAGACGGGGAAGACGATCTTCTCGCACTGCGGCGGCACCTTCGCGAGATCCACCAGGAGCGACTCGTCGTCGCCCTCGCCCTCACCGGTGAGGTTGTCACCGGTGTGCTCCACGGAGCCGTCGGGGCTGGTGAGCTGGTTGTAGAAGACGAACCACTCGTCGCCCAGCACCCGGTTGCCGGCCCCGCACAGCAGCGCGCTGGCGTCCAGGTCGAAGGGGGCGCCGGTGGTGGACCGGGCGTCCCAGCCCAGTCCGATCATGACGTTGGTGAGGTTCGGTGCGGCCTTGGAGAGGGAGACGTTGCCTCCCTTGGCGAGCGTGACACCCATGACGCTGGTCCTCCCCTGGTGGTGCTTCCCTGGTTGTCCTGCACGTCCGGCGCCGCCCCTAAACGGGACGGCGCCGGTCTCACGGGCCGTGCGGCCTCACACGCCGTTCGTGTCAGACGTTGACGCCGAAGTCCTGCGCGATGCCCCGCAGGCCCGACGCGTAGCCCTGGCCGATGGCGCGGAACTTCCACTCCGCGCCGTGCCGGTACAGCTCGCCGAAGACCATGGCGGTCTCGGTGGAGGCGTCCTCACTGAGGTCGTACCGGGCGATCTCCTGCCCGCCGGCCTGGTTCACGACGCGGATGAAGGCGTTGCGGACCTGGCCGAAGGACTGCTGGCGGTTCTCGGCGTCGTAGATGGACACCGGGAACACGATCTTGTCGACGTCGGCCGGGACACCGGCCAGATTGACCTTGATCTGTTCGTCGTCGCCCTCGCCCTCACCGGTGAGGTTGTCACCGGTGTGCTCGACCGAGCCGTCGGGGCTCTTGAGGTTGTTGAAGAAGACGAAGTGCTGGTCGCTGATGACCTTGCCGGAGTTGTTCAGCAGCAGCGCGCTGGCGTCGAGGTCGAAGTCCGTGCCGGTCGTCGTGCGCACGTCCCACCCCAGGCCGACGATGACGGCGGTCAGGCCCGGGGCCTCCTTCGTCAGCGATACGTTGCCGCCCTTGCTGAGGCTGACTCCCACGGGTCCTCCATGTGGTGTTCGGGGGCGGGGAGCCCCGTCGTGCTTCGGATATGGGATCAACGTGCCGATCCTAGTGACGGGTTCCCGCGCCCCGCAGACCCTGGACCCGAAGAATCACAGGTGTCGCCCGCGGCCCGCTCACAGGGTGTCGAGCGCCTTCACGTAGTCGTTCAGGTCGCGGGCGTCCGGCAGGCCGTTGACCACGGTCCACCGCACGACGCCCTCCTTGTCGATCACGAAGGTGCCCCGGACGGCGCAGCCCTTGTCCTCGTCGAAGACGCCGTACGCGCGCGAGACGTTGCCGTGCGGCCAGAAGTCGCTCAGCAGGGGGTACTCCAGGCCCTCCTGCTCGGCGAAGACGCGCAGGGTGTGGATGGAGTCGTTGGAGACGGCGAGGAGCTGGGTGTCGCGGTCCTCGAACTTCGGCAGGTTGTCGCGCAGCTCGCACAGCTCGCCGGTGCACACGCCGGTGAAGGCGAAGGGGTAGAAGAGCAGGACCACGTTCTTCGCGCCGCGGAAGTCCGAGAGCTTCACGGTCCGGCCGTGGTTGTCCTTCAGCTCGAAGTCGGGCGCCTTGTCGCCGACCTGGATCGCCATCGTCGTGCTTCCCTTCGGTGGGCTGTTCGGATGAGAGCGCTGAGGCTCGGTTCCACCCTACGCAGCGGTCACCGGGGACTCCCGGACGGGCTGGGGCGATGTCCAGCCCGTCCGGCGTCCGAGGACGGTCACCTCTTGGACTTGGCCCCCTTCGGGGTCGCCAGCCGGCTGCCGCTCCAGTCCTTGCCGACGCTGACGCTCTTCGAAGCGGTCAGGCCGGCCGTCGTGGCGGCGTCCTGGATGTCGCTCGGCTCCACGTACCCCGCACGGCCGGTCTTCGGCGTGAGGAGCAGGATCGCGCCGCCCTCTTCGATGTACGTGGTGGCATCCACCAGCGCATCCGTCAGGTCGCCGTCGTCGTCACGGAACCACAGCACAACGGCGTCGGCCACGTCGTCGTAGTCCTCGTCCATGAGGTCGCCTGCGATGGTTTCCTCGATGGCCTCGCGGAGCTCCTGATCGACGTCGTCGTCGTAGCCGATCTCCTGGACCACCTGCCCGGGCTGGAACCCCAGCCTGGCGGCAGGGTTCGTCCGCTCCTCCGCGTGGTCCGCGGTCGCGCTCACGGGTTGCCTCCTGATCATGTCTTGGTAAGTATCTCAGCCACGCGCGTGCGCGAAGCATTGGCCGTAGTCCACACGGGCGGGGCGGATCGCGCAAGTACCCGGCCGTCGGGACCGCCGAAACGGTGACGATCCCGGCCGTGTCGCCGCAACTCCCAGCACCGTATCTCGATTCCGCGCCACTCACATCACGCCGATGCGCCCGGATTGTCACGTTCGGAATCATCCAGTGTCACGTCACTCGAACAACTTTGCCAAGCACGTCACACCCCGGGCGTATCGTTGCGTTTTGACCGGTACAGATGACGGTGCGGATGACGTACGCCTTCCCGAGGTACACGATGGGGAACGGTGTAGGCAGGTGCAACAACTGGCCCTCTGACAGGTAAGGAACAGCGTGGCTTCCGGATCCGATCGCAATCCGATCATCATTGGCGGCCTTCCGAGTCAGGTTCCTGACTTTGATCCCGAAGAGACCCGGGAGTGGCTCGACTCCCTGGACGCCGCCGTCGACGAGCGCGGCCGGGAGCGGGCCCGCTATCTCATGCTGCGTCTGATCGAGCGCGCCCGCGAGAGGCGCGTGGCCGTACCCGAGATGCGCAGCACGGACTACGTCAACACGATCCCCACCAAGAGCGAGCCGTTCTTCCCGGGCAACGAGGAGATCGAGCGCAGGATCCTGAACGCGACCCGCTGGAACGCGGCCGTGATGGTCTCGCGCGCCCAGCGCCCGGGCATCGGCGTCGGCGGCCACATCGCCACTTTCGCCTCCTCCGCGTCGCTGTACGACGTCGGCTTCAACCACTTCTTCCGCGGCAAGGACGAGGGCGACGGCGGCGACCAGGTCTTCTTCCAGGGCCACGCCTCCCCCGGCATCTACGCGCGCGCGTACCTGCTCGACCGCCTCACCGAGGAGCAGCTGGACGGCTTCCGGCAGGAGAAGTCGAAGTACCCCAACGGCCTGTCCAGCTACCCGCACCCGCGCTCGATGCCGGACTTCTGGGAGTTCCCGACGGTCTCCATGGGCCTCGGCCCGCTCGGCGCGATCTACCAGGCGCGGATGAACCGCTACATGCAGGCGCGCGGCATCGCCGACACCTCCCGGTCGCACGTGTGGGCGTTCCTCGGCGACGGCGAGATGGACGAGCCGGAGTCGCTCGGCCAGCTCTCCCTGGCCGCCCGCGAGGGCCTGGACAACCTGACCTTCGTGGTCAACTGCAACCTCCAGCGGCTGGACGGCCCCGTCCGCGGCAACGGCAAGATCATCCAGGAGCTGGAGTCGGTCTTCCGGGGCGCCGGCTGGAACGTGATCAAGCTGATCTGGGACCGCACCTGGGACCCGCTGCTCGCGCAGGACCGGGACGGCGTGCTGGTCAACAAGATGAACATCACACCGGACGGCCAGTTCCAGACGTACGCCACCGAGTCCGGCGCGTACATCCGCGAGCACTTCTTCGGCGACGACCTGCGCCTGCGCGCGATGGTCGAGAACATGACCGACGAGCAGATCCTGCACCTCGGCCGCGGCGGCCACGACCACCGCAAGATCTATGCGGCGTTCAAGGCGGCCAAGGAGCACAAGGGCCAGCCGACGGTCATCCTGGCCAAGACGATCAAGGGCTGGACGCTGGGCCCGAACTTCGAGGGCCGCAACGCCACGCACCAGATGAAGAAGCTGACGGTCGACGACCTCAAGCGCTTCCGGGACCGTCTGCACCTGCCGATCTCCGACAAGGAGCTGGAGTCCGGCTTGCCGCCGTACTACCACCCGGGCCGGGACTCGGAGGAGATCCAGTACATGCACGACCGCCGCAAGGGCCTCGGCGGTTACGTCCCGACCCGCGTCGTGCGCTCCGAGCCGCTCGCCCTGCCGGACGCCAAGGCGTACGCGACCGTGAAGAAGGGCACGGGCCAGCAGTCCATCGCGACGACCATGGCCTTTGTGCGCCTCCTCAAGGACCTCATGCGGGACAAGGAGATCGGCAAGCGCTTCGTGCTGATCGCACCGGACGAGTACCGCACGTTCGGCATGGACTCCTTCTTCCCGAGCGCGAAGATCTACAACCCGCTCGGCCAGCAGTACGAGTCGGTGGACCGCGAGCTGCTCCTGGCCTACAAGGAGTCGCCGACCGGCCAGATGCTGCACGACGGCATCTCCGAGGCGGGCTGTACGGCGTCGCTGATCGCGGCGGGCTCGGCGTACGCCACGCACGGCGAGCCGCTGATCCCGGTGTACGTCTTCTACTCGATGTTCGGTTTCCAGCGCACGGGTGACCAGTTCTGGCAGATGGCCGACCAGCTGGCGCGCGGATTCGTCCTGGGTGCGACCGCCGGTCGTACGACCCTGACCGGTGAGGGCCTCCAGCACGCGGACGGCCACTCCCAGCTCCTGGCCTCCACCAACCCGGCGTGCGTGGCGTACGACCCGGCGTACGCGTACGAGATCGCGCACATCGTGCAGGACGGCCTGCGCCGGATGTACGGCAGCTCGGCCGAGCACCCGCACGGCGAGGACGTCTTCTACTACCTCACCGTCTACAACGAGCCCATCCAGCACCCGGCCGAGCCGGCGGACGTGGACGTCGAGGGCATCGTCAAGGGCGTCCACCGGCTCAAGCAGGGCACGGACGGCTCCGTCCCGGCGCAGATCATGGCGTCGGGCGTGGCGGTCCCCTGGGCCCTGGAGGCGCAGCGGCTCCTCGGCGAGGAGTGGAACGTCAGGGCGGACGTGTGGTCCGCGACCTCCTGGAACGAGCTGCGCCGCGAGGCCGTGGAGTGCGAGGAGTACAACCTGCTGCATCCGGAGGAGGAGCAGCGGGTGCCGTACGTGACGCGGAAGCTCAGTGGTGCCGAGGGGCCGTTCGTGGCCGTGTCCGACTGGATGCGATCGGTTCCGGACCAGATCGCGCGCTGGGTGCCCGGTACGTACCAGTCCCTGGGCGCCGACGGCTTCGGCTTCGCCGACACCCGGGGCGCGGCGCGCCGGTTCTTCCACATCGACGCCCAGTCGATCGTGGTGGCGGTGCTGACCGAGCTGGCCCGCGAGGGCAAGGTCGACCGCTCCGTGCTCAAGCAGGCCATCGACCGCTACCGGCTGCTGGACGTCTCGGCGGCGGATCCGGGGGCGGCGGGCGGCGACGCGTAGCCGCTGCCCTCGGCTTCGGCCGACAAGGGTGGCGGGGGTCGTGGGGATCTGCGGGCCGGGTGGGGTTGATCGCGCAGTTCCCCGCGCCCCTGACGGGGCGCTGTCCTTACGGTTTCTTTACGATTGTCGGCATGGATCAAGTGTCGGCGCAGGCTCGGTGGGAGGGGCGTACGCAGCGGCCGCTGCTGGCGCTCGCGGTGGCGTTCGCCGTGGCGTACGCGGTCCCGATCGTGGACGCCCCCGCCGGTCACTCCCTGACGGCCGTGTGCACGGGTGTCGAGTGGGTGGTGTGGGCGGCGTTCGCCCTCGACTACCTGGTCCGGCTGGCCCTCGCCCCGAACCGGCGGGACTTCGTACGACGGCACTGGCCCGACCTGTGCGCGGTGGTCCTGCCGGTCCTGCAACCGCTACGGCTGCTGCGGCTGGTGTCCACGCTGCTGCTGGTCGGCCGGCGGGCGCGGATGGCCCCGCAGATCCGGCTGACCACCTATGTCGTGGGGGCCGTGGTCGGTCTGCTGATGTTCGGGTCGCTCGCGGTGCTGTCCGTGGAGCGGGAGGCGCCGGACGGGAACATCCGGACACTGGGTGACGCCGTGTGGTGGTCGTTCACGACGATGACGACCGTGGGGTACGGGGACCACGCGCCGACCACCGGGCTCGGACGGATGATCGCCGTCGGGCTGATGCTGTCGGGGATCGCGCTGCTCGGTGTCGTCACCGCGAACATCGCCGCGTGGTTCATCTCGCGGTTCGAGAAGGACGACGTGGAGGAGCGGCGGCAGACCGAGGCCATCGCCGCCCTGGCCGAAGAGGTACGGCTTCTGCGGGCGGAGGTGGCCCGGTTGGCCGAACACCAGCGTCCCGACGGGGGTGTGGAGAACCGCGCGAGCGGCCACGAGGTGCCCGTGGCCGCCAACGCGCCCACGCCCCTGCGGCGGGACGCCGTCGGCTAGAGGAGCCCGTGGCCCCACGTCGCCGCGCCCGCCAGGGCGACGATGGCGAGCAACGTGTCGATCGCGCCCAGGATCAGGGCGACCAGTGCGGGGACGTTGCCGTCGTTGGACCATTTGCGGCCCATCGACTGCCAGCCGCAGAACATCGCCACCGGGCCCAGGACGATGCCCAATGCGAAAAATCCGGCCACGGCACAGATCGTGCCGATGATCCCGAGCGTCGCGCGGTCCGGCCCGGTCCGCTGCCACGTGCGGCCGCGTGACCGGGGGTACCCGCTCGTTCCTCGCCCGAAGCCCGCCATCATCAACTCCTTGAGGTGAATGGACAGTTCGGCTTCGGTGTGCGGGTACCCCGGTTCCGCGGCGGCAGACCTGCGCGCGCTGCCCCCCTCCAGCAGCGCGCGCCGCGGCCCGGCGTCCTCCCATGCCCTGCGGAGGACTTGACCCACTGTGACCTGCGGCGCGCGCCGGGGCGAGCGATCTTCGACGGAGTCACCCTGATGGGGGAACTCCGCCGGGGAGGGGCCCCGGGAACCCGGGCTCAGATGTGGCCCATGCCCGCGCCCGCCTCCGCGTTCGCGCCCCGCTTGGTGAACAGGGCGACGAGGACGGCGACCAGCGCCACGCCGGCCGCGACCAGGGAGGCGAGGCTCATGCCGGAGATGAAGGTGTCGTGGGCGACGGCGGTGATCTTCGCGACGATCGGCTCCGGCATGTCCTTCGTCACCGGGGCCACGCCGACCTGGACCGCCTCGGAGGCCTTGTCGAGCTGATCCGGGGTCAGCTTCGGCAGCCCCGCGTCCGCCCAGTTGCCCGGCAGGTCGCGGTCGACCTTGGAGGCCATCACCGCGCCCAGCACCGCCGTACCGAGGCTGCTGCCGATCTGCATGGCCGCCTGCTGGAGGCCGCCGGCCACGCCGGACAGCTCCAGGGGGGCGTTGCCGACGATGACCTCGGTGGCGCCGACCATGACCGGTGCGAGGCCCAGGCCGAGCAGCGCGAACCACAGGGACATCAGACCGCTGCCGGTGTCGGGCTCCAGCGTCGACATGCCGTACAGCGCGACCGCGGTCACGGCCATGCCGAAGGCCAGCGGGCCGCGCGGGCCGAGCTTGGTGATCGCGGTACCGGCGAGCGGCGAGCCGACGATCATCATGCCGGTGAGCGGCAGCAGGTGCAGGCCGGCCTTGACGGGGCTCAGCCCGTGGACGTTCTGGAGGTAGAACGTCACGAAGAACAGGCCGCCCAGGAAGGCGATGGCCATCAGGACCATCAGGACGACACCCGCCGACAGGGCCACCGAGCGGAACAGGCCCAGCGGGATCAGCGGTTCGGCGACCTTCGTCTCCCAGAAGGCGAAGAGGGCGAACAGGGCCACGGACACGGCCATGAAGACCCACGTCTTGCCATCGCCCCAGCCCCAGGTCGGGGCCTTGATGAGCGCCCAGACCAGGCAGAACATCGCGCCGGACAGCAGGGCGATGCCGAGGAGGTCGAAGGAGCGCGGGGCGTTCTCGGCCCGGTGGTCCAGCAGGATCACGGTACCGAGGAGCAGCGCGAGGGCGCCGACCGGCACGTTGATGAAGAAGACCGACTGCCAGTTGACGTGCTCGACGAGGACACCGCCGAGGATCGGGCCGCCCGCCGTGGACGCGCCGATCACCATGCCCCACACACCGATGGCCATGTTCAGCTTCTCGGCCGGGAAGGTGGCCCGCAGCACGCCGAGCGCGGCCGGCATCAGCAGTGCGCCGAACAGGCCCTGGAAGACCCGGAAGGTGACGACGGCGGCGATGGAGCCGGACAGCCCGATGGCACCGGACGCGGCGGCGAAGCCGGTCACGCCGATGAGGAAGGTCTGCCGGTGGCCGAAGCGGTCACCGAGCTTGCCCGCGGTGATCAGCGTGACCGCGAGGGCGAGGAAGTAGGCGTTGGACACCCACTGCACGTCGGCGAAGGACGCGTTGAGGTCGTCGCGGATGGCCGGGTTGGCGATGGCCACGATGGTGCCGTCGAGGGCCACCATCATGACCCCTACGGCGACGGTGAGGAGAGTGAGCCACGGGTGGCCGCGCAGGCCCTGGGCCGACGGGGGCCCCGACGGGGCCGCCGGCGCCTCGCCCCCCGGCCCCGGCGCGTCGACGGTGGTCTGACTAGTCATACTTCTCAGGCTAGTGACAGTCACTGACAGTTGACAAACCAATTCACTCGTCGGTTACTGACACGACACCGCACAGACCGGTCCGGCCGGACACGCACGGGAGAGAGGCCATGGAGACGCTGCGCGAGCGCAAGAAGCGGCGTACACGGGAATCGCTGCTGCGGGCCGCTCTCGAACTGTTCACCACGCAGGGCTACGAGCACACGACCGTCGACGAGATAGCCGAGGCCGTCGACGTCTCGCAGCGCACCTTCTTCCGCTACTTCGCGGGCAAGGAGGAGGTGGCCTTCGCGGTGCAGAACATCACGGAGGCGGCGTTCGTGGCGGCCGTCCGCGCGCGTCCGCCGCACGAGGCGCCGATGAAGGCCCTGCGGCAGGCGTTCCTGGAGGGCTGGGACGCGATCCGCGAGACCGTCGAGTCGATCGTCCCGGTCGAGCTGTACCTGCGCATGTACCGGACGATCGAGTCGACGCCCGCGCTGCTCGCCGCCCACCTGCGCCGGTCGGCGGCGACCGAGGAGACGATCGCCCGTCTGCTGGCCGAGCGGGAGGGCGTCGACGTGGACACCGATCCGCGCCCCCGGCTGGCGGTGGCCGTCTTCGCCTCGGTGATCCGGGTCACCGAACGGCAGTGCTGCGTGCGCGAGGACTTCGGCCCGGAAGCGCTCCGGACGCTCAGCGCGGCGTACCTCGATCAGGTGGGTTCGGCGCTCACGGGTAACTGGCGCGGCGCCTGAGACCGTTGGCAGAGCGCCGGGACCGTGTCGGGCGGATCGCCGGACACGGTGTTCGGTCACCGCCGAAACGTGATCCCTGTCACTCGGTTACCGCGAGACCCTCCCGTTCTCCTAGTGTGTCCTCCCAGTGACTTCCTTCGACACCTCCCCGCAATGGAACGTCTGGCGCGCACTGCTGGCGCTGGCCGTCGTGTTCGTGATGCTCGCGACCACCGGCTGGACCGCCCTGCGCAGTCACCGGGAGTCGACAGCCCTCCAGGCCTCCCTCACCGAGTGGGAGCACGGCCGCCTCCACGGCCTCGGCCTGCCGGACCCCGAAGCCGCGCCGTCCCGGCTGGCCCGCTTCTTCGCCTCGCTCACCCCGCACGACCGCGACCGCCTCGCCCACCGCTATCCGCTGGCGGTCGGCAACATGAACGGCGCGCCCGTCTCCCTGCGCTACCGGGCCAACCGCATCGCGCTGGCGCAGGCCCGCCGGGTCGAGCGCAAGCGCCTGCACGACAGCCGGCTCAGCACGGCGGGCCAGCAGGACGCGGCCCGCCGGATGGACCGCTATGCGTCCCTGCTGAGCCCCGGCCGGCAGATCCTGGCCTTCGACCCCGAGGGCTCGGGCCGGGTCGCCGAGGTCATCGGCGACCTCTCCAGGGCGCAGCGGATCTCGGTCGTCGTCCCCGGCGTCGACACCGACCTGCTCACCTTCCAGCGGACGAACCGCAAGTACAGCGCCCCGGTCGGCATGGCCGAGGCCCTGTACGCGGCCGAGCGCGAGGCGAGCCCGAGGACCCGTACGGCCGTGATCGCCTGGGCCGACTACACCTCCCCCGACGGACTGGGGGTGGACGCGGCCACCGGGCTGCGCGCCGAGGAGGGGGCGGTACGGCTGAACGCGCTGCTGCGCGCGCTGCCCGGCCGGGCCCCGGTGTCGATGTTCTGTCACAGCTACGGCTCGGTGGTCTGCGGGGTCGCCGCACACGGCATGCCCCGCCGGGTCGCCGACATAGCGGTGGCCGCGAGCCCCGGCATGCGCGTCGGCAAGGCCTCCCACCTGGGCACGACGGCCCGGGTGTGGGCCATGCGGGACGCCAGTGACTGGGTGCAGGATGTTCCGTACCTGGAGCTGGGCGGTCTCGGCCACGGCGCCGACCCTGTCTCCTCGGCGTTCGGGGCGCGGGTACTGTCGGCCCGGGACGCCCAGGGGCACAGCGGTTACTTCCAGCCCGGCACGGACAGCCTGCGCAACCTCGCCGACATCGGCGTGGGCGCGTACGACGCGGTGACGTGCGCACGGGAGAACGATGCGTGCCGGTCCGGTCTGTCCGGCACGGTGACGGCCGGACGCGCGTAGAAACAGCAGGAAGTGCGGTCTGCGCGGGTGGCGACGGAGGAGCACGTGCCGCATACGATGAGCCGCATGGGTGACGTACTGGCGGGTTTTCATGCCGTCTGGGAGTTCGAGTCCGACTCCGTGCTCATCCGTTACGAACGGGGGATTCGAACACCGAAGCTGTTCCAGGCGCTCGGCGAGCGCCGGATTCCGCTGTCCGCGGTCGAGGGCGTGACCCTCGCCCCGGGCAGGCGCGGCACGGTCGTCCTGCGCCTGACGCCACGTCCGGGCGCCGATCCGCTGATGGAGGCGGCCGACGGCCAGTTGAAGGAGGGCTCCGACCCCTACCGGCTGGTGCTGCCGGCCGAGCGGGAGACCCTCGCCGAGTACTACGCCGACGAACTGAAGGGCCTGCTGACCGAGTCGGGGCCCGCCGAGCGGCATCTGGTGGCGGCGCCCGAGGCGCCGTTGCAGTTCAAGGCGTACGACGGGAAGGCGTCCTTCGACGGGACGTCCGTGCAGTTCCGCTGGTCCTGGACCGGGGCGTCGTCGGCGAAGTGGAAGGCGGGCGACCAGATTTTTCCGGTGGCAGGGCTGAGCGGGGTGGAGTGGCGGTCGCCGGAGATCTTCGAGGGGCACCTGCGGCTGGTGCCCCGCGATCCGGGCTCCGCGCGGTCCGCGCAGCCGGACCAGGACCCGGCGTCGGTGGTGTTCGGCCTGGGGTACGGGCCGGTGCACGAGTCACTGCCGTTCGCCGCGGCGGTGCTGGCGGCGGTGCGGGCGCGGGGGCCGGTGCCCGCCGTACCGGCCCCGGCCCGGCGTGACCCCGCCGACATCGCCGAGCGGATCCGGCACCTCGGGGAGCTGCACCAGGCGGGGCTGGTCACCGACGAGGAGTTCTCGTCGAAGAAGGCCGAGTTGCTGGCGGAGCTGTAGCTACCGCTCCTGCCCGTAGAAGCTGATCTTCTTGTCCAGCACGCCCAGGGTGTCGTGGAGTTCCGCGATCCGGGACAGGACGTCCCTGCGGGTCGACTCCAGCAGTTGGCGGCGTTCCGCGAACGTGTGGTCGCCCTGCCTGACGAGTTCCGCGTAGCGCACCATGTCCGCCACCGGCATGCCCGTCAGGCGGAGCTTGGTCACGAAGTCCAGCCAGTCCAGGTCGCGGTTGCTGTAGCGGCGCTGGCCGGTGTGCGAGCGGTCCACGTGCGGCATCAGCCCGATCCGCTCGTACCAGCGCAGCGTGTGCGCGGTGAGGCCGGTGAACGCGACGACCTCGCTGATCGTGTAGCGGTCCTGGCCGTCGGGGCGGGGGTGCCGCCGGGGCGGGGCGGAGCAGATGTCGGCGGGGGTGGCCTGCTCGGTGGCCGCTGGCGTGGTCTGCATCACCGTCATGCCCCCACGCTATGGCCTTGGAGTGGACTCCAAGCAAGCGGGTTCGCCGAGAAATCCACAGGACGGCACCCGGGGCGGCTGATTAGCGTGCGGCCCATGAGTCTTGTACGCCGGGCCCGGCCCGAGGACGCCGCCGAAGTGTTGCGACTGCGCCAGGTGATGATCGACTCCCTGTGGAGCGCGGGAGGTTCCGGGGCGACCGAGTGGCACGCGCAGTCGCTGCCGGCGCTGCGGGAACGGCTCGCCGAGCAGGACGGGGACTTCGCCGCGTTCGTCGTGGAGCACCCCGGACGGCCGGGGGCGCTGGCCGCGCTGGTGGCGGGGACGGTGGAGTACCGCATCGGCAGGGCCGGGAACCCGCGGGGGCGGGTCGGGCACGTCTTCAGTGTGGCGACCGACCCGGACGCCCGCAGGCGCGGGTACGCGCGCGCGTGCATGGAGGAGCTGCTGGGCTGGTTCCGGGCGCGGGGTGCCGGGCACGTGCTGCTGAACGCCTCGCCGGAGGCCGAGCCGCTGTACACCTCCCTGGGCTTCACCCGGGACCCCGACCCGTCGATGCGGCTGCCGCTGTGAGCCGCATAGGCTCGGAGGCATGTCGTTGCAGAGCCTGGCGCTGATCGAGAACTGGCCCGTCCCCACCGCCGCGGCGGGTGTCGTACGAGCCGACGGAACCGTCCTCGGGACGCACGGTCCCGTCGGGCACCGCTTCCCGCTGGCCTCCGTCACCAAGCCGCTGGCGGCCTACGCGGCGCTCGTCGCGTACGAGGAGGGCGCGATCGAGCTGGACGAGCCGGCCGGGCCGCCCGGGTCGACGGTCCGTCACCTCCTCGCCCACACCTCCGGGCTCGCCTTCGACGAGCACCGGGCGACGGCCCCGCCCGGGGAGCGGCGGCTGTACTCCAACGCCGGGTTCGAGCAGCTCGGGGACCACATCGCCAAGGCGACGGACATCCCGTTCGCGGAGTATCTGCGGCAGGCGGTGCTGGAGCCGCTGGAGATGACGTCGACGTCGCTCCAGGGGTCGCCGGCGAAGGACGGGGTGTCGACGGTCGGGGACCTGCTGCGGTTCGCGGCGGAGGTGCAGGCGCCGAGGCTGCTGGACCCGCGGACGGTGGCGGCGGCGATGACCGTGCAGTACCCGGGGACGAAGGGGGTCCTGCCGGGGTACGGCCACCAGAACCCGAACGACTGGGGGCTGGGCTTCGAGATCCGCGACGGGAAGTCCCCGCACTGGACGGGGAGTTCCTCCTCACCGCGCACCTTCGGGCATTTCGGGCAGTCCGGGACGTTCCTGTGGATCGACCCGGACGCCGGGCTCGCCGGGGTCGCCCTGGCGGACCGGGCGTTCGGCGCCTGGGCGGTCGAGGCGTGGCCGGCCTTCACGGACGCGGTGCTCACCGAGGTGCGCGGCTAAGCCGTCATCTCCCACAGCAGCAGCTCCGCCGGCGTGGCCGCCACCGCCTCCAGGCCCTCCGCCCCTGTGATCCTCGCCGCATCGCCGGGGCCCAGCTCCTCCCCCGCGAGCCGGACCGCGCCCCGCACCACGTGCGCGTACACGTACGCCGCGTCCGGGACGGCGGTCCGCTCGCCGGGGTCCAGGCGGCGCACGTGGAGCACCGCGCCCGCCGCCGGCACCGGGTACGGCGTGGAGTCGGCGATGCCGGTGACGAGGTCGTAGGAGGGATCGCCGCCAAACTCGCGTGGCGTCAGCCACATCTGTACGAAGGTCAGGGGGACGTCCCCGTCGTTGCGCTCGACGTGCCGTACGCCCGCCGCCGCGCCGAGGTGCTGGACGTCCCCGGGCCGGACCCGCGTCTCGCGCCCCGTGGAGTCACGGTGGGTCAACTCCCCCTCGACCACCCACGTGACGATCTCGGTGTGGCTGTGCGGGTGTTCACCGAAGCCGGCGCCGGGCGCGAGCCGCTCCTCGTTGCAGGCGATCAGCGCGCCGAAGCGGAGGTTGTCCGGGTCGTAGTGCCGGCCGAAGGAGAAGGCGTGCCAGGTGTCGATCCCGCCCTCGGGGTCCCCTCCGCGATAGCGCTCACCGGCGCGCCGTACGTCCATCACGGCACCACGGTAGCCGGGCCGGGCGCACGGGACCCGGCCCGGGGCAAGGGCCCGCCGGCGCCCACCGTCCCCACGCGTCGGCCGCCAGGGAGCCTGAGGGGGCGCGCCCCCGGAGGCGGCCGAGCCGTCAAGCACAACCCCGGCGGCGCACGCGCCCGGCCCGATAAGGCAGTCTTGTCCCCGTGCCCGAACCCGAATCCCACAACGGCGATCCCGCAGCCCACGACGTCCATCAGCACGCCGCGACCCTGAAGCGACTGGAGAAGTCCTCCGGGAGCCTGGCCGCGCAGGCCATCGCGCGCATGGACGAGACCCTGCCGTGGTACCGGGCCATGCCCCCGGAGAACCGTTCCTGGATCGGCCTCGTCGCCCAGGCGGGCATCGCGGCGTTCACCGAGTGGTTCCGGCACCCGGACGCGCCCCAGGCGATCTCCACGGACGTTTTCGGCACCGCGCCGCGTGAGCTGACCCGGGCCATCACGCTGCGGCAGACCGTGGAGATGGTGCGGACCACCATCGAGGTCATGGAGTCCGCCATCGACGAGGTGGCGGCGCCGGGTGACGAGAGCGTGCTGCGCGAGGCGCTGCTCGTGTACGCCCGGGAGATCGCCTTCGCCACCGCCCAGGTGTACGCCCAGGCCGCCGAGGCACGGGGTGCCTGGGACGCACGGCTGGAGTCGCTGGTCGTGAACGCGGTGCTGAGCGGGGAGGCGGACGAGGGGGCCGTCAGCCGGGCCGCCGCGCTGGGCTGGAACTCGCCGGAGCACGTGTGCGTCGTGCTCGGGACCGCGCCGGACGGGGACAGCGAGCTGACGGTGGAGGCCATCCGGCGGGCCGCCCGGCACGCCAAGCTCCAGGTGCTCACCGGGGTGCTCGGCGACCGGCTGGTCGTCGTCGCAGGTGGCAGCGCCAATCCGCTCGCCGTGGCCAAGTCGCTGATCGGGCCGTTCGCCGCCGGGCCGGTCGTCGCGGGGCCCGTCGTCCCCGATCTGCTGGCCGCGACCCGGTCCGCGCAGGCCGCCGCCGCGGGGCTGAAGGCCTGTTCCGCCTGGCAGGACGCGCCGCGTCCGGTGCTGGCGGACGATCTGCTGCCGGAGCGGGCCATCGCGGGTGATCCGAGCGCGCGCGAACAGCTGGTGGAGGAGATCTACAGACCGCTGGAGGAGGCGGGCTCGGCACTGCTGGAAACACTGAGTGTGTACCTGGAGCAGGCGAGCAGTCTGGAAGGCGCGGCGAGGATGCTCTTCGTTCACCCGAACACCGTGCGCTACCGGCTCCGACGTGTGACTGACGTCACCGGATGGTCGCCTTCGGATGTACGATCCGCGTTCACACTACGGATCGCGCTCATCCTGGGGCGTCTGGCCGACGCCGAATCCCAGGCATAGGGTTTTGTCGGAGGCCCACAAAAGCCCTTCGTGTTCTTCGTCCCTGTCCTCACGGGCGGCCGTGCCCGTCCCCAAGAGAGAGTGTGAGAGTGCTCGTACTCGTCGCTCCTGGCCAAGGCGCTCAGACGCCCGGCTTCCTGACCCCCTGGCTCGAACTGCCCGGTGCCGCCGACCGCGTCGCCGCCTGGTCGGACGCCATCGGACTGGACCTCCTGCACTACGGCACCCAGGCCGACGCCGACGCCATCCGGGACACCGCGGTGGCCCAGCCGCTGCTCGTGGCCGCCGGCATCCTGTCCGCCGCGGCACTCGGTGACATCAACCCCGGCGCGGTCGCCGGGCACAGCGTCGGTGAGATCACCGCCGCCGCCTTCGCCGGTGTCCTGGACGACACGGCCGCCCTCGGCCTCGTCCGCAAGCGGGGTCTGGCGATGGCCGACGCCGCCGCGGTCACCGAGACCGGCATGGCGGCGCTGCTCGGCGGCGACCCGGAGACCTCCGTGGCGCACCTGGAGAAGCTGGGCCTGACCCCGGCGAACATCAACGGCGCTGGTCAGATCGTCGCCGCCGGCACGCTGGAGCAGCTCGCCGCGCTGGCCGAGGACAAGCCCGAGGGCGTGCGCAAGGTCATCCCGCTGAAGGTGGCCGGCGCCTTCCACACCCGTCACATGGCGCCCGCGGTCGAGACGCTGGCCACGGCCGCGGCGGCGCTGTCGCCGGCCGACCCCAAGATTCCCTACGTCTCCAACAAGGACGGCGAGACCGTCGCCTCCGGTGCCGAGGTGCTGGAGCGGCTGGTCGGCCAGGTCGCCAACCCCGTGCGCTGGGACCTGTGCATGGAGACGTTCAAGGAGCTGGGCGTCACCGCGCTCGTCGAGGTGTGCCCGGGCGGCACCCTGACCGGCCTGGCCAAGCGGGCCCTGCCCGGTGTCGCGACGCTGGCCCTGAAGACCCCCGACGACCTCGACGCGGCCCGCGCTCTGCTCGCAGAGCACGCCGGTGCCTAAGGAGCCGTACATGGCGAAGATCAAGCCCAGCAAGGGCGCCCCGTATGCGCGCATCCTCGGCGTCGGCGGCTACCGGCCGACCCGGGTCGTGCCCAACGAGGTGATCCTGGAGAAGATCGACTCGTCCGACGAGTGGATCCGCTCCCGCTCCGGCATCGAGACCCGGCACTGGGCGGGCCCGGAGGAGACCGTCGCCGCGATGGCGATCGAGGCCTCCGGGAAGGCCATCGCGGACGCCGGCATCGACGCCGAGCGGATCGGCGCGGTGGTCGTCTCGACCGTCTCGCACTTCAGCCAGACCCCGGCCGTCGCCACCGAGATCGCCGACAAGCTCGGCACGGACAAGGCCGCCGCCTTCGACATCTCGGCCGGCTGCGCGGGCTTCGGCTACGGCCTGACCCTCGCCAAGGGCATGGTGGTGGAAGGTTCCGCCGAGTACGTGCTCGTGATCGGCGTGGAGCGGCTGAGCGACCTGACCGACCTGGAGGACCGGGCGACCGCCTTCCTGTTCGGTGACGGCGCCGGCGCGGTCGTGGTCGGCCCCTCGAAGGAGCCGGCGATCGGCCCGACGGTGTGGGGTTCCGAGGGCGACAAGTCCGAGACCATCAAGCAGACCGTCTCCTGGGACCGGTTCGCCGTCGGCGACGTCTCCCAGCTGCCCCTGGACAGCCAGGGCAACATCAAGTTCCCTGCGATCACGCAGGAGGGCCAGGCGGTGTTCCGCTGGGCCGTGTTCGAGATGGCGAAGGTCGCCCAGCAGGCGCTGGACGCGGCCGGAATCACCGCGGACGACCTGGACGTCTTCATCCCGCACCAGGCCAATGTGCGGATCATCGACTCGATGGTGAAGACACTGAAACTGCCGGAGCACGTCACGGTCGCCCGTGACATCCGCACCACCGGCAACACCTCGGCCGCCTCGATCCCGCTCGCGATGGAGCGGCTCCTGGCGACCGGGGAGGCGAAGAGCGGCGACACCGCGCTCGTCATCGGATTCGGGGCGGGTCTCGTCTACGCCGCCACGGTCGTTACCCTCCCCTAGGCACTCCGTGCCGGATCATGCGATCCGGCAGGGGAACCACTGCCACAAACCGTCTGGATTATCGAAGAAGGAGCGCCTGACATGGCCGCCACTCAGGAAGAGATCGTCGCGGGTCTCGCGGAGATCGTGAACGAGATCGCCGGGATCCCCACCGAGGACGTCCAGCTGGACAAGTCCTTCACCGACGACCTGGACGTCGACTCGCTGTCCATGGTCGAGGTCGTCGTCGCCGCCGAGGAGCGCTTCGACGTGAAGATCCCGGACGAGGACGTCAAGAACCTCAAGACGGTCGGCGACGCGACCGAGTACATCCTCAAGCACCAGGCCTGAGCCACCCCTTAGGCCGCAGGCTGCAAGCCCCGCCACCCGGCGGTGGCGCCGTAATCCCCGCAGACGCGGGGGTAGTCCTCCCGTATCCGTTGGAGAAAGAATTCCCGTGAGCCCGACCAATCGCACCGTGGTCGTCACCGGTATCGGCGCAACCACACCGCTGGGTGGCGACGCAGCCTCGACCTGGGAGGCCCTTGTCGCCGGCACGTCCGGCGTCAGCCTGCTGGAGCAGGAGTGGGCGGCGCAGCTGCCGGTCCGCATCGCCGCGCAGATCGCCGTCGAGCCGGGCGAGATCATCCCCCGCCCGCAGGCCCGCAAGCTGGACCGGTCCGCGCAGTTCGCGCTGATCGCCGCTCAGGAGGCCTGGAAGGACGCCGGCTTCACCGCCAGGGCCGGTGAGGACTCGTCCATCAACCCGGACCGTCTCGGCGCGGTCATCGCCTCCGGCATCGGCGGCGTGACGACCCTGCTGGACCAGTACGACGTCCTCAAGGAGAGGGGCGTACGCCGCGTCTCCCCGCACACCGTGCCGATGCTGATGCCCAACTCCCCGGCGGCCAACGTCGGGATCGAGCTGGGCGCCCGCGCCGGTGTGCACACCCCGGTCTCGGCCTGCGCCTCGGGCGCGGAGGCCATCGGGTACGCGATCGAGATGATCCGCACCGGGCGTGCGGACGTGGTCGTGGCCGGTGGTACCGAGGCCGCCATCCACCCGCTGCCCATCGCCGCGTTCGGCAACATGATGGCGATGTCCAAGAACAACGACGATCCGCAGGGCGCCTCGCGTCCCTACGACGCCGGCCGGGACGGCTTCGTGCTCGGTGAGGGCGCCGGTGTGATCGTCCTGGAGTCCGAGGAGCACGCGAAGGCCCGCGGCGCCCGGATCTACGCCGAGGCGGTCGGACAGGGCATCTCCGCCGACGCGCACCACATCACGCAGCCCGAGCCGTCCGGCAACGGGATCGCGCACGCGTTGCAGAACCTGCTGGACAACACGGACCTGAAGCCGGCCGAGATCGTGCACGTGAACGCGCACGCCACCTCGACGCCGCAGGGTGACGTGGCCGAGATCAAGGCGCTGCGGAAGGTGTTCGGCGACGACGTCGACCACATGGCGATCTCCGCGACCAAGTCGATGACCGGTCACCTGCTGGGCGGTGCCGGTGGTGTGGAGACCGTCGCGTCGATCCTGGCGCTGGTGAACCGTACGGCTCCGCCGACCATCAACGTGGACGACCTCGACCCCGAGGTCAACGCGGACGTGGTCGTCGGTGAGGCGCGGGCCCTGCCCGAGGGCCGTATCGCCGCGCTGAACGACTCGTTCGGCTTCGGCGGGCACAACGTGGTCCTGGCGTTCCGGACGATCTGAGAGACACGGCGAAGGGCCCTCACCGGTCGGTGAGGGCCCTTCGGCGTGTCCGGTCCGTGCGCGACGTCACACCACTTGGTGCAGCCAGCGGACCGGGGCGCCCTCGCCGGCGTAGCGGAACGGCTCCAGTTCGTCGTCCCAGGGCTTGCCCAGGAGCTTGGCGATCTCCGCCTCCAGGTCGGTCTCCCCCTGCTTGGACCGGGTCAGCGCGGCGCGCAGGCGGTCCTCGGGGATCAGGATGTCGCCGTGGATGCCGGTGACGGCGTGGAAGATGCCGAGGTCGGGGGTGCAGCTGTAGCGCTCGCCCTCGGCGGTCGCGCAGGGCTCGGCGGTGACCTCGAAGCGCAGCAGGTGCCAGCCGCGCAGCGCGGAGGCGAGTTGGGAGGCGGTGCCGGCCTGGCCCTGCCAGGAGAACTCCGAGCGCCAGGTGCCGGGGGCCGCCGGCTGCCGGATCCAGTCGAGGTTGACGCGCGTGCCGAGCACCCCGGCGACGGCCCACTCGACGTGCGGGCACAGCGCGCGCGGCGCGGAGTGCACGTACAGAACTCCACGTGTCGTCACCGGAACCTCCGGGCAGAGCGGGACATCTTGCGGACTGGCTGGGCGGCAGTGGCGCGACGGCCGCGTTGATGGCGAGGCTACCCTGCGGCGGGGCAAGGAGTGTGACGTACGGTCGGTCCCGGTGCCAGGAAACCGCCGCCATTCACCCAGGGGGACGCTTGTGCGGGGGTGCGCCGTTCCCGGGGCGCCGGGCCGGGAACCCTCGCACGTTGTCAGGGGAGGGAGTGCCTACCGTCGAACGAGGGGAACAGCAGGGATGCGGAAGCGAAGCCACCGTGTACGGGCCGTTCTCGCCGTCGTGGCGGCCGTGCTGCTGGGCGCCGCCGGATGTGACGACGGGGCGGGGAGCGCGCCGGCGCCGGCGGGCACCAAGGCGGGCGCGGCCCGGCCCCCGGTGTGGGACCGCAGCCCGGACTCGATCGCCGCGGTGGGCGACTCCATCACGCGCGGCTTCGACGCGTGCACGGTGCTGTCGGACTGCCCGGAGGTGTCGTGGGCGACGGGCGGCGACGCCAAGGTGGACAGCCTGGCGGTGCGGCTGCTGGGCGTGACGGGGGCGGCGGAGCGGAGCTGGAACTACGCGGTGACGGGCGCCCGGATGGCGGACCTGCCCGGGCAGATGGAGCAGGCGGTCTCCCGGCGCCCGCAGTTGGTGACGGTGATGGTGGGGGCGAACGACGCCTGCCGGGCCTCGGCGTCGGCGATGACCCCACTGGCCGACTTCCGCGCGGACTTCGAGGAGGCGCTGCGCACGCTGCGCTCGGCGCTGCCGAAGACGCAGGTGTACGTGGCGAGCGTGCCGAACCTGAAGCGGCTGTGGTCGCAGGGCCGGACGAACGCGCTGGGCAAGCAGGTGTGGAAGCTGGGCATCTGCCCGTCGATGCTGGGCGACGCGGACGATCTGACCAGCGCGGCGATGCTGCGCCGGGACTCCGTGCAGCAGCGGGTGGTGGAGTACAACCAGGTGCTGAGGGAGGTCTGCGCCAAGGACCGCCGCTGCCGCTTCGACGGCAACGCGGTGTACGACTACCGCTTCGGCACGGACCAGCTCAGCCACTGGGACTGGTTCCACCCCAGCAAGGACGGTCAGGCGCGGCTGGCGGAGATCGCGTACCGGAGGATCACGGCGGGAAATCCGTGACCGGCCCCGTTTCGGTGAGCGGTTCGGACAGGCGGTGCGGCTTCAGCGGTGGCCGCGCTTCTTCTGCTCGGTCCGGATGATCAGTACGCTCACGGCCAGTGCGGCGAACAGGACGCCCAGGAACCAGGCCGGAGGGCCGACGAAGACCGACACCACGAAGCCCAGGAATGTGGCCAGCAGGCCGACACTCGCCCACAGCTCGCGATCACTCATGCGTCCCCCGCGCGTGATGAGTCCTCGTCCGCCCCGGCAGCGGGCGGGGCGAGGGGAAACACCACCAGAGACACGACAGTCCGTCAAGTGCGGGCGCGGCACACGCGGTGAACCGTCACCCGCAGCGGATGCGACGTCCGACGGCACTACTAGGGTTTTCCACATGAACGAACTTTTCGGCACGCTCCCCGACGGCACGGCGGTGCACCGGTGGACGCTGGAGCGCGGCGGTGTGCGGGTGCGGGTGCTGTCGTACGGCGGGATCGTGCAGTCCGTGGAGGTCCCGGACGGCGCCGGGCGGACGGTGGACGTGGCGCTGGGCTTCCCGGACCTCGACGGCTACCTGGCGCATCCGGAGCCGTACCTGGGTGCCGTGATCGGCCGGTACGCGAACCGGATCGCGGGCGGCCGGTTCCCGCTGGACGGCCGGACGTACGCGCTGGCCCGCAACGACGGCCCGAACTCGCTGCACGGCGGTGAACGCGCGTTCGACAAGCGCGTGTGGGAGGTGGCGCCGGTCCCGCACGGCGTCCGTCTGAGCCGGGTCAGCCCGCACGGCGAGGAGGGCTTCCCGGGCCGGCTGGAGGTGGCGGTGACGTACACGCTCGACGCGTCGGGCGCGCTGCGGATCGCCTACGAGGCGGTCACGGACGCGCCGACGGTGGTCAACCTGACCAGTCACACGTACTGGGACCTGAGCGGTTCCGGTGACGCGGGCGGGCATGAGCTGCGGCTGGCCGCGTCCCGGTACACGCCGGTGGACGCGGACCTGATCCCGGCCGGCGCGCCGGAGGACGTGACCGGCTCCCGCTTCGACTTCCGTACGGCCCGCAAGACCGGCTCCGGCTACGACCACAACTTCGTCCTGGACAAGGGCGTGACCGGGGTGGCGGAGGAGGTGGCCGAGCTGCACGATCCGGCGTCCGGGCGGACCCTGACGGTGGCCACGACCGAGCCGGGCCTCCAGCTCTACACCGCCGACCACCTGTCCGGGCCGCTGGGCCCCGGCGCCGGGATCGCCCTGGAGACGCAGCACTTCCCGGACTCCCCCAACCGGCCGGACTTCCCGAGCACGGTGCTGCGGCCCGGCGAGGTCTTCCGCTCCGAGACGGTGTACGGCTTCGGCGTCCGGGGCCGGTAGCCCGCCGCGAGGGGCCGTGTAGCCCCGGTCCGGGGGTCAGGTTCCCGGACCGGGGCTGCGCGGGAGGGACGCGTCCTCCGCGGGGGACTTGTCCCGGATCAGACGTTAATCGTCGTGCTGAGGCGGCGCCCCTCGATCGAGCGTCCGGCGGAGATCTCGTACGAACCCTTCACACTTGGCCAGGTCCCCGCCGTCCTGTCCGGACCTCGCGTCCCGCGGTGGGCGCCGCCGGCAGCGCCCGCACCATGGCACGGGTCGCTTCCGGCACGCGATACTGCGGCCGTCCCACCGCACCACGCGCGCCCCGCAGCGACGGAAGGACCCGAACTCCCGTGACCCGCATACGCATCGGCCTGATCGGGCTGGCCCTGCTGACCGGCCTGTCCGCGCCCACCGCCACGGCATCCGCCGCCGCACCGCCCTCCCCCACCACCGAGGAACAGCGGCTCGACCAGGCCGTGCCGCAGGAGATCCTCCGGCGCTCCGGATTCGCCGACGCGGCACCGGAGTTCGGCCAGGCCCTGCACCACGCGCGCTCCTACGCGCAGGCCCGCCGCATCGTCGTACGCGAGGGGTCCGCGCTGTGGCGGCGGGCCGTGGAGCGGGCGCAGGGGCGGGGGCCGGCCGGCGGCGATCTGAGCCGGGACGACGACCGGCCGCTGTACTGGGCCCGGCTGGGAATGACCCGGGAAGTGCGCACCTGGGAGCCCAACTTCGGGCTCACCGACCGGCAACGGGACGCACTGCTGGACCGGTTGGAGCGGACCTCGCGCGGGCAGAGCGACATCCGCTACCCGGGGCAGGGGCACCTGCGGCGCGTCCTGCTCACCGGGTTCGACCCCTTCACGCTCGACCGGGACATCCGCATCTCCAATCCCTCGGGGGCGACGGCGCTCGCGCTGGACGGCACGGTCATCGAGACGGCGCGGGGACCGGCGCGCGTCGAGGCGGCCGTGTTCCCGGTGCGCTGGCAGGACTTCGCCGAGGGCACGGTGGAGCGGACGCTGCGGCCGTACCTGCCGGAGGTGGACCTGTTCACGACCGTGAGCCAGGGCCGGGTCGGCCGGTTCGACGTCGAGCGCACCAACGGCGCCTGGCGGGGCGGCTTCGCGGACAACGACAACGTCGGCCGGACCGGGACCATCCCGGTCACGGACCCGGCGTCGCAGCCGCAGTGGACGGGCACCACCCTGCCGTACACCGCCGTCGTGGCCGCGCGGACGGGCCGCTTCCCCGTCTACGACCACACGGAGGTGACCGAGATACCGGCCGGCGGCACCGCGCCCGTCGTACGGCCGGACGGGCCGACCCCCGGCTCCACCGCCCGTGCCGGGGCCGGCGGCGACTACCTCTCCAACGAGATCGCCTACCGGGCCACCCTGCTGCGGGACCGGCTCGGGCTGCACGACACGCTGCCGGGCGGGCATGTGCACACGCCCGTGCTCCAGTTCGGGGCCGGGAACACCACCGAGGTGACCGACCCCGAGTTCGTGCGCAACCGGCTGGACATCATCGCGCAGGTCCGGTCGATCGTCGCCGTGTCCGTCGGTGCGGCGGAGCGAAGGCCGGGCTGACGCCGGGACCGGCCGGGACGGGACCTTAGGGCGAAGGTCTCGGTCAGGGGGTGACGTCCTGCGTCCGGGGCGCGTCCGCGCCGTCCTCGCCGGTCTCCTCGCCCAGCAGGTCGCGGGCGAGGAGCGTGGCGCCCGCGACCGCGCCCGGCATCAGGAACACCGCGACGAACGGGACCAGGAAGGCCAGGCCCAGGGGGGTGCCGAAGCCCCAGACCAGGGTCTTGCGGGAGCGGAGCAGGGTGAGCCGGGCGCGCAGGTCGACGCCCCGGCGCTGCATCGCCACGGCGGCCAGTTCCTCGGTGAGGAAGAAGCCGGTGACGAAGAAGCCGATCACGGGGACGACGGTCTGCCCGACGAACGGCAGGAAGCCGAGGGCGAAGAGCAGGACCCCCCACAGGCCGGCCCGCACCAGGACGCGCAGGCTGTCCCGGGCGGAGATCCACAGCTCGCGCAGGAGCGGCAGGTCCGACCGCGGGGCGGTGCCGTCGGGCGAGACGTCGGCGTCGACCTTCTCCGACAGGTTCTCGTAGAAGGGCTGGCCGACCAGCAGGGTGACGGCGGTGAACGTCAGCACGGCCAGCAGCAGGCCGAGGGCGAAGAGGACGGCCGTCAGGAAGCCGCGGAACAGGCCCTGCCAGGGGCTGGACCAGTCGTCCGCGAACGGGGTCGCCCAGCCGACCGCGTCCGCGCCCCACACGGCGAGCGCGACCAGCGCGGCGGCGTACAGCACCAGCGTGATCAGTCCGGGCAGCAGCCCGAAGCCGTAGCTCCGCCCGTGCCGGGCCACCCATCGCTGGCCCTTCAGCAGATACCCGAAACCCACCCCAAGATCGCGCATGGCGAGGACTTTACTGGCTCGGTGTGACAGCGCGGGTGGCCGGTGACGGCGGGGCCGGCCGGTACCGGGCGGGGTCTCAGGCGTCCAGCATGCGGCGGAGCAGGTCACGCAGGGAGCGGCGCTGGTCGTCGGTGAGCGCGGCGAGCGGCTCGCGGGCGAAGTGCAGGCCCTCGCGCAGGTCCCGGGCCACCCGGCGGCCCTCCTCGGTGGCGGCGGCGACCTTCACCCGGCGGTCGGCCGGGTCGGGGCGGCGCTCCACCAGGCCGCGGGACTCCAGCCGGTCCACGATCCCGGTGACGTTCGACGGCTCGCACTTGAGCTTCTGGGCCAGCTTGCGCATGGGCAGCGGTTCCAGCGAGAGCAGGCTGAGCAGCCTGGCCTGCGGGCCGGTCAGCGTGTGCTCGCCCGCCGCCTCCTCGTAGTCCGCGTAGAAGCGGGCCACGACGTCACCGATCAGCTCGACCACCTCCATGGTCAGGGGGTCGGGGCGGTGGGTCTTCGATGGGGTGGACATACCCCCCAGGATACCCGCTTACTTGACATCATGAAATATTCAGGGGCATGGTTGTTTCAGGTACTGAAGTAAATGGCACGAAAGGCTCCGTCATGATCAACCGCGAGTGGCACCTGCTCAGCCGACCGGTCGGCTGGCCGAAGCCCGAGGACTTCGCCCTCGTCGAGGCGCCGGTCCCGACCCCGGGCGAGGGTCAGGTACTGGTGCGGAACGAGTACCTCTCCGTCGATCCCTACATGCGCGGGAGGATGAGCGCGGCCAAGTCCTACGTCGCCCCCTTCGAGCTGGGCAAGGTCATGCAGGGCGGCGCGGTCGGCGAGGTGGTCGAGTCCCGCGCCGAGGGCATCTCCGCGGGCGACCACGTCCTGCACTTCTCCGGCTGGCGCGAGTACGCGGCCGTGGACGCGAAGAACGCCGTGAAGGTCGACCCGGAGGCCGCGCCCCTGTCGACGTACCTGGGCGTCCTCGGCATGACCGGTCTGACCGCCTACGCCGGCCTGCTGCGCACCGCCTCCTTCAAGGAGGGCGACACCGTGTTCGTGTCGGGCGCCGCCGGGGCCGTGGGCAGCCAGGTGGGCCAGATCGCCAAGCTCAAGGGCGCCTCGCGGGTCATCGGCTCGGCCGGGTCCGACGAGAAGGTCAAGCTGCTCGTGGACGAGTACGGCTTCGACGCCGCGTTCAACTACAAGAGCGGCCCGGTCGCCGAGCAGCTGCGCGAGGCCGCGCCCGACGGCATCGACGTCTACTTCGACAACGTCGGCGGGGACCACCTGGAGGCCGCGATCGGCTCGCTGAACCAGGGCGGCCGGATCGCCGTCTGCGGCATGATCTCGGTCTACAACAACACCGAGCCCGCGCCCGGCCCGAGGAACCTGGCCCGGCTGATCCAGACCCGCGGCCGGATCGAGGGCTTCCTCGTCGGCGACCACTACGACCTCCAGCCGCAGTTCGTCCAGGAGGTCGGCCCCTGGGTCGCCTCGGGCGCGCTGAAGTACCGGGAGACCGTGGTCGAGGGCATCGAGAACAACCTGGAGGCGTTCCTCGGGGTCCTGCGCGGCGACAACATCGGCAAGATGGTCGTCAAGCTCTGACCTTCCTCCGGTTTCCGGCATGCGGTAGCTTCTTTCCGAAATCCGTCGTCGACCGTGGGCGCGAGTCGCGGCGGACCGAGGAGGAAGACAACCGCATGCCCATCACGCAGTCCGACGTCCTGTACACCGCCGTCGCCACCGCCGAGAACGGCCGCGACGGACGGGTCGCCACGGACGACGGCCGACTCGACGTCGTCGTCAACCCGCCGAAGGAGATGGGCGGCAGCGGGTCCGGGACCAACCCGGAGCAGCTGTTCGCCGCCGGTTACAGCGCGTGCTTCCAGGGGGCGCTGGGGGTCGTCGCCCGGCAGGAGGGCGCCGACGTGTCCGGGTCCACGGTCACGGCCAGGGTCGGCATCGGGAGGAACGACGAGGGGTTCGGGATCATCGTGGAGATCTCGGCGAGCATCCCGAACGTCGACGCGGCCACCGCGAAGGCTCTGCTCGACAAGGCCCACCAGGTGTGCCCCTACTCGAAGGCGACGCGCGGGAACATCAGCGTGACGCTGGTCTGACCTCCGTCGTTCCTTACTTCGGCAGCCGCATCCTTGGACGTGGGGTGCGGCTGCTTCTCGGCCGGGGGCGTGCGCTGTGCGCTCCTCAGCCGGCCAGCGCCGCCTTGTGGACCTCCGCCGCGAACCTGTCGTTCTCCGGGGCCGCTCCGCCCGGGAACGCGAACCTGCGCCGCGTGTAGCCGTAGGCGATGCCCGCGTGCGGGTCCGCGAAGGCCTGGACGCCGCTTGCGCCGCTGTGGCCCAGCGTGCCCGCGCCCAGGAACGGGTGCCAGAGGTCGGCCGTCGCCTGGAAGCCGAGGCCGAAGGACTTGTGGACGCGGGCCACCAGGTCGTACCCCGTGGAGTGGATCTGGGCGAACTCCGCCAGTGTGTCGCCCTTCAGCAGCGGGCTCCTGCCGTCCACCTCGCTGATCATCGCCGCGTACATGCCCGCGAGACCGCGCGCCGAGCCGGTCCCGCCCACCGAGGCGGGCCCCTGGGCGCGGATCAGCCGCTGGTTCGGCAGGCTCTCCAGGTCGGTGGGCTCCGCGCCGTGCCGGTTGAAGGCGATCGACCCGAGGGTGTGCGGGCCGGTCGGCACGGCGTCGAGCTGCGCCTGCTGCGCGGGCGTCGGCAGCATCGGCAGGACCGTGCGGAAGCGCGGCTCGTGCGCCTCGGGCAGACCCAGATGGAGGTCGAGGCCGTGGGGGGCGCGGACCCGCTCCTCGTACACCTCCTGGAGCGTGCGGCCCGTCGCCCGGCGGACGACCTCGCCGGTCAGCGCGCCGATGACCAGCGCGTGGTACCCGAACGCCGCGCCCGGCCGCCAGAACGGCCGCTGGTCGGCGAGGCGTTCGGCGATCATCCGGTCGTCGGCCAGCTCGGCGACGCTGAACCCGGTGTCGGTGCCGACCAGCCCCGCCCGGTGCGCCAGCAGGTCCCGCAGCGTCAGCGCGCCCTTGCCCTCGCCGGCGAACTCCGGCCAGTAGTAGGTGACTTTGCGGTCCAGCTCCAGCGTGCCGTCCTGTACGAGCAGCGCCGCCACCAGATGGGCCGCGCCCTTCGTGGCCGAGTAGAGGGCGTACAGCGAGTCACCCGTCACCCCGGCACCCGCCCACAGGTCCACGACCCGCCGTCCGTGGACGTATGCGCACAACTGGCCCTCGTAGTCCTGCCGTTCACCGGCGACGAAGGCGGCGAACTCCTCGCGCACCGACTCGAAGCCCTCGGCGACCGTGCCCTGGACGGTGATCTCCTGCGTCATCCGCTCTCCTCGACCGAACCGCTGCTCACTGCTCCCCCCTCGGCACGACGCCCTGCCCCGGCATCGGGCGTTCCCGAGACCGGTACGGCGAGACGTGCCTGCTCGACTCAACCACCGTGAGGGCCCAGGGGTGTCACGGATAGCCCGGATGGCCGATGGCGCGGGGCGGCGGGGGTGCGCCGGGGCGTGCTTCACGTGCACACGGACGGAGCCGGACGCGCGCGGACGCTCAGGTGCCCGCGGACGTCCTCAGGTGCACCACCACAGGAAGCGGTCGCAGGTCTTCGTCGGCGACGGCTCGGGCGTGGGCGCGGAGGTCGTCGGGGCCGCGGTCGGGGTGGCGGATGGGCTGGGGGGCGGGGCGGCCGGGGTCGTCGGGGTCGCACCGGAACTCGTCGTGGCCGATTGCTGCGCCGTGCCGGTGTCCGTGACGGAAGGGGAAGCGGAATCCTCGTCCTTCGGGGACTTCGACGAGGAGGCGGAGGCCGAGGCGTCCGGGGAGGCGGACTCGCCCGCGCGCGGGGTGGCGCCGGAGGCGGTGCCTGGGGGGCCGGCGGTGCGGTCCGGCGCGACGGAGGCGGCGCCGCCGTCCGCCGAGGTGTCCCCGGCCGGGGCCGGGGTGTCGCTGGAGAAGGGCGAGAAGGGCGCGTCCGTGCCCAGTTCCGCGAGACTGAGCCCGCCCGCCGCGAGGACGAAGCCGGCGGCGACCAGAACGACACGGCGGCGTCTTCGGCGGTGTGCGGCGGCCTTGCGGTCGCGGCGGCTGCCCTCGGCCTCGCCCCGGGCCCGCCGGCCGGCCGGGGCGACCTCGTCGTCGGCGGCGTCGGCCGCCACCCCGGCCGCTTCGCCGGCCTCCGCCCCCGCCGGTTCCGGTTCTGCCGCCCGCTCCGGCTTCCCGGGGGCGTCCGGACCGCCGTGCGCCTCTTCGTGCGGCTGCTCGTACGGCGCCTCGAACGACGGCTCGTACGGCTGCTCGTACGTCGCCGGTGTCTGCGTCTGCCCGTGCCCGTGCGCGGCCGGCGCCGCCGCGGGGGCCGCGAGCCGGTCGGCAGGGGTTCCGCACCCCGGGCAGGCCAGGGCGCCGTTGAGGTGCCGTCGGCACGGGAGGCAGTAGTTCATGACGCGGGAAGACTAGAGTCCGCGCGGTTCCGGTTCCAGGCGTGGTTGTGAAGGTTTGGTGCGGGGTCGAATGTGTTGTCGAAAGCCGTGCCGAAACCGTTACCTGTTCGACCCATTGACACCCCCGCCGGACCGTCCTTACTGTCACGCCAACATTTCGAACGTGTGACGAAATCTCGAACAGCTGAGGGGCAACTGCCGTGCGCATCACCGGAATCAGCACGCACGTGGTCGGCACGCCGTGGCGCAACCTGACCTACGTCCAGGTGCACACCGACGAGGGCATCACGGGAGTCGGCGAGACCCGGATGCTC
Source organism: Streptomyces corchorusii (assembly GCF_001514055.1). Classification (NCBI taxonomy): domain Bacteria; kingdom Bacillati; phylum Actinomycetota; class Actinomycetes; order Kitasatosporales; family Streptomycetaceae; genus Streptomyces; species Streptomyces corchorusii. The sequence goes on along the minus strand of NZ_KQ948351.1, from coordinate 780,697 downwards.
GGGCACACCGACGCGCTGATCGGCTATCTGCGGGAGGCCGAGGCCAACCACATTCTCGGCTCGGACCCGTTCGCTGTCGAGGACCTCGTGCGCCGGATGAAGTACGGCGACTACGGCCGGGCCGGCGAGATCGTCATGTCCGGCATCGCGGTGGTCGAGATGGCCTGCTGGGACATCAAGGGCAAGGCGCTGGGCATGCCGGTGTGGCAGCTGCTCGGCGGGAAGGTGACCGACAAGGTCAAGGCGTACGCCAACGGGTGGTACACCACCGAGCGGACCCCGGAGGCGTACCACAAGGCGGCCCAGGGGGTCATGGAGCGCGGCTACAAGGCGCTCAAGATCGACCCCTTCGGCACCGGGCACTTCGAGCTGGACCACCAGGAGACCCTGTACGCGGTCTCGCTCATCGAGGCCGTGCGGGACGCGATCGGCCCGGAGGCGGAGCTGATGCTGGAGATGCACGGCCGCTTCTCCCCCGCCACCGCCGTCCGGCTGGCCAAGGAGATGGCGCCCTTCAAGCCCGCGTGGCTGGAGGAGCCGGTGCCGCCGGAGAACCTCAAGGCGCTGGAGAAGGTCGCCGCCAAGGTGGACGTCCCCGTGGCCACCGGTGAGCGCATCCACGACCGGATCGAGTTCCGCGAGCTGTTCGACAGCCAGGCGGTGGACATCATCCAGCCCGACGTCGGCCACATCGGCGGCATCTGGGAGACCCGGAAGCTGGCCGCCACCGCCGAGACGCACTACATGCTCGTCGCCCCGCACAACGTGGGCGGTTCGGTGCTCACCGCCGCCTCGCTCCAGGTCGGCTTCACCTCCCCGAACTTCAAGATCCTTGAGCACTTCAATGACTTCGCGGACGCGGAGATCAAGAAGGTGGTCAAGGGGGCGCCGCAGGTGAACCCGGAGGACGGCTGCTTCCACCTCTCCGACGCGCCGGGGCTCGGCGTCGAGCTGGACGTCGACGCGGCGGCGGAGTTCCCGCAGCAGCAGGCCCGGTTCGACCTGTGGGCCGAGGGCTGGGAGCAGCGCAAGCCGAAGGGCACGAAGTGAGCTCCCAGGTCCTGGTCGAGGCGCCGGGGGTGCACCGGGTCGAGGCCCACACGCCCCGGCAGCCCGGTCCCGGCGAGGCGCTGGTCGCGGTGCACGCGGCCGGCATCTGCGGCAGCGACCGCGAGGTGTACCAGGGCAACCGGCCGGACGGGTACGTGCGCTATCCGCTCACGCCCGGACACGAGTGGTCGGGGACGGTCACGGCGGTGGGTGCCGGGGTGCCCGGCTCGCTGGTCGGCCGCAAGGTCGTCGGCGAGGGCTTCCGCAACTGCCAGGTGTGCGAGCGCTGTCACGCGGGCGAGACCACGCTGTGCTCGGCCGGGTACGAGGAGACCGGGTTCACCCAGCCGGGAGCCATGGCCGCCACGCTGACCCTGCCCGCCCGGCTGCTGCACGTCCTGCCGGACGACGCCGACCTCACCGCCGCCGCCCTGCTGGAGCCGGCCGCCTGCATCGCGGCCGCCGCGCTGAAGGCGAACGCCCAGCCGGGCGAGCGGGTCGCGGTGGTCGGCACGGGCACGCTGGGCATGTTCGCCGTGCAGTTCCTGAGGGCGGTCTCGCCGGCGGAGCTGCTCGTGGTGGGCACGCGGAACGACCGGGAGGCGCTGTCCCGCCGGTTCGGGGCGAGCGACTTCCGGCTGAGGGACGAGGAGGTGCCCGGCGACTTCGACGTGGTGATCGAGACCGCCGGGTCGGCGTCCGCCGCGCGCACCGCCGCCGCGCTGCTGCGGCGCGGCGGGCGGCTGGTCCTCACCGGGATCCCGGCGCCGGGCGCGGACGGGCTCGACCCGACCGATCTCGTCGTACGGCAGCTTGAGGTGCACACCGTCTTCGGGGCGCCGCCGGAGGCCTGGGCGCACACCGTGCGGGTCTTCGGGGCCGGGCTGCTCGACCCGCTGCCGCTGGTCACCCACGAGCTGCCGCTGACGGAGTTCCCGCAGGCCATCGAGCTCGTGGGGGCCGGCGATCCCAAGGTAGGCAAGGTGCTGCTCCGCCCCTGACCGTACGCCGGTCAGGGCGTGACCTGACGGCGCCCTGACCGGCGTACACCCAGCGCTTCTCCATACCCAGAGCCGCGAACCTTGTCCGAAATACCGAACACTCAGGACCCTAAGGACAGCTTGTGACCGACGCTTCCCCTCCGGCAGCCCGCAGGCCCGGCGAGCAGGTGCTCGCCGCACTCGGCCTCGGCGCGCCCGCCCTCGACCCCGCCGACGCCTCCACCCACACCTTCCCGGGCGGCGGTCGCTGGCGCACCGAGATCCCCTCGTGCGAGGGTCCCGAAGCGCTGGCGGTCGTCCTGAAGGAGTCCTCGCGCCTCGATGTGCCGATCCACCGGATCAGCCAGGGCAGCGGCGTGTGGATGCTCACCGACGCCGAGATCACCGAGATGGTCGACGCCACGAACGAGCGCGACATCGAGCTCTGCCTGTTCACCGGCCCGCGCGGCACCTGGGACATCGGCGGCTCGGTGCGGTCCGACTCGCGGGGGGCCGGCCTGCGCGCCCGGGGCCACGACGCCGTCGCCGGCTGTATGGAGGACGCCGTCCGGGCCACCGAACTGGGCGTCAAGTGCCTGCTGGTCGCCGACGAGGGCGTGCTGTGGACCCTGCACCGGGCCCGCGAGGCCGGGATCATCCCCGCCGACACCACGCTGAAGGTCTCGGCGCTCATCGGCCCGGTCAACCCGGCCTCGTACGCCGTCTACGAGCGGCTCGGCGCCGACTCCGTCAACGTGCCCAGCGATCTGACGCTGGACCACCTCACCGAGATCCGCCGGGCCTCCGGCGCCCCCATGGACATGTACATCGAGGCCCCCGACGACCTCGGCGGCTACGTCCGGATGTACGAGGTCGCCGAGCTGATCCGGCGCGGCGCACCGCTCTACCTGAAGTTCGGTCTGTCCAAGGCCCCCGGCATCTACCCGTGGGGCACCCACCTGCGGGACGTGACCCTGGACACCGCCCGGGAGCGGGTGCGGCGCGGCCGGCTCGCCCTGGACCTGCTCGCCCGGCACGGCGCGGACGGCGACATGGCGCCGCTCGGCTCCCGACTGCCGGGAACGCTCCACCGCTTCCCCGTCCAAGCACCCGCACCTGTCACCTCCGCTCCTCTCAACGACGAGAACGACAAGGACTGATCCCACATGCGCAACCGCAGAGCCGCACTCGCCGCGATGGCCTCAGCCGCCTCGCTCGCCCTCACCCTCACCGCCTGCGGTCAGAGCGGCGAGGGCGGCAGCAAGGAGAAGTCGGGCGACGTCAAGGGCGCCACCATCGGCATCGCCATGCCGACCAAGTCCTCCGAGCGCTGGATCTCCGACGGCAAGAACGTCGTCAAGGACCTTGAGGCCAAGGGCTACAAGACCAAGCTGGTCTACGGCGAGGACGACCCGGAGACCCAGGTCTCGCAGATCGAGAACCTGATCACGCAGGGCGTCAAGGGCCTGATCATCGCGGCGATCGACAACAAGTCCCTGGACCACGTCCTCCAGGAGGCCGCCGACGCGCACATCCCGGTCATCTCCTACGACCGGCTGATCCTCGGCACCAAGAACGTCGACTACTACGCCTCGTTCGACAACGAGAAGGTCGGCAAGCTCCAGGGCCAGTACATCGTCGACAAGCTCGGGCTCACCAACGGCAAGACGGGCCCGTTCAACATCGAGCTGTTCGCGGGCTCCAACGACGACAACAACACCAAGTACTTCTTCGGCGGCGCCATGAGCGTCCTCCAGCCGTACATCGACAAGAAGCAGCTGGTGGTCAAGTCCGGGCAGACCAAGCTGACCCAGGTCGTCACCCTGCGCTGGGACGGCACCACCGCGCAGAAGCGCATGGAGGACGTCCTCACCTCCGCCTACAAGAGCGGCCGGGTCGACGCGGTCCTCTCGCCGTACGACGGCATCTCCATCGGCATCCTGTCCGCCCTGAAGTCGGACGGCTACGGCTCGGGCAGCAAGCCGCTGCCGGTCATCACCGGCCAGGACGCCGAGCTGGCCTCGGTGAAGTCGATCATCGCCGGTCAGCAGACGCAGACCGTCTACAAGGACCTCCGCAAGCTCGCCGAGGTCGCCGCCACGATGATGGACGACTCCCTGAAGGGCAAGAAGCCCGAGGTCAACGACACCAAGACGTACGACAACGGGACGAAGGTCGTGCCCGCCTACCTGCTCCAGCCGGTGAGCGTCGACAAGAGCAACTACAAGCAGGTGCTGGTCGACGGCGGTTACTACACCGAGGCCGACCTCAAGTAACCCGCCCATTTCCTACGGATTGGAAGGCACGACCATGGCGGGACCCGTCCTGGAAATGCGCTCGATCGTCAAGACCTTTCCCGGTGTCAAGGCGCTGTCGGACGTCACCCTGACCGTCCGGCAGGGCGAGGTCCACGCCATCTGCGGGGAGAACGGCGCCGGCAAGTCCACCTTGATGAAGGTGCTCTCCGGCGTCCACCCGTACGGCAGTTACGAGGGGGACATCCTCTTCGCGGGAGAGACCTGCCAGTTCAAGGACATCCGGGCGAGCGAGCAGCACGGCATCGTCATCATCCACCAGGAACTGGCGCTGGTGCCGCACCTGTCCATCGCGGAGAACCTCTTCCTCGGCAACGAGCACGCCACGCGCGGACTCATCAACTGGCGCGAGACCCTGCGCCACGCCACCGCGCTGCTGCGCCGGGTCGGTCTGGACGAGCACCCGGAGACCCGGGTCGCCGACATCGGCGTGGGCAAGCAGCAGCTCGTCGAGATCGCCAAGGCGCTGTCCAAGCAGGTGAAGCTGCTGATCCTGGACGAGCCGACGGCGGCCCTGAACGACGAGGACAGCGACAAGCTCCTCGATCTGATCCTGGAGCTGAAGAACCAGGGCATCACCTCGATCATCATCTCCCACAAGCTCAACGAGATCCGCAAGGTCGCCGACTCGGTGACGATCATCCGGGACGGGCGGTCCATCGAGACCCTCGATGTGAAGGCACCGGAGACGACCGAGGAGCGGATCATCGCCGGCATGGTCGGCCGCGACCTCGACCACCGCTTCCCCGAGCGCACCCCGCACCAGCCGGAGGAGGGCGCGGCACCGGCGCTGGAGATCCGCGGCTGGACCGTGTTCCACCCGATCGACCAGCAGCGCAAGGTCGTGGACGACGTGTCCCTGAACGTGCGCCGCGGCGAGATCGTCGGCATCGCGGGCCTGATGGGCGCGGGCCGCACGGAACTCGCGATGAGCGTCTTCGGGCGGGCCTACGGCCGGTACGCGGCCGGCACGGTCCTGAAGGACGGCACGGAGATCCGTACCAAGAGCGTGGCGGAGGCGATCGGGCACGGCATCGCGTACGTCACCGAGGACCGCAAGCACTACGGCCTGAACCTCATCGACACCATCAACCGGAACGTCTCGCTGACCGCGCTGCACAAGGTCGCCAAGCGGGGCGTGGTGGACGAGCACGAGGAACGGCAGGTCGCCGAGGGCTTCCGCAAGTCCATGAACATCAAGGCGCCCACGGTCTTCGAGCCGGTGGGCAAGCTCTCCGGCGGCAACCAGCAGAAGGTCGTCCTCAGCAAGTGGATCTTCGCGGGTCCCGACGTGCTGATCCTCGACGAACCGACCCGCGGCATCGACGTGGGCGCCAAGTACGAGATCTACACGGTCATCGACCAGCTCGCCGCCCAGGGCAAGGCGGTCGTCTTCATCTCCTCCGAGCTGCCCGAACTGCTCGGCATGTGCGACCGCATCTACACGATGGCCGCCGGGCGGCTGACCGGTGAGGTGCCGCGGGCCGAGGCCACGCAGGAAGTGCTGATGCGCCATATGACGAAGGACAAAGAGGTAACGCGATGAGCACGGATGTGACCGCCAAGAGCCCGGCCCCCGCGCCGCCGGGCAGGAGCGGAGCGGCTGCCGACGGGGGACTGCTCGGCCTGATGCTGGCCGGTCTGCGCCGCAACATGCGCCAGTACGGCATGCTGATCGCGCTCGGCCTGATCGTGGTCCTCTTCGCGATCTGGACCGACGGGGACCTGCTGCTGCCGCGCAACGTCTCCAACCTGGTGCTCCAGAACAGCTACATCCTGATCCTCGCGATCGGCATGATGCTGGTGATCATCGCCGGGCACATCGACCTGTCGGTCGGCTCGCTCACCGCGTTCGTCGGCGCCTTCGCGGCCGTACTGACCGTGCAGCACGGGATCTCCTGGCCCGTCGCGCTGGTGCTGTGCCTGGTGATCGGCGCGGTCGCCGGCTCGATCCAGGGCTATCTGATCGCCTATCTCGGCATACCGTCCTTCATCGTCACCCTCGCCGGGATGCTCCTCTTCCGCGGCCTCACCGAGATCCTGCTCAAGGGCCAGACCCTCGGCCCGTTCCCGGACGGTCTGCAGAAGCTCGGCAACGGCTTCCTGCCCGAGGTCGGCCCGAACACCAACTACCACAACCTCACCCTGCTGCTCGGGCTCGTCCTCATCGCGGCCGTGGTGTGGCAGGAGTTCCGGGACCGCCGCCGCCAGCAGGAGTTCTCCCTGGACGTGCTGCCGACCCGGCTGTTCCTGCTCAAGCTGACCGCCCTGGTCGCCGCGATCCTCGTCCTCACCCTGCTGCTCGCCAGCTACAAGGGCGCCCCGATCGTGCTGATCATCCTCGGCGCGCTGGTCGTCGGCTACGGCTACGTCATGCGCAACGCGGTCTTCGGCCGGCACATCTACGCGATCGGCGGCAACCTGCCGGCGGCCAAGCTGTCCGGCGTGAAGGACAAGAAGGTCACCTTCTACGTCTTCCTGAACATGGGCGTGCTCGCGGCCCTGGCGGGTCTGGTGGTCGCCGCCCGGCTGAACGCGGCCTCGCCGAAGGCGGGCGTCAACTTCGAACTGGAGGCCATCGCCTCCTCGTTCATCGGTGGCGCGTCCATGAGCGGCGGTGTCGGCACCGTCCTCGGCGCCATCATCGGCGGTCTCGTCCTCGGCGTGCTGAACAACGGCATGAACCTCCTCAGCGTCGGCACCGACTGGCAGCAGGTCATCAAGGGCCTCGCCCTGCTGGTGGCGGTCGGGTTCGACGTGTGGAACAAGCGCAAGTCCGGTTCGTAAGCGCCCAGAAAACGGAGCCGCACCCATGGAACTGAACAGACGCACGGTCATCGCGGGAACAGCAGCGGCGGGCCTCGCCGCCACCGCCCTCGGCGGCGCCGCCGAAGCCGCCTCGGGAAGGAAGCCGGTGAGGGAACTCTTCGGCACCCTCGCCGACGGCACGAAGGTGTACCGCTGGTCGCTGGAGAACGGCGGCACCCGGCTGAAGGTCCTGTCCTACGGCGGCATCGTCCAGACCCTGGAGCTGCCCGACCGGCACGGCCGGTACGCCAACGTCGTCGCCGGCTTCGACGACATCGCCGACTACGTGGCGAAGAGCCCGTACTTCGGCGCCCTGATCGGCCGGTACGGCAACCGCATCGGCAAGGGACAGTTCACGCTGGACGGCAAGTCCTACCAGCTCTCCGTGAACGACGGCGCCAACAGCCTGCACGGCGGGGCCCAGGGCTTCGACAAGCACGTGTGGGACGTGGAGCCGTTCACCAAGGGCTCGGACGTCGGGCTGCACCTGCACTACACGAGCGTCGACGGCGAGATGGGCTACCCGGGCACGCTGCGGACGACGGTGACGTACACCCTCACCCGGCACGGCGACTGGCGCATCGACTACGCGGCCACCACCGACAAGGCCACCGTCGTCAACCTCACCAGCCACGTCTACTGGAACCTGGCCGGTGAGGGCAGCGGCACGATCGAGGACCACGAACTCACGATCGCCGCCTCCCGGTACACCCCGACCGACTCCGGCCTGATCCCCACCGGCGAGCTCGCCGGGGTCGCGGGCACCCCGTTCGACTTCCGGCACGCCAAGCCCGTCGGCCGGGACCTCAGGGCAGGCCACGAGCAGCAGGTGCTGGCCAAGGGGTACGACCACAACTGGGTGCTGGACAAGGGGATCACGGCGCGGCCCGAGCACGTCGCCACCCTGCGCGACCCGCGCTCCGGCCGCACCCTGAAGATCGCCACCGACCAGCCGGGCCTCCAGTTCTACTCCGGCAACTTCCTCGACGGGACGCTCACCGGCACCGGTGGCCGCACCTACCGGCAGGGCGACGCCCTGTGCCTGGAGACGCAGCACTTCCCGGACTCGCCGAACCACGCGGACTTCCCGTCGACGGTGCTGCGGCCGGGGCAGACGTACCGGACGTCGACCCTCCACACCTTCGGGGCGTGAACCGGCTCACACCGCCGGTGAGTTGAACGGCACTGCCGTCTCCTCCGTATCGAAGGGTGGCCCGTGCTCCCCCGCACGCGCCACCCTTCGACGGAGGTTCCCTTGGCCGGCAACGTCACCTCGTTGTTCCGCGGCACCGCCGCGCACAGCCCCTCCATGGCCGCGCTGACGCGGGAGGGCGGCGACGGGACCGGCCCGGTGGACTTCTGCATCCCGTGCAATCCGTACTTCCCGACGCCCGCCATGTTCGAGGAGATGGCGGGCCGGCTGCGCGAGATCGTCACGTACTACCCCAGCAGCGCCGACACCATCACGGCGGAGCTGTGCGACCTGCTCCGGCTCCCGCCGCAGTGCGTGGCGATGGGCAACGGCTCCACGGAGCTGATCACCTGGATCGACCACCTGCTGGTCCGCGAGTCCCTGGCCGTCCCCGTGCCCACCTTCGGCCGCTGGACCGACCAGCCGATGGAGACCGGCAAACGGGTCGACATGTTCCCGCTCCAGGAGGCGAACGACTTCGCCCTGGACCTCGGCCGGTACGCCGAGTTCATCCGTGCCCGCGGCACCCGGGTGGCCGTGATCTGCAACCCCAACAACCCCGACGGCGGTTTCCTGCGCCGGCAGCAGATCGTGCAGTTCATGGACACCATGGCGGACCTCGATCTGGTGATCGTGGACGAGTCCTTCCTGGAGTTCGCCGACGCGGAGGCCGAGCCCAGCGTCGTCCAGGAGGCCGTGCTCCGCCCCAACGTGATCGTGCTGCGCAGCCTCGGCAAGAACTTCGGCCTGCACGGCATCCGCTTCGGCTACCTCGTCGCCAACCCGGCGCTCGCGGGCAAGGTCCGCTCCATGCTGCCGAAGTGGAACCTCAACTCCTTCGCCGAGCACGTGGTGTTCATGCTGAAGGAGCACGGCGCCGAGTACGCGCGGAGCCTGGCGCAGGTCCGCCGCGACCGCCTGGAGATGGCCAGCCACCTCTCCGCGCTCCCCGGCCTCACCGTCTACCCCTCCCAGGGCAACTTCCTCTTCGTGCGCCTGCCCGTCGGCGCCGAGGGCACGGTGGTGCGGGACCGGATGCTCACCGAGCACCGGATCCTGGTGCGCGAGTGCGGCAACAAGATCGGATCCTCCAGCCGCTTCCTGCGGCTCGTGGTGCGCCCCCAGGTCGACGTGCGTCGCCTGGTGTCCGGCCTGGAGCAGGTGCTCTACGGGTCCAGGAGGAAAGCCGCCGTACCCGAGCCGGGCACCGGGACCGGCTACAGCTCGGGTACGGCGGCGGTCGACCGGCTGGTCAGCGAGACCAACGGGGCCGGCATGCGGCTCACACCGGCCGGCCCCGCTCCGGCCGCCGGCACCGGCATGCCGCTCCCCGCCGCCGTGGCACCGGCCGGCGGCGGGATGCCGATGCCGGCGGCAGCCCCACCGCTCCCGACACCGGCTCCGGCGGCTCCGGCGGCTCCGGCGCCGACCGTGCTGCCGGCACCGGCACCGGCACCGCCGGCCCCCGTCCCCGTGCCGCTCGCGCCCGCCGCGGCCGTCGCCCCCACCCCGCCCGGTGTTCCGGCCCGGGGCGGGCTCACCGCCGCCCAGGTCCGCGGGACGACGGCCCCGGCGCCCGCCGCCGGCCTGACCCCGGCCCCCGCGACGGGCTGGCCCAACGCGCAGAGCTGGCCGAACGCGGCGGGGGCGGGCCAGGCGGCCGTCTGACGCCGCTCCCGGCGATTGATACGTTCGCCCGATGCCGGTGACTGTCACGTACGAGAACCTGAACACCTCCGACCTGCCGAGACGGGGGATGACTCCCGCGACGGCACCCGTGCACGTCCTGCTGGTGGACCTGGAGGCGGACCTCGTCATCCGGGACGGCGGGCGTACGGTGTGCGCGGTGGAGGACTTCCCGGTCGCCGAGCTGGCACGGGCCCTGGTCACCTGGCTGGAGCGGGACGGGGAAGGGCAGGCGCGGGAGGGCTTCCGTTTCGAGTCGATGTCCTTCGAGGAGCTGGGCACGGTACGGATCGAGGAGACCGGCGGCGGCTGGCGGGTGGGCTCGGTCTTCGAGCCGGACGACTGGACCGCGCCGGTCCCCTGGGAGGTCCTGGTGGCGGAGCTGACGCGGTTCACGGAAGCGGTCCGCGAGGGGGTCACGGACCTCGGTGCCGCCCCCTTGCTGATCCCCGCACTCAGCACGCCGCCCTCGCCGGGGAAGTGACCGTCGGGCCCCGCTCGCTTCTCCCCGGTCTGGAGTGAGGCGGGTCAAGGGTGGACCGGAGGGCCGTCGCCGAAGGCGACGCGGAGCGCGTCCTCCAGCGGGCGGCCCGGCGGCAACCGGCTCGGCCGGCGCCCGTTCACCCGCCCCGGACGCCCGTGGGGAGGACCGTCCTGAGGGACGTGACCGGGTGGCCGATCTCCAGGGAGCCGAGGATGCCGTCGAGGAGGGCGGCACCGGGGGCACCGGTGGGCGGCGCGGGGCGCGTGCCGGCTTCGGCGGTCCCGGCGGATGCCAGGAGGGCGGCCGTCAGGGCGGTGACACAGGCGAGTTTCTTGATCATGCCCGTCCCAACGACGCACGCCCGCGGGGGAAACCCACCGGTGCGCCGGCCGGGGGACCGGCGTTACGCCTTACGGGTTCTCCCAGGCCGCCGGTTCCGCCGCCAGGGCGCGGACCGGCTCGGGGAGGGCGTCGGCCGCGAGGTCGGCGAGGGTGACGCCCTCCAGGATGCGGCGGACGTTGGCGCGCAGGGCGATCCACAGGGGCAGCAGCGGCTGGGCGGTGCCGCTGTAGGAGAGGCCGGTGGGGCGTTCGCCGCGTACGGACACGATCGGGCCGTCGACCGCCCGGATGACGTCGGCCACGGTGATCGAGGCCGCCTCCCGGGCCAGGCGGTAGCCGCCGCCCCCGCCGCGCCGGCTGTCGACGACCCCGGCCCGTCGCAGGTCGCCGAGGATCCCTTCCAGGAACTTGTGCGGGATCTCCTGCACGGCGGCGATTTCCTCTGCTTTCACCGGGCCGTTACCCTGCCGTACGGCCAGCTCCAGTACCGCCCGTACCGCGTAATCCGCCCGTGCCGAGATCCTCATGGGTCCATTGTGGGGCGTGTCCGTGGGGAGAATGGCCGGACCGCGCCCCCGTAAGACCGCCCGGGAGGATCCACCTTGGCGCTCAGCAGACGTACCTTCAGTGCCCTGGCCGGCTCCGCCGCGCTCGGTCTCGCCCTGGGCGGCAGCGGCGGCCCCGGGGCGCCCTCCGCGTACGCGGGCAGCAGTGCGCCGACCGGTCCGGCACCGCTGCCGCCGCGCGTCGACGGCGAGCGGCACACCATCGGATACGACCGGTACTCGCTGCTCGTGGACGGACGGCGGCTGGTGGTGTGGTCCGGCGAGATGCACCCGTTCCGGCTGCCCAGCCCGTCCCTGTGGCGGGACGTGCTCCAGAAGATGCGGGCGCACGGGTACAACGCCGTGAGCATCTACGTGGCGTGGAACTATCACTCCCCCGCGCCCGGACAGTACGACTTCAGCGGCATCCGGGACCTGGATCTGTTCCTGCGGACGGCTGCCGAGACCGGGCTGTACGTCCTTCTGCGGCCCGGCCCTTACATCAACGCCGAGGTGGACGGCGGGGGTTTCCCCGGGTGGCTGACGGCGACCAGGGGCACGGCCCGGACCGACGACCCGGTCTACCTGGCGCACGTGGACGAGTGGCTGACCGAGGTGAACCGGATCGCCCGCCGGCATCTGTTCACGCAGGGCACCGGCACGGTCCTGCTGTACCAGATCGAGAACGAGTACGACGCCCATGTGGACGAGGCCACCGGGCGGAACTACATGGCTCACCTGTACCGGAAGGTCCGGGGCGACGGGATCGACGTCCCGTTGTTCCACAACGACAAGGGGCGGAACGGGTACTGGGTGCCCGGGTCGTTCGACACCGGTGGGGAGAGGGGCGGCTGGCTGTACGGATTCGACGGGTATCCGTCGCCGTCCCAGAACCCGCCGGACTGGGGGCACTACGGGCCCGGCGGGGCGAAGGGCGGGGCCACCGCCTCCCCCTCCACGCCCGGGTTCGTGCCCGAGTTCGGGGGCGGCTGGTTCGATCCGTGGGGCGGGGCGTGGTTCGACGGCAAGGGGTACGCCGAGTCGCGGCGCACCCGGGACGCCGCGTACGAGCGGCGCTTCTATCTGACCAACCTCGCCAATGGACTCACCCTGCACAACGTGTACATGACGTTCGGGGGGACGTCGTGGGGCTGGCTGCCCGCGCCGGTCGTCTACACGTCGTACGACTACGGCGCCGCCATCGACGAGGGCCGGAACGTCACGGACAAGATCGCGCCGATGCACCAGCTCGGCCATCTGCTCCAGCGCGTGCCCGACTTCGCCAAGCTGGACCGGGCGGCGGACGTGACGGCCGACGGGCTGAAGGTCTACCACCTGACCAACCCGGACACCGGCACCCATGTGTACGTCGCCCGCAACGACGGCGCCGATCCGGTCACCACCGAACTGCCCACCGACGCCGGCAGACTGCCGATCACCGTGCCCGGCAAGGACGCCAAACTGCTCACCACCGGGCTGCCGCTGGGCAGGCGGACCCTGAAGTACGCCACCGTCGCGCCCATGACCGTCCTGACGGCGGGCCGGCAGGACATCGCCGTGTTCGCCGGGCGGACCGACGAGATGGCCGAGCTGGTGCTGAAGTGCCCCGAAGAGCCCTCCGTGCAGCGGCTGGACCCGGAGGCCGGCTGGGCGTACGACCGGAACGAACTCCATGTGAACGCCCCCCTCGGCCAGGACGGGCTGACCCGGGTGCTGGTGCGCAAGGGCGAGACGGACACCCCGCTGCTGCTGCTCTTCGCCGACGACGCCACCGCCGTACGCCTCTTCCCGTACGACACCCCGTCCGGGACCCTCCTCGTCTACGGCCCGGCGCTGCTGCGGCACGCGGAGCTGCGCGGCTCGGAGGTCCATCTGACCGGTGACATCACCGAGCGGACGGGCATGGAGGTGTGGGGCCCGCGCGGGATCGACACCCTGGTGTGGAACGGGCGGAAGCTGCCCACCCGGGCCACGCTCTCCGGCAGCCTGCTGACCACCGGGATGCTGCCGGACGTGCCCGAGGTGCGGCTGCCCGAGCTGGGCGGCTGGCGGATGCGCAGGGAGAACCCGGAGGCGGGCCCGAGCTTCGACGACTCGTCGTGGAAGGCCGCCGACAAGACGTCGTCGTACAGCACCACGGCCGTCCCCGACGGGCAGCCGGTCCTCTTCGCGGACGACTACGGCTTCCACTACGGGGACGTCTGGTACCGCGGCGAGGTGACCGGCACCACCGGGGTCGAGGAGGTCTCGCTCGCCTACAGCACCGGCACGCAGGGCCTGCTGATGGCCTGGCTGGACGGCGAGCCGCTGGGCACGCACCGGATGCCGGTGCCGGACAAGAACGTGACCATCCGCAAGGGCAGCTGGGCCGAGACGGCGGTCTTCCCGGTGCGTGAGCGGCTGCGCTCCCCCGGCCGGCACGTGCTGTCGGTCCTGGTCCGGCGCATGCAGCACGACCAGGACGGCAAGGCGCTCGACACCCACAAGGCGGCGCGGGGCCTGACGGCGGTCACCTTCAAGGGCGCCTCGCCGAAGGTGCGCTGGCGCATCCAGGGCGCGGGCGCCGCCGACCCCGTGCGCGGGCCGATGAACAACGGCGGTCTGTACGGCGAGCGGGAGGGCTGGCACCTGCCCGGCTTCCGGGACGGGGACTGGGAGAAGGCGACCTTCCCGCGCGCGGCGCGGTACCAGGGCGTGACCTGGTACCGGACGGCGTTCCGGCTGTCGGTGCCCGCCGGCGTCGACGCGTCGGTCGGCCTGACCCTGGACGACGACCCGTACCGCGCCTACCGCGCGCAGATCTTCCTCAACGGCTGGAACCTGGGCCAGTACATCAACAACGTCGGCCCGCAGCACACCTTCGTCCTGCCGAACGGCATCCTGCGCTCCCGGGGCACCAACACCCTCGCGCTGGCGGTCCTCTCGGAGTTCACCACGCTGTCGGGCCCCGGATCGGTGCGGCTGACGCTGCTCGGCAAGGCGGCGGGGGGCGTGCCGGTCACGCCGGTCTGATCACGTTCCAGGACAGCGGCTCCAGTACGGCGGTGACGAAGCGCTTTTCGCGTCACCGGGTCGCACACGAGCTCATAGGTTGTTCCTCGTTGAACAACGGTCGCCGGATCGCATGACGCGGACACATCCAGGCGCGTACGCTCGGACCAGCCGCAATCGTCGGTGGGAAGGGAGACAGATGAGTTTCGGGGGCGCGCGGAAGCAGGTGGCACGCCTGGCCTCACGACTGCGACGCTCCCGCTCCGGCCCGGCCCGCACACGGCGCTCCGGTCCCGGCTCGGCGATGCGCGCCCTGGCCGGCGACCTCGCCGCCGCCATCCGCGCCCGGCCCGAACCACCCCACGGCACGAGGGCGTTGTGCCGCGCGCTGTGCGAGGAGATGAGCGCGCTGCGGGGCGGACGGCCGGTGGAGCTGCGCTTCGAACGCTTCCCGGACGAGATCGAGGTCACCGGCCTGTGGGTCGAGTTCGCCGACTTCGACCTGGTCATCGTGGAGGAGCGGGCCGAGGCCGTGCAGCAACTGGTCATCCTCGGGCACGAACTGTGGCACCTGCACGCCGGGCACCGGCACCACCACCTGGCCGGGGCCGCCGCCGCCCGGGCCCTGACCGCCACGCCCGGCTGGCGGGAGGCGGCCCTCACCGTGGCCGCCCGTGACGGCTCCCGGGAGACCGACGAGGCCGAGGCCGACGACTTCGGGCACCGCCTGGCCACCCTGTTCCGGGGCCACCTCGACGGGACCCGCACCACCCCGCCGGGCCCGGTGCAGCGTTCCCTCGGATACCGGGGGCGTGGAGGAACGGCCCGGTGATCCGGCTGGCGCTGAACCCCTCGGGATTCCTCAGCGAGTTCTACATCTCCTTCTGGATCCCCACGGCCGTGCTCACCGCCGCCCTGGTGATCAAGCTGCCCACCATCATCCGGCTGTGGCGGGACCCGCTGCTGCGCGCGGTCGGCGGACTGCTGCTGCTCGCCTGCGCGGTGTTCGTGTTCTGCACCCCGTCCACCATCGCCTGGGTCAACCGGCTGACCGGCGTGCCCAACATCTCGGCGCCCTGGTGCTATTCGCTGATCACCGCGTTCTGCGGCTCCTGTCTGCTGCTCATCATCACCTGGCGCAACGGCCTGTCCGACCGCTCGGCCGCCACCCGCCGCGCCATGCGCTGGGTGATCTCGGTGTACTCGGGGGTGATCGTCGCCCTGTGGGTGCTGTTCCTGCTCGCCGACGCCCCCGAGGAGCGGCTGCGGGACCTGGACACCCACTACGCCACCACCCCGTTCATGCGCGAGGAGATCCTGCTCTACCTCGTCGCGCACGCCGTGGCCTGCCTGATCACCTCCCGGCTCATCTGGAACTGGGTGCGCACCGAGGGCCTGGACGCCTGGCTGCGCTGGGGCCTGAAGCTGCTGGGCGCCGGCTACGTGCTGAACCTGATCTTCGACGCGGTGAAGCTGATCGCCGTCGTCGCCCGCTGGGCCGGCCAGGACCTGGACTGGCTGAGCACCAATCTGGCCCCGCCCGTGGCCGCGCTCTCCGCCATCCTCATCGCCGTCGGCTTCATCCTGCCGCACGCCGGCCAGTACCTGCACGACCGCTGGCGGGTCCGGCTCGCCCACCGCGAACTGCGGCCCCTGTACCAGCTGATGCGCACCGCGAGCGGCGAAGGGGTGCCGTTCGTGCTGCGCGCCACGCCCGAACTGCGGCTCACCCGGCGCGAGACGTTCATCCGGGACGTGCTGCTGCCGCTGGCCCGGCACATCGACACCGGGCTCGGCCGGCGCGCGTACGGCGCCGCGCTCGGCCTCGGCCACCCACCGGAGCGGGCCCGCGCGCTGGCGGCGGCGGTGAGCATCCTCGACGCCGTCGAGACCAAGGCCCGTACGCCGGAGTCGCCCGAGCCGGCCGCCGGGCCGGACACCACGAACCTGCTCCAGGAGATCGGGGCCGTCTCCCGAGCCCTGCGCCGTCCCGACGACATCGCGGCGGTGCGCGCGCGTGCGGCCGTCCCGGCAGAGAGCGTTGCCGTTCATGACTGAGCACAGACCCAGCGCCGTCGTCCTCGGCGGCTCCCTCGCCGGCCTGCTCACGGCCCGTGCCCTGGCGGCGGGCGGCGCCCGGGTGACGGTGGTCGAGCGGGACGCGCTGCCTGACGGGCCCGCGCCCCGCAAGGGACTGCCGCAGGCCCGGCACGTGCACCAGCTGTGGTCGGGCGGGGCGCGGGCGCTGGAGGAACTGCTGCCCGGGGCGATCGGGCGGTTGCGCGCGGCCGGGGTGAGCCGGGTGCCGATGACCACGGACATGGTGGCGCTGTCCCCGTACGGCTGGTACCGGCGCTGGGCCGAGTCCGCGTTCATGCTGCCGGCGAGCCGGGACCTGCTGGACTGGGTGGTACGGGGGCTGGTGCTGGCCGACGGGCGGATCGCGCTGGTGGAGCGGGCCGAGGCGACGGGGCTCACCGGCACGGGCGGCGCGGTGACGGGGGTGCGCATCCGCGCCCACGACAGCGCCGAGCGGACGCTGACGGCCGACCTCGTCGTGGACGCGACCGGGCGCGGCTCTCGGGCGGCGGGCTGGCTGACCGGGCTGGGGCTGCCCGCCGTCGAGCGGCGGGAGGTCGACTCCGGGCTGGTGTACGCCAGCCGGCCGTACCGGGCGCCGGAGGCGGCGCGGGCCGGCTTCCCGGTCGTCAACATCGAGCCCGATCCGCGGGGTTCCGGGACCGGGCGCGGGGGCGTGCTGATGCCGGTGGAGGACGGCAAGTGGATCGTCACGCTGTTCGGGCGGCGCGGTGACGAACCACCGTCCTCCGCCGGGGAGTTCGAGCGCTACGCCCGTGACGGGCTGCGGCATCCGCTGATCGGGGAGCTGTTGGGCGGGGGCGCGGAGCCGCTCGGCGAGGTCGCGGTCACGCGGACGACGGCGAACCGGCGGCACTTCTTCGAGCGGATGCCGGTGTGGCCGGAGAACCTCGTGGTCGTCGGCGACGCGGTGTGCGCGCTGAACCCGGTGTACGGGCACGGCATGGCGGTGGCCGCGCGATCGGCGCTGGCCGTGCGGGACGTGGTACGGCGTCGGGGGCTGCGGAGCCGGGGACTGGCCCGGGAGGCGCAGCAGGCGGTCGGGCGGACGGTCCGGGCGGCATGGGACCTCGCCGTCGGGGCGGACGTGTTCTACCCCGGCGCGACCGAGGAGGGGCCGACGCTGCGGGACCGGGTGCTGGCCGCGTACGTCGGCCGCCTGCTGCGGACCGCCATGGGGAACGGGCGCGTGGCCCGGCTGGTGACCGACGTGACGGCGCTGGAGCGGGGCGCGGAGGCGTTGCTGGCGCCGAGTGTGGTGGTGGCGGCGGTGGCGGGACCACTGAAGCCGACGCTCGCGGCTCCGCCGTTGACCTTGGAGGAGCGTCGGTCTGCGGGGTTGTAGGGGGCCGTGGGGGTGGGAGCGGTGAGGGTGGGGGCGGTGAGGGTGGGGGGCGGTCTCTGCCGTCCGCCGGCCGCGGCGCCGTCGTGGCCGGTCGCGCAGTTCCCCGCGCCCCCTCCGGGGCGCCGTCGGGGTGGTCTCTGCCGTCCGCCGGCCGCGGCGCCGTCGTGGCCCGTCGCGCAGTTCCCCGCGCCCCTGGGGAACTGCGCTTCGGTGAGGTCAGCCCTCGAACGCCGGCTGGGGCAGGCCCTGTCCGGCGCCGGGCACCACGAGCAGGGAGCCCGACAGGGGGTCGGACGGCGGCAGGCCGGTGCGGGCCGTGGTGATGTAGAGGTCGGTCAGGGCGGGGCCGCCGAACGCGCAGGCCGTGGTGCGGGGGGTCGGCAAGGTGATCACCCGGTCCAGCTCGCCGGCAGGCGTGTAGCGGCGGACCGCTCCCCCGTCCCACAGCGCCACCCACACACAGCCCTCCGCGTCGACGGTCAGCCCGTCCGGGAAGCCCGCGCCCTCCTCGATCTCCACCAGCGTGCGGCGATCACGGATGCCGTCCTCGTCGTGGTCGAAGACGTCGACGCGCCGGGTGGGGCTGTCGACGTAGTACATCAGGCGGCCGTCGGGGCTCCAGCCCGTGCCGTTGCTGACCGTGACGTCCGGCAGGACCGTGCGCACGGCGCCGTCCCCCGTCAGCCGGGACAGCGTGCCCCCGCCGGGCGCCTCGTCGTACCGCATCGTGCCCGCCCACAGCGACCCGTCGGGCGCCACCGCCGCGTCGTTCGCGCGGCGCCCCGCGACCGGCTCGTGGTGCAGCCAGCGGAACGTGTCGTCGGGGTCCAGCAGGCCCACGCCGTCCCGCAGGTTGAGCACCAGGCCGCCGCCCGCCCGGGGCTTGGCCGCGCCGACGTGCTGCGGTGTCGTACGGATCGTGCGCCGGCCGGAGGAGGGGTCGTAGGTGTGCAGCCGCGCGCCCAGGATGTCCAGCCAGAGCAGCCGGCCCGTCGCCGGGTCCCAGGTGGGCCCCTCGCCGAGCGCGGCCTCCGCCCGCACCGCGACCTCGTACGCCGTCATACCGCGCTCCGGTGGCCCAGCCGCTCCGACAGTTCCGCCGCGCCCTTCGCGGCCAGTTGCTCCAGCTCGGCCCGGCGCTCTTCGCTCCAGCGGATCATCGGGACCGAGATGGACAGCGCGGCCACGACCTGTCCGGCGCGGTCGCGGACCGGCGCGGCCACGCAGGAGACGTCCGGGTTGGACTCGCGGTTCTCCACGGCGATCCCGCGCTGCCGGATGTCCGCGAGGACCTCGCGCAGGGCGGCCGGGTCGGTGATGCTGTTCGGGGTCATCGCGGCCAGTTCGGTCCCGTCGGGGATCCGCGCGGTCAGCTCCGGCTCGGGCAGCGAGGCCAGCAGCATCTTGCCGACGGAGGTGCAGTGGGCGGGCAGGCGGCGGCCGGCGGCCGAGACCATGCGGACCGCGTGCGTGGAGTCGACCTTGGCGATGTAGATGACGTCGGTGCCCTCCAGGATGGCGACGTGCACCGTCTCGTCGCAGGTCTCGGCGACGGAGCGGGCCACCTGCTGGCCCTCGGCGGCGAGGTCGAGCTGCTCGGCGTAGCGGCTGCCGAGCTGGTACGGGCGTACGCCGAGCCGGTACCGTCCGGGCTGGCCGGGCACCTGCACGATGTACGACCGGGCGGCGAGCGTGGTGACCAGCTCGTGCACGGTGGTGCGGGGCAGCTGGAGCTTGCGCACGATGTCGGGGGCGGAGAGCGTCCCGTCCCCGTCGAGGAACAGCTCAAGAATGTCGAGAGCCCGGGTCACGGCAGGCACGAGGCGTCCCACGTCCGGCCCCCTCCCTTGGTCTAGCGTCTGCGTTCGAGATTTCAACAGACGATCGGCATGACGAACACAGGCTAGTCATGGTGGGTGGCGCGGGCAATGGCCGGGAACGACCCCGTGGTCACAGGCACCATGGACACCATGGATCTCGACTTCCAGCTGGTCCTGCTGCGCCGCATGGCCGACCACAACCCGGACCTCGTGGCGGACGCCCGGCGGCGGCTGGGCGCCTCGATCGCGGACATGCGGGAGGCCAACAAGCGGTGGCAGGCCATGGTCCGCTCACCCCGGTCCCGGGGCGCCGCCGCCCGGTACCGCTCCGTCCTCGGCGAACCGGAGTCCGTGGTGCCGCGCCGGCTGGGCGACGTCGACTGCGAGGCCCGGCGGTGGGCCCTGCCGCTCTGGCCCGCCCTGCGCTTCGAGGTGCTCGTCGGGCCCGACGGCGGGGTCTGGAACGAGTGGCTGGTGCGGGCGCCGGGCGCGCCGGCGCCACAGCTGCGCACGCTGGAGGATCTGACCCCGTGGTCCTGCACGGTGGACGAGGCCGCCCGCGCCTTCGCCCCCGCCCGTCCGCTGGAGGGCACCGCCCCCACCCGGTGGGGGCTGGCCCTCACCGCGCCCGACCACGACGGCGTACGGCGGCAGGTGGTCGCCGAGTTCACCTGGGGGCTGCTCCAGCGGACGGCCGTCCTCACCTGAGCGCCGAATGCGCGGGGTCAGGTGACCGCCGGGTCGGCCGGGGCCGCGTCCTCGGCCGCCGCGAGGATCGCCTCCGTCACGCGCGGCAGCGAGTCCGGGTGCAGCCACAGGAACAAGTTCGGCTCGACCAGCTCCAGTTCCATCAGGCGGGGCTCGCCGTCCTCGCCGTCCACCAGGTCCACGCGCGCGTACAGCAGTCCGGGCACACCGGGCACGGCCGCCAACGCCTTCTCTGCGACGGCCAGTTCGGCGTCCGTGGGCTGCCAGCGCTCCAGATCGGGGTGGGCCACCTTGTCGGCGTCGTACGGGGTGCCGGGTGAGAGCACGGCTCCCTTGCGGCTGGCGTGCAGCAGCCGCCCGCCGAAGAACTGCAACGCCCGCTCACCGCGCACGTCGATGCCCGGCATGTACGGCTGCACCATCGCGGTGAAGCCCTCCGCGTGCATGCGCGCCAGGTGCCGTACCGCCGTGTCGTGCTCGGCGGGCGTGTACCGGGCGGCGAACCGGGCGCCCGCGCCCGAGGTCGGCTTGATCACGAACTCGTGCCCGGCCGGCAGGTCGGCCGGCTCGCCGGGGGCCAGGTAGCGGGTGGGGACGGTGGGCACACCGGCCGCCGCCAGCTCCCCGAGGTACCGCTTGTCGGCGTTCCAGCGCACCACCGGGGCCGGGTTGGCGAGCCGGGTCAGCGCGCCGACCCGGTCCACCCAGGCGGCGAACTCCGTGGCCCGCCAGCTGTAGTCCCAGGTCGAGCGGATGACGACGAGGTCGTAGCCGCCCCAGTCCACCGCCGGGTCGTCCCAGTAGCGGGCCTCCGCCCCGGCACCGGCGTCCGTGAGCGCCCGCACCAGCGCCGGCAGGTCCGCGTCCCTGCTCGGTCCGGCTCCGGGGTCGTAGGTGGCGAGGGCTATGCGGGGCACGGCGGACTCCCTGTCGTACGCGGGCTCGACGGTCGGTGCGGCTGTGAGGCTAACAAGCGCCGGGGGAACCGGGACAGCCCCGTTGACCTTCCCCTTCGGTCAGGCCCCAGCATCGGTGGCGGACGACGAGACGCGCGAGGTGCGCATGGAACTGCTGACCATCGGGGCGTTCGCGAAGGCGAGCCGGCTCTCACCGAAGGCCCTGCGCCTGTACGACGAGCTGGACCTGCTGCCGCCCGCCCGGGTCGACCCGGACACCGGTTACCGCTACTACGCCCTCGCCCAGTTGGAACGGGCCCGGCTCGTGGCCTGGCTGCGCCGCCTGGGCATGCCCCTGGCGGAGATCCGGGCGGTGTGCGCCCTGGACGCGGCGGACGCGGCCCGGGAGATCCGGGCGTACTGGGCGCGGGTGGAGGCGGAGACGGCCGTACGGCGGGACCTGGCCGCGTTCCTCGTCGAGGAGCTGACCGGCGAGTCGAGAGGGAGACACACCACCATGCTGGAACTGCGTCACGCGGCGCGTTCGGACCGCGGGCACGTCCGCCCGGCCAACCAGGACACGGTGTACGCGGGCCGCAGGCTGCTCGCCGTCGCCGACGGCTGTGGCCCGGCGGGGGCGCCCGCGAGCCAGGCCGCCGTGGCGGCGCTGAGGTTCCTGGACGAGCGGGAGGAACCGGCCACGGGCAGTGTGCTGAACCTGCTGGAGGAGGCGGTGCGCGGGGCGAACGAGGCCGTGCGGGACCTCGCGAGGGCCGCGGGCGGGGGCGGCGAGGAGAGCGGGACGACGCTCACCGCGCTGCTGTGGACGGGGTCGAGGCTGGCCCTGGTGCACATCGGGGACTCGCGGGCGTATCTGCTGCGGGACGGCGGGCTGTTCCGCATCACCCACGACCACAGCGTGGTCCAGTCGCTGATCGACGAGGGGCGGCTGTCGCCGGAGGAGGCCGAGAGCCATCCGCAGCGGGCCTTGCTGCTGAAGGCGCTGGGCACCTCCGGTGCGCCGCCGGTGCCGGACCTGCGGGTGCGGGAGGCCCGGGACGGGGACCGGTACCTGGTCTGCTCGGACGGGCTGACCCGGGTCGTTCCCGACGCGCTGATCAAGGAGCTGCTGGCCGCCGGGTCCGACCCGGAGGCCGTCGTGCGGTCCCTGATCGGCGCGGCCAACGCGGCGGGCGGTCCGGACAACGTCAGCTGTGCGGTGGCCGATGTGGTGGGATCCGCCCGCACCTCCGCCGTCGTCGGCTAGAACGGGCCGCATGACACAGGACGGCACCGACGCGTACACCGGTGCGGACGGGCTGCCGCCGCTCGTGCGGCACGCCCTGGCCGCCGCCCGCGCGCACGGCTTCCCCTTCTCCTGCCGGCCCGAACAGGGCCGCCTGCTGCGCGTGTTGGCGGGCGGCGCCCGGCTCCGGATCGGGGAGACCGGCACCGGGCTCGGCGTGGGCCTGGCCTGGCTCGCGTCGGGGGCCGCGCCCGGGGTGGGGCTGGTCAGCGTGGAGCGGGAGCCGGAGCGGGCGCGGCGCGCCGCCGAGGTATTCGCCGGCCGCCGCGAGGTCGCCGTGCTGACCGGCGACTGGCGGCGGATCGAGGAGCACGGCCCCTTCGACCTGCTCGTCCTCGACGGGGGCGGGCAGGGAAAGGCTCCCGGGGACGCGCTCGCCGACGTGGAGCGGCTGCTGACGCCCGGCGGCACGGTCGTCGTGGACGACTTCACGCCCGCGGCCGGATGGCCGCCGCTGCACGAGGGCCGGGTCGACCGGGCCCGGCTGCACTGGCTGGAGCATCCGGCGCTGCGGACGGTCGAGTTGCGGCTCGCGGCCGATCTGAGCGCGGTCGTCGGGACGCGGGTCCTGGTGTAGGAAGGGTGCTGTCGTCCCCGGCAGTCGGCACCGCCCGACCGTGCAGTCGGCACCGTCCGACAGTAAGGAGTGCGCCGCGTGTCCTCCCTCTTTCCCGCTCTGACGGACGGTCCAGGTGAGCGCAGCGAGACGGGGGTCCCCCCGGACGAGGTCCGGGGGAGGGTCGCCCTACGGTTCGGGCCGCGGACCCTGACGTACGGCGGGCTGGCGGGCGCCGCCGGTGCCCTCGCCGCGCGGATCGAGGGCACCGGCCGGGTCGCCGTGTGGGCCACCGCGGAGCTGGAGACCGCCGTCGCGGTGACCGGCGCGCTGCTCGCCGGGGTGGCGGCGGTGCCGCTCAACCCGAAGTCGGGCGAGAAGGAGCTGGCGCACATCCTGTCCGACAGCGCGCCGTCGCTCGTGCTCGCCGCGCCCGGCACGGAACTGCCGTCCGTGTTCGGCGGCTTGGCGCGGATCGACGTCGACGTGTCCGCCACCGGTGCCGTCCCGCCGGAGCGGGCCTCGGACGGCGACCCGGCGCTGGTCGTCTACACCTCCGGCACCACCGGCCCGCCCAAGGGCGCGGTCCTGCCCCGCCGGGCCCTGGCCACCACCCTGGACGCGCTCGCCGACGCCTGGGAGTGGACCGGCGACGACGTGCTGGTGCACGGGCTGCCGCTGTTCCATGTGCACGGCCTGGTGCTGGGCGTCCTGGGGCCGCTGCGGCGCGGCGGCTCGGTGCGGCACCTGGGGCGGTTCTCCCCCCAGGGCGTGGCCCGGGAGCTGAAGGCGGGCGCGACCATGGTGTTCGGGGTGCCGACGATGTATCACCGGATCGCGGAGGCGCTGCCCGGCGACCCGGAGCTGGCCGAGGCGCTCGCCGGGGCCCGGCTGCTGGTCTCGGGCTCGGCCGCGCTGCCGGTCCACGACCACGAGCGGATCGCGGCGGCGACCGGACGCCGGGTGATCGAGCGGTACGGCATGACCGAGACCCTCATGAACACGAGCGTGCGGGCCGACGGCCAGGCCCGGGCCGGGACGGTCGGGGTGCCGCTGCCGGGCGTGGAGCTGCGACTGGTGGAGGAGGACGGCACGGAGATCACCGCGTACGACGGGGAGAGCGTCGGGGAGATCCAGGTGCGCGGGCCGAACCTGTTCACCGAGTACCTGAACCGGCCCGACGCCACCGCCGCCGCGTTCACCGCCGACGGCTGGTTCCGCACCGGGGACATGGCCGTGCGCGAGAGCGACGGCTACGTCCGCATCGTCGGCCGCAAGGCCACCGACCTGATCAAGAGCGGGGGGTACAAGATCGGGGCCGGTGAGATCGAGAACGCGCTGCTGGAGCACCCGGGGGTGCGGGAGGCGGCGGTCACCGGGGAGCCGGACGCCGATCTGGGCGAGCGGGTCGTGGCCTGGATCGTCCCGGCGGACGCGGCGAGTCCGCCGGGAGCCGAGGAGTTGGCGGACCACGTGGCCCGGCGGCTGGCCCCGCACAAGCGCCCCCGGGTCGTCCGCTACCTCCAGGCGCTCCCGCGCAACGACATGGGGAAGATCATGAAGCGGGCCCTGGCCGATGCCTGAGCGGCTTGCGGCACGGGAGACGGTGGCGCTGGTCGCGGACGCGGACAGTTTCCGCGAGTTCGCCGCGCCCCCCAGGAGGTCGCCGCCGGACGGGCCCCTCGGCTGGCAGGGCTACGACGCCTCCCGCGCCCGTGCCGCCGCACGTACCGGCGAGCAGGAGTCGGTCGTCTGCGGCACCGCGCGCGTCGAGGGCACCCGGGCCGTCCTGATCGCCTTCGAGTTCGGCTTCCTGGGCGGCTCGCTGGGCGAGCGCACCGGGGACCTGCTGGAGGCGGCGTACACCCATGCCCGCGAACACCGGCTGCCCGTCGTGCCGTTGATCGCGACCGGGGGCAGCCGGATGCAGGAGGGCATGCTCGCGCTCACCCAGCTCCAGCGGGTGGCCCGGCAGTCCGCGCTCACCCGCGAGGCGGGGCTGCCGCAGATCGCGGTCCTGCGGGACCCGACGACCGGCGGCGGCTGGGCCACCCTCGGCGCGGGCGCGGACATCGTCCTGGCCCTCCCCGGCGCCCAGGTCGGCTTCGCCGGCTCCCGGGTCCGCCCGCCGGACGCCGACCCGGCCGCGTACACGGCGGAGTCCCAGCTCGCGGTGGGCTCGGCGGACGCGATCGTGACGCCGGCCGAACTGAAGGGGGTGCTGGGGCGGTGGCTGCGGCTGCTGGCCGGGCACGGGGCGGGGATCACGCCGGGTGTCACGCCGGCCGCCGCCCCCGTGCCGGGTGCGCTGGGCCGGGGCGGGGCGAGCGGGAGCGGGTGGGAGGCCGTCGAGCGGGCGCGGGCGGTCGGGCGGCCTCGGGCGCACGCCTACCTGGACGCCTACTTCGACGACCGGCTGCCGATCAGCGGCGACCGGTGCGGCGGCGCCGATCCCGGCGGGATGCTGTGCGGGTTCGGCGAGCGGGACGGCCGTACCGTGGCCTACGCGGCGCAGACCGGCACGGCGACCCGCCCCGCCGGGTACCGCACCGCCGCCCGGCTGATCCGGCTGGCGGACCGGCTCGGCGTCCCCGTGCTGACGCTGGTGGACACCCCGGGTGCCGCGAACGACGCGGAGGCCGAGCGGCAGGGCGTCGGCGCGGCCGTCGCCGAGGTGTTCGGCGCGGTGGCCGCCGCCCGCGTGCCGATCACCACCCTCGTCATCGGCGAGGGCGGCTCCGGCGGCGCCCTCGCGCTGGCCGCGCCCGGCAACACCTGGGCGACGCCGGACAGTTACTTCTCGGTGATCGCGCCGGAGCTGGCGGCCGCCATCCTGAAACGCCCGCCGGAGGAGGTCCGGCCGACAGCGGACCAGCTCCGCATCCGCCCCCGGGACCTGGTGGAGCTGGGCGTGGTCCAGGGCGTCGTCGCGGCGTCCGCGCCCCGGAGCGTCACCGGACCGCCACCGCCCGGATGATCTCCTGCGTCACCGCTCCCCCCTTGTCGTCCCGGGCCGAGGTCCGCAGCGACACGGAGGACGCGCCGCGCGGCACGGTCAGCGTGCCGCGCCAGGAGGTGTCCCGGCCGGTGCTCAGGGGAACCGTCCGCCAGGTCGTGCCGGCGTCGTACGACACCTCCAGCCGGCCCCCGCCGAGCCTGCCGGTGCCCGCGGCGTGCGCCACGTACGCGGCGCCGATGGCGACCGGTACCCGCTGCCCGCCGCGCACGGCACCGGCGAGGTCGGTGTCGAGGTCGTAGGCGAGGTTGATCAGCGGCAGGTACGTCCAGTGGTCCCCGGGGGTGGCCGCCGAGCGGAAGGTCCACTCGGTGTGGCCCCGGGTGGCGAGCGGCCACCGGCCGGCGTCGAGGGCGGTGTCGGTGACGACCTGGTAGGTGTGCTCGTCGGCGGGCGCGTCCCAGACGTAGGCGGCGGAGCCGGTGTTCTGGTCGACCAGGGTGCCGTCGAGCCGGACGGAGGTGGTCTGGCGCATCCCGCTGTCCTCGCTCCACACGTCGCCGAAGCCGGTGTGGTCGGGGCCGGAGTCGCCCCAGCCGGGCACGTTCATCTGGATCTGGTTCCCGGCCCGCTGCTGGCCCCAGCCGAGCCCGGTGCCCAGCCACGGGTGCCACACCGGCCGGAACCAGTGCAGCGCCGGCCGGGTCCCGCCGTCGTAGCGGACGAGCCCGCCGCGCTCCTCCAGCGCGCCGTCGCCGGCGGTGACGGACTCGTGCCACAGCTGGCCGGGGCCGGTGGAGACGTAGTCGGTGCGGTGGGCGGGCAGGGAGACGCGCTCCTGGAAGCCGAGGCCGATCGGGAAGGTGTCGGTGATCGAGTACCGGAACTCGCCGCCGCCCTGGGGCCGTGCGGCGTGGAACGTGACGCGCACGGCGGCCAGGTCCCGGGCGCCGGGCGCGTACGTGAGGTCCCGGTCCGGGATGGCTCCGCGGTGTCCCTCGGAGAGGTCGTACACGTACGGCGAGTCGGTGGTGCCGGTCATGTCGGCCCGGCCCAGCGCCCTGAGGCGTGCCGCGTCCGCCCGGTTCACGGTGGCGATCAGCAGCGGCCGGTCGGCGTTGTCGTCGGTGCCCCACCAGGCCATCAGCCGGCCGGGCGCGTCGTCCGTGACGAACAGGGCCTCGGCGCCCGCGTCCTGCGCGGCCCGCGCGAGCGCGGCCGGGTCGGCGCCGGGGGCGAGGCGGGCGAGCACGGCTTTGCCGGACACCCCGGTGACGGGCCCGTCGCCGACGTCCACCAGGGGCAGTCGCGTGCGGCCCGGGGGGAGGGTGCCGCCCGGCTGGACGGTGGCCTCGCCGACGCCCTCGACCTCCAGCCGCGGCTTGGCCAGCCGCCATACGGTGCGGTACTCGAAGGTGCCCCGCGTGACCTCGGGGGTGGGAGCGGCGAAGACGCTGTCGTAGGCGAGGGGCACCTGGACCGCGCCGAACAGGTCGGCTCCGTTCGCCTTCCGGTCGTACTCCATCACGAGCTGGTGGGTCTCGGTGCGCCGGTCCACGGCCGCGCGGACCTCGCGCAGCGTGCGGCCGTCCAGGGTGATGTCGCGGTCCCGGTCGAGGGTGATCTCGGGGGCGGCGAGGAAGCCGAGGCCGAGGGAGTCGGCGCCGTGGCTGCCGGGCACGTCGAGGAAGGTGGTGAGGGAGTAGGTGCCGGGTGCCAGGCGCAGCCGGAGCGTGCCCGAGCCGCCGACGTGGACGGGCTCGGCGTCCGCGCCCTCGGCGAGCCGCTGCACGGTGAGGTCGGCGGCGGCGGGCGCGCCCGACCGGTCCTTGACGTGGACGGTGAGCGTGTACCGCTCCTCCTCCTTGACCAGCCCGAACACGGTGTGCGCGACCGTGGCGCCGGCCGGGTCGGTGGCCACGATCTGCCCGCTGGTGTCGCCGACCGGTGCCTGGGCCGCGTCGCCGGTGACGGTGGTGGAGGCCGTGCCGTGGGCGGGCACGGTGAGACGGTCGTCGGCGAGGCGGGCGACGCCCTCCGGGGCGCCCCGCACCGACAGCCGCAGGTCGACCGGGGTGCCGGTGGAGTTGGTGTAAGTGACGGTCCGGGTGACCGGCTCGTCCGCCTCGTACGGCCAGGCGTGGAAACCGAGGTCGGCGCTGCCGGTGGCGGTGACCGTCGCGCGCACCGCGTCCGGCACGCTCACCCGGCCCGCGCCCAGTGTGTAGGCGGAGGCGTCGAGCTGTTTCGAGCTGGACATCAGCGCGTCCTTCAGCCGCGCGCCACTCCAGTCCGGATGCCGCTCCGCGAGCAGCGCCGCGACCCCCGCGACCTGCGGGGTCGCCATGGAGGTACCGCTCATGGAGGTGTAGGGGCCGGTGCCGCCGGTGAGCTGGGAGCGGGCGGCGAGGACGTCCACGCCGGGGGCGGCGAGGTCGGGTTTGAGGGCGTTGTCGCCGTACCGGGGTCCGGCGGAGCTGAACCAGGCGGCCTGGTCGGCGGAGTCGACGGCGCCGACGGTGAGGGCGGCGTCGGCGGCGCCCGGTGAGCCGATGGAGGAGGGGGCCCCGGTGTTGCCGGCGGCGACGACGAACAGCGCGCCGGTCTCCTTGGAGAGGGTGTCCACCGCCTGTGCCATGGGGTCGGTGCCGTCGCTCGCCTCGGTGGAGCCCAGGCTCATGGAGACGATCCGGGCGTGCACGTCCCGTGCCGCCCATTCCATTCCGGCGATGATCTGGGACTCGCTGCCCGAGCCCTGGTCGCCGAGCACCTTGCCGACGGCGAGGGTCGCGCCCGGCGCCACCCCCTTCTCCTTGCCGTCGGAGGCGGCG
This sequence comes from Streptomyces corchorusii, assembly GCF_001514055.1. Classification (NCBI taxonomy): domain Bacteria; kingdom Bacillati; phylum Actinomycetota; class Actinomycetes; order Kitasatosporales; family Streptomycetaceae; genus Streptomyces; species Streptomyces corchorusii. The sequence continues at coordinate 751,786 of NZ_KQ948351.1, read as the reverse complement.
CCGCTGCCGCCGACGGTGGAGGTGACGTGGGTGCCGTGGCCGTTGCGGTCGGCGACCTCCTGCCCGTCGACGAAGCTCTTGGTGGCGCTCACCCGGTCCACGAGGTCGGGGTGGCCGAGGTCGGCGCCGGTGTCCAGGACGGCGACGGTGACGCCCTTGCCGGTCAGCCCCGCGTCCCAGCCCGCCGCTGTGCCGATCTGGGCGTTGCTCTCGGCGAGTTCGGCCCGCACGCGCCCGTCGAGCCACACCTTGTCGATGCCGGGCGTCCGGGTGAACGACCGCCAGAAGGCGCGCCCCTTGCCGGCCTGCACGGCGGCCCCGCGCAGACTGGGCAGCGCACGGGTCCGCTCGGCACCGGCCGGGGTCGCGGTCCGCGCGCTCCTGTCGTAGGTGACGATCAGCGGCAGGGCGTCGGCCTCGGCGTCGGTGAGTTTCTGCCGGATCAGCCCGGTGACGTCGAACAGCCGCCGGTCCAGGGTGCCGGCCCGCAGATACGGCAGCGCCTCGTCCGGTACGACGGTGAGGTGCCCGTCGCCGCGCTGCGTCCGTACGGCACCGGTGGCGCCGACGGGCCGTCGTACGGTGACCGTCTGTCTGCCGTGCCCGAGGTCGGTGACGGTCACCTTGTCGCCGGTGACGAGGGTGACGGTGGTGGCGCCGCTCGCGCCGGGGCCCTGGGGACGCGGTGCCGCGACCGCCGGGCCGGCCGGGAGCAGGGCGCTCACCAGCCCCGCGGCGAGCAGGGCGGCCCCGCGTCTGACTGGTCCTGTGCTCATCCACGCCTCTTCTCGTGTGGGGCGGGTCGTGTCGTCGGGTCGTGCCGTGCGGAGTGCGTCGCGTGCTGGGACGAGTGTGATGTGCCGTTCGCCGTCCGGGAGTTGACCGGTGCTGACGGAAAGACGCCCTGGCGGGTTCTCGCCGGCCCCGGAACACGTCCCGCCCCTCGGCGCCGTGTGTGTGACTCCCGCGGCACCGTCCGTAACATGGGGTGGTCACTGGTCGGGTACGACGGGGGAGCGGGCGTCAGCGTGGACGAGTTGGTGGAGTTCAGGACCGAGGACGGCGCGCTCGTCGTGGTGGAGGGTGCCGCCGGCACCCGGTCGGGAGCCCGCCTCGTCTCGCGCGGCGAGGGACCGGCGCAGGCCGCGCGCACCTTCGAGGGAGCACTCGACGGCGTACGGGCGGCCGCGGCGTCCGCGCTGCGGGTCTTCCGGGACGGCAGCCTGTGCCCGGACGCGGTGGAGATCGAGTTCGGCGTGCGGCTGACCGCGGAGGCCGGTGCCGTCATCGCGAAGGGGTCGGCGGAGGGCCACCTGGTCGTCAAGCTCAGCTGGTCCCCGGGGCAGGCGCCGGACCAGGCCGCCCCGGGGCAGAACCCGCCCGCGTGGGCCGCGTCCGCGCAGCACGCGTCACCGCCGGCGGTGCCCGGCCAGGCCGCGCCCGACCGGAGCGTGCCGGGCCCGGAGGCCGCCGACCGGTGATGCGCGGCGCTGCCTGGCAGGCCCGGATCGCCTGTGGCGACGCGGTCGGGGCGGGATTCCTGGTCACCGGCCGCCGGCTGCTCACCTGCGCCCACGTGGTCAGGTGGAGCGACCGGGCGGCGGTGACCGTCACCTTCCCGCACGCACGCGAACTGGGCGCGCTGTCGGCCTCGGTGGTCGCCCACGGCGGCTGGGCGGGCGGGGTCACCGACCCCGGCGATGTCGCCGTGCTCGAACTGGACCGTGACGTCCCGCTCGCCCCGGCCGGTTTCGCCCCGCCGGACACCGCGTACACCGAGCCGTACCCCCGGCTGGTCGCGTACGGCTTCCCCGAGGGCTACGACGAGGGCACGCTCGCCGAGTGCCAGCCCGTCTCCGGCCAGTTGATCGCCGGGGAGTGGCTGGAGCTGGTGGCGTGGCAGGGGCACGGGCAGCCGCTCGTGGACGGGTTCAGCGGGGCGGCGGCGACGCTCCCGGACGGCAGGGTGGCGGGCATGGTCACCGCGGCCGTGGGGTCGTCGCCGGACGTGCGCAAGGGCCGGATGCTGCCGCTGGACGTGCTGGCCCGGTACTGGCCGGAGCTGGGCGAACTGGTGCCCACCCCGGGCCACCGGGACGACGCCCGCCGGCGGCTGTACGCCCTGCTGCGCCGGGCCGCGGCCGCCGCCGGCCCGGTGGGCGACCCGAACCGGCTGTACGTGGACGCGGTGGGCGCCTTCGGGCCGCCCCTGCCCCCGGGTGGCTTCCCCTCCCTGTGGGACGCCGCCGCCTATGTGCAGTGGGAGGTCCCCGATCCGCAGGCGGTGAGCCGGTTCGCCGACCGGCTGCTGGAACTGCTGGACCCCGAGGCGGTGTCACGGGCCCCGGCGGCCCCGGACACCCCGGCCCCGGCCGGCACGCCGGCGGCTCCCGCCTGGTCCCCGGTGGTCGTGGAGATCGATCACAGCGGTGCCGGTCCCGACCAGGTGACCGTGGAGGTGTCCGCCTACCGCGACGGCCGGCGCCGGCCGGTGGGCGCCCGCCGGCTGCCGCGCACCGGGGTGCGGGCCTACGTCCAGAGCCGCATCGACGAAGCCGTCGCCCACCTCGCCCCCGACGCGGACGAGCTGGTGACGTTCGTCCTGCCGCGCGAGTGGCTCAACGAGGCGGTGGCGCACTGGGAGTGCGGCGCGGACGACAGCACGCCGCTCGGCTGCGCCTACCCCCTCGTGGTGACCGACCGGGCGCGCCACCACAGCGGCCGGCTGCGCCACCAGCTGCGCAAGAAGTGGCAGAAGCTGGACTCCGGCGGCGGGGTCGAGGTGCACCGGGTCGAGTGCGGCACCCGGGAACGGCCGCCGAGCCTGCGCAAACGGCTCTGGGACGGCGACGCCGGGGTGGCGGGCTACGCGGCCCCGCCGGCGGCGGCACGGCAGCACTTCGAGGTCGGTCTCACCGTGCCCGTCCCGGTCCTGCTGTGGCCGCGCACCGGCTCCCCCTGCGCCGGGCACGAGGAGGCGTCCGGCACGGACACCGCCCCCGGGGAACCGCCCTGTCCCGGCGCCGCGTTCCTCGACCAGCTCGCCGCCTCGGTCGCCGGCGTGCCGCCCGCCGAACTCCCGCGCCACGTCCTGTCGTTGCGGCTGACCGCGGACGCCGCCGAGGAGCCGGACCGGCACTGGGCGAGAGACCTCCAGCTGCTGTGGGACGACCCGCGCTGCTTCCCCGAGACCACCGCGAGCCTGCACTCGCCCGTCGCCTGACCCACCGCACGACCGAACCGCCCCCCACGGAGAAGAAGAGCCCATGCCCCTGTGGCCCGTCTACACCGGTACGAACGAGCCGCACGACGGCATCACCGAGCTGCCCCCGCCGCCGCCCTGGCGGGACTTCGACGGCGGGCCGGTGCTCCCGGCACCGGACGCGTCCGCCGACGCCTCCGCCGTCTCCCCCGACCGCACGCACCGCGCCGAGACGTACCAGGCCACGGAGGAGACGGTCCAGCTCGTCAACGCGGCCCTGTACCTGCGCCGCCCGCTGCTGGTCACCGGCCCGCCCGGCACCGGCAAGTCCTCGCTCGTGTACGCGGTCGCCCGTGAGCTGCGGCTCGGCCCGGTGCTGCGCTGGAACATCACCAGCCGCAGCACGCTCCACGACGGCCTCTACCAGTACGACCCGCTCTCGCGGCTGTACGCGGCCCGGCAGGAGGCCGCCCGGCAGGGCGGGGCCGAGGGCGCGGACGACCGGTCGGGCATCGAGCACCATCTGCGCCTGGGCCCGCTCGGCACCGCCCTCCTGCCGTACGCCCGGCCCCGCGCGCTGCTCATCGACGAGATCGACAAGAGCGACCTGGACCTGCCCAACGACCTGCTGAACGTGCTGGAGGAGGGCCAGTACGAGATCCCCGAGCTGGTGCGTGCCGCGCGGCTCGCGCCGGACGGCGTCGCCGAGGTGCTGGCCGACGGCACCGACGAGCGGGTCCCGGTGGCCCGCGGGCGGGTCCGCTGCCGGGCCTTCCCCTTCGTCGTCCTCACCAGCAACGGCGAGCGCGAGTTCCCGCCCGCCTTCCTGCGCCGCTGCGTCACCCTGCACCTGCGCCAGCCCGACGACCGCCAGCTCGCCGGGATCGTCCGCGCCCACCTGGGCGAACCCGACGCCCACGCGCGCACCCTGATCGACCGGTTCCTGTCCCGGGCGGGCACCGGCGACCTGGCCACGGACCAGCTCCTCAACGCGATCTACCTGGCCCGCTCCGCCGACCTGGACGCCGACTCCCTCGACCGGCTGGCCGAACAGCTGATGCCGTACCTGGGGCAGACCGCGCGGTCCGATGTCTTCTGATGTCCGCTGAGTCCTCCGGGGCCACCCCGCACCCCCGCTCCTCCCCGGACCCGCTGGTCCGGCTGGCCGACATCCTGGCCGAGGCGGCCCACGGGGTGCGCCCGACCCCGCTGGAACTGGCCGAAGTGCTCTGGCTGGCCCGGCAGATGACTCCCGACGCGCATGACGACGCCCCTGCCGCCCCTGCCCCCGCCGCCCCCGCTCCCGCCGGGCCCGGGGCCCCGGAGCGGGTCGCCCCGGCCCCGCCCCCGCCGCCGAGGGAGCCGGCAGGGGAACCGGAGCCCGCCGCCGGGCCGCCCTCCCGCGTCCCCCTGCACCTGCCCGCCCGCCGTCCCGCCCCGGCCGCGGACCGGTCCCACACCCCGCTGCTGGCCCCGGCGCCCCCGATGCTGCGCCACCCGCTCGCGCTGCAACGCGCGCTGCGCCCCCTGGGACGCCGTGTCGAGGCGCCCGTGGACCTGGAGCTGGACGAGCCGGCGACCGCCGACCGCATCGCCCGCCTCGGCGCCGACCCCGCCTGGTGGCTGCCGGTGCTGCGTCCCGCACGGGAGCGCTGGCTGCGCCTGAACCTGGTGTACGACGCCGGCCCCACCATGCCGGTCTGGCGGCCCCTGATCCGCGAACTGCACACGGTCCTGGCCCAGTCGGGCATCTTCCGCACGGTCGCCCTCCACCGCGCCGCCGCCGACGGCACCGTGCGCGGCCCCGCCCCGCACACCCCCGCCGACGGCCGTACCGTCACCCTCCTGATCAGCGACTGCATGGGCCCGCAGTGGCGGGAGGGCCCCGCCGGCACCCGCTGGTTCGCCACCCTGCACCGCTGGGCGCGCCACACGCCCCTGGCCGTCGTCCAACCGCTCCCGGAACACCTGTGGCGGGACACCGCCCTGCCCACCACCCCGGGCACCCTGTCGGCCCCGCACCCCGCCGCCCCCACGGCGACGCTCACGTTCACCCCGTACGAGCCGCCCGAGTCCGCCCCGACCGGCGGTGCGGTCCCGCTCCCCGTGCTGGAGCCGGAGCCGCGGTGGCTCGCGCACTGGGCCGGGCTGCTCGCCACCCCGGGCGGCGGGGGGTTCCCGGGCGCGGTCGCCCGGCTGGGGCGCCCGCTGCCGGCGGACGCCGAGGACCGTACGGACGTCGGGCTGCTGTCCGCCGAGGAGCTGGTCCTGCGGTTCCGGGCCACCGCCTCCCCGGAGGCGGTCCGGCTGGCCGGCCACCTCGCGGTGGGCCGTCCCGACCTGCCGGTGATGCGCCTGGTCCAGGCCGCCGTCGAACCCGATCCGCGCCCCCAGCACCTGGCCGAGGTGATCGTCAGCGGGATGCTCACCACCGCCCCGGGCGGTCCGCCCGGCTCCTACGCCTTCCGGGACGGCGTGCGCGAGCTGCTGCTGCTCGGCCTGCCCCGCACCGACCGCCACCGCACCACCGGATTCCTCGACCGCATGGGCGAGTTCATCGACCGCAGGGCGGGCCGGGCACCGGGCGAGTTCCGGGCGTCGGTCCCGGCCGCGCGGGGCACGGGGACGGCCACGGAGGGCGATCCGTTCGCCACGGTCAGCGAGGACAGCGTCCGCCGGCTGACGGCGGACGGTGCCGGGGAGCCGTTCGCGGGGCGGTACCGGCTGCTGCGGCAGGCCGAGGGCGCGGGCCGCACGGGCTGGCTCGCCCGGGACACCCGGGACGGTGACGCGCTCGTCGTGTTGCACCGGTATCCGCCGGGACACTCCCCCGCCGCCTTCCAGGACCTCGGCCGGCGCCTCGGCGAGCTGCGCCACCCCGGGATCGCACCGGTCCGCGACCACGGCGTCGCCGACGGATCCCCTTACCTGGTACGGGAGTTCGTCCCCGGCTCCACCCTGCGCCGGCGCCTCCGGGACGCTCCGGACGGCCTGCCCGCCGAGGAGGTCCGCGCGCTGCTCCCGCCGCTGGCCGAGGCGGTCCTCGCGCTGCACGCGCAGGACGGGCCGCGCGGTGTGCTGGACACGCACGCCGTCGTGCTCGGCCCGGACGGGCCGGTCCTGACCTGCCTGGACTCCGCGCCGGTGGTCCACGGGAGCCGGGAGAAGGCCCTCCAGGCGCTCGGGGGCATCGCGCGCGCCCTGCACCCCGACGACTCCGACGCGCTCGGGACGGAGCTGGCCCCGGCCGTCGCGGCGCTCCTCTCCGACAGCCCGGAGGCCCAGCGGCGCGGCGCCGAGCGGCTCGTGCGGCTGGGGCGGCTGGGGCGGGGGCGGCAGGACGGCCCCGCCGGTGCGGCTGCCGACCGGGCCGAGATCCGCTTCACGGCCGACGGACTCACCGGCCGCCCGGAAGCCCGCATCACGCTCGAAGCCACCGTGCACGAGATCCTCGCGCGCGGCTCCCTCGGCCCCCGGCAGTACGAGGCGGAGGTCCGTCCGGACGGCTACCTGGTGCGCACCGCGCCCGGCGCCTACCTCCTGCCCGTCCTCGTCGCCGTGCTGCGCGAACTCCCCCAGGCGCTCGCCCGGCTGAGCGACCCGCCGCGGCTGCGGGTGACGTTCGGCCGGCCGCCCGTGCGGCCGCCGGAGGAGGCCGCGGACGTGCTGGTCGTCGTACCACCCGCCCTGTACGACGACTTCGCCGCCAGCTCCGCCGCCCGGCGCTCGCAGCGGTTCCGGCCGCTGTTCGGCGACAGCGCCCCGGACAGCCCGCCGGCCGCCTGGTACTGCCCGCTCGGGCCGGGGTCCGCCGAACCCGGGGAGCGGGATCTGGTGCGGGGCCCGTTCATCACGCCCGACCTGCGCGAGCTGGGCGTCCCCGCACCGGGGCGCACGGCCGTCGTCCACACGCGGCCCGACGGCCCGCTGACGCTGCTCGACCCGATCCACCCCTACGGCACGCGTCCGCCCCGCCCGGAGACGTACTACACGGTCGACCTCACCCCGCACGAGACCCGGAGGATCGTGTCCCTGCCGAGTTCCGGCAAGGGCGCGTTCACCGCCGCCGTGAAGCTGTCCTGGCGGGTCGACGATCCGGTGGCGTTCGTCCGCGCCGAGGCCACCGGTGTCTGTGGGCTCCTGCTGGAGCATCTGCGCGGCGCGGCGGCCCCCGTCACCCGCCGCTATCCGCCGCGCCGGGCGGGCGCGGCCCAGCGGGCGGTGAACGCCGGGGTGGACGACTGGCCGGTCCCGGGACTGACGGTGTCGTACGCCGTGCAGCTGGTCCCCGAGTGGGCGCCCGCGCCGGCGGCGGAGCCACCGGTCCCGTCCCGCCGCCGTCTGACCGCGCTCCTCACGGGCGCCGAGACGGTGCTGGTCGGCTTCGACGGGCCCCTCGCCCGGCTGTTCCCGGCGCAGACGGCCCGGGAGGCCGTCCTCGACCTGCTGTCCGTCGTCGCCGACCACCGCGACCCGCAGGACGCGCTCACGGGCCGGCCGCTGCCCGTCGCGGGCGCCCCGGGCCGGGAGGCGTTCACCCACCCGCTGGACCTGCTGCGCGCCTTCGCCCACGACGGGCTCGGCCCGCTGCTGCGGGCGCGGCTCGACGAGCTGGAACTGCGGGCCGTACCGGACGCGCCCACGACGCACCGCTCCCTCGCGCTCGTCCGCGCCCTGCACCGCTCCGGCCGCCGGGTCAGCGTGGTGACGGACGTGTCCACCCAGGCCGTCCACCGCTACCTGGAGCCCTACCGGCTGCCCCTCGCGGGCATCCACGGCCGCCGCGCCGACCTCAGCCTGCTGACGCCCCACCCCGACTGCCTGGTGCGCGCCCTGACCACCGCCGGCACACCGGCCCGTTCCTGCGTGCTGATCAGCTCCTCGGTCGCCGAACTCACCGCGGCCCAGCAGCTCGGCCTGCGCTTCGTCGGCTACGCGCCCACCACCGCCGGCCGGCGCGTGCTGCGCGAGGGCGGCAGCGAGGTCACGGTCTCCTCCCTCGAACCGCTCGTGGAGGCCCTTCGCGCCCGCTGACCCGCCGACACTCCGGTACGGCCGGAAAATACGCCCGTTCGGCGGCACCCCGCCCGGCGGCCCAGGAAAGGCGCCCGCTCCCGGGCCCGCGCAGGATTCCAGTGAGCCCGCCGGAAGGCGGGGGACCCAAGGCCCGCGCACTCGGGAGGATCCGCCGTGACCGTCAGCCTGGAGCGGCTGCGCCGCTGTCACTTCGCCGTCGACCTGGGGGCGGCCCGCACCCGCGTGTACGTGAAGGGCTCCGGTCTGGTCGTGGACCAGCCCTCGGTCGCCGCCGTGAACACCCGTACCGGCGCGCTGATCGCGGTGGGCGAGTTCGCGGAGAAGATGACGGGGCGCACCCCGGACTACATCAGGGTCGTACGGCCCATCGCCGGAGGCACGGTGGTGGACATCGAGATGGCCCAGCGGATGCTGCGGCATCTGCTCGGCGACAGGATGCGCCGGGCGCTGCGCCGCAAGCCCCGGCTGCGGGCGGCGGCCTGTGCCCCGCACGACGCCGATCCGCTGGCCCAGCGCGCCACGATAGAGACGCTGGTCGGGCTGGGGGCCAGACGGGTGGAGCTGGTCGACACGCTGATCGCCGCCGCCGTGGGGTGCGGGCTGCCGGTGGAGCGGCCCGAGGCCACCATGGTCATGGTGTGCGGGGCGGCGGCGACCCAGGTCGCGGTGCTCTCGCTGGGCTCCATCGTCACCGCCGAGCGGATCCCGGTGGGCGGCGAGGCCGTGGACCACGCGATCGTGCAGCACCTGCGGCACGCGCACGCGCTGATGCTGCCCAGCCAGGCGGTACGGCCGCTGCAACTGGCCCTGTCCGGCAACGGGCTGACCCCGCACGGTCCGGCGTCGACCGAGATCCACGGCCGGGACGTGGCGACGGGGCTGGCGCGCAGTGTGCGGGTGGACACCGCCGCCGTGCGCGACGCGATCCAGACTCCGCTGACGGCCGTCCTGGACGCCATCGGCAAGGTGCTGCGGGAGTGCCCGCCGGACCTGGTGGCCGACCTCGCCGACCGCGGGATCATGATGGTCGGCGGCTCGGCGCTGCTGCCCGGGTTCGACCAGATGCTGCGGCAGGCCACCGGGATGCCGGTGCACATCGCCGAGCGGCCCGACGTGTGCGCGGCGCAGGGCCTGGGCGCCATGCTGGAGGGCCGGATCGAACCGCTGGTCCTGAACCCGCTCGCCACCTGAGCCCGCCCGGGCGGTGCCGTCAGCGGCGCAGGTAGGAGCGGATCGTCGTCCCCTCCGGGCCGGTGTGCGTGCGGACCAGGTCCGACACCAGGTTGACCAGCAGCAGTCCGCGTCCGCCCCGCTGGTCGCGAGCGGCGGGGCGGCGGCCGGCCAGCGGGTCGGCGAGGCGGCCCTTGTCGCGGACCTCGCACAGCACGTACCCGTCCTCGGGCCACACCGTGAGGGCGCCGGTGCCCCCGCCGTGGACGACGCTGTTCGTGGTCAGCTCGGCGGTGATCAGCGTCAGGTTCTCCAGGGCCAGGCCGGTCAGGCCCAGCCGGGCGCCGTGGTCGGTGGCCTGGTGCCGGACGGCGGACAGGGAGTCCTCGTCGAAGGAGAGGCGCAGCAGGCCGGGGCCGGCGCCGGGGGCGGGCGGCAGCGGCTCGTTGTAGCGGGAGACCACGCCGTCGGGGTCGTAGGCCGCGCTGGTCCGTTCGGCGCCGGAGCCGGCCGGGATGACGACCGGGTGGGTGGCGTACGCGTCGGTGAGCGCCCGCTCGTCCAGGCGGGCGGTGTCGTACGGGCACAGGATGGTGACCTCGCGGCCCTGGAACGCCGCGTTGATGAGCGCCTCGTGCTGGGCGCAGGCCGGGTACTCGGCCGGGCTGCGGCCCGCCCAGACCGGCTCGCCGATGATGTGGACCCGGCGGCCGGGCGGCTGGGCGTCGGCGAAGGCGCGCAGCACACCGGGGATGATCCGGCCGGGGTTGCGTCCGGCCTCCCGCATGTCCAGGAAGCGCACGGCGGCGCCGTCGGCGCCCAGCTCGTCCTGGATCAGCCGCAGGTTCTCGCCGGGGACGGCGACCGCGACCGGCTCGCCGGCCGTCAGCGCCGCCCGGACGAACGGCACGGTGCCGGCGACGTACTCCCGCGCGTCGGCGTAGAAGAGCGCGGGGTGTACGAACGGGCCCGGGGCCCGCACGGATTCGGAGGTCGCGGTCATGACGTCCGCACCTCGATCCCCGGCAGACCGGGCCACAGCAGGTCCAGTATCCGTGGCAGGGCGTCCGGGGGCCGGTACAGCACCAGACGCCGCCGCCCGCCGAGGTCGCGGGCGGCGTCCGCCAGTGCGCCGGCGCCCGCGACGTCGACGAAGGTCAGCGCGGAAAGCTCCAAGTGATACACGTCCTCGCCCTCGCGAACGGCCCGCTCCAGCGCGCGCTCCCAGATGCCGCGCGTGCCCAGGCTCACCTCGCCCGCCGCCCGGAATCCGGTCCGCCCGGCCAACGGGGACACATCGAGCCGTGGCGCCGAGGGCGCCGGCACCGCCGGCCTCGGCACGACGGCCGGCCGGGGCCGCGCCGGTTCAGCTGCGTTCACGCCGTCTCCCAGCCGCACGGGTACATGAGTGCCCAGTATGCGCCCCGGCTCCCCCGGACGGTGTGTAGGTCCGGGCGCCCGGGGCAGGCGAGCTGGGAACGACCGACGGCGGAGCGAGACGAGAGACATGATGTCAGCTGCACGCGCACCGCACACCGGGCGGCTGGACACCCTGGCCGTCGACGGCGCCGCGGAGGGCGACCGGGTGGTGCTGACCGCGCGCGGTGAGCTGGTCCACGGCTGTACGCAGCCCCTCCCCAGGGCGCTGGCGGCCCTGCCGGCGGGCGTGGCCGGGGTCGACCTGGACGCGTCCGGGGTGACCTTCCTGGACACGGCGGGGCTGGCGGCCCTGGACACGCTGAGCGCGTACGGCCGCCGGCACCGGGTGCCGGTACGGGCCACCGGCTGGCGGGGGCAGCCGCGCCGGGTGCTGGAACTGGTGGGCCTGGACCCCGTGGACCCGCTGGGCGCCGCCCTGCCGGCGGGGCTTCCCGCCCGTACCGCCTCGGCGGTGGCCCGTGAGCACGCCGAGCAGTCCGAGCAACTGCACGTGCTGCGCCTGGAGGTCGAGCAGCTGCGTCGTGCCATGGACTCCCGGCCGGTGATCGACCAGGCCCGGGGCATCCTGATGGCGGCGCACGCGTGCACCCCGGACCAGGCGTGGGAGATCCTGCGGGAGGCGTCCCAGCGGTCCAACACCAAGCTGCGGCAGGTGGCGTCGGCTCTCACGGCGAGCGCGGCGCCGGACGGCCCGGTCCCGCCGGAGCCGCTCCGGACGGCTCTGGCCGCCGCGGTCCACCGGGCCGGTGCGGCCGTCAGTACGGCAGGACGCGCCCCGAGGGGGTCCTGCGGTCGATCTCCTGCCCGCGCGGCGCGGCGGGCCGCCGGCTGACACGTACCCGGATCCGACGGTCCATGACGCCCTCCTGCTGCCGACACCAGCCGGCTGCACGCCGGTAGGAGGTCCGTGCCCAGGAGCCGGGCGGTTCAAGCCTGGACCGCTCAAGTCTTCTGTGCGGCGCGGTGGTTGGCGGTGGCCGGACGGACCCGCTAGCGGGTCAGGTACCGGGCGAGGACCGGGTCGAGCTGGGCCAGCCAGGCGGTCAGCCGGGCCCTGCGGCGGGCGTTCAGCTCGCAGGAGTACACCCCGCCGTCCCACAGCCGCACGGTGAGGGTGAGGCGGTTGCCGCGCCAGTGGCGTACGACGTGCGCGATCTCGGCCCAGGGGAAGTCCGCGGTGACTCCCGCCACTTCGAAGAGCACGCCGGTGGCGTTGACGACCGCGCCGGACTGCGCGTCGGCGAGCACGACCTCCGGGGTGCCGTAGGGCAGGGGCGGCCCGAAGCCGTAGGGGGGCGGCGGGGTGGCGGGCTGCGCGGGCAGGTGCGGTGGCGTGGCGGTCTGGACGGGGTGCTGGTACAGGGGCGCCGCGGCCTGCGGGGGTGTCGCGGGCGGCGGGGGCGGGGTGAACGCCGGCGGCGGGGTGGCCGGTACCGGGGACGCGGTGAGCGTGGGCGGGTACGGCGGGGCCGTCGGCCGCGCCGGGTCCGGTGCCGGGTCCGTCAGCCGGTCCAGCAGTGCGGCGGGCGTCGGCCGGTCCGCGGGCTCCTTGGCCAGGCACGCCGAGACCAGGTCCGCCAGGCCGGCGGGTACGGCGGACAGGTCGGGCGGCTCGTGCACGGAGCGGTACATCAGCCCCATCGGCGTGCCCTCGCCCCAGGCGCTGCCGCCGGCCGCCGCGACCAGCACGGCGCCGAGGGCGAACACGTCGGCGGCGCCGGTCACATCGTGGCCGAGGGCCTGTTCGGGCGCGAGGAAGCCGGGGGTGCCGAAGGCGGTGCCGGTGGCGGTGAGCCGGGTGGACTCGGCGGCCCGGGCTATGCCGAAGTCGAGGACGCGCGGCCCGTCGACGGCCATGATGATGTTGCCGGGCTTGAGGTCCCGGTGCACCAGGCCGCAGGCGTGGATGGACTCCAGCGCCTCGGCGAGCGCGGCGCCCAGGGACCGCAGCCCGGGCTCGTCCATGGCGCCCTCGGCGGCGAGCCGGGCCGCGAGGGTGGGTCCGGGGATGTAGGCGGTGGCCAGCCACAGCGGGTCGCCGTCGACGTCGGCGTCCACCACCGGTGCCGTGTGGAAGCCGCCGACCGCGCGGGCCGCCTCGACCTCGCTGCGGAACCGCTCGCGGAACACCGGGTCGGCGGCCAGTTCGGCCTTGGCGACCTTCAGGGCGACGGCCCGTCCGCCGCGCGTCCGTGCGAGATAGACCGTGCCCATGCCGCCCTCGCCGAGCCGGCGCTCGACGAGGTATCCCCCGATGCGTTCCATGCGGTCCAGTATGGCCGCCGGACCCGGCCCGTCCGTGTCCGGCCCGGATCCGGCGGCCGGTGCGGCTCAGAGCACGACGTCCACGTCGTACGCCCGCAGCCACGCGTCCAGTTGGAGGGTGGTCTCCAGGGCGGCCCGGCTCATGCCCGCCTCCAGTGCCGCGGCTCCGTCCCGCCGTACCCGCGTCTTGAGGTCGGGCGAGAAGAAGGGGTCGAGCGGGCCGGTGCCGGTGCGGACGAGGTCGGCGAGGCGCTCGCGCAGGGTCCGGTTGTAGGCTTCGGCCCGGATGGAGGGGTAGGGCGTCTTGACGCGCTGGGCGACGGCCGTGGGCAGCAGGTCCTTCATGGCCGCGCGCAGCAGGCTCTTCTCCCGGCCGTCGAAGCTCTTCATCGCCCAGGGGACGTTGAAGGTGTACTCGACCAGCCGGTGGTCGGCGAAGGGCACGCGGACCTCCAGTCCGCAGGCCATGCTCATGCGGTCCTTGCGGTCGAAGAGGACCTGGGCGTGGCGGGTGAGGGCGAGGTAGGTGACCTCGCGGTAGCGGGCCTCGGCGGGGTCGTCGAGGTGCCGGCGGGCGTCGATCTCGGCGACGGCGGCGCTGTGGCAGTCGCGTTCGTAGGTGTCGAGGTCGAGCTTGGCGAGCAGGTCGGGGGTGAAGACGACGTCGTTGCCCTGGTAGTTGTGGCGTCCTTCGTGGACCCAGGGGAACGTGGTGGAGAACACCGCGTCGGGGTCGCGCTGCCAGCGGTAGCCGCCGAACACCTCGTCGCCGCACTCGCCGGACAGGGCGACGGTGGAGTGCTGCCGGACGATGCTGAACAGCAGGTGCAGGGAGGCGTGTTCGTCGCCCTTGGCGATGGGCAGGTCGTAGGCGCGCAGCACGGAGGCGCGCAGTGCCGGGTCGAGCAGGTCGGGGGCCTTGAGCGGGAGTTCGCTGTGGTCGGAGCCGACGTGTTCGGCGAGCAGCCGGGCGTAGACGTGGTCCTCGTTGGCGTCGGGGCCGGCGGTGCCGTCGAGGTCGGGGTCGCTGACCGAGCAGGAGCGGATGCGGCCGAGCCCCTTGGTGCGGGTGGCGTGCGCGGCGAGCGCGGTGAGCGAGCTGGAGTCGAGGCCGCCGGAGAGCAGGGTGCACAGCGGTACGTCGGAGACCATCTGCTGTTCCACGGTGGACGCGAGGAGTTCGCGCACGGTGCGGATGGTGTCGTCCAGGGAGTCGGTGTGCTCGGCGACCCTGAGCTGCCAGTAGCGTTCCTCGGTGAGGCCGGTGCGGTTCACGCGGACCAGGCAGCCGGCCGGGACCTCGCGCATGCCGCGGAAGATCGCGTGTCCGGGCACCTTGGCGACGGAGAGGATGTCCCGCAGGCCGTCGGCGTCGAGCACGGGCCGGAACGCCGGGTGGGCGAGGACGGCCTTGGGTTCGGAGCCGAAGAGGACGCCCGTGGGGGTCGGCGCGTAGTAGAGGGGTTTGACGCCCATGCGGTCGCGGACGAGCAGCAGTTCGTCGCGGTCGCGGTCCCAGATCGCGAAGGCGTAGATGCCTTCGAGCCGGTCGACGAACCCGGCGCCCCACTCCAGGTAGGCGCGCAGGACGACCTCGGTGTCGCTGCGGGTGGTGAAGCGGTGGCCGAGGCCGGTCAGCTGGGTGCGCAGTTCCTGGAAGTTGTACGTCTCGCCGCTGTAGGTGAGCGTGGCGCGGGCGCCGGGGCCCTCGTCGGCGGCCATGGGCTGGCAGCCGCCTTCGAGGTCGATGACGGACAGCCGCCGGTGGCCGAGGGCGACGTGGTCGTCGGTCCAGAGCCCTTCCGCGTCGGGGCCGCGCCGGGCCATCGTGTCCGTCATGGCGCGCGCGATGTCGTGGTCGACGGGGCGGGCGTAGTCGACCCACCCGGCGATACCGCACATGGAAGCACTCCTGGGGTGTGCGGGGCGTCATGCCCCGGGGCGAGGGAACGGGGAAGAGCGGGGCCGGTGTCAGAGGCGTTCGACGTGCGGCTGCGGGCGGGCCGCGCCGCGCGTGTCGAGGAGCAGCGGGGCGCGCCGCTGGATCTCGTCCAGGTCGAACACCCGGTGCCGCTGGAGGAGGATGGCGAGGTCGGCGGTCTCCAGGGCGGCGGACAGGTCGGCGGCGGGCGGGACGGCCGTACCGTCGACGGACCACCCGGGTACGTACGGGTCGTGGTAGGAGACGTCGGCGCCGCGGGCCCGGAGCCGTTTGACGACGTCACGGGCGGAGGTCTCCCGCTGGTCGGCGATGTCCGCCTTGTAGGTGACGCCGAGCAGCAGTACGCGGGCGCCGCCGAGGGTCTTGCCGGCCCGGTCCAGGAGGTGCTGGGCGCGCTCCACGACGTAGCGCGGCATGCGTGTGTTGATCTCCTGGGCGAGTTCGACCATGCGGAAGGGGTAGCCGAGCGTACGGACCTTGTGGGCGAGGTAGTTGGGGTCGATCGGGATGCAGTGGCCGCCGACGCCGGGGCCGGGCCGGAACGCCTGGTAGCCGAAGGGCTTGGTGGCGGCGCAGGAGATGGCGTCCCACAGGTCGATGCCGAGTTCGTTGCAGAAGATGGCCATCTCGTTGACCAGCGCGATGTTGACGTGCCGGTAGGTGTTCTCGATGAGCTTGGCCATCTCGGCCTCGCGGGTGCCGGTGGCCTGTACGACGGTGTCGACGATCTTGCCGTAGAAGGCCGCGGCGGCGGTGGCGCAGGCGGGGGTGTGGCCGCCGACGACCTTGGGGGTGTTGCGGATGCCGTAGACCTGGTTGCCGGGGTCGACGCGTTCCGGTGAGAAGGCGAGGTGGAAGTCACGGCCGGCGGTGAGTCCGGAGCGTTCGAGGAGCGGCCGGACGACCTCGTCGGTGGTGCCGGGGTAGGTGGTCGACTCCAGGACGACCAGGGTGCCGGGCCGCAGGTGGCGGCTGATCGCCGCGCAGGCGCTCTCGACCATGGTCAGGTCGGGTCCGCCGTGTTCGGACAGCGGGGTGGGGACGCAGATCACGACGGTGTCCGCGCCGGCGACGGCGCTCTCGTCGGTGGTCGCGGTGAAGCCCTGGGCGCGGACGCCGGCGACGGCGGCGTCGTCGATGTCGTCGACGTGCGAGACACCGGCGTTGAGCCGGGTGACGATCTCGGCGTTCTTGTCGAGGCCGACGACGGTCATCCCGGAGCGGGTGGCTTCCACCGCGAGGGGCAGGCCCACGTATCCGAGGCCTATGACGACAAGGTCACTGCGCACAACGGTCCCTTTCGGATGGGAGGGTGCGGAAAAGAGGAAGGGAGGAAGAGGGGGAGGTCAGTCGCCGCGGGCGCGGACGGCGAGCAGGGCGACCAGCAGGGTCGGCAGGAGCAGCAGCGCGAACGCCACGCGGTAGCCGTCGAGCGGGCCGGCGCCGGCGGCCAGGCAGGCGTTGAGGACTCCGGAGGCCAGGGCCAGGACGACGACCTGGCCGAGGTTCATGTTGGTCTGCATGGCGCTGGTGGTGTGGCCCTGCCGGTGCGGCTCGCTGTGCTTCAGGGAGAGCACGGTGACGCAGGGGTCGAGCAGCCCCATGCCGATGGCGGACAGCGGCATCGCGGCGGCGGCCGTGACCGCGGGCAGGCCGCCGGAGCAGCCGGCCGCCGCGAGGGCGGCGGAGGCCGTCATGACGAGGGCGCCCACGGTGACGAGGCGGTGCCGGGCCACGTGCTGGAGCGCCTTGCCCTGCACCCAGGAGGCGCCCGCCCACAGCACCGCGGAGGCGGTGAACGCCACGCCGACCACGACGGCGGCGACCCGGCGTTCGGTGATCAGCATCAGCGGCACCAGCGCCTCGATGGTGAAGTAGGTGCCGGAGGTCAGGCCGCGCAGCAGTACCGCGGTCGGCAGGCCCCGGGCGCTGCGCCAGGTCCCCCGCGGCAGGAGCCTCGGGGCGAAGGCGACGAGCAGGACCAGGCCGGCGGCGACGAAGGCGAGGTGGCGCGGGTCCCAGTCGGAGACGCCGTACTGGCCGAGCGCCGCGCCGAGGCTGAGCATGGCCGCGACCAGCAGCGGGGGGCGGGCGGCCCGTTCCGCCGCGGGGGGCACGCCGGCCGGGTCGCCGTCCGCGGGTCTGCGCAGGACGACGACGAGGGCGACGGCGGGCAGCGCCGTCAGGGCGGCCAGGCCGTAGAAGACCGCGCGCCAGGACCACCACTGGACGACCACACCGGCGAGCGGCGGCCCGAGCAGCGACGGGATGACCCAGCTGGCGCTCATCATGGCGAGCATCCGGGGCCGCAGATGCTCGGGGTAGGCCTGGCCGATGGCGGTGGTCACCGACACGGCGACCATGCCGGCGGCCAGGCCGTCCACGAACCGGCCGGCGGCGAGCTGCCAGACGGACACGCTGGAGGCGGACACCAGCAGGGTGAGCACCGACAGGACCATGCCGAGCGCCAGGGGCCGCCGGGCGCCCGCCCGGTCGGCCCAGTGTCCGCCGAGCACCCCGCCGAACAGGCTGGCGGCGACGAAGCAGCCCGCCACGACCGGGAACAGGGACACGCCGTCCAGTTCCCGGGCCGCGGTCGGCAGGGTGGGCACGACGGCGAGCGCGGCGAACCCGGTCAGGAACATCACCACGGCGAACGTCAGGGTGGCGGCGAGGTACGGCGGCGAGAAGATCCCGCCCTCCGTGCCGCCGCCCGTCTCGGGCGCCGCCCGGTTCTCCGCCTTCTCCGTCATCGTCAGGCCCGCCGTACGCCGGTGTCGTCGCCGGGGTCCGGGGTCCGCCACAGCCCGACGAGGTCGTCATGGGTGTCGCAGGCCAGCCACTGCGCCTGCGCCCGGGCGCCATTGTGCACCGGTGCCGCGGGCCGCCAGCCGGTTTCGGCGGTGATCAGGGCGGTGGACATGAGCGGGGTGTGCGGTCCGGGGGCGTCGGCCCGCTCCCAGGGGGTGCGGCGGGCCGTCTCCGTGACCAGTTCGGCGAACGCGGTCTCGTCGTAGCCGGCGGACGCGACGTTGCAGATCTCGGGGCCGGCCGGGCGGGCGAGCAGCGCGGCGAGCGCGTCGGCCATGTCGCGGTAGTCCACGATCTGGTGCCGGCGGCCCTCGACCAGGGTCATGGGGCGCCGGGTCCAGGCCCGCAGCATCCAGTCGGCGAGGACCCCGTCCAGCGGGGCGTGCGGGCCCACGGGCTCGGCGAAGCGCACGATCTGCACGGGCGTACCGGTCTGCCGGCCCCAGGCCCGGCACTGCTCCTCCGCGTCCCACCACAGCCGGGCCTCGGCGTCCTCGGGCCGTTCGCGCAGGGAGTCCTCGGCGCGGTCCTCGGCGGCGCCGCCCCGGTAGACGGCCGCCGAACTCGCGTGCACCAGCCGCCGCGCGCCGAGCTTCTCGGCGTCGGCGAGCAGGTCCGCCAGCGGGTACCCGGTGTCGTGCGGGCTGCCGAGGTGGATCACGGCGTCCGGCGCCCCGGGCACCGCGTGCGCCGCCTGGTCGAGCCGCTCGGCGTGCACGGCGGTGCGGCCCGCGTCGGTCAGCAGCCGCGCGAGCTGGGCACCGAAGGCGGGGTCGCCGCCGGTGACGACGACGCCGGGCGCGGGGGCGGGGCGGGGGGTGCCGGCGGTGGCGCGGTGGGCGGCCCGGCCGGCGTCGAGGGCGGCCAGGGCGAGGTCGCGGACGAGCGGGATCATCGGCACGAGTTCGGCGCCGGTGTACTCCTCGCACAGGCCGCCGGGGCCGAGGGACTCCATCACCGCCGCCGCCACGGCGGGCTCGGGGTCACGGTCCGTCAGGGCGGCGACGGCGACGCCGGTGGCGAAGGCGGTGAGCCACACCTGCCGGCACACGGTGTCGGGCAGGTCGGGCCGGTCCGCCGCGGCGAGGCCGTCCTCGCACGTGCCGAGCAGGCCGATGCGCCGCAGGTACCGGTCGGTGTCCAGGTATTCCCAGCGGTCCTCCTGCCGTACCGCGCATTTCGACTCGCCGTACTGGTAGAAGGGCACCAGGGAGAATGCGGCGCACGCGGTGTTGTCGTCGGGGGAAAACGCGGCCCGGTCGGTGAAGAATGTGGCGCGGCGCCATCCGTGGGTGCTGTTTCCGGCGATGCTCGGCACGTCGTCGTGGTCGACCGTACTGGGCACGGCGATCCGCACCGGAATGTCCAGCGCCTTGAGATACCGCTGGATCACCACGTCGTACGGCCAGCCATTGCCGTGTTCCGCCGCGAATCGCTCATATCCGCGGGCGGCGTCGGCGGGCAGCATCAGGGCCAGCGACGGCACGTGTTCGTCGATGGCATAGGCCCACTGCGCCCCCGTGAGGGCCCCGAGGCGTACGACACCGCTGTTCCTTCCTTCCCAGCCCTCGTAAAAGGCGACGGCCTCATCGGGAACGGCGGCGGCGACCTTTTCGACACAGGGGAAGAAATCCTCGGCGATGAGGACGTCGTCCTGGAAGACCACGTGGTGGGTGGCGTCCGCACCGACACAGCTCCAGGACGGGTTCGCGGTGCGCAGCGCGGTGGGCGGGCCGGAGGGGTCCGGGTCGGTGACGACGCGGACGCGGCCCCGCGGGTCCTTCGCCGCGATGGCCTCGGCCGCCGCGCGGCGTCGCGGGTGGGTCATGACGGCACCAGTCAGAATGACAGCGTTCACGGCTTTCCCATCTGGCTGTTGGGGCCGGGCCGGCGGTGGCCGGCCCGGCGGTTGCGGGGTGGTGCCGGGCGGTCAGTCCTCGGCGGCGCCGGAGTTGCGGACCTGCCGTACGTTCTCGTTGAGTCCGTGGTCCGCGCCCTGCGCCCGTTCGTGCCGGATCATCGCGGCGGGGCGGTAGTTGAGGATGTACGCGCGGCGTGTGCCGTCCGTGGTGTTGCCCCGCGAGTAGTGCAGCGTGAAGCCGGAGTGGGCCACTGCTTCCCCCGCCCGCAGTGGCACCGCGGTGGCTCCCGGCTCGTCCTCGGAGCAGTCGCACTCGATGTTCTTGCCGTCGCTGGTGGGCCGGTGCGGGCGCAGCGGCTGTTCGTGCGAGCCGCGCACGTACCACATGCAGCCGTTGTCGACGTCGGCGTCGTCCAGCGCCACCCAGATCGAGACCGCCCGGTGGTCGGGCATGTCGATCCAGTAGGCCGCGTCCTGGTGCCAGGGTGTGGGGACGGCGGTGTGCGGATCCTTGTGGATCATCATGTCGAAGTCGAGTTCCGCGTCGGCGCCGATGAGTTCCCGGGCGACGGCGAGCGCCTTGTGGTGGAGAGGGAGTTCGCGCAGCGGCGGGTGGAGGGCCGAGGGCCACATGATCTGTGTGATGTTCTCGCGTATGCCGTCCTTGCGGGGAACGTGGGAACCGAGATCGGACCGCTTGTCGCCCGCTTCGATGTCACCGCTCAGGAAACGGTCGTAGATGTCCCGGTAAACAGCGAGTTCACCGGGGGAAACAAGTTCTCCGACGGTGGCGAATCCGTCGGCTGTGAACTTCTGCGCAAGGTCCGTAAGCACCTGCGTCGTCAAGACAAACATCCCCTTCGCCCCTTCTCCCAGCAGCCTGAGAGCACAGCGCACCCCGAGAAGGGGGATCGTCGAATGGAAAGCCCAGCGAGCCTTTGGAGAGCTGGTCTGGACCATTGATCAAGACGGGACGGAAATCTACGGGGCGGTACGCCGCAAGGTCAACAGTGATCAGAAAAATGGTCCAGACCTATGGCCCGCGGATGATCAAGCCGCTACGGTGTGCCGGGCCGCGCCACCGGGTGCGGACAGCGCAGCAAGGAGGAGACAGGCGTGACGAGCACGGCCGGCACACTCCGCGTCGAGGCGGCGGTACGCCGCAACCCCTACACGTACATGCTCACCGACGGGGAACTGACCACCCTGCTGGCGGACCTCGGCCGCCGCCGGGCCGAGAGCATCCTGCGCAACCACACCGCCCCCGAGGGCAAGGCGCCGCGCGGGCCCTACCCGCGTCCCGCGATGGGCTTCGTCGTCCTCGACCCGACGGCGGAGGCGGGCGCCGCACCCGCCGACGCGGTCCTGGGCGCGATCACGGTCGGGGACGAGGCGCGCCGCTTCCTCCCCAAGGCCGCGGCCAAGGCGGCGGCACACCGGCGCCTCGGCGGCGACAACGGCACACCGGTGCACACCGACCCGCACCTGCTCGGCACCGGCGCCTTCCGCTACGGCCACTCGGCCGAGGTGCGCGGGCTGATCGTCGCCGCCAGCTCCCAGACCACCGACCAGGACCTCTACGAGGCCTCCCGGCTGGCCGCCGAACTCGTCGAGGAACTCGGCGCCCGCCACCGCGCCTACGAGTGGAGCCAGGGCGAGACCGACTGGCTCAACGGCACCGGGGAAGTCCCGGACGTGTACGCGGAGATGGTGTCCTGGTTCCCGGGGCCGGCGGCGTAGCGACGCGGGTGACGGCCGTTCGCCCCCCCCTGTCCGTCGGGACTCAGCAGTACCTGTCCTCGGCGCGCGAGTACCCGGCGGAATAGCCGTCGTCGTAGCCGTTCGCGTAGGAGTTGTTGCTCCGGTTGAAGTTGTTGTTGTTGTTCCTGCTCATCCGGCAGTCGTCCTTGGCGTCGGCCCACCCGGCACGGTACCCGGCCTTGAAGCCCTGCCTGTAGCTGTTGTCGCGCTGGACCGTGGTGGTCGCGCTCGTGTGCGTTCCGCTCGGCGTCGCCGCGGACGCCTGCTGGAGGCCGACAGGGCTCAGGGCGAGGGTGGCGGCGATGAGGGTCGTACCCAGGACGGCGGATCGCTTGCAGTGGCTGGCACGCATGACCTGCCCCCTTTGACATATAGGTCACTTTCTGTCACTTCCACCCTAATCACCCTGGTAACTCTCGCAACTGGCCGCACTCCAGTTGCAGGGGGGCGACCTTGACGCATGATGGCCACTCAGCCACACCGGACCAGGGGGGAACATGCGCACCCGTACCAACATCACCGCCGTCATGGCGGCGCTCGCCGTCTCGCTCGTCGGCTGTAGCGGCAGCGACAGCGACAGCGGCGAGGACGCGAAGCCCGGGGCGGCCAAGACCACGGCGGCGAGCAGTGCGCCCAGCACCGGCGCCGGCGCCACCGAGAAGGCCGCCGGCATCCCGCCGGAGCCGACCGTCGCCCAGCGCGAAGAGCTGCTCCGCGCCCTCGCCGCGGCGAACCCGGGCATCGTGAAGTACGAGGACAAGGCCATCGACGCCGCACGCAACCAGTGCTCCGCCATCAACGGCGGCAGCGCCAAGGCCGACTGGGCCGCATCCCAGCGCTTCACCTACGAGGACGTCACCACGACCGAGGCACAGGGCAAGCAGATCAACGAAGCCCTCAAGGGACTCGGCTTCTGCAAGCCCTGACCCGGAGGCCCTGACGGGACCGCCGCCACCGGGCCAAGGATCTTCAGAAGTTGCCGTAACCCCCTCCGCCCGGAGGGGGTTAACGCTGCGCGGCAGCCGAGAACGTTCCTGCGCCGAGGCGCCTCGGCGGGGCGGCTGGGACTCGAACCCACGGCCGACGGATGCGCCATGCTTGGAGACCGTACGGCACAGCGCGTCTCGCCCGGCCTGTCGGCGCGAAGCGTGGCGTTTCCCTCAACGAGGTGCACTGATCAGTGAAGTCCGGTAAGTCGACCCTCGCGGCATGGCTCCACCGCCTCGACGCCGAAGACTTGAAGCAGGTACTCGCGGCGCGGCCGGATGCGATGTCCCCGCCGGAGCCCCGCTCGTTGAGCGAACTGGCCGAACGTCTGCAACGCCCGGGCTCGGTCGCCCTCGCGCTGCCCCGGCTCACGCTGCCCGCCCTGCAGGCAGCCGAGGCACTGGCGACACTGAGTGTGCCGGCCTCTCGGCAGGTCCTGACGGACCTGCTGGATGCGACGGAGGACGAGACCGCCCGCGGCCTGGAAGCGGCGCTCCAGACGCTGTCCGCGTATGCGCTGGTCTGGCCGGACAGCGAGGGAACGCTGCGCATGGCCACGCCCCTGCGGCAGGCGTGGGAAACGCCGCTCGGACTGGATCAGCCGCTGGCGACGCTGTTGAAGGACACGACCTCCGAGGAGTTGCGCCGCATGCTCACGGCTGTGGGCGTGCGGCCTCCCGGCACCAAACCGCTGCGCCTCGCGACGCTCGTGGAGCACCACAGCGACCCGGCACGCGTCGCCGCGATGGTCGAACAGGCACCGGCCGAGACCCGGAAACTGCTGGGACGCAAGGCGGACCCCGCGTACCGACCGCAGGCATTCGTCCTCTTCGGGGGGCAGTCCGTCCCCGAACCGGGTGCACGCTGGGCGTTGGAGCGGGGACTGCTGGTCCAGGGCCGGCACGGCTACGGCCCGGTACGCATGCCCGCCGAGGTGGCGCTCGCGCTGCGCGGGCCAGACTGGCATGCCCCGTTCGACCCCGTGCCGCCCGTCGTACCTCTGGTACCCGTCTCCCCGGCGGAGGTCGACAGGGAGGCGTCCGCCGCAGCCACGGCCTTCGCCGCCCACGCCGCCTCGGTCCTGTCGGTGTGTGCGACCACTCCGCCCGCCCGGTTGAAGTCCGGCGGCGTCGGTACCCGCGAACTGGCCAGGATCGGCAAGGCGGCGCGATGCGGGGAGCCCGTCGTACGCCTCACCCTTGAGACGGCGTACAAGGCCGGTCTCATGGCCCGTGACGGGGACCGGGTCGCGACGACGGACGCCTACGACTCCTGGGCCGGGTCAGAGCCCGCAGAGCGACTACCGGTGTTGCTGCACGCTTGGTGGACGCTTGGACTCACCCCCTCGCAGGCCCGCGACGACGACAACAAGGCGCTGCCCGCCCTGACCGGAGCACCGTCCTGCGCCGGCTGCCTCCATGCCCGGAAGGGGCTGCTCACCGCCGCTTCCAGGCTCCCGGCCGGGCAGGGCGCGAAGAACGCGGCCGAACTGGGTCCTCTTGCCCACTGGTCACGGCCCCTCGCCGAGGTGCTGCCACAGGACGCGACGCCGTTCGCCACCGGGATCCGCGAGGCGGAGCTGCTCGGTGTCCTCGCTCGCGGTGCGCTGTCCCCGATCGGCGCCGCCCTGCTGGCCGAAAGCACCGAGGAACTGGCCGCCGCCTGCCAGCGCCTCCTTCCCGCCGCCACCCCCACGGCCCGTTTCGGCAGCGACCTGACCGCCGTGGTCACCGGCACACCCGCCGCACGGCTGGTCACGCTGCTGGACTCGGTCGCCGACCGGGAGACCAGCGGCACGGCCTCACTGTGGCGGTTCAACCCGGCGAGCGTCCGCCGCGCCCTGGATGCCGGCCGTAGCCCGCACTCCATCGAGGCCGACTTGGCTGCCATCGCCGCGGGCCCGCTGCCCCAGCCCCTGTCCTACCTGATCACGGACACGGCACGCAGCCACGGCCGGATCCGTGTCGCCTCGGCCGCCTGCGTCATCCACGGCGAGGAACCCGCCCTCCTCACCGAGATCGCCGCCCACCGCAAACTCTCCGGACTGGGCCTGCGGCACCTTGCCCCGACCGTCCTCGTCAGCCGCACCCCGCTGGAGAAAACCCTCGCCGCACTGCGGGCCGAGGGATACGCGCCGGTCGCGGAGGCAGCCGACGGAACCGTGCGCGTCGAACGACCCGGCAGCCCCCGGGCGACCGCGCCGGTACCAGCCCCGCGCAGAGCGGTCAGCAGGCCCAGCACCCCGCTCCGTACGACTGCCGCCCCGAAGCACGTCGACCTGGCCGCGCTGGCCGCCCGACTCGCGGGCGCCCCGCCGGCCGATCCCGCCCCCGACCCCTGCAACGGCGTCCCCTTCACCACCGACACCGAAGAAGTCATCGCCGGACACGCGACCCAGATCCCCCACGCCGATGTCCGTCAACTCGCCCACGCCGTCGACAGTGGGACGGCGGTCACCATCGAGTACGTCGCCACGACAGGCAGCCGCACGATCCGCACCATCAGCGGCCTCGACCTCGACCCTCCGTATCTGTACGCCTGGTGTCATCTACGCGATGCGGAGCGGGTGTTCACCCTGTCGCGGATCCACGGGGTGATGCCCCCGGCATAACGCCCGGGCGGTGGGCCGGGGCGTGCGAGGCGGCCGTACCCGTCCCGGAGGGTCGTCGGCACTCTCGTTCGGCTGTCCGGCCGGGACACCGAATGAGCGGTTCGCTGGAGACCCCCGACTCCTTATATAAGGGATCAGGTATACTGATATACGCCGTCGTATACACAGGGAGTCACCGTGAGCCGAACTGTCATCGACCTGGACGACGAGGCACTGGAAGCCGCCGCCAGGGAACTCGGCACCACCACCAAGCGCGACACGATCAACACCGCCCTGCGCGAGGTCACCGCTCGCTACCGGCGCCTGCGCGCACTCGAAGACGCCCGGCAACTGGTGGCCGACGGAGCCCTGGACATCGACGTCCTCCTGGACAAGAGCCAGTACCGGCCGTGACCGTCGCCGACTACCTCATCGACACCTCCGCCCTCGCCCGCGTCCTTCTCGCCCAGAACACGGCCGAGTGGGACGACAGGATCGCTGCCGGCCTCGTCGCGATCTGCGACATCACGGAACTTGAGGTCCTCTACTCCGCCCGCTCTTCCGCGGACCGCGCACGACTGAAGGCGGCACTCGACGCCCACTACGTGTGGTGTCCGATGCCGGACGGCACCTATCGCCGCTCCCGCGTGGTCCAGGAGCAGCTCACCGCGAAGGGCGAACACCGCAGCGCGGGCCCGGTCGACCTCCTGGTCGCAGCCGCCGCCGAAGAAGCGGGCCTCACCCTGCTCCACTACGACCGCGACTTCGAAACCATCGCCCGGACCACGGGACAGCCGGTACGCACGATCGACCTCAGACAGTGATCCTTTTCCCACCTCACATCGAGGCTTGGCAGGGGACGAGGACGGCCTCGACGATCGCGGTGACGCGGTCGGCTCTGCGGCAGACTTTCCGCAGCGGGCAGCAGCCCTTGCGGGTGGCGCCTGACCGCCGACACAGTGAATCCTGGCGCGAGCGCCGCCGCACGGGCGGCCGCACGCAGCCGGGCCCAATCAGCCCGGCCCGTCGGCAGGTTGGAGAGAATCCACTGGATCTTGCCATTCGTGTGCGTTGCTGGTGGGGCGGGTGGGACTCGAACCCACGGCCGACGGATTATGAGTCCGGGGTTCACTCACTCCCGCTCGTGACGCCTAATGACGCCTCGTGTCGCACACTGCCGAACAGTGCAGGTCAGAGGCCCTATGGGAGGCATCAGCGTACCGCGTTCGTGATGGCCCGTGACGCGGAATGCCGCCGCGTTACGGCGCGTTCGGGCGAGCACGGGGCGAGCAGAAGGGGCCCGCCACCTGCGGTGACGGACCCCTTCGACATGCGCTCGCTCGGCAGCTTACGCCGCCTCGCCGGGCTCGTCGCCATCGTCGGCGGCCTCGTCCTGGTCCTGCCCGGCGGGCGCACTCTCAGCGCTGCGCCGGGCGCGCGGCACCAGACCGGCGGCCTTCTCCGCGATGTCCCGGTCGACGTCTTCCAGTAGCTCGGTGTACGTGTCCGACGTCAGCTGCCCCGAGGCGTGCCGAAGCGTCTTCTGCACGGCGAAGATGTCGCCACCGCCGGCGTGCACGAGCGTCGCCGCGAGGTGGCGCAGGTCGCGCAGGTTGATGGGCGGCAGCCCGGCGCGCGCCACGATCCGACGGAACTCGTCGCTGACCTTCTCCGGGTGCAGCCACGACCCGTCGATGTCGGTGAACACCTTCCCTGTGTCCTGCCAGTCCGGGACGTCCTTTCCAGCCGCGCGCTGCTCTGCGGCGCGCCGGTTCCACTCGTCGCGCTCGGCAAGCTGCCGCTGCCGGTGCTCGCGCAGAACCTCGACATTCAGCGAGTCGAGCGCGATAGTCGACGCCGACTCCTCGGTCTTCGGGGCGTCCTCGAAGACCTCCCAGTTGTCCACGATCAAGTTCTTCGCCGGGGTGATGAGCCCGGCGTCGAGGTCGACGTGCAGCCAGTCTTGACCCACGCCCTCGCCGCGGCGCAGTCCGCGGAACGCGATCAGGTGGAAGAAGGCGTACAACCTGGACGGCTCGGCTTCGTCCAGGAAGTGACCGAGCTGCTCGGGAGTCCACACCATGACCGGTGACGGCTTCTCGCCCGTACGCCGCCAGTACTCGACGTTCTGCGCCGTCCACAGCCGGGCCTTGGGCCGCTTGCCCGAGTCGAGCTCCACCCACTGCGCCGGGTTGAACGTGATCAACTGCCGTCGGATCGCGCCGTTCAGCGCGGCTCGCAGCGTCGCCCTGATCCGCTGCTTCGTCGCCGGCCCCGTGATGTACCGATACGGCGGCATCGCCGCGAGCTTCTCCCGCTCGACCGCCAGTCGCGCCGAGACGTCCGGCGGCGGCGCCCCGGGCTTCCCCCACTTGCAGCGTGCTTCCTGCTCGCGGCGCGCCGTGTTCTCGGCTCGGATCACCTCGTTGCGCTCGTCGATGCCGTCGAAAAACGCCTGCACGTGGCCGATGTTCAGCCGGTCCAGGCGGTAGTGCCCCAGCCCCGGCCGCAGGTGCACGCGGATATGCGACTCATAGCTGGACGTCGTGCGGCGCTTCGTCTTCTTGGCCGCGAGCCAGGCGTCGAGCCACTCGCCGACCGTCATATCGCTGCTGAGCGCGACGCCACCGGCCAGGCGCCGCTTCACCTCGCCGGCGTCAGGGATGTCCGCGCGGTCGCTCTGCACCTTGGCGAGCAGGTCGCTGATCTGGTGGCCGTAGTGCTCGTCGTCGCCGATCAAGTCGAGGATCGCGCGCAGCTTGTCGAGGTCCGACTGCGCGTCACCGACCGCTGTGTACCCGGTGCGACGGAAGATGCGGCGCGTGCCGTCGGCGGCAGCCGGCAGTTCCTGCCGCAGCTGGTAAGTGCCGTGCGACCGCTTCCGCAAGGCGGGGCAGCTCTGTCCGAGTCGCTTCCCGTCCTCGCCTCGGCACTCGCACCTCTTCGTGATACTGCCGGCCCGTCTGGCTCCGGGCATGGTCCCTCCCCTGTGGCCCGCAGCGATCGCCACCGGGGGCCGATATGCGTCCACGCCGACGAGCGGCCGGCCACAGCCGTGCCGCGCGATCTCGTCGGATAGGTCAACGTAACTGCCGTGTTGTGCCGTGACAACTCATGCCGTACCGTGCGCAGTACTCCGCGCAGTGATGCGCAGTACGCAGTAGGAGACCACGGGAGCCACGCAGTGACCGCAACCGACGTCCAGGCCCTCACCACAGCCGACCTGCTCGACCTGCCTCCGACCATCGACGTCGAGACCGCAGCTCGGGCCTTCGGTATCGGCCGCACCCTCGCGTACCAGCTCGTCCGCAAGGGGCAGTTCCCCTGCCAGGTGATCCCGGCGGGCCGCGCCTACCGCGTCGTGACCGCCGACCTCCGCCGCGTGCTCCAGGTCACCGCGCCCGCAGACGACGCCGCCTGAGCCGAGCACACGACGGCCCCGGCGCCCACGCAGCAGCGGGCGGCCGGGGCCAGTGCCGTCCCACCGTCAGGCGGCGGACCAGGCCCGGACGAGCAACGTGCCAATGTGCCCAGGCGTCGGTGCGTCGACCACGTCGGCCTCCACCGACGTAAATCCAGCCCGACGCAGGTGACGCTCCCACACGGCGGGCTTGTAGCTGTATCGGTAGGTGAACATCGCCTTGCCCGCGAACCCGCCCTTGTACATGCCCTGCGGGCCGTACGCGCCGGGGATGGCCGGCGGCTGGGAGAAGACGAACACCCCGCCGGGATTCAGACGCGCCGCCACCAGGGGAAACAGCCGGGACGGATCGGTGAACCAGGCCGCGCCGAAGATGGAGTACACCGCGTCATAGGTGGTCTGGCAGTCGGCGAGCCACTCCAGTACCTCACCGCAGTCGAAGGTGGCGCCGGTGTCCGCCCAGCGCTCGCTGCACTTCTTCACCATGACCGGGGACAGGTCGACGCCGTGAGCCTCAACACCGCTGCGGGCGAGGAAGGCGAGGGCGCGGCCGGTGCCGCAACCGATCTCCAGCACGCTGCGCGGGTTGCCGAGCAGCTCGGGGCCGGGGCCGTGCCCGGCGTACTGGGTCCAGCAGAAGCTGGGTTCCGCATCGTCCTTGAAGGCGGACTCCGCGAAGGTGTCCCACAGTTCGGTCTCTGCCTCGATGTCGTGGGGTACGGGCACAGCGAGTTCCTCTGGTTCGAGTGGGCGGGGCCCCCGCCCTCCGGGCGGTAGCGAGGACGGGGGCGACTGTAGCGGGGTCAGTGGCTGTCGGGGACCTTGTCGTCACACGGCGAGCAGTCCGTGCCGTCGATGGCCCACAGCTCCTCGTCGATCGGCCAGCCCTGGGACCGCAGGAACTCCCCGGTGCGCAGGCACAGCCCGTCGCGTCGGCGCTCGATGAACGGGGCGTGGTGCTTGAACCGGCCGCCGTTGTACAGGCGGCAGATGCCCCACCAGACGGGCGTGTCGAGGATGAGCTGGTGCACGCCGATGTCGACGAGCTTGCCGACGCCGAGGTGGACGTCCGGGTTCTCGATGGAACCCATGACGTACATGACGGCGTTGCCGAGGATCCGTTCGGCCATGTCCCGGACCATCGTGTGGTCGCGCAGCAGCAGCGCGATCTCACGGTCCCAGAGGGACATCCCGGAGTCGAACACGTTCACGGTCAGCTCGGTGATGTGCGGTGCGACCGCGTTGAGCAGTTCCTTCGGGTCCCGCGTCGTCGTGCTCGCGGGCTGTTCCAGCGTGACGGTCATGACCTTCCCTTCGTCGGGTTCGTCGGTGCCGTGCTTGGTGGTGCGACCCGCCCCGGGGCTCGACTGTCCAGGTCCCGGTTCCGGGGCGGGGGTCTCTGAGGGGTCTTCTGGGAGAGGGAGCGACTGGCCCATGTCGGCTACCGTGCTAACCAGCAAGTGACGGGAGGCGATGCGGGGATGGCGGAGCAGGGCGAACCGTTCGCGCGGGACGGCCGGCCGGTGTGTGGCGTATGCCCGTCCCTACGCCTGCCCGGCGGCCGGTTCGACGTCGTCGAGCGCCCCTCACGAGACTGCCCTTTCGACCCCGCTACCGGCCACCGGTTCACCTCCGCCGGCGTCCCCGTATGCGTGCATCCCGAGCGCGTCGGGCTGCCCGCCGCTCCGTACGCGACGAACGGCCTGCCGCTGCCCTGGGAGACCCCGCCGCCGGTCCAGGCCGGCGAGGTCCCCGCCTGGGTACGCGCAGCGCTGGACGCGGCCCCGCCCGAAGCCTGCGACGACGTGATCCGTCAGGCGACGGACATCCTGCTCGCCGCAGACCCGGAGACCGACATCACGGCCGTTCTGCGCGCCGCGCTCGGCTAGGCCGCGGCCGGGGCGAAGGTGATGCCGTGCTCGCGCCCGGACCGGCCCATGCCGATGCTCTGGTACAGCCCGGCCAGCACGTCGCGGCGCCTGACGACTTCCTCGTGGTCGAGCCAGTACCGGGCCGGCGGCTCGCCCCACGCCGCGCGGTAGCAGTCGTGGGTGTACCCGCCCGCGCGGTAGTCGGTGTGCTCCTGGTCGGTCTGGTGGATGATGCTGACCCCGGAGCGGGCGGCGATCCGCGCGAGAAGCTGCGACTGGGCCAGCATCGCGTGCGTCATCTCGTCGACCGGGACGGCGATCGGGATTTCAGCCGCCTGGTCGTCGCCGGTGGCGCCCCAGACGGCGGCCTTGAGCGCCAGGGCCCGCAGGCCCTCCTCGAACAGCGGCGCCGAGTCCGCCTCCAGGTTCCACCGCTCGACGACGGGGAAACCCGTGAAACACTGCCAATCCTCCGAGTACTCCAGGCTGGCGGCCCGGAACGCCGGGAACTCGCGGTCGCTCTTGATGGTGTCCAGGATCTCCCGCGCGGCGCCGGCGACGGCGTCCACGGCGGGCATCTCGAACTGGGTCATTGCACTTCCCTTCATCGGTTGGGTGGTGCATGGTGCCTGCCCGACAGCCGGGGCTCAGTGGCATCCCGGCCGCCGGGCAGGGGTCTATGTGGCGGGGAGAGGCTCGTTCATTTGCCGCAGTCCTCACCCTCGTCCTCATCGGGGTCGTTGTCCTCTTCCGTCGGCGCACAGAGGCACCGCCAGCACCGGCCGGCGCCGTCGAGTTCAACGAACTGGTCGAACAGCCGGTGGAAGGCGCACACCGGCCGGTCGGTCGCCTGCGCCTGCCCGGCGTCGTCCCGCCCGGTCTCGCCCGGCTCACTGCTCACGGCCGTCCACCTCCTCCGCGTACTCGGCGATCGCCTCGTCGCTGTAGCCGTAGAACTTGCCGCGCACACGGTCATCGGGGGTGTTGGGCACTGGGTCGCCCCACTCGACGGCATGGCAGACGTCCGGGTCCGTCGACCAGCGCACTCGGACGTCCGGGAAGCGCGGCAGCGCGCGGAGCTGGTCGCACAGATGCCAGATGACCTCCGCGTCGTTGGCGCTCACATAGCCGCCGCGGCGCCGTCCGCAGCGCGGCACTACCAGGTATCCGGTGCCGTCGACCACGATCACCACCGCGTAGTCGAGCAGGGTCGGGTCAGCGAGCCGCTCCCGGTACCAGGACAGCTCCCATTCATCTCGCCGGTCCGGCTCCCGCACTTCCACGCGCAGGGTGGGGCGATGCTTCACGAGCCCTCCCCCGAGTGCACGACGAGCCGCCTCACATCGGCCGGCCTGGAGCCGTCGAGGACGTTGCGGTTCAGACGCTGGAGGAGACGGCCCGCCTGCGCCGGGGACAGGTACAGGGTCAGGCTCTCCCCTTCGTGGGCGCACCCCGGCTCGTAGACGTCGTCGACCAGGGAGCCCACGACGCCCGTGAGGAGGTACCGGAACCGCTCGGCGAGACGTCGCAGACCACGGGACCGCCCCAGCTCCAAGCCCTTAGCGATATGGGGAGCGCCGAACCGCTCCGCGAGAACCACCACCGCGCTCAGGTCGTCACCGCCGAGCCGCACGTCGATGACGTCCCGGCTCGCGTCCGTCACGCTGTCCACGCCGAGTTCGCCCAGTACGCGCCTGAGCCCGGCGGCGATCTTGTGCGCGCTGATCTGCGGCTCCAGCACCGTCATGAACTGGTATACCGCGGGCGCCTCATGGAGGTGGAGGACGACGATGCCCCCTTCATCCCACGTGGCGTCGCCCTGCACACCGGCCGTTCGCATCCACTCCTGGGCGGCCTCAGCTGTCGTCGGACACCACGGCACCCGGATGGTCAGGACGGACACCAGCAGGGAGTGACCGTCGACTGCGACGTCCGCTGCGAAATCCGCCTCCTCCAGGGCGCGCCTGAGGATCGGCTGCAAGGGAGCGGCCGGCCGCAGCGGGACCGGCGGCACAGCATCGGTGGGCGCGTTCACGAAGTTCTCTCCTGAGTAGCAAAACGAAGGGGGGGTGTGCCCGTGTCCGGGATCGGACCGGAGAGGCAGCCGACGCGGGCCGTAGGTATTCGCGACTCGGCTTCGCCGCACGGGCCCTCTGCCGGTCATTGGCTCGTCTCCCCCCACGTGAGGATCGCCCAACCTGAGAGCGACACCGGCAGAGCCGACGGCCCCGGCCCATCCACCTCGGGGGTTTAGCGGACGGGCCGGGCCGCCGTCCCGCACGGGGCAGGTCGCCGCCAAGCCCCGTGCGGGGGTCTTCATGCCCCGGCCGCGATACGCAGCCGGCTGAGCCAGTAGGCGCGGGCCTGGGCCATGAGCCGGGCCAGGCACGACGCGCACGACATGAACGGCGCGGTGTACCCGTCCCATTGGACCGGCCCCAGCCAGAGCACCCGGACGCCGGTCCGCCCGCAGCCGAGCCAGCAGTCCCCGATGACCCACGACCGTTCCACGGTCAGGTCCCCGCCCCGGCGGCGAGCCAGCCCGCAGCATCGGCCGAGCCGTTCTCGGCGTCCCCGCCGGCCGGCCGCTCCCCGCGGACCCGCCGACGTCCGAGGACGATCAGCTCGCTCAGCGCCCGCGCGACGACCGCGAGTTCGTGCAGCCGCAATTGCCCGTCCGTCAACGACGCGTCCGGGTGCAGCACCCTGTCAACGTGCCGCAGCACGAGGAGGGCCGTCTCACGGTCCTCGCCGCCCAGTTCCGGAACGAGCGCGGATACCTGCGGGCTGAGCGCCCGTACGTGCTCGTCGAGCTCCGCCAGCAGCTCCCGCGCCTCGTCGGCGCCGAAGGGCCTCATGTCCCACAGCACGCGGTGACACGCCGCCTTCACAGCCTGCTCGCTGCCCGGTTCGGCCTTCTCAGTGCCCACTTACGGCCTCCCGCGTGGTGAGCCGGTGCCGCCCGTGGGCGACAAACTGCGAGACGGCTTCCGGGTCGCACAGGTCCGCAGGGCCGTGCATCGGCACAGACCAGTAGCTGAAGTGGCCGGGGTGCGGCTCGTCCAGTCCGGGCCGGGGTACGCCGACGTAGCTGTCGCGCCCTCGGATCTCTGCATGCGGCGCGTGCCTCCGCTCGCGCCACTCGGCCCGGTTCGCGGTGCTCGCCGGAACCAGTGCGTAGTACCGGCCACTGTGCGTGTCGACGAAGACGGGGCCGCCGAACAGCGCGGCCGTCAGGACGTCGCGTACCTTCTCGGGCTCGTTAGAGCCGGCCGCCGCTTCGACCAGCTCGGCGGACATGCGCACCGTGGAGAAGAGGGCGCCGCAGCGCAGCAGAGCAATACCGTTCTCGTCCCAGTCGATACGCGAGGTGTCGGCGCTGGCGGCCGACAGCAGCAGCCACGAGCGGACGGCCGCCTCGCGCTCCAGCCGGGTGACGACCCGCGGTTCGGGCCGCTCGGCCAGCTCGTGCATCTCGCGCTTGATGAGGGCCCCGGCGTCTTCCGTCTTGCCGGGGAACATCTCGTCGACCTCGGTCACTTCACGACCTCCGGCCGGCGAACCGCGCTCTCGATGGACGCCGTCAGCGCGGGGCGGAGCTGCTCGAAGAACGTCTCGCCCTCCGTCCGCGACAGCACGAGGTCGACGTCCCTTATGCGCTCGTCGACGCTGAACAGCGTCAGCGGGATCCGGACCTCGCCGGTCTGGGCGTCGCTGTACGGCGCGGCGTCGCGCCGGGGGGACGCGTGCCAGGGGGCAGAGGGCGTGTCCACGATTGACCTCCGGTGACATACGGACGGTGCGAGGTCCGTCACCGTAGGGCGTCTACTGATCGGTAACGGGGCCGCACTGGGCCCCGGTCACAGTTTGGCCCCCTTCGTTTCAGACACCGTCAGTGACCGCTACTCCCCCGGCGCGTGACCAGCCAGCACGCGCCCCCTGCATCAGTCCTCAGCAGGTCGCCGACTTCCGCATATGCCAACGGCCGCCCCGTGGCCGCCTCCGCCCCGCCCTGCGACAGACCGGAACAATGGCGGAATGCGACTGCACGAAACGGCCGTCGGTGTGCTCTATCCGGCGTCAGCGACGACACCGACCTGCGCGGCGAGCTTCGCCGCCTGCGGCCTCAGCGCACGTGGCGCCTTCCGCCACAGGTCCGCCGCCACGGACCGGGCCGCCGGGGTGAACCGAACCGTCTCCGCGCCAGTCTCGTAGGCGAGTTGCATCACCATCAACGCCGCCGTCCGGTCACCGCGCTGGAGGT
This sequence comes from Streptomyces corchorusii, assembly GCF_001514055.1. Classification (NCBI taxonomy): domain Bacteria; kingdom Bacillati; phylum Actinomycetota; class Actinomycetes; order Kitasatosporales; family Streptomycetaceae; genus Streptomyces; species Streptomyces corchorusii. The sequence goes on along the minus strand of NZ_KQ948351.1, from coordinate 717,164 downwards.
GGCCCCGCGCGACCTCAACCCACAGCCGGGCCCGCCGCTCGGTCGACGGCATTACATCGGGGTCGATCTCGTCGGCGAGCCCGAGGGCCTTCTGCGCCTTCTTCAGGTCGGTGTGCACGCTGACCTGGTGGAAGTCGACGTTGGCCCGGCCGAAGACCGTCGACGGGTGCACGTACGACACCGGCAGCGACTTCGCCACCTGGTGGCCCCTCTCCCAGCAGCGCCACGCGTCACCCTCGGCGCCCTCACGGGCGTGCGTCACCGCCGCGTGCAACTGAAGCGCGCCGTAGATGCCACGCCAGTCGTCGGGCGCCGACTCCAGATGCGGGCGGATCAGGTCGCTCGCTTCCACCACGACACGCAGCGCTTCCTCGGGGTACGAGGTCTCACGCAAGATGTTGCCCATGTTCCACGCCGAGGCGGCGATCGCGGCCGGGTCGTCGGCGTCCTGCGCTGCCGTCAGCGCCCGGTCGGCGACGACCCACGCGAGTTCAGCCGGCGCAATGTACGCCGTTGCCTGCCCGGTCAGCCGGTAAACGTCCGACAGGGCGACGAGCGCCGCGCGCCGCTGCTCGCCGTCGAGCACTCGCACGGTCGTCTCCGCGTCCCGGATCAGCCCAGGCAGCAGCGCCCCGACTTCAGTCCTGTTGTGCTCGCTGGAGTGCCACAGTTGCCAGGACTGATCCACGCGGCCCTGAAGCTGCGCCGGGTCCGGCGGCGTCGACGGCGTCCGGAAGACGAGCGGTCGGGTCATGACCGCATCCCAGATGCCCGGTAGTGCGGGATGGTTGAGCCGCCCGGTCGGGACCGTCGCCGCGACGTCGGTCGCGTTGCCGGTGATGACGGACAGGTCCGAAACGGCAAGCGCCGTCGCCAGCTTCAGCAACAGGGTGTGCGAGTTGAGTTCGCGCTCGCCTGTTTCGATCTTCTTGAGCCAGTCAGAGCCGCGGTTGCACATGCCGGCGAGGACGGCGCGGGACATGCCGCGCGATTCCCTCAGTGCCCGGATGCGCTCGCCCATGCTCAGTTCTTCGGGGAATTCCACGCTGCGCCCCTCACGTCCACGATGAGCCTTCGTGGCCAATGTACGGGCGCGGCGGCCGGGACGGCAGGCCGTCCGGAACGCTCAGGCGTTGTAACTCTTCTGCCGCACGCCGGGCCCCCACTGCGCGGCGACGGAGGCGAAGCAGTCCCGGCACAACGGGTTGCCGCCGCTGCCGTAGCGCTTGCACTTCGCCTGGCAACGCGAGCACGAGCCCGCTTCGGCCTCGGTCCAGATAGGCGCCGGGTAGCCGCTCAGCTCGATCTCTGGTGACGTCGTCGCCATCGGGGTGTCCTGTTCCACTCGCTCGCGGCTGAATCGGCCGCGTCGAACAAGAATAGGACAGCCCCGCCAGAACCGGATGTCGGTGGCCGCCTCTACCGTGCGGCCATGCCCACCACGTCCCGGCCCTGTGGCCCGCTGCGCGCTGCTCTCGAAGACGTCAACGCCCGTATCCGCCAGCTCATGGGCCAGCCGGCGGGCAAGGACCGGACGCAGGCGTACCACGAGCTGCTCGCCGAGTGGGCCGACCTCACGGCCGACGATGTCGAGCCCGCCGCGTGAAGCATGCCGCCCCCGCCCGGTAGCCGGGCGGGGGCGCAAAGTCCATCCAGAGCAACGCAGCCAGATGCACTTCTCGTACAGGACGCCACCACGCTACTCAGGGGGTCTGACATCGGCCGGTCAGCGGCCGGGGTGGGCCTGCTCGAAGTGGCTGGCGATCATCTGCTCGACGCGCGCCCGGAACGCTGCCGCGCGGGCGTTCGCCTGCTCGGTGAGGGCCTGGGAGATCCGGGCCGGGTCGACCGGCACGGCGAGGGGCTGCGCGGGGGCGTCGAGGTGCGACCGTTCGTCGTGGTACCAGCCGCAGCCGAGCGGGCACCAGAACCGGAGCGTGCCGGCGAGTGGGTGCCCCAGCGGGTACGGGTAGTCGGGCGCCGGGATCGTCGTCGGCTCGGGCGGCGGTGCCGAGGCGGCGGCCTCGCGCGCGGCGAGCAGCTCGGCGAGGGCCTCGCGCGGCGACGGCTTGGGCAGCCGGGCGAGCCACTCGTCGAGGTCGGATGCGTCGTCCATGCCGTCAGCATGGCAGAGCCCCGCCCCCTGGAGCGGGTGAGGGGGCGGGGCTCGGTCTCGGGACGGTCAGCGCATGAACAGGGCGGCGACGCCGGTCGCGACGCCGGCGAGTCCGGTCAGGGCGCCGAGCGCCGGCAGCGGCCACCGCCCGGACTCCAGCGAGGACAGCCGGGCGTCGTTGCGCTGCTGCCGCGGTGTCTCGCCTAGCTCCAGCGCACGGATACGGGCTTCGTGGTCGGACACGTCGCCCTTGATTTCCCGGCTCTCGGCGAGAATCCCGTCCAGCTTGCCGTCCATGCGGGAGACCAGGCGCGACACGTGCTGCACCTCCTGGTACATCTGCGGCAGCGAGATGTAGACGCCGGGATCGGGCGGTGGCTGTGTGGTCATGACCGGCTCTGGCGCACCAGCTCGGCGACGTCGTCGGTCGGCTTGTACCGGGGCGGCTGGGCCCAGCCGAGCAGCGCGCCGGCCGCGCCCTTGACCCAGGCGGGCCCGCCGAACTTCTCGACGGTCCGCTCGACGAGCCGGAACACCACGTAGTAGACGCCGGCCACCGCGAGCGTCACAGCCGCCTGGGCGGTGTTGCTGTCGAGGCTGAAGCCCAGATGGGTGAGGGCCACGATGATCCACCCGGCGACGAGCGGGACGACGGTACGCAGAAGCGAGATCAGCAGCACAGCTACTCCTTCCACACGAGCAGGGTTCCGACCGCGCTCGTGACTTTGACGGGCTTCGCGCCCTGGTTCAGCAGCCGGAAGCGGATGGTCCGGCCGGCCGCGATGCGCTTGGTGACTGGTACGACCGCGAACGTGTCGCCGTCGGTCCCGATCAGCTCGTCGATCGGGTGGTCCTGGACGTGCGTCTCCCCGGAGAACTCGCTCATGCGTGCCTGCACGACCTCGCCCTTGGCGAGGCCGGTGACGGTGAGGCTGAGCGTGCCGGTGAACCGGGCGCCGCCCCGGACGACGACGGCCCCGTTCGGCGTGTGGTCGCCGGTCTCGTCGGTCCACTCCTGCGTGAACTCGATCGAGTCCCAGACACCCGGCGCGAGCTGGTACGCCTTCGTGATGCCGAGGTTCACGTACTCGGGCATGTCATCCCCTCCTGTCTGCGGCGTCTGGCCGGTGACGCGCGCGATGATCCCGGGCAGCACGACTTCCTTGAACTGCGTCGCGCGGGCGTCGCCAGGGCACGAGTGGCCGTCCGGGTTCCACTCCCGGAACATGCGGTGATAGCCGAACCCCGGGTCGTCCGCCGAGCGGCACAGCCGCAGCGGGATGCCGTGCTCCTGGTGCACCCAGACACCGAGCCGGATCAGCGTCTCGACCTGCTCGGCCGTCCACGGGTCCGACGCCTCCAGGTTGGACGCGGACTCCAGCGAGATCGCGCCCGTGCCGTCCGGGCGCCGGTTGGCCGCCGCATTCGCATCGGCGCGGGTCTGCGTGCCGATGAACTGCCCCAGGCTGCCGTCGTAGCCCAGCCCGAAGTGCGACTCCAGGTTGGTCGAGTCGCGCCAGTACTCGTACGTACGCTCGGGCGTCCATGGCGCGACGATGCTGTGCGCGATGAACTGCGTGGGCCGGATCGCCGGCTGCGCGTCGCTCTCGGGCTGAAGCTCCAGCTTCTTCGCGAACGGGCACCAGGACATCAGTGACCCCCGTCCGGCTCGTGGTCCGCCGGCCGGTAGCCCGTCAGCCGCTGCACGACAGACGCCGGCAGGCCCAGCTGCGCCAGCGCGTCGTGCGCGGCCTTCGCCTCGGCCTGCTCCGCCGCCTGCGCGGCGGCCCTCTCCTGATCACGCGCGGCCTTGGCAGCCGCCTGCGCGGCCTCGTACGAGGCACGGTCGAGCGGCGTTGCGCCCTCTGGGGCCTCCAGGTGGACGCCGTCGCTCGCCTCCGCCTGCACGAGGCTGCCACCCGCGGTGCGGTAGTAGATCGTGGGCACGCCGACTCCTTAGAGGATGATCCCGAAGGCCCTGATGAGGGACTGGACCTTGTTGTACTGAGCGCCGCCGAAGCCGGTGCCGGCCTGCACATACAGGTGCTGGGTGAAGGTCTGACCAGGGCCGACCGTGAGGTGGAAGACCTTCGTCAGCTGCGCGTGCACGTCGAACTGCGTCGAACTGCCTGTGTTCGACAAGCGGCCCTGCTCGTCGCCGACGATGCCCCACGCAGCTCCGGAGCCCGGCGGCAGGTCGAAATCGATGTCCAGCTCCGTCTCGCAGATCACGAACATGTCCCGGCAGCTGTCGGGGTTCGTGAACGTCAGCGAGTGGTCCGCGATCTGCGTCGGATACACCGCCGGCACGGGGGTGTTCGGGTTGTTATCGGTCGTCGACTGCTGCTGGAAGAAGGTTCGGCCACGCGGCTCGGACCGCAGCACGCCCGTCGAGTCGCAGAACACCCGGCCCGCGTTCGCGTCCAGGTCACACGGGAAGTCCCACGTGCCCGTCCGCGCGCGCACGGGGCTGCTCGCCGAGCCGTCGCCGGTGAGACCGCAGCCCGTCGACACCGTGGCCGCGCCGGTCGGCACGAACAGACCGCCGCTCGGGTCCAGGACGAGGTTGTTACCCGCGTCCGGTGACAGATGCGCGCCGACGACGCCCGTGTTCGGGTCGTACGTCGCGCCTGGCCCCGCGGAGATGCAGGGCCGCACATCAGCACAGTCGACCTGCGCGTTGACGACGTACGGGTTCGCGGTGCTGCCGCCGCCCGTGACTGTCGTGTTCTCGCCGGCGACGATGACGCAGTTGCAGCCGCCGCCACCGCACTGACACCTGGCCAAGATGCTTCCCCTCTCGGGTGATCCTGGCCCGGCCCACAACCAGCGGCTCGCAGAAGTCTAGCCCGCACACCTGTACGAGCAGGTGCCCGCGAGGGCTACCCGTACAGCTCGACGATGACGATGCCGCCGCCGCCGTCCGCGCCGCTCTCGGCGGCGCCGTAGGAGACCGGGCCGCCCGCGCCACCACCCCAGCCACGCGACGTTGTTCCAGGGCCTTCGGTGGACCTGGCCAGCCCGCCGAAGCCAAGCCGGCTGTCTCCGCCGGCCCCTCCCAGCCCCTGTGTGGCGCTCAGCCGGATCGCTCCGCCGCCCGCGCCTCCACCCGACGCGATCACATTCCCCGTGTTCGCGACCGTCCCGGTCACGCCGGACACAGCGTCGAGGCTTGTCGCCGAGTTCTGGAATGCGGTACCGCCGTCTCCGCCGTTGGCTATGGCGAAGCCGCCGAAGGAGCTGCTGCCGCCGGCGCTGCCGGCCGCGTTGCCTGTCCCTGCCACACCGCCCGCGCCAACAACGATCGTCTCCGTCGCGCCGAGCGCTGACGCCTCGATCAGCGATTCAGCGTATCCGCCGGCTGCTCCACCCGGCCTGACGATGCACTGGCCGCTGGCTGCGTTCGCCCCGGCTGAGCCACCGCCCGCGCCCTGCACGATGACCCGGACACGCGAGAGCCACGGATAGTTCTCCTTCTTGAACGTGAACGTCCCCGGCGTCTTGAAGGTGAGGATCTGCCGCAGGCCCATCGACCCGGGCACCATGGTCAGCTCACCGTCGTCGTTGATCTCGAAGTAGTTTCCGTCTGCGCAGGCTCTCGACACGGAACGCCCCACATGTCCGATTCCGTAGTCTGGCCCTCAACCAACGACTTCCGGCTCCAGCGTAGCGAGCTACCAGGACGGCGAGGCCCGAGGAGAGACGCTGAGGACAGGCACCACCGGAGCGTCGAGCCGACCCACCCCACCGGGGGTGCCGCCCGCCCCGGCCGGCCCAGCCGCCCCACCCGCATCAGCACGACCCCATCGGCGAGACCGGATCGCGTCTTACCCGCTGACGGGCATGCGTGCCACCCTTGTGACCACCGAAGGAGAAGTCACGCGAAAGGTCCAAAAAGCCACAGATGACAGGGCGGTTCGACGCTACGTCGACTGCATGGGAGGGGAGAGCCGTGAGGACAGTCCGGCGCACTCTGGCCAGTGTCGCAATCGGGATCGGATTGCTGATGGGGGCGTTGGCTGCGCCCGCCGCAGCCACGTCACCCGCGCAGCTAGACTGCTATGTGGCGGGTGACTACAACCAGTTCGTGGCGAACACGCCGTGGCACGTCGAGCCCTACGGCAGTAGCCGGGTCGCCGCCCGCGGCGGCGGAGCTTTCTACATCATCCAGTACTGCCAGAACGATTACGGCAACTGGTGGTTCCAGAGGGATGACTACCTGTGGGCGTACGAGAAGTACGTCGGCGTGTGACCTCAGCCTGATAGCGGGCAGTCCGGCGTCATCACCTGGACCCGACGCTAGGTGAGGGTGCCGGCCGCCATCACGTGGACCTTCACGCCAGCCCCGGCCGGTACTGCGGTCTGCCCGCCGACCAGGACGCCGGTCGACTGCCACACCCGCACGCTGGCCTGAGTGGCTGTCACGGCTTCCAGGGTGACGAACAGGCCGCGCGGGTCGCTCGGGTCGGGGTCGACAGCGGTCGCGGTGACGACGGGCGGCTGCGTGAACGGGCGCGCGTACACCCAGGTTGCTCGCCCGTCAGCCGCGGTGCTGACCACGGTGGCGGCTGGCGGCTCGCCCCTCGGGCCGGCCGGACCCTGTACGCCCGGCGGTCCGGGCGGTCCGGGTGGGCCCGGCTCGCCCTGGTCTCCCTGCCGGCCGCGCGGCCCCGGTTGCCGCGCCGCCCGTTGCGCCTCCCGCAGGACGCCCGCCATCGGGTTGTCCGGGATCAGTCTCGCCGCCGGCCGGTACGCCATCAGTCCTCCGCACTCACGGGTCCGAACTGGACCTTCACCTGCTCGCCCCCGCCGTCCGCCGACACTGCCACACCGGTGATCTTCATCCGCTGCGAGATGTTCCGGCACGTCGCGGTCGTCGTGACGTCCACACACCAGCCCGGCACCAGGCGGGCGATGTCGACCCCGGCGTCCGGGGACAGGGTGACCTCCTGCGAGTCCAGGTAGACCGGTACCGGCAGCGACGCGTTCAGCCGCGACCGGGCCGCCGCGTCGGCACTCGCCTGGTCTGTGATGCTCGTGTCCTGCACGCTGCGCTCGATCAGCCCGTAGTACGGGTGCGTGCCGCCCGCGACGCCCACGACGCCCGACTCGTCGCTGCCGTACACGATCCACCGCGTCGCCAGCGCCGTACCGTCCTCCGCGACACTCAGCCCGTCCGGCAGGTCCGCGTCGGTGAGCCGGCCGACGCTGGCACTCCAGTCATCCGGCATCAGCAGCAGCGTCTCCCCGAAGGCCGTGAAGTCCAGGCCCGAGTCCGCCAGGTCCCGCAAGTGGTCCCCGCTCTGCCCGATGGCGGCCCGGTACGCGCGGGAACCGAGGACGCCGGACTCCTGAAGCACCTTCACGCTGTGCCCCGGATCGTCCGGGAACATGGCGTCCTCGATCACCCACTCGGCGATCTCCGTCAGGTCCGTGTTCGTAAACGCCCGGGTCTCGTGCGGGGTGCGCCGGTTGAGGACCGACACGATGTCGGCCGCCGCGATCTGCACCGTGCCGACACCCCACGTCGGCTGGATGATCTGCCCGCCCCACACGTAGACGTCGTTCCGGTAGATGTGGAGCCAGTGCCTCATCGCACGCATGTCGCCCAAGGGGCCGCAGCAGTCCCAATCCGGTTCGATCGTCACTCGCGCCGTGGAGGCGTCGTTCAGCAGCCGGTTCCACTCCAGCTTCGTGATGGTCTGCGCCTGGGCCAGCAGCGCGCCCCCGCGGTCGGAGATGTACGCGGTGTACTCGGCCGCGCACCCGAGGCCGGCCATCACAGGGCCCTTCCGGACACAGCGAGCGACAGCCGGGTGTCGGCCGCCGGCGGCTCGAAGCTGTCCGTCTCCAGCAGCAGGCAGTACTCGGCGCAGTCCAGGACCGGCCACGACGGCGGGGCCCCGTCCCGGCCGAACACCGTCGTCGCCGGGGCGCACTCACCGCCGCAGTAGACCGCCGCCCGGCCCGTCTGCCCATCGAGGAGGAGTTCTGACCCGGCCGCGAGGTAGGACACCGTCCACTGGGCGTACGGCTCACACCGCTTCTTCTCGGCGACCTCCTCACACGTCAGGCCCTCGTCCGCGCTCGTCCTCTGGAACAGCGAGATCGTCAGCCGCCGCAGATCGGTGCTGCCCGCGTACACCGATATCTGGGCGACGTCGTCCATCCAGCCCGGCCGGCCGGACAGGTCGATCTCGTACACCGCCTCGTTGACGGCGAGCGCGTTGCAGAAGCACGTCACCGGAGCCGACGGCACCGGCGGGGCCGCGGAGGCACACGACGGGTCCGCGCAGCTGTCCTCCGCGTCCACGCACGCCGCGAGACGGCACCCCGTGCAGGCCGCCCCGCCCGGCGGATGAACACACCACTGGATGCACTCGCCGTCGGTGTCGGTCGGCAACCCAACGTCGAGAAGCTCCACCGGGTCCGTGTACGCGAACGGGCTCGCCGCCGTCATCGTCCACTCCACCTGAATGATGTCGGCTCCCATGGAGCAGGTGCCGCCCGCGCACGAGCCGTCCCCGTTCCGGCCGGTCACCTTCGGTCCGGACGTCAACGCCACCCGCCGGAAGGTCCGCCGGTGCGCCGCGTTGAACTCCTCCCGGGTCATCTCCTCCCCCGGACAGCACGCGTACATCTCCACGCAGTCCCCGCCGCACTGCGAGCCCGTGCAGCCCTGCAACGCTGCCTTCAGGAACTGCAACCCGTACTCCACGCCGCAGCACGTGGAGCCGAGGAGGATCGCCGTGAACGTCATCTGCCTCGGCTGCACCCGGGCCGGACCGATCGATCCGCCGCCGGTCACCGCGGTGCTCACCGACCGCTCCACGGGGTAGTCGTCGATGCCGTCGATGCTGAGCAGCAACACGCCGGCGAACTCGACGCTCTCCGGGGCGTCCGGGTCGTACCACTCGGCCGGGGTCAGCGGATCGTCAGGCGTGGTGTACGGCAGCCCGTCCGGGTCGAGGACCTCCGAAGTGAGCGTCTCGCAACCGCAGATGTCCGCGCCGCTCGTCAGCGGCGAGCCGACCGTCCGCAGATACTGGCGCAGCCGGGCGTGGTTGACCACCTCCACGCCGCCCACCGTCACGTAATCGACCAGCAACGTCGGCACCTCTCTCAGGTCAGGTTCGCCAGCGCGATGCGCCGTAGGACCACGCGGGCTGTCTGCTCGGGGTCGTCGGCCGCCTGCACGGTGATGTTGTTCGTGATCTGCGCCCCGATCGGGCTGCGCACCGCGCCCAGGCCGCTCGCGGCGCGCTGCCCCGGCACCGGGAGGACGAGACCGGCCGCGGTGAGGTCGCCGAGCGACGGCTGCACCACCGGCCCGGCAACCACACTCGCCAGGCCGGCCAGCGGCTGACTGACCGCGTCGCTGAGACGCCGGGCCGAGACCTTCGCCGAGTTCGCCAGGTCGCCCAGCCGGCCAAGCAGACCACGCTGCAAACCGGCGCCAGTGAGGTCACCGATCTTCATGAACACCCGCGACGGCGACTTGATCCCGAGAGCCTTCCGGATGCTCTTCTGCATGGACAGCGCGATCTTCAGCATCAGATCGTCGATGTCTTTCTGCTGCGCCTTCAACCCGGCCAAGAAGCCCGCGCTGGCCTGCTTCCCCGCGTCGAACAGGTCGTCGGCCGCGCTCTTGCCGAGGCCGTTCGTCGCGTCGACGAGCTTCTTCTGAAGCGAGTTGATCTGCTTCAAACTGGCCGTGGACTGGGTCGACAGGAACGAGGCGAGCTGCGCGCCCTGCTGCGGGCCGAGCGCGATGATCTGCTGCAACAGATCCTTCCGCAGGCCGCGCTTGGACAGGTCGTTGACCTGCTTGGTGAAGTTCTTCACCTGGGTGATCGCCTGGTCCAGGCCCTCGGTGATGGCGAACTTGCTGATGCCGCCCTGGGTGAGGTTCTGGAGGCTGAAGCCCTGCAACGCCGACGCGGCGGTGTCGGCCGCGAACTTCTTGGCGTCGGCGATTCGTTTCGCAATGGCGTCGCGCTGGTCCGCCAGCTTGGTCAGCTGCTTGTTGCCGTCCGACACCAGCCTCAACAGCTGGTCGTCCAGCTTCGTCTTCTTGCCCCTGAACGCGTTCCGGATGTCCTGCGCGATCTTGTCGGTGGTCTGCTTGATCTCCGCGGCCGACCCGGTCAGACCGATCACGAAGCCCTTGCCGGTGTCGCGGCCGATCTCGATGAACACCTTCGACGGCGAGCCGATCTTCAGTGCACTTTTCGCGGCGCTGATCGCCGAACCGACCACGTCCTTCGCAGCGGAGGCGACCGCCCCGGCCATCGCCCTGACACCGCTGATCAGACCGGCGACCAGGTCCCGGCCGACACCGACCAGCGCTCCCGAGGCACCCGCCAGGGCGCCCCGAACCCTGGACGGCAACCCGGCGAAGTACGACACGACCCCCGCGACGGCCAAGGTCGCGGAGGACAGCATGGACGAGCCGGCCGACCGCAGCACCGCCGCCGCCCGGCCCGGCAGCGACGAGATCGCCGACGCCGCGCGGCCTGGCAACTGCGAGAAGAACGAGACGACGCTCGCGATGCCCGAGCTGGTCGCCGACCGGGCCGAGGCCCACGCCGACAGCAGCAGCGAGGCGAGCCGGCCCCCGAGCGAGGCGAGCGCGTTGACCGCCATGCCGGGGAACTGCGTGAAGAGGGCGATCGCCAGGCCGATCCCAGTACCGATGGCGGTACCGACGGCCTGAAGTGACTGGTGGAACAAGGACGACAACAGGCCGGGCAACGCTTGCAGCGCCGCCATGATCATCGACGGCAGGTTCTGGAAGAACGTGACGACCACCAGGAACGCCGAGGAGATCAGCGAACCGAGCTGTGACAGCCCGGACATGATCATCGACGGCAGGTTCGTGATGAACGTGACGACGGCCGTGATCGTGGTGATCAGGCCGGTCAGCACTGAGACCACGCCCTGCACCAGGGGCACGACGCCCTGGAGAACGAGCCAGCCGGCGAACGCCGCCGCCACCTGGACCAGCGGCGTCACGATCTGGAGCAGCATCCCGGCCAGCGGGGCGACCGCGGCGACGAGGTCGGCGACAGGCTGCACGAGCGGCAGCACGGCCTCGACGATCGCCATGAACGCATCGACCAGGCTCGGCAGGATCGGCAGCAGGGCGGCCGTGATCTGCTGGATCAGCGGGACGAACGCCGCGACGATCTGCCCCACGGCCTGCGCGAGCGGCGGCAGGAGCGGCGCGAGCTGCGCGAACACATCAGCGACGGCCTGGCCGATCCCCACGGCGAGCGGCGTCAGGGCCTGCACGAGCTGCACGAAAGCGTCCGCAAGCGGCGGCAGCACCGGCATCAGCTGCGCGACCACTTCCTCAATGATCGGCTCGAACGCCTGCGCCAGCGCGGACAGCACCGGTGCGAGCGCTGTCGCGAGTACGGACACGATCTGCCCGACGAGCGGCAGCAGCGGCGCCAGCGCCTCGATGACCTGGCCGATGGCCTCGCCGAGCGGGCCGAGGCTGGGACCGATCACCTCGAACGCGCCGGCCAGCCCCGTCGCGATGGCCTGAAGGCTCGGCGCTATCCCCGCCAGAGCGGGCCCCAGCGCGTCGATCAGGCCCGTCAGCGCCGGCCCCAGGGTCTGGAAGACCGGTGCCAGGGCGGGCGCGATCTGGCCGATCTGCGTCACCAGCGCGGCCAGGATCGGCCCCAGCTGCTGCGCGATCGACGCGATGGTGCCGAAGAGGTTCTGGACCGCTGACTGCCCGGACGCGGTCTTCAGGAACTGGGCGATCTGCCCGGTGATCGTCTGGATGTTCGCCAGGAGCCCGCCGCCGACGTCGCCGGCCGCCTTGAAGACGCTGGACAAGATCGAGCCGACGTTCTGGGCGATCCCACCGAGCTGCCGGAAGACGGTGAGCGCGCCCTGGATCCACTTCAGGCCGTCGCCCGCCCGGGTGGCGTTCTCCAGGAACGAGGCGACCTTGTTGACCACCCCGTCCAGGACGCCGCCCAGCCCCCGAAAGGCGGGCAGCGTCGACGACGTGAACCGCGCGATGGCCGTGAGTAGCCGGTCGACGCTGTCGGACTTGATCCCCGCTATCTCGGTCCTCAGTCCGGCGAAGACGCCCTTGACGAGGTTGACCGCAGACGACGACTTCGCGAACCCGGCCACCGACGACGCCAGCCGCCCGAACTCGCTGGCCACACCGGTCATGCCGGCCTTCAGCGGCCCTCCGAGAGCCTTCGCCGCCGCCTCGATGTCCCCGCGCAGCGGCTTGAAGAACGCGCCCTGCACGCTCGACTTCAGCGAGTCGAACGCGGGCTTGAGTGCACGGACTTCCTTCGCTGCCGCCTGCGCCGCCGGGGACAGTCCTTCCAGGGACTTCTCGAACTCGTCCGCGTCGCCGGTCAGCGCCGCCGTGAACGCGTCCCCTACACCGGCCAGGGCGAGCTTCAGCGTGCCGAGAGCCGCCTGCACGCCGAGGAACGCGGCCGGGGCCGCCGCGACGATCCCGACCGCGGGGGCGAGCGCACCGGCCAGCGCCGCCACACCTTGCGCGGCGCCCGCCGCCGCAATACCGATCGCACCGAACCGGAGGACGCCCGCCAGGGTCCGGCCGACACCGCCCGCGATCCCGGCCAGCCCCGCCAGCGAGCGCGTGAACCGGTTCGTATCGACGTCCGCGGGCACCCGGACGCTGGGCGCGTTGTGCCGGCGTATCCGGTCGTCGAAGTCGTCCAGGTCGGGGACGACGCGGATGGAGACCTCTTCGCCGGCGAGAGCGGCCCGCAGCCGCTCCATGAAGAAGGTGACGTCCGGCGTCACCGGGATGTTCAGCGACTCGATCCCGGACAACCCGGCAAGGAGCCGTGCATCGAACCGGGACAGGTCCGGCTCCACCCGGATCTGCACCGAGACGTTGCGCAGGCTGTTCTGAAGGTTCCGCTGGATCTGCCGCGCGATACCGTTCGTCGCCCGGTTCAGCGCCGCCTGGATCCGCCGCCCGAGCTGCTGCGCATCAGCGACGACCCCGGTGTCATCGAGGTCGATCGTGATATGCGCTGACCCGAAGTCCTCGTCTTCGCCGGCCACCAGGCAACCCGCTTCCGCGTGTGGTTGCCCGGCCCTGAACCAGTCAGCTTGGACCGCCCCGGCAGGCGGGGCGGTCGATCTTCAGATTATCCGCTAGCGGCCCATCAGCCGTGCGTCCTCGCTCGCCATCGCGGCCATCAGCGCCTGCGCGTCGGCGACGCTCATCCCGGCCGGTCTGGGCCGCCCAGCGGCCCCCGCACGAGGCCGGTAGCCCTTCGGCGGGGCATACAACTCCGCCCGTCTCCGGGCCCGCTCGCTGTCGTCCTTCGCGCCGGCCTCGATCTGCGCCTCGGCCGCGTTCAGCATCCGCTTCAGCGGCCACTGATGGGGGTCGATGCCCTGGAGGGCGAGGGTCCCGTCCCACGAGTCCCACCAGGCCGCGACCTGGGCGCAGAGCCGGAAGACGACCCAGTAGGGCGGTTCCCACTACCCGCGCCGTACAGCTCGACGACAGCCTCCAGCATCTCGGCGACGGCGCGCACCGGCAGCCGCAGCGCGTCCTGCGCCCGGGCGCCCGGGTGCTCGGCGGCGAACGCCAGCGCCTGGTCCTCGTCCTGGAACGACTCCAGCACCTTCCCGTCGCGCACGACGTCCAGGCGCAGGAAGAACTCCGCCGACTCGGGCAGCATCTGCCGGGCCAGGAACACCCGGACCGCGCGCATCGTCTTCCGCAGCGTCGTCGGGTCGGCTTCCTCCAGGTTCTCCAGGTCGACGCCCTTCGCCTTCTGCGCCTCCTGAAGCTCCATGTAGGCGTCCACGAACTCGTCGCCGTACACCTCGGGTTGCAGCTCCAGCTCGTGGGGGCCGACCTCGATGATGTGAGGCTCGGTGTTGAGCGCGATGGTCTTCCGCACGGGTCTCGTCCTTCTCTTCCGCTCCGTGCCCGGCCCTCAACCAGTCGGCACCCAGAAGGGTAGCCGCACACCCCAACGGCCCTGTACAAGCCGACGGGGATCAGCGGCCCATGCGCAGCGCGCGGCCGAGGAAGTTGTTCGCCCTGGTGCCGGGATGCCGCACCAGCCGAGTGAACACCACCTCTCCGCCGACCTCGAACCGGAGCACGCCGTTACGCCGGCGCGGCCGGATCAGGTGAGGCCTGGTCCCGTGCAGCACGTAGAGCACCGCCGGGTGGTCGCACCGGACGACACCCTCAAGACCGCGGGGCCCCTGCTGGACGTCCCAGCTGATGTACCGGCCCATCGACCCAGGCGCCTCCTGCTCGGCGATCCGCGCCACCCTGGCAGTGCGCTCCCGCAGCTTCCGCTCGACCCGGCCGCCGCGCAGCCGCAGGAACCGGGCGATCCGCCCGGGTTCCATCCTCACCTCGGCGCTCATACCGGGCCCTCCGCACAGGGCGAGCAGGGCGGCAGCGCCACCGTGACGGTCTGCTCGATGCCGACGCACCCGCCCTGCGGGCCGACGGTGCGCTGCTGCCCGAGAACGAAGCGGCGGCCTCGCCGCCCCTGGGGCGCGGTGTGCGGCAGGCAGCACAGCAGCGCGTTGTAGACCGCCAGCGCGTCGACGTGCAGGATCCTCGCGGCCTCCCGCAGCTCCTCACAGCTCGGCGGGCAGCCTTCCTCGTTCGGGACGGGCGCGCACCGCAGCACCGTGATGACCAGCTCCACCGCGGTGACCGGCGGAGGCTGGCAGTTCCGGGCGTCCCGCACGGTCTGGTCCTGCGACGGGAAGCTCTGCATCGTGGACGGGAAGACGCGGGTCACGTTGACCGACAGCTGCCCGCCCGTGCTGCCGGTGCAGGGGTCTTCGCAGCCGTCCCAGGCGGGCAGGCCGGGGACGACGCAGCGCCGGCAGTCCGGGCAGCCCGGATGCCCCTCCACCTCGGTGGCGACCTCATCGAGGGCGGCGCACACGCACGCCAGGACGGTCTCGGCGAGTTCGTCGATCGCCAGCGGGCTCAGTGCCATGCGTGTCTGCCTTACGGGTGGGTGGTGGTTCGGGGTCGCCGGTGGTCGACGGAGAACACGCGGCTCTGTGAGGTCTGCCGGTAGGGGTTCACGGCCATGAGCCAGGAGTCGACCTCGGGCAGCCCGGTCAGCCTCTCGGTGTACATGGTGATCGGGTCGCTGAACTCCAGGTCGACGCCCTGTCGGGACACCCTGCTCAGGTTCCGGTTCCGCTGGAGGTTGCAGCCGCACGAGCCGCCGCACCCCTTGACCAGGTGACAGACCAGCGCGGAGAACGCGGCGAGCGCCGCTTCGTCGAGAGGCAGCCCGACCCGGTACGTCACGCAGAACGTGTTCGGCGCTCCACAGGGAGCGGCCATGTCCTGGCAGTCCGGCCAGCATTCACCATCGGTGCGAACGAGCAGGTTCGACGCATCCACCCGGTAGGCGGACGGATCGAGGGTTACGCCGTCGACCTCGACGGACACGATGTCGTGGACGGGGCCCTCCAGCCGCACTTCGCACAGCTCCCCGCACGAACAGTCGCTCGCGCACCCGCACACGGACGCGTTCCGCCACTGCCCGTCCCGGCCCAGGTACGGCACCCACGGGCCGGCCGTCGCCCACCGCACCCCGAGCGGGTAGCCGTCCAGGCAGCTGCGGCGGCACGGCCTGACCGTGAACGGGCACAGCGGGCCCCAGCGCCGGCCGGACAGGGCCCAGAGCAGGTTTGTTGCGACGCGCCGCCATCTGTCGACCGTCTCCTCGCTGGTGTCCTCGGGTAGCGAGCAGCAGTCCGGCACGAACGGCCACGGCGCGCAGGGGTAGGGCTGGAGCATCAGCGTCTCCTCCCCGTCTCGTACGGGCAGGGCTCCGGGAACGCCGCGCGAATGAACCGGCCGACTGCGCCGTTCGCGAAGCTGTCCGGCATCGTCGACAGGAACGGCGAGCCGGCGTCGAACTGGGGCCCCCGATGCTGCACCTTGACGTCGGCCATGGGGGTGCCGCCGATGCCGTTGAGGACCCCGAACACGGTGCGCTTGTGGGCGTCGTGGCCTGGCGCTGTGTCCAGGGCCAGCAGCATCCCGGTCTTCTCCACGGGCAGCGGCACGTGCAGGTCGTACGAGACCGGGTCGTCGTGCCCCAGCCCGACGAGGAAGTCCCGCGTCCTGCGCATCTCGGCCAGGTAGGGGGTCGAGCGGGTCCCGAACTGCGCCTCCAGCTCCCGCACAGGGCCGCGGTGGTACACCGGCAGTTGCTCCGGTTGCGGGCGCATGACGAAGAAGTCGTCGTTGCACCAGATGAACGGGTCCGACACCTCGGGGTGTTCGCACGCCGCACGCATGGCGGTCGTGGTGTTGACGTACCTCGAATTGCCGCGCTGGTGGGTGGGGATGTGCCGGGCCCCGGCCGCCCACCACGGGCGGAAGCCGACGATCCACACATGCCGGTGCGGGAGGTTCGCCGCCCACGACCGCAGCGCGTACCGCAGCAGCTCATTGTTGGCGCCCTCCCGCACCGGCACGACCAGATCCGCGAGCTCCATCACGCCGACATGGAGCCGCACAGGACCGGCTGGTAGTCGCACGTCGGGGTGGGCGGCGGCGTGGTCGTGAGGAAGATCCGGCGGTGGCAGTCGGGCCCGAGCGGGGTGAGCATCGGGCCCGGTGTGCCGGCCGCGTCGACCGGCATCACGTCGTACGGGCCGACGCCCCACGAGCCGCCCGCGCGGGTCGAGCCGGTGATCTGGAGGGTCACCGCCTCCGAGCCGACCTCCAGATCGCCGAGGAGCCCGTTGCTGACCCACGGCATCAAGAAGTACAGCCACTGGCCCTGGGCGCCGTCCGCGCACTCCTCGCCCAGCACCTCGGCCCACAGCTCCAAGGCGAATCCGGTCTTGCAGGCCACGCCGCAGGTGTCGATGCCGATCGGGGTCCCGTCGAAGCCGAGAACGACCGGCTGGCCCGTCAGCAGCTCCAGGATCTCCGGGGAGACGCTGAAGATGTTGAGCTCCAGATCGAAACCACGGAACACGGGGCAGCCCTTGCGGTAGCCGCAGACCTTCCCGTTGGCCGCCTTGTACTCGATGTCGTCGCCGTCGTCGACGTTGTTGTTCATCGCGATGCTGCTGAAGCACTCCGCGACGAACGCGTTGTCGTCACCGCAGACCGGGTTACCGCACTGGTCGACACGCGTGATCCGCAGGACGTCCGCGTTCGCGATCAGGGGACAGGACATGGGCCGTAGCTCCCTCACAGCAGAGAGCCAGGCCCTGAACCATCGGCAGTGAAAGTCTAGCCAGCCGCCGCGGCGGCGAGGGCGCCACGCTGCTCTGGCACGCTCTCGGCCAGGCCGTTCACGGCGTCCGTCCACGCCGCCAGGTCGGTGCGCGCCTGGCTGGCGAGGAACGCGCTGCGGGCCAGCGCCGCAGCGGTCGCCTGAGCGCGGCGCGGGCCCTCCGCGTACAGGTTCGTGACCGCGTCCGCCCACGCCCGGTGGTCGTCGCGGTCGATGAACGTGCCGGCCTCGCCGAGGGCCTCGCACAGGCCCGGCGTGGGGTGGGCGATCACGGGGATACCGGAGGCGAGGGCTTCGACAGCGGCCATGCCGTAGCTCTCGTACACGCTGGGCATGAGCAGCACCCTGGTGTGCGCCCACACGTCGCCGCGCATGTCGGAGGTCTGCGGCAGGACACGCATGTTCGCCAGGGCCGGCCCGGTCACCTGCTGGCCGTGCGCGCCGGTCACGCCGAGGAACGGCAGCTGGGGCAGGGCGTGGGCGACGGCCCGCCACGTGTAGACGCCCTTGTCGGAGCTGAGGTTGACGAGAGTGACCCGGTCCCCCGTAGCCGGCGCCCGGTGCTCGTCGGGGAGGACGGGCGGACGCACGACCAGGGCTGGAGTCCGGTCGACCTCCAGGTACCGGGTGGCGAGCGAAGCCCTGACCCACTCCGTGTTGTAGACGATCAGGTCGGGCCCGGCCCACAGGGAGCGGGCCGAGAAGTCGTGGTCGGAGTGCATCAGCAGCACCGACCGCGCCCCGATCTCCCGAGCCAGGCCGGTGGCGCGCGCCGCGTAGTTGTGGTGGGTCACCATCACCTGTGGTCGCATCGACTGGAACAGCAGCTCGGCCGTGTGCGGTGAGAGGTGCAGGTAGGGGACGCCGTCCACCTCCCACGACAGTGGCGCCTCGGGCATCGACGAGCACACCACGAGCACTCCCATGCCCGCATCGCGGAGGGCGCGCATCATCGTCTGGAGCATCGTCTCCGAGCCCGCGCGCCGGTAGGGCACCCCGTAGTGGATCCACGCCACCACCTTGATGCGTTCCCCGGCGAGCGGGTCTGCGGGCACCGTGACCCGGGCCTGGACTTTCCGGTGCGCGGGCAGGCGCCGAATGCACGCCTCCTCGAACTCGCCGAAGTCCGCGTCGGCCTGCGGCAGCACGAGCCGCGGTGCCCGCGTCAGGTTCGGCGCCAGGCGCTCCGCCTGCCGATCGCCGGCCACCGTCACAACCACCTCGGGGCGAGCCGCCTGCTTGGCCCGCCACCAGTAGCCGAGCGGCCACACCCGCACCCCGTCGACCTCGCGCGGGCTTTCCCGCCGACGAACCGTGGTGACGACGTGCACCTCGTGCCCAGCCGCCGCCATAGTGCGCAGGTACGCGGGGGGATCCTGCGTCGGTAGAAGTGCCAGGATGCGCATGCGCTCTCTCTCCGTTCTGGTGCGCCTGGTGCCGTGTCAGCTGCTCGGGGTACTCACGCGACCCGCTCGTACCGCAGGGTGGTGCGCCCGCTGCCGTCCGACTGGATGCGAGCCACGGACGGCGCGGGACCGCTGAAGGTCTTCACGGCCTGGAGGCGGACGAGGCGCGAGCCGGGAACGCTGTACGGAACGAGGATCGATGCGTGCTGGTTGGTGCCCTGGGTGACGACCGTCGTTGCCGGGGAGACGCTCGTGGCGATCTGCTGGACCAGGACCTCGCTGTCGGGCACAACGACGCCCGCGGTGACGTCGAACAGCCGGGCACCGATCCATACGTTGGTGCCGTCCGACGCGGTCAGCACGGAGCGCACGTTGGCATCGAGGTGATAGGTGCCGGCGGCCGGAAGCGTCAGCTGGAGGCCCGTGTTCACCCATACCCCTGTACCGGTGGCCCCGAGGTCGACCACGGCGGGTAGCTCGGCGTAGCCCTGGCCCACGATCTGGATACTGCTGGAGGTCCCCATGGGTCAGTCCCCGTCCGTGTAGGCGTGTTCCGTCCAGTGGACGAGGAAGTCCGCGCCCGCTGCCGTGCCAGTGAAGATCAGGGAACCGTCCAGGGCGAGGTCGTAGGAGTCCCCGTCGACGCCCCACGACAGCGTTACGCCGGCCGGGACCGTGACGTCGTCCGCGTACGTGGTCGGGGCTCCCCCGTTGCGGGACCCTGAGCCCGCCGCCTGGACGCGCACGGCGCCCGCCAGGACGGTGAGCGTGACCGCCTGGACGTCTGCGGGGAACGAGTCGATGTTGCCGCTGGTCGCTGTGCCGGTGAACCGCTTGATCCGCGACCGCACTCGCTGCGTTGGGGAGGTTCGCACGTCCGGGACCGTCTGGACGGAGCACTCCACGATCTGTTTCGGGTCCGGGGCCGGAACAGTCACGCCGGCATCGTTGAGCCACCGCTGTGTGGTCTGCCCGTCGCAGTCCACTTCCGTGAGGCGACGGAAGACCTGGTCAGGGACCACGACCTCGGCCGGCGCGAAGGTCAGCGTCTCCCCGGTGTCGTTGTCAACGGCTGTGATGACGCCATAGTCCGTTCCCGTGGGCGGGAGAGCGCGGGACCTGATGTGGTACGCGCACGGGTCCGAGACGGCCGTGATCCAGCTTCCCCCGAAGGGGTCCCACGTGTTGAGGACCGCGCACAGGTCGGAGAGCAGCGGTGTGCCGCACTCGTCCAGCCCGTCGTTGAACGGCGCGGCGAAGACGTTCCGGCCGTTGATGATCCACGACGTGAACTTCAGGTTCGGCCGGTCGCAGATACCGGCCGGCGTGCCGTTGATGGCGGAGATGCCGCACGGCGTGGTCGCGCTGTTGTCGTAGGTGACGTACCGGTAGCCCGGCACCTTCCAGCACTCAGAGGCGATCGTCTGCGGGCACTCGATCGAGAGCCCGGCGGAAGTCCCTGACACGCTTACGCCTCCTTCATGGTGGAGACGATCTCGTGCCCGTCCTTCGGCGTGGCCGCCGCCACGCATCCGCTGGTTTCCGACATGGGAAGCTCCAAGAGGGTGAGGGTTCAGGCGACGCGCTCGAAGCGCATCGTGGTACGGCCGGACACCGTGTCACTTCCGATACCGGCCTCGATCGAGGCGCCTTGTAGGTTGATGCGCGCCGCTTCCAAGCGGATGGTTCGAGAGCCCGGCACGCTGTACTCGATCAGTACCGAGGCTGAGGCGTTGCCGCCGACGCTCGCCACGTCCGCCTGGGTAAGCCAGTACTGCTGAACGATGCACTCACTGTCCGGGACCACAGCCCCGGCGGTGACGTCCCACAGCCGGGCTTGCAACCAGACGTTGAAGTCGGCTCCGCGCGCCTGGAGGTTGCCGCGCACTGTGGTGTCGAGCTGGTACCTCCCGGCGCCCGGCAACGTGATCTGCAACCCGGTGTCGACCCACACGCCGGACGCGGTGGGTTGTAGGTTCACAGGCGCTGGGAGGACGGCGTATCCATGCTCGACGAAGCGGAGTCCCGCTGCGGTTCCGGTCATGCTGGCGTGTCTCCCGTCGGACCGATCCAGTGCATCGAGATCCGCGTCCGGCCGTCGGCGTTCGAGACGACGGATGCAGTGCCGGTCTGCCCGATCCGGTACGCCCACAGCGTGACGACGTCGCCCGCAGCGAAGGTGTGCAGGAAGCTGAGGCCGCCGGTCGCCTGGTTGCCGGTCTCCGCCCCGTTCACGCCGACGATCATGGCTTCGCTTCCGACGATCGCCGCGCCGTTCTTGTAGAGAGCGGTGGTGACGTACTCGGCGCCCGTCGTACTGGCGGGCATCCCCGCGGTGGCGCGGGCGTTGTAGTCGACTTCCCACACCCCGGCGCGTGGGATCGTCAGGGCCGGGACCTCCGTCACCTGCTCGTATACCCGGTCGGCACCGTCCAGGGCGTGCGAGAACTGGAGCGTCGCGTTCTGCGCCCACGAGCCGTCAGCGGCCACCTGCCACACCGCCGGACACGCCCCGTCCGCCGGCGGCGTGACCGCGATACCCGGCCCGGCCTGAAGCTGCACTTCCGGCACCAGGAGCCCGGACGCAGTCCGTCGCATGGTGTTGCACTCGGCCGGGTCCAGGCGCGGGAGGGCCCGGACGCTCCCACAGCAGCTCCCCGCCATCACCGGTACGTCCAGTTCAGCAGGTAGGACGCGGCGGCGGACGCGCCGGCGAAGGAGGCGGCGGCCAGTGCGGTATCTGCTTCCTGCTCCACGGACCATGTCAGGGAGGCACCGGCCGGCACGGGGACGCTCGCGCCGTCCGACATGGTCACCAGGACTCTGTCGCTCAGCACGGCGAGGCTGACGCTCTGAAGGCCCGGGTACGTTCCGGCGAGGTCTTGTACCGCGGTGCCTGTCACGCTCCGAACGCCCGTGCTCAGCGGCCCTGGTGGCTGGTCTGCCGCGGTGCACTCGACCGGCGCGATCGGCGTGTAGGGCTTCGTCAGGTCGCCGTCCAGATACGTACCGAGCAACTCCGGGGCGCCCCCGCCGCACGGGTCGACGGCCCACAACTCCGTGTACGTGACGTCCCCGACGCCGTCGCCGTCGGTGTCGTCGCACCCGCAGCGTTCGATGACCTGCCGCGCGCAGGACTCGCAGGCGCCGACGCTCCCGCCCGGCGTGTAGGCGGTGGTCCCATCGAGAAGGGTGTCCCCGGCGGCCGTGAGCGTGCCGGTGGAGTTGTCGACGGTCCAGTGCCGCAGGAACTGCGTCACGGTGCCGTCCGTCGCGGTGTCGCACAGCAGCAGCTGAAGGTGGTCGATCTCCTCGGTGGAGGCATCGCACACCCCGACCGTCCCCGTCGGCGTGTACGCGGCCCCGGCCAGTGTGTAGTCGGAGAAGCCGACGATGGCGCCGGCCTCGTCGCGCCGGAAGTCCCGAGTGAACGCGGTGACGGTGCCGTCGGCCGCGACGTCGCACAGGACGGCCAGGTCCTGCTCGGGCTGTTCGGTCCCGGACGGGCACACGGTGATCGTGCCCTGCGGGGTGTACGTCTGCCCGGTGGTGGCGTCGACGAGTCGCACCGACTCGATCGAGCCGTCGGCGGCGTACTTGTACTCGACGAGCACCAGCCCGACGACGTCGCCGGCCTGGTCCACGTCGCAGAAGGTCCCCGAGACCTGGATGGAGCGGGAGTCACCGCATGCGATGGTCCCGGCCGGTGGGGCGCCGGCGGAGAACGTGCCGGTGGTGAGGTTGATCCAGCCTTCGGAGGTGACTGCGCCGTTGCAGTCCCGCACGACGGTGACAGCGATCGGTGTTCCGTCCGCGAGGCACAGCCCGACCGTGGTCGTCGGAGTGGTCGGGGAGGCGCAGTCGTTGACGGGAAGGCACACGCCGACGGTGCCGGTCGGGCTGTAGGCGGTGACGCCGTCGAGGCGGGTGTCGGCCGTGCTGGTCGTCGTTCCGTCGCTGGTGAACGTGCGCAGGAACGGCACGCTGCTCCCGTCCGCCTGGACGTCGCACAGGAGCTGCGTCGAGCGGTCCGTCGCGGCGGGACAGGGGACGATCGCGGGCGCGGTCAGTGTCGCGCCGGTCTCCGTGTCGAGGTAGGTGACGGCCGGGTCGCCGCAGGCCGCGCACTTCAGGACCGCGGCGGTGCGCGTCGCTCCGCCGCCGGCGTCGTAGCAGACGGTTCCCAGGACGACCGGGGTGTCCGCGGTAGCGTCCGGGCAGTCCGCGGGGGCGGTCGGGGTGTACGGCTGGGCGAAGTCCCCGTCCCGGTAGGCGCCCAGGAGCTGCGGGGCGCCGCCGTCGCAGGGGTCCAGCGCCCACACTTCGACGTAGGTGACGTCGCCGGTGCCATCGGCGTTGGTGTCGTCGCAGCGGGTACGGGTGCTGATCTGCCGGGCGCACTGGTCGCTGGGGGATCCGCAGACACCGAGCGTGCCGGCCGGCGTGTAGGTGGCGCCGGTCGTCGGGTCGACGATCCGTGTCCCGACCCGGGCGCCGGTGTTGGTGTCGTAGATCGGTTCGACGAGGGCGAGGCCGGCCACGGTACCGTCCGCGAGGACGTCGCACAGGAGAACAGCCTCGACGTCCACGCGGGGCGTAGCCGCCGCGCTGCCGCTGATGATGACGGGCCCCTGCCCGCAGCATCCACTCACAGGGTGACTCCCCGGGTGTAGGTGACGGTGACGATGCCGCTCACCGCCGTGATGGTCAGGGGGCCGGTCAGAAGCGCGTCCCCCTCCTTGTTCGTGGACCAGGTGACGGTCTCGCCCTGGAAGAGGGTCGACGTGCCGTCGCTGGTGGTGATCTGGCCCGGCCCGGTGTGGGCGGTCACTGTGACGGACTGGAGCCGCGCCGTGGTGGCAGCGCTCCAGGAGTCGCCCACCGCGAGCTGGACGCGGCCTGCCTGGACGCCGAGGGCGGGTTCCGCGTCGCCGCCCGCCTCGCAGGGCACGGGGGCCACGGGGGTGTACGGCGCGGACAGGTCAGGGCTGTACGTGCCGATGCTGACGAGGTTGCCTTCACAGTCCACGGCCAGGAGTTCTATGTACTCCTTGTCCGGGCTTCCGTCCCCGGTGGTGTCATCACAGCGGCACACCTCAAGCACGTTCTGCGCCGGGCAGGGCTGCTCCGGGCAGCAGGAGCCGCCACCGGCCGTCTCGCACTGGCCGATGGTGCCGGTCGGCGTGTACGGAGCGCCGTCCAGCGTGGTGTACGTGACCGATTCCACGGCGCCGGTCTCGCAGTCGGTGACGACGTTGGCGAGGACCTGAGTGGGGCATCCGGCCTGGTCGTAGGTGGTCTCGGCCGTGAACGCGGAGAGCTGCCACGAGGTCCGGGCCGCGGTGATGCCGTCACAGGAGTCGTAGGTGTCGAAGCCGAGCACCGCGGCGATCTGACCGGCCGCGAGGTCGGCGGCCGGTACGTCCGCCTCGACGGTCAGGGTGCCCGTCCAGCCGATGGGGGCGTTGTTGGGCGGCGCCTGGTGGGTGATCCGCGTGGTGCCGTTGAAAAGCATCAGCCAGCCGGTGGGTCCGCACGCTGCTGTGGGGCCGAGCTGGGCGACGTCCACGGACAGCTTGACGTGCGCGGTGCCGGTGTCACAGGACGGGCGGGCGGCCTGCACGGTCGCCGCCATGGTTCGCACCACGCCGGACGGGTGAGGGCCAGGCGCGGGGTCCGGCCCGATCGTGATGCTGCCGCCGCTCCACAGGGCCGCCGCGCCGCCGGGCACTGGCACGGTCGGCGGGCCGCCGACGTACGCGTTCGGGTCGGTGTCGGTGACGGTCGGCGTGGGCGTGCCACCGGTGGGCAGGTCGCACACCAGGAGCGTGCTCGTGTTCCGGCACGGCTCGGCGTCCGAGGAGCAGACGCCGGCGGTGCCCGCCACGGTGTACGGCGTGGTGCCGTCCAGCTCAGTGTCCACGGTGGTGGCGACCTCGCCGGTGCAGTCGTACGTCAGGCGCCGCAGGAACTGCGTCACGGTGCCGTCCGCCGCGGTGTCGCACAGGACCAGCGTTTCGGTGTCGCCGCAGGGCGCGGCCGAGCCTCCGGAGCCTCCCCCGCAGGCCATGTAGCCGTCGGGCAAGCCGCCCTGGTACCGGTTGCCGTCCGGGTCGATGTACGTGGTCGTGCCGCAGTCGCGGTGCTCGACCGTCCAGTACTCCGGTGCGCCCGGCACGCGGTAGGTGAGGGTCACGTCCAGCAGGACACCGCCGGAACTCGGCGGGGTCGTCTCGGTGACGCGGATGGCGAGGAGGTTCGTTCCCCGCACGGCACCGGCGATGCGGTGCTCCGTCTCCGTATACGGCGGCCGGTTGAACCACGTCGCCTGTGCGTTGGTCCGCGTCTCCGCTGCGCCGTTGAGGGCGTAGCCCAGCACCGCGTTGTCCGCGTTGAGCGTGTCGATCTTGATCGTGGTGGCATCCAAGACCGCATCGTCCGGCAGCTCGAATGCCGTAACCATGTAGTAGTCGGCCGGGGCCCCCGAGGGGAGCGGCGTGGTCGCCGTGCTCGGGGTCAGGGACACCCAGCCGCCGCCGGGGGGACGCGGGGTCGTCCACGCCGCTGGTCCGGCCACGTCGTAGACGGTGCGGCCTCCGGCCGGGGTCATTCCCCAGGTCCAGGCCGGATCGACTCTTCCGGAGGTGTTGTTGCCGGGGTTGGACACCACCCGCTGTGAGGTCGGCAGCAGCGGGGTGACGCACACAGCTTCCCGTGTGGTCTCGCAGCACTCGCCGAGCCGCGTGCCCGTCGGCAGCGTGTACGGGGCGCCGGTCATCGCGTCGACGAGCCGCGTCGTCAGCGCCTCGCCGCTGCCGTCGTAGACCGTCTCACGCCGGACGCGGGCGACTGTGACACCGGTGGCGGCGTCCACGACGCACAGAGGCCAGGACTCCACGTCTGCCGTCTCTGGCTCGGAGCAGACGCCGACGATCCCAACCGCCGTGTACGGGGTGCCGTCCAGCAGGTAGTCCGTGTGGCCGGTGATCTGCCCGTTCTCGTCGCGGGCGTAGTCGCGGATGAAGGTGGTGACCGTGCCGTCCGCTGCGGTGTCGCAGAGCAGCACCAGGTCCCGCTCGGGCTGCTCTGCGACACCAGCGGGGCAGTGCCGTAGCTCACCCTGGAGGGTGTACGTGTTGCCGGTGGCCGGGTCTACCAGACGTACGGAGGCCAGGGAGCCGTCCACGTTGTACTCGTACTCGACGAGGACCAGGCCGAGGACGTCCCCGGTGGTCGGGTCGACGTCGCAGAGCAGTCCGGCGAGCTCGAACGCGCGGCTGTCGCCGCACGCCATGGCGCCCGCGGGGGGCGCTCCGGTGCTGTAGGCCCCGGTGGTGAGGTTGAGCCATCCGTCCTGGGTGACGGTGCCAGCGCAGTCCCGGGTGACGAGGACAGCGATCGGGGTCCCGTCCGGCAGGCACAGGCCGAGCGTGGCGGCCGGCGTCGTCTGCGCCTCGCACGGCGTGTCCGGGCTGCCGGCCCCGGCGCAGGTGCGGACGGTACCGGTCACCACGTGCGCGGTGACGCCGTCCAGCTCGAAGTCCTCGAACCCGGCCGTGCCGTTCAGCCACGTGTAGCGGCGCAGGAACGGGCCGCTGTCGTCGCACAGGGGCAGGGTCTCGGTTGCGGGACACCCGTACTCGCAGTCCACCGGGGAGGCCGGCGAGTACGGCACCGACGGGTCGTCCTGGTAGGTGAGGACGAGCGTGGCGGTGCCGTCCGCGCGGACACACCACAGCTCGCTGTAAGTCTGGTCGGCGGCGCCGTCGCCGTTGGTGTCGTCGCAGCGCTGCACGCACACGGTGTCGACACAGCCGGTGTCACAGGCCGCCGTCCCTGCCGGTGGAGGCCCGGCCGTGTAGAGGCCCGTGGTGAGGTCGATCCAGCCCTCTTGGGTGACCGCTCCGGCGCAGTCCCGCACCACGGTGACAGCGATGGGGGTTCCGTCCGTGAGGCACAGGCCCACCGTGGCAACCGGCTCCGTCGGGTTCGCGCACGCGGGCACGTCCGGCCCGCAGTTGCAGTTCGTGAAGTTGCCACTGACCGCCATCAGTCCGCCTTTCCGTTCATGACTCGTCACCGCATCCCGCCGACAGCCAGGAGACGTAGACGGCACTGCCCTCCGGCACTTCGATGCGGAAGGAGTCGCACAGCACGCCCGGCCGGCATTCCGTGCCCGGAGCGACCCACTGGAGGCTGACCCCGCACTCGTTGATCTGCACGCCGTCCGTCGCCCCGGCGCAGGGGTAGACGGTGACCGGCCCGCACGCCACGGAGAGGCTGACGCTCTCGGTGGCGGCCGGGATGGTCCACGTCTCCGGGCCCGTGAGGCCGGCGAAGCCGGGGCACATCGGCTCCGGAACGCACCGCTGGCAGTCCGCGCAGTCCCCGACCGTCCCGGCAGGCGTGTACGGGGTGACGCCGTCGGGGGTGGTGTCCACGCTGCTGATGACGGCGCCGGTGCAGTCGTGGACCAGGTGCCGCAGGAACGGCACACAGTCCTGGTCGCACAGGCGCAGCACCGTGACGGACGCGCAGTCCTCCGTGCCGCACGGGCCGGCGTCCTCGGGCGCCGGGCCGTGCGTGAACTCGCCGTTCGCCGGATCGAGCCAGCCGACCAGTTCCGGCTCGGCTGGCGGGCTACCGCAGGCGGTGCAGCCGGACCGCGCCAGCAGCAGCACGGTGGTGCCGTCCGGGCGGCACAGCAGGGTTGAGGTGATGGAGGGGGCGCAGCATGCCTCCCCGGGCTCGCCGCTACCGCCGCCACCGCAGGCACACGGGGTGGGCGTTACTGCCATCAGTCCGCCTCCGGGTGGGCCTGTCGGCGGTGCGTGTCACGGCCGCGCGCGGTGGTGAACGGCCGGGAGCAGACGTCACAGGTGATGGCCGCGCCCTCCCCCTCTGAGGGCGCGGCCTCAGCCGGGGCCGGCCTGTGCTCCGGTCCCGGCAGCTGAACGGCGTCCGGGGCGTACGCCGCCTCGGGCACCTCCGGTAGAGGCTCACCGGGGACCGCTGTGCGCCACTGGGAGGCTGCGGCGAGCGCCGCGTCTTCCTCGGGGGACCGGTAGGGGTGCCCGTCGACGGTCGACCCGATGAGCAGTGCTTCGGGCATGTGCGTGAACAGGCCGGGCGGGACCGCGAACGCGCTCGGCGAGCAGGTGCGGACCTTCGGCGTCTGCCGGACGGCCCACTTGGCGAACTCCACGCGCATGGCGCGCGCCGGCTCCACGGTGATCATCAGCACGGGCACAGCGACACCCTTATGGCTGCTGCCTCGCAGCACGCGACTTCGACGACGAAGGAGCGCTCGGCGAGGACGAAACGGTCGTTGGTCGTGATGCGGAAGCTCTCCGCATCGGTGCCGGGCACGATCTCGGGCGCCTCCCGGCGGACCCGGATAGGGCCGGTGATGTAGAGCCAGGCTTCGCCGTCCGGGGCCTGCGTGCAGTCCTGGCCGCCCACGTTCAGGGCGTAGCCGGCGCCGAAGATGACGCCGTTGCCCATGAGGGTCTCCGGGCAGCGGTCGTCTCGGGTGCGGGTGACCACGTTGCAGCAGCCCATCAGCGCCGCTGCGGCGGCCGGGACGTGGAGGAGTCCCTGCCCGCCATAGGTCTCGGCGAGCCATCCTTCGAGTGCGGCCACGCCCTGGGCGACGGGGACGGCGGCGCCGGGGGTGAGGTCCACGGCCATGTCGCAGAGGACGTCCCGCATGAACCACTCTTCGAGCGCCCGCTGTTCGCCCATGCGCAGGGTCTCGCGGGCGTGCTGCACGGCCTCGTCGTACGGCCAACCGATCGTGCCGCAGGTGACGCCGGCGTAGATCGTGATGGGTGCGGCAGTGCACACCCCGGGCCGCTCGAACGTCTTCGTCGCCGGGCCGGGCGTGGTGCTGCCGTCGGGGCACCACTCCCAGTCATGTGCGGCAGCGCACGACAGCGGCATCCACTCGGTGCCGAGAAGTTCGTGCACGTCAGGCACGTCGACGATCTCGACGCAGCCACCGAGGATGCCGTACGGCGACGGGTTGCCCGGGATCGGGTCGACGCGCTTACGGAGTCCGGCTGCTGGCATCTGCCTCACCTCCGCTCATCCGGGCAGCCCCGGCCGGGCAGAGGGCCGGGGCTGCGGATGGGGTGGGGGTCAGCTGCTGCCTGCGGCGCAGACCAGTTCGAGCTGGGCGCCGGTCGCGCCATCCGGGCAGACCGGGACGGTGACGAGGCGGGTGTCCACCGACCTGTCGACGAGGGCGACACACTCCTCCGCGAACAACGCGGTGTAATCATTCGTGACAAATTTGGTCGAATCGTGCACGACCCCCAGATTGACCTCCTCGCCGCGACCGATCTGGATCGAACCCGACGGGTACACCAGGAAGTTGACCTCGGCCGGCCACTCGGTGGCCGGGTTGGCACCACCGATGTCGACCGGGACCGCCGGGGACAGGCCGCGCGCGAACTGCACCCGCACACCCAGCGTCGAGAACACGTCCTGGATGCAGGTCGGGGACAGGTCGCAGATGTTGACGCCGTTCTGCCGCGCCAGGTCGGCCAGGAACAGGTTCCGCGACCACCAGGGGAAGACGACCTCCAGCGCGATCGTCTCGCACAGCGAGTGCCGCTCGATCATGTCGGCGGCCTGGAGCGCGACAGCCGCGTAGATCGCCGACAGCGCACCGAAGGTCGGGGCCATGACGACCGGGGTGGCCGTGTTCAGGGCCTGCTGGAACAGGACCTGCTTGATGCGGATCTCGTGCGCGACCATCGCGTTGCGCAGGTACCAGCTCACCAGCTCCGGAAAATGCCTCTGGGTGAGAATGCCCGCCTCCAGGCACACGCCGACCGCGTCGCAGCGCACCTCGACCGGGTCCGGGCACGGAATCGTGTAACAGGGCTTCGTCGCACCGGAGATGTCGTCGGCCTCGGTGTGGACCCACGTCATGCTGGAGACGTCGAGGCTGAGCGGCTTGTAGTACCTCAGCCCTCCGCGTGCGAGCTGGATCTCCGGGGCGTCCCACAGCATGTCCGGGCAGGCCACGCCGGTGATGTCGTACAGCGTTTCCGAGGGCGCACACCAGCCGCCGCTCGCGACGAGGTCACCCTGCGGCAGCCGCCCCTGGTTCTGCGCTGCGATCGCCACGGTGGTGCCCTCGGGCGCCGAGCTGGAGTCGGTGACGATCAGGTCCTGCGCGAACGGATGCCGGTACGAGATGACCTGCCCCACCCCGCCACCAGCGGTTTTGAGCGCATTCGCGCGGCTGATGATGCCGCTGACGACCTGCCCGAAGTCGAGCGGGGCGCCCGGGGTGTAGCCGGGGACGTCGACGGCGGCGGTGATGGTCGTGCCCGGCGCCGGCGGCTCCGGGAGGACCCGGGGCTGGGAGGCGCGGACGTTGGCGAGGTTGAGGACCGGCCGCTTCGCCAGGATCGCCGACGCGGACACCTCCGGTTCCGGCTCGACCGGCGCCACGGGCTCGGCCGGGGTGTCCTCGACCGCGGGGGCAGCAGGCTCGGTCGGCGGCTCCGGGGCCGCCGCCGGGTCCTCGCCACGCACCTTCGCGGCGAGCTGCTCGATCTCCGCAGCGGTGGCCTTCGCGGCGTCGATGCGGTCCTTCTGCTCCTGCCGCATCGCCTCGATACCGGTGGTGAGGGCCCGCAGCGCGGTGACGTCGTCGGGGGTGACGAGGTTGGACTTGGCCTTGGCGTCGAATGCCTGGACGGCGCCCTCAAGGGCGGCGGCAAGCTGCTCGTCGTCCAGGGCGCTGAGGTCTTCGGGGAGCTCGAACGGCTCGGGCATGTCAGGACTCCTGAATGCTTCGCAGGAGTCAGGCCCTAAACCATCGACTGGAAGGTCATATTAGCCGCACGTACGGCCCGCGATGGTCGTCACCGCAGGCCGTACGCGCGGGGTGTCAGGCCCCGCCCGCGGTGCCGGGTGCCGGGCTCTGCCCGGCGGCAGCCGCCTCGGGGTCGGGGTCGATGACGCTGCCCGGGTAGTTCCTGGAGACGGCCTGTGCCGTGGCCAGGGTGTGGGTCTGGAAGGCGACCTTGCCGTTACCGCCGTCGAGGACGACGCGGTACAGGGTCCGGCCCGGCACCGGGGCAGCGGTGCGCGCCCGGCCCTTGTTGCAGCCGCACGCCATCAGACGCCGCCCTTGCTGATCTCCCGGACGGTGCGGCCCGTGCCGCGAGCGGCCATGGCGTCGGCGGTCGTCTTGTACGGGGTGGGCCCGAACACCCGCTTCCCAGCGGCGTCGACGACCTCGTACTGCGTCTTGTTCTTCTGGCAGGAGCACGGCATAAGTCAGTTCCCTTCCTGGGGCTGGGCGGCGGTGGCGGCGATCTCGGCACGCAGGGGTGCGAGTCGGGCAGTGAGTTCTTCGAGTTCGGCGCGAGCGGCGGCGGCACGCTCGGCTTCGCGGGCCTTGAGGGCGTCGGCGAACTGGTCGAGGAACGCGGGCTGGAGGAGCGCGGCGGTGACCTCGCCGGCCACGCCCGGGGCCGGGGCCTGGTCGCGGGTGCGGGCGTGCTCGGGCTCCGGTTCCACGTCCGGGACCGTGGCCGGCTCGCTGGTGGCGGTCTCGTCGATGACTGCTGCGGCAGCGGTGAGGGCGAGGTTCGCCCGGTCCACGACCGCGGCGGCACTGAGCGGCGAGGAGTGGCCGGGTACCGGCACGGACAGGACGGCGCGGAGCTGCCAACGCCCGTCGTCGCCCTGCGTCATGTGGTACGAGGGCTGGCACGCGGCGAACACAGTGCGGTCCCACGGCGACAGCCAGGGAGCGGCAGCACCGGAGAACCACATGCCGCCCTCGTTCACGCCGACCGTGATCACCGCCGCGACGGTGCGGGTGTCGTCGAACTGGCACACGGCGGTCTCGCACTCGTAGCCGTCGCGGTGATGGCCCACGTTCATCGTCATCGCGCCCGCGCGGACCTCGGTGCCGTCGTCCAGGCGGAACTTCGCCCGTAGGAAGTGCGACAGGTCCAGGCCCCGCGCGGCGAGCTTCTCGATGGTCACCTTCCGGCCGTGCACGGCGTGGGGTACGCCGGCCTGCGCCACCCAGCCGTAGGCGCGGCCGTCGACGATGTGGACGCCGCCGCTGCCCGGTGGCAGTTCCTCGGGGGTGGGCTCGCGGAACCATGCGGCGGGGAGGGGCTTCTCCGACTGCATCACCTGCCACGCGGAAGCGACGATCTGCGCGCCACGCTCGTCGTACAGCGCGTCGAGAGCTGCGGCGGCCGTCGCCTCGTCGCCCCACGGGTGCACGGGCAGGTCGGTGTCGTCGGACGCGGCGGCCGTGACGTCGCCCTCGGGCAGCGTGGACGCGCCGACGTACAGGCCCCGGGCGATCCGTACGACCGTGCCGGCCGCCAACGCACGGGCCAGGTGGCTGTGCACCGTTTCGAGGGACATGCCGAGCTTCTCGGCCAGGTGGCGGGGCCGGACCGGTGTCGGGGAGCTGCGCACGTAGGTGACGAGCCGCTCGTGCCCGTCGCCGGACGAGGCCACCACCGCGGATGCGGTCTGTTCGCCGGGCGGGTCGAGGACGATGCGGGCCTTGTCGTAGGCGGGCATCGCCACGAGCGTGGCGCCGCGCAGCCGGGCGCGGGTGATACGCACGAGGTAGTCCCCGGACCTCTCCTCGTGGAAGACAACGCCTTCGTCCGGGTCGGAGTCGCCGGCGGCTGCGGTGATCTGGTTACCGAAGACACGGCGGGCGGTCGCGGCGGAGATCCGGCCTCCGGGGCTGGTGAACAGCATCACCGAGCGGGAGCTGTGCGCCATCTCGATCCCGGACGCGGTCCACTCGGTGCGTTCCCGGCCGGTGAGCATCCACGTGCCGTCATCAAGGCGCATGACGCTCGCGGACGCGAACGACGCGGCCAGCGCCGGCCCCGCTTCCTGGCCGGGGCTGGTGGTATCGACGAGCTGCACGTCCACGTCGTCCAGGTCGACGGACACCCCGAGCGGCGCCTGCTGCTCCAGCAGCGTGACGGCGTCGTACCCGGCGGGCTGCGTCAGGTACAGCACGCCGCTGCCGGTGATGCGGTCGCCGACCCGGCCGAGTTTCTGGATCGACCCGGCCAGTTCAGCACCGTCGTGGCCCTGTCCCATCGCCTCCGCGTACTGGAGCGGCCACGGGCCGGTGCCGTCCCAGTACAGGGCGCCCGGCGCGAAGACTCTGCCGTCGCCGGTCTGCTGGTTCTCGAACGCGAGCGCTGCGCCGTCGACGTCGGGGGTGGACCAGGTACGGACGGGCGGCGGCGGGGTGTCCGCCTCTTCCTGGACGGGGGTGGCCATGGGTGGGTCCTCCTCTGCGGGGCGGAGCGGGATGTCGAAGTGCTCGCCGGCGAACGCCACGCGCAGCCTGTCGAAGGTCACCGGGCCGACGTTCTCGACCAGGTCGTGGAACCGGTCGGGGTCGGCGCTGTAGACGGCGGTGACGTGCGGGTGCCAGGGCGTGTGCTGTGCGGGGATCTCGGGCAGGATGCAGAACTCGTGGGTGTCCTCCACGGCGTAGACCGCTGCCACGCGAGCGTCTTGCAGGTCGGGGCCCTGCGGGTCACGGTCTTCGCGGTTGTCGCCGATGCTCCACACCCACACCGGTTCGTCGCCGTGCGGGTTCCAGTGGGCGGCACCGAAGGCGCGTGCCGAGATGGGCAGGGTGGGGGCGTACTCGCGCATCGTCGTGACGAGGGCGGCGCGCTGCTCGGCCGTCCAGTCGTCGCCGTTGCCGAGGAACATCAGCGTGCAGTGCAGCTCGTCGGCGGGTTCACCGTCGGCGAGGGCCAGGCGCTGCGCGTCCTCCTCGGAGGGGAGCAGGGCGATCATCGCGCCGGTGTGCTGCACGGCCGCCGCGGTGCGTTCCTGCGATCCGAAGACACCAGCGCGCGGACTGTCCTTCGATACTGCGGACGCCGCGCGGGTTTCTGGTGCCAATCGCAGGTAGCAGCGGCAGTTCACGGTGAGCGCGGCGGGCGCCATCGGGTCCCCCGGGTACTGCATGGGGATGCCGGCCACGGTGAACGCCTCATCGATGAGGCGGAGCGCCCCGTCGACGGCGTCGTGGGCGTGCCGGACCCGGGCGTCGTGCTGCGTGATCCACTGCTTGACCAGGGGCCGGTCGGGGCCGGTCAGGTCTCGTGCCGCCGCGAGGGTGGCCGCATTCCACGCCCGGGTGGACTCGGTCCGCGCGATCCGCGCCTCGCGGGTGACGCCGAGCTGCTCGCCTTCGCGGGAGAACAGCTGTCGCAGCCTGCCGCGGAGCTGGGCGACGTCTTCCCCGGCGTCGAGGCCGGCGGCGAGTTCGGCCACGGCGGCGGCGGTGAGCCGGCCCCCGACGGCGCGTAGCAGGTGCCAGGTGTCGTTGACGTACGCGCCCAGCGACGGGGGAAGGCTGTCGCCGCGCTCGTACCGGCCGGGAAGGTCGTCCCACCCGTCCGGCAGGCCGGTGCCGGTGTCGGCCGCGGCCTGCTCGGCGGCGGTCTCGGCGACGCCGAGGAGACGCCGCAGGAGGCGCGGCATCCGGGCACGCCACATGCGGCCGATACCGGCGAGGGAGAACCGCGCGGCGACGATCTCCGTGGCGTCACGCAGCTCGCTGCTGATCTCGGCCGCTACCTCATCCAGGACAGCGGCCACCTCTTCGGCTATCGCCTGCTCTGCCGCCGCCAGCTGCTGTTCGGCGTCAGCCACGGTTCACCTCCAGACTCGTGTTGGGGCAGTCGTCCGACAGGGGGGTCAGCCACACCACCGTGGCCTTGCCTCGGAAGCTGAAGGGGCCTGCGTCCAGGTCGATGCTCACGCCGTCCAGCCGAGTCGCGGACAGCACGCGAAGCCCGTCGCAGTGGGGGCACAGGTCGAGCTGGTGGAAGTGCTCAGCCACGGGTCACCTCCGGCCCGTCGAGGTCGCATATCTCGCACAGGGCGTAGAACTGGGCCCGGGTGACACCGGCGGGCGTGAGGAGATACAGGGGCGCGCACGCCACCGTGTATGCCTTGCAGCGCGGGCACCACTGCGCGTGGGCGTCGCCCATGACCGGGGTGACGAGCGGGTGCACGCCGGCACTCATGCGGCCTCCGTGAGGCAGGCCGACAGGCGGAGCACCTTCTCGGTCTGGTCGTAGCTGTGCGCCATGCGGGCGGCGATGAGGGCCCGCGCGTAGTCGTCCAGGGCGTCCTTCAGGCAGTCCGGGCTGAGGCCGTACCGGTCGGCGACCTCGGGGACGCGAACCCATGCCCCGTCGAGGAGGTGCCAGGCGTCGATCATCGCGGTGTCCACCGGGTACACCGTGTGCACTTCGCCGGGGCGGATCTCCCGGGCGCGTGCGCGTTCGCTGCGCGGGCAGGCCGGCTTGTTCCGGATGCGTTCCCCTGCGGTCGCCAGCGCCGCCCAGATCAGCACGTCGACGGCGGCTATGAGGCCCTCAGCGATGCGGGGGGCCGAGGAGGCGGGCAGGGTGTCAGGGATGCTGGTCGTCTCTCCTACGGGCAGCGTCGTCACGTTGCTCTGCGTCTCCTCGTCCTGGCGGGGGTCGGTGTCGCTGGGGGTGGTCTCGCCGGGGCTGGGGGCGTCGGACTCGTCGAAGCCGGTCTCGCGGCGGGCTGCGGCAGCGGAGATCAGACCGGCCTGGTACGCCTCAAGGGCGGTCTGGGCGCGGTTGGCCTGGACGCGGAGCTGGCTGGTGTCGTACCAGACGAGCCACTCGTCCGGGTTCTCCACGGCCTGGTCCTCAAGGAGGGGACGCAGCCACTGGGTGGTCAGGGCGTAGCAGACGATCGCCAGGCGGGGCTCTACGCCGAGACGGACTGCCTCGGCGCTGATGGCCCACGCTGACCAGTGGTTCGCGTCGGACAGGCCCAACAGGATCTCTGCGGGGACTTCCAGGCCGTTGGCGAAGCGCCTGATCGCCTCGTCGCGGAGTCGCAGCGCCAGCTCGTCAAAGTTCGACTCGAACGACAGCCACTTGATGTCGGAGATGACCTCGGAGGGCACTTCGAGGATGATCGGCACGGTCGCGGCGGCGCTGTCGGGTTCGCGGATCGCGGTCGAGGCGACGTCGAGGAACACCTCCAGCAGGTCGTCCTCTGCGTCGGCGCCCTGCCCGGGTTGGGTGGGGAATCTCGTGCCCTTGGGGACGAGGAGCACACCGCGCCCGGTGATCCGGGAGCGGGCAACGGCGGCGACGGCAGCGTTCAGCAGCTGGAGTTCCTCCAGCAGGGTGAGGCTGGAGCGCACGGGGCTGTCGGCCTCGATGTGCCGGTCCGGGGACGGCTCCCACACCCGTATCGCGATCGGTGCCAGCGGATCAGGTTCGGCGTCCGGGTTGTACGGCGGGATCGCCACGTCCTCGCCGTCGATCTCAGCGGTCAGCTTCCCGCCGCCCTGCTGCTTCACCTCGCGGGTGGACAGCACCCGCCAGTCGTAGCCGTCGACCGTGTTCGTCTTGTCGACGGTGGGGCGGACGACGATCCAGCCCTCGCCGGCGACGACAAGGTGCGGACCGAAGTCGCCGAGCAGCGTGGACTGCCCGTCGGGGCCGCCCGCGATCTCCCGAACGATGTCCGCCGCAGGGTGGTTGTCGGGGGCGCGTTCGATCGTGCCGTCAGCGGCACGCCGGCCCGCGAACAGGGTCGCGCCGGACATGGCGTTGCCGACCCACGTTCCGGCGAAGCGAACCTCGGGGACGTCCTTGAAGAACCGCCACGCCTCTTCCTGCCATCCGGCGTTGGTGCCGCCCTTGCGGAGGTTGGCCGTCTTGACGCTGTAACGGGCTGCTGCCGCGGTGAGCTGCCGGGGCATGGCTCAGCCGTCCATGGTGTCATCGCGCCGGTTCAGGAGGGCCTGGATGCCGGCGACGGCGAACCACTCGATGCCGTGGACGATCCATGAGGCATCGCCCCAGCTGTCGGTGGCTATCAGGTACACGAGGAGCGTCACACCGGAGAGCCAGTAGCCGAGACAGTAGATGCAGCTCACGAGCTGCATGACGAACGCGCGCGCCTTGGAGTCGATCTTGTTGGCGTGCCAGGCGCCGAGGCGCTGCCTTGCAGGGTCCAGGATCGAGTCGTGGACGCCGAGCTGGGTCGCTCTGTACGACGCCAGTCCCAGCACTGCGAGCATGGGCAGAGAGATCACAGGCCGCCTCCGTCTAGATCCCCAGGTCAGAACGGCGGCAAGGATACTGCGCATCAGTGCGCGCGCAGTGCGCACCGGACCGAATGGCGTCCAGCTACGAGAGGACCGCGCTGCCACGCCCAGGGTCGCGACGGTCGCCGGCGACGTCCGGGACCGGACTCGGCAATTCCACTTAACGGCTAGGTAACGGTCTCGCCGCTAGACCCGTAAATAGGCGACCTGCGACAACACCAAACGGCTGCGATCAAATGACAGACGCACGCGAAAAAATGACAGAACCCTGCGATCCGATAACCGCGTTTCCGCAGGTCACAGCGTTGTATCTCCCCTACCACGGTTATGTATGCCCTAGGCTCTGAAGTGACCGCGAATTCGTGGAACGACAAAGGGAAGCACTCGGTGGCACCGTCACGCACCTTTTACCGAGAGCTTCCCTGCCGTGCCACGGTCCCACCGTTCGAGAATCGAGAGGAACAAAAGCGTGGCCACGACCGAAGGTACCCCACCGCGGGTGCCCGACCCGACGACACCGGAGCCTGCGCGACCGCCTGAGACGGACAGGTCTACCCGGGCCTCCTCCGCTCTCGCCTGGGCGCAGCTCGCCCTGTGCGCCGCCAGCGTCATCTGCGGCGTCTTCATCGGCCTGAACTACTCGGAAGGCTTAGGGGAAACCCTGGCGGGCGCCGGCCTCGGCGGCGCCAGCATCCGCATCATCATCAACGTCCGCCGATAACCGCACGGACTGACGGCCCGGTACCGAGGTATGCGGTACCGGGCCGCATACCGGCCGAGGCCGGGCCGACGGCCAGCTTCAGCCACTGGCGTGAGCGGCACGTCCATGACGGCTCGTGCCCCACGACCGGGCGGCACCACCGCCGGGACCACTACTCCAGCGCGTCTACATAAACCGTGATCTTGACGTGGGGCCGCCGGACGCCGTCAGGGTGGACGGCTTGCAGAAGTCCGTAGTGGGACTCGATACCCACCACCCGGAGAGGTACCCGCTCGGTCCACAAGGTGATGGTCTCGCCGATGTCCGGCACACGAACGGGGCCTTCCACGAGCGCCAGGCCGAACGCGGGACCGTTGGGACGGCGGTACGCGAACCAGATGCTCTGGTCGAAGGGCCCGAGGCGGGTTCCGGGCTCGACGGCGGCCATGCCGGCGGCGTGGACGGCGGCGATGGGTTCGGGCAGGTCGGCAGTCATAGCGAGCATCGTCCCCCGAGGGCCATGCGCAGCGGGTCAGAACAGCGGCACCGTGTTCATGCCGTGCTGGTCCAGGGCGGGGCTGGCATCAGCGATGGTGTCGGGGTCGTCAAAGAGCTGTTCGGCGGGCTGCGGCAGGTCCACGATGGCCAGCGAGCCTGGGCAGGACACCAGGGCGCTACCAGGCTCGCGGACTCGGCCGGGCGGGTCGTGCCGCCATACGCGGCCCTTGGCGAGGCGCCCGGCGACTGGGCCGGCGGCTATCGGCCGGCCGCAGTCCCGGCACTCGATGCGGGGCATTTTCACGCCCACCAGTTTGCCGGGCCCGCTACGGTGCGGGGGCCGTCGACGGCCCGACAGGTCAGTCCTGTGCGGGGCCGCGGTGGGGCATCTCTCCTTGCCATGCCTCGTGTACGCCCCTGGTGGGCTCGGAGCTGCTGCGGCGGGCGACCCGCAGGCCGGGCTGTGGCCACTGGTACGTGACGATCCGGGTGGTCGTGTCGCCGAGCAGGTCGACCTCGACCTGGTAGCGGACCGTGCCGTCGCGCCAGTTCTGCCGGGCGAGGACCGGGGCGTGCCGCCACTTCCCGCCCGACATCACCTTCAGCGCCGGCCGGTCGGCCCTGGGCCAGGTCCACACCTCGGGCCGGGGGCCGTCCTCCTCGCGCCACGGGCGGGCTGGCTGCGCGTCCGGAATCGTGCTCATACATCCGAGGGTAGACACCCGGCGATGGTCACCCAGGAGGGGCTGTGCGGCTTGGGGAGCGGCTTGCCGTGTCGAGCGACGGCGAGCCCCCCGGTGTCGGGTCGGCGGGGCCGGCGTGGGTGGTCCGAGGAGGTTTGCGGGTCGACGGATCGGCGGTACGGGAAAGGGCCCGGAAGGCGGTGCCTTCCGGGCCCTTTGGGGTTACTTCTTCTTGCAGGGGCAGTAGCCGAGCTTCGTGCAGTCCCCGAACTTGGCGTGGAAGCGCTTGACGTAGCTGTCGAAGTCTTCGCGCCAGTAGCGGCCGAGGGCGTCGTCGGGTTCGAGGTCTTCGAGCATGGAGCGGATTCCCCAGACGAAGTAGTCGGTCTGGCCGTATTCCTTGCTGTCCTTGATCCCGGGGAGCTTTGCCGCTTCTTCCCATGCGAGGTCGCTGAGGCGGTGGTAGCGGTCGAGGTCCGTGGTGAGGTCCTTGACGGCGTTCTGTGCCCTGACCCAGCAGTCCTTCAGGTAGCCCGTCTCGTGGTCCACAGCGAACTGGAGGCAGGCGGCGAAGCCGGCCTTCCGGAGCTGCTGGCGGTCCTCGACGGGGAGGTCAGCGACGGCCTTGATGAATTCCATGTCGGATTCCCATCTGGTTCTTCCCGGCCATTCTGGCCGGGCAAGGCTTTCGAATTCTGCTATTCAATTGGCAAGGAACTGGGAGTTGTTGAGTGGTGCAAGTACTTTCTATCCAATAAACAACCCTTGATCCAGTGGAATTCTGGAATTTCCGGAAAGGAATTCTGAATCGAATAGGGGGCCCTGTGAGGGCCTGTGACCCAGGGGCGGGGAGAAGGGGAGGCGGCAGCGGTGGACGGGCTGAGAGCGGCCGTAGACAGCCTTGAACCCCCTGGCGGATGCCGAGGGGGTTCAAAGGGGTCAGCCGGCCGGGGTCAGCCGATACGACGCCCGTACGGGGATGCCGGCCGGTTCGGTTGCACGCTGCTCGGTATGCCGGTGCGCGCGCCGCTGGGCTGGGGGGCCTGTGGGAGCGGAGCGTGGACGATCGCGCCCGCGTTGGCCTCGGGGATCAGGCCGTACACCAGGACACAGGAGGCGTCGATCCGGCCGGGGCTGTCGGGGTCGGTCGGCTGCCAGGTCGCCCACTCCCGTTCCAGGTCGGTGAACACCCCGCGCAGCCGGACCTTGTCCTGCACCATCTGCTGCGCGATCGGCTCCGCCCTCAGCAGCTTCCCCTGCTTCGCGCGCACCGGGAGGACCGCCGGCATCAGGACGTGGTTCGGGATCTCCCCTTCCCGCTGGAGCTTCTCCCACGACGTCTGGACCGCCAGCACGCACATGTCGCGGCCGAAGTTCCACTCCACGTAGATGATCGACGCGTTCGTGCGGTACGCCAGCCGGCACGCGGCCATGGACCACTCCGCCGACGACATCGGCGCCGAGACGTCGTCGGTGATCCAGACGCGGCCGTCGTCGCCGAGGAAGCCACCGATGACGCCCGCGGTGTCCCGGCCGCCGCCGGACGGGTCGATGGACACGGCGATCTTCTGCGGCTCCACCGGTGTGGTGGTGTCGCGGAGCAGGCGCAGCAGTTCCTCGGACACGAGTGCTCCTTCACCGGGCTGCGGGTCGCCCTGATAGAGGGCGTGCCAGTCCCGGACGATCGACGTTGCCTTCTTCTGCGCCCACCAGCCGCGCAGCCGGGCCACGTCCCGGGTGGGGATCTTCGGGTGCGGCAGCGGCTCCCCCGCCTCCCGGCCGAGCGGGTCCGGGCCGAACTTGGGGTCGGCGACCGCGGGCAGGTGGATCACCTTCCACCGGCCGCCGTCCTCGACCCGGCCCTCTTCCTCGATACGGCGGCCGGCGAAATCGTCGGGGTGCCACCGGGTCTGGATCGCCACCACCGCGCTGCGGTCGGGCTGGAGACGGGTCAGGGCCGCCGAGCTGTACCAGTCGTGCAGCGCCCGCCGGGCGGCCTCGGATTCGGCGTCCGCGCGGTCCTTGTGCGGGTCGTCGATGATCAGCAGGTTCACGTCGAAGCCGGTCAGGCCCTTGCCGACGGACACCGAGCGGACACCGCCGCCCTTGGTGACCTCCCAGTCCTGCATCGCCCCGGAGCCGCCCTTCAGGCGCAGCTCCCACTCCTCGCCGTACTCCTCGACGTACGAGCGGATCCGCTTACCGCGTCGCAGCGCCAGGTCGTCGCCGTACGAGGTGACCGCGACCTTGTCGCCCGGGTACGTGCACAGCCACCAGAACGGGAACCACTCCGCGACCGTCGTGCTCTTCCCCACCTGGGGCGGGGTCAGGATCAGCAGCCGGTCCGGGCCGCCGTGCCCTACCTCGGCCAGGGCTTCACCGATGAGCTTCAGGTGCGGGCGCATCCGGAACGTGCGGTCGAGGCCGCGGGCGAGCGTCACCGGGTCCCGTAGCAGGTCGGCGCTCATCGCGCGGCGCGCGGCCTCCAACTGCCGGTAGACCTCCGCGTCGTCCAGGTGCTCCAGCTCGTCCACGGCCGTCGTCACGGGCTACTCCTCCTCGTCCTCGTCGTCGCCACCGTCGACGGCCTTGATGCGCTGGTTCACCGACGCCGCCAGCTCGCCGAGTCGGGCCCGGCGCTGCTCCGGGCTCATCTGCGCGAAGTCGGCGAAGTGCTGCGCGAGCGCGTTGCTGCCCTCGCTGGTGACGGCGATGGTCTCCGTGGGGTCGCCGAACAGCACCCGGCGGTGGCGCATGGCGACGTCCATCAGCCGGATGAAGTCGCCGGCGGACAGCTCGGCCGCGTTCAGCGTGGTGAGCCGCTGGGCGAGCTTGCCGATCGCCGCGCCGAGGATCTTCGCGTCGGTCTCGGCGGCCTTGCGGCGCTCCTCCAGCCACATCGCCTCGTACTGGCGGTCCAGGTGCCGGTCGTACGCCTCGACCCGTTCTCGCCACCGGTACTGGGCGGCGAGGTTCCTCACGTGCCCGTACGCGAGTGTCAGCCTCTGCGCGGCTTCGGTCAGGGTGCGGGTGCGGCCGAGGTCCCGGTAGGTGGCGAACTGTCCGTGTTTGTGGGGGGTCTCGTTGGGCTGACGTTCCCAGGGGTCGAGTTCGGGGCTGAGGGTGATGGGTGGGCGGGTGCTCATGTGGCCCGTCCCTCCGGTTGCACGGTGCGGTCGTAGCGGTAGTGCCAGAGGGGGCCGTCGTCGCCTGGGTTGACCTCACGCCGGTAGAAGAGTCGCTGGCCTTCCACATTGCGGAGTTCGTAGGTGTGGGGTGGGTTCCAGGGGTCGCCGGGGATGGCGAGGGCTCGCCCGTCGGCTGGTCCGCCTATGAACTGGATGCCGACGCTGCTCATGCCGGGTCGCTGGGGGTGTGGTTCGGGCCGGACAGGTACTCGCCGGCGAGGCGTTCGAGGAGGCGCCAGCCCTGCCCCTGCTCGATCTCGCCGCGTCCTTCTGCGGCTGCGATGGCCTTGTTGATGGTGACGGCGGCGGGTGCGGGCAGGGTGCGGGCGCCGAGGACGGTCTCCAGGCCGACGTGCCCGGTGTGGAGGTGGGTGCCGTCGGGGGCGGTGTAGCCCTCCTGAAGCTCGTCCAGGTGGCGTTCGACGATCGCGAGGATGGCGTGGAGGGCTGTGGCGACGTTGCCGACCTTGTGCGCGGCGTGCGTGGAGGCGAGCGTGTCCAGGGTCTGCTGGTAGTCGGCGCGTGCGGCGAGCCAGCTCTCGTTCTGGCCGAGGCGGGCCTGCTCGAAGGCTTCCCGGGCGGCTTCCAGCTCCATCGGCAGGAAGATCAGGCTCACGGTGGCGAAGTCCAGATTCGCTTCGGAGAGCCCTTCGGGGCTGACCTCGGCGAGGAGCTGGAGCTGGGCGTCGTCCAGGCCGGAGTAGGCCCGCCAGTCCACGTCTTCGATCTGGTCGTACAGCTGCTGGAGGGTGGCCGGGTCGTCCTTGCCGGTGATGGCGTTGTGGGACAGCTGGCGGGCGATGAGCTGGTCGCGGCTCTGCGGGTCGTCGATGAGCAGGCAGGTGATCTCGTCCAGGCCGGCTTCTACCGAGGCGTCGCAGCGGTGGTTACCGGAGACGATCAGCTCCTCGCCCTCCGGGTACTCGCCGGCGCCGTAGATCAGCGGGATGGAGGTGAGGCAGCCGTCCTCGCGGATGTTCGCGACGAGCCGGTCGTACTCCTCCTTGGTCTGGTAGTGCGCGTTCACGGCGAGGCGGGTGAGGCGGCGCGGGTCGCGCTGGACGAGGCGGGGCCTGATCTGGCTGCTGGTGGTCATCGCATGTCCTTGCCGTGTTTGGTCTTCCAGAGGGTGAGGGCTTCGTTCAGGTCGTACTGGCCGAGGGGGCCGCCGTACTGGAGCTGGTAGCGGTGGATGCCGTCGGCGCCGGGCTCGGTGCGCTTCTGGAGCTTCACGCCGGGGATGCCCCTGCCGTATTTCGCGCTGTTCGGCCGGTCCGTGAACGCGGTCGTGGCCCAGCCGTCGATCCGCTTGGACAGGCTGCGCTGGACGAGGAGCTGCGCTTCCTTCGTGGAGGCGGCCATCACGATGAGCTTCGACAGGCGCCGGTACCGGGTCCAGGAGACGGGGAAGTCCGACATGAGGTAGGCGGTGTTCGGGTCGAACTTGGGCGGCAGGTAGGCGAACGCGCCGATGAGCTTGCCGTCGACCGCGACACCGCACGCGATGAGCGGGCTGCCGGGCTTGATGGTCTTCGACATGAACTGGGAGCGGATCGCCGCGAACTGGCCGCCGGTGAGGACGTGGAGCGTCATGCGGTCGCCGAGTTCCTCGTCCTGCCCGATCTTCGGCATGGGGATCGGCTCGACGGGCTGCCGGGGCCGGACGATACGGCGGGGGCCGGCGGCGGCGTACACGTAGATCGGCAGGCCGCGGTTCGCGGTCTGTACGACGCCGGCCAGCTTGTCCCGCAGCTCGGGGCGCTCGATGTGCAGGCCGAGCACCCAGTTCGGCCGGTCCTGGACCTGCTCGATGATGCGTTCCTTGCCGTCCTCGGTCAGCTCGTCGAACGACGGCTCGGGCCACTCGAACGCGGCGTCGATGCTCGCGAACTGCGCCTGGTAGTCCTTCGCGTAGAACGGGGGGAACATCACCACGGGGGCGTCCGGGGGCACCTCGGAGTCGAGGTAGTCGCGGACGTCGCCGGCGAAGAACGAGCCCAGGCGGGTCTGGAGGCCGCGCAGCTTGGTGGCGGTCTTGTCGTGCATCCGCTCCCACTGGTCGCGGGTGGCGTCCATCATCCGCCGGTAGTAGGCGCCGTCCTTGCCGACGTACTGGAGGAACCGGGTGCCGAGCATCAGGGTGGCGAGGAGGTCTGTGCGGTCCTCCAGGTAGGGCTTGAGCCAGCCCAGGGACTCCTCGTACTCCGCGCGCAGTGTGTAGTTGAGCGGGTCGCCGGCGAGGTACCAGCCGAGGGCGCAGCTGTACGCCTGGATGTCGTTGCCGTGGACGCGGCGGGAGTCGCCGAACCGGGCGTGCAGCACCCGCTCGATCGTGAAATTCCCCGAGCAGCCGACGTAGATGTCCTCGCCGGGCCAGGTCCCGGCGTGCTCGTAGATGATCGAGCGGAGGGGCGCGGGTATCGAGCCGTGGAACATGGGCCGCTCCTGAAGTCCGTCTGCGCAGTGCGCACACCTGCGGGTTCGGTGGCCCATTGTCAGCGGTGGGACGGAATGCGAAGGGCCCCACCCGGGGGCTTGGGTGGGGCCTTCGTGGAGCGCCGGCCAGGGCTTGCACCTGGAACGCCCGACTGGAAGTCGGGCCGTGTTGCTTACACGCACCAGCGCGAGGGCGGTCGCGCCGCTGCTCGAACGACCGTCCGAATTGGAGCTTACATCAGCCTGGACTTGTCGGAGTCCTCGTCGCCGCTGCCGCCTTTGACCTTCCGCGGCCGGGCCAGCATCACGGCGAACATCACCAGCACCGCAAAGGAACCCAGTACGGTGAACAGGATCATCGGCCAAGTGGACACGCCAATCAACTGCGCAACGGATACGACG
Source organism: Streptomyces corchorusii (assembly GCF_001514055.1). Taxonomy (NCBI): domain Bacteria; kingdom Bacillati; phylum Actinomycetota; class Actinomycetes; order Kitasatosporales; family Streptomycetaceae; genus Streptomyces; species Streptomyces corchorusii. Next base: position 672,303 of record NZ_KQ948351.1, on the reverse strand, counting down.
GCTGCCGTGAACCCCACGATGCTGCTGGCCCGTTCGCCGTACCAGGTCAACTTGCGTTGTTTCCGGCGGCGGGAAGCACCCCGGGCCCGACCGACCTTGGCGGTGATACGGGCTGCACCAATCGCTAGGGGCAGTGCGAAGAGCAAGCCCTTAAGGGAGCGGAGCGCCCAGTTCTTCGAGGGGTCGTCGAGGATGAAGTGCAGCTCGTTCTTCCAGGCGTGGGAGAGGTGGGGCCAGTCCTCCTTGGGGGTGCTCAGCCGGGCCGCGTAGAGCACGAGGAACGGGAGCCTTAGCGTGGCCAGTCGCGTCAGGGTAGTGCCCAGCTCCCAGACGATGGGCACGATGACTCCGACGATGAAGGCGACGCGCCAACCGTTGAAGTCCTCGCCGAGGAAGGTTGCTCCCTCGGCGGCCTTGGTGGCCAGGTTGGCGCCGATCGCGTTGTGCATGTCGGTCAGACCCCCTTGGGGCTCGGGTTGAGGCCCCAGCCCGGCGAGGATGCCGGCGGACGCACGCTTTCACTCAGTTCAACGAGGGCGCAGTGCGCTTCCCGGACGCCTTCGCCGGTCATCCAGTAGTAGCGGCGGGCCCTTCGGTTGTTCTGCCGGGCGGTCTCCTCGTCTTCGTCCTCCTCTTCCACCCAGCCGGCTTTCTGCATGCGGGCGAGGGCGGGGTAGAGGGAGCCGCTGCCGACGCGGGCGGCTTCCATCAGTTCGGTGGCGTAGAAGCGGCGGGTCGGGTCTTCCAGGAAGGTCTGTGCGATCCTCACCGCCGCGGGCGTGAGGTCCTTCTGTTCCATGACACGAGAGTACCCCCATCTGCCAGCCTTGCATAAGCCTGTTTGAGACTTCTGCAAGGCTGGCAGATGGGGGCGTTGTCCGCGCCGTGAGGTCCGGGGTTCCGCCTGTGACGGCCTCGTTGTCTGGTCTTGGAGTGGGGGAAGGCTCGGGGGGTTGGTCTGCTTAGACGTCCGTGTGGCCGCTGAGCAGGTCCAGTTGGACCGCGGTATGGTTCCCGCTCTCCTGGGCTGCGGGTCTGTCGTGGTTGAGGTGAGCGGCGACCGTCCATTCCCACCAGGCGGGCCGGTCCTTGCGGGGCCTGCCGGCCAGGATGAGCTGGTCTGCCTTTACGTCGTGCACGGTGCCGTCGAGTGTCAGCCACACCTCGCACTTGGGCAGGCCGGGCCGGGTGATCATGGCGTGCTGGTGGATGTCGCCCCAGCCGGGGTGCAGGGCTCCAGGCTTGACCCAGGTCCAGGTGCCGGGGCGGATGTCGCCGGGCGCGGCCGGGCGGTGCCGGTGCGGCGGCTTCTGCCGGCGGACGCGCCTGGGCTTGGGCGGGTAGTAGTGGGACGGCGGGTAGTGCGGGTGCGCCTCCCGGTACGCCTTCAGGTCGGCGGCCTGGCGCACGATGACGTCGGTCGCCGTGTAGCAGCGGGGCCCGACGTGCCAGTTCCGTGGGCCTCGGGTCTCCCACCAGGTGGTGGCGCCGCAGGTGCAGCGGCCCTGCCGCAGGAACTCGCCGGCGGTCTCGCAGGGCCAGGGCGTGGCGCAGGCCCTGCACTGCCAGTCGCCCTCGCGGGTGCCGGTGGGCAGGTGCTCGTCGGGCAGGCGGATCGGGCGGATCGTCCATCCTGTGGCCATCTGTGACGTCCTATCTCGTCGGGGTCGGGGGTGGTGGTGGTCTGCGGTCTGGTGGGGCGGTAGAACAGGCGTGAGGGCCGGGGAGCGCTGCCTGCTCCCCGGCCCTCGTGTGCTGGCCGGCTACGGGCGGGGACCGAAGTGGCCGCGCGGCGAGTGCTCGATGGGGGCGGGCGGCCAGGCGCCCTGGTCCTTCAGGTGGTCGTGGATGCTGTAGCCGTTGCGGGGGGTCCAGCCGCACGCGCAGTACGGACCGATGCCGACCATGGGCGGCACGATCGGCCGGTGGTCGGCGGAGCAGGTGCCGCAGTCGTGGTCGGGGTCTTCCATCGGGTGTTCCGGCAGGCGTCGTGCGGTGAGGCCGCGCGCGCGGAGGATCTCGCGTACCTCTTCGGTGACTGCGGTGTTGTCGGGGCTGCGGACCTGGTCGGGTGCCAGGGTGAGGCCGTCGTTGTAGCGGACCTCGCCGCCGAGCCAGCTGCGGGACTGGTCGTGGGTCAGGGGGGTCATGTGCAGCAGGTGCCAGGCCCATGCGTTGGGTTCGCCGTCGCCGTTGGGGACGGTGACGGCGACGATGCCGTACGGGTTGTACCGGGACTCGTCCTTGGCCAGGACGCGGGTGAGGAAGTCCAGGAGCATCACGACGTCGGCTGGGTCGAAGCGGATTGCTCCGTCGTACAGCGAGCCGGTGACGTTGACCTCGGCGCCGGTGCCGTTGTCGACGCCGATGGTCAGCCAGTCGTCCTCGTCGTAGACGGCGTTGAACGCGGCGGTGAAGATGGCCGCCGCTCGGATCACGGCTGTCTTCGGGAAGTCGTTCACAGGTTTCCCTTTCCGGGGGTTGGGTGGCGGGGCCGGGGTGCGCTGCCTGCTCCCCGGCCCTGGTGTGCTGGCCGGCTACGGGCGGGGCTGCTGGTCCCGGTCGGGGTCGGCGGGAAGGTCGACGCGCAGCGTGTCGAGCAGGTCCGTGACCTGCTTCCAGTCGGCTGCGAGGAGCGATGCCGTGGTGTGGAAGCTACGCATGTCGAGCAGCGTGTCCCGGACGTGCCGCCGGGTGGCGTCGTTCAGCTTGCTGCTGGTCTCGTCGTTGAACCGCCAGAGGACGGTCTCGCCGTCGTGCACGGTGGTCAGGACGCTGCCGTTGACGCTGATGGCGGTAGCGGTTGGCAGTTCCTCGCGGATCAGGTGGGTGATCAGGAGCAGGCCGCGGTCGAGGAGTTCGCGCCGCTTCTTGGCGGCGTCGCGGTAGGCGTCCTCGAAGTATTCGGTCCAGAAGGCTTTGCCGGTCATACGGGTGGGTCCCTTCGTGTGTGCTGGTGGTAGCTGGTCGGGCTGGGGCCGGGGGGCGCTGCCTGCTCCCCGGCCCGCGGTGCGGTCAGGCCTTGGCCATCTCCTCCAGGAAGTCGAGGGCCGCGCCGAGGGTGTTGGCGCCGACGGGGGTGACGTCGATGTTCCGGCTCGCCTCGTCGAAGTTCGCGGCGGGCACGATCACCTTCCGGTAGCCGGCGGCCTGGGCGGTCTGGACGAGGGCGGTGACGTCGGCCACGGGCAAGACCCGGCCGTCGAGTCCGAGTTCGCCGATCAGGACGACCCCCTTCAGGGCGGCCGGGTCGATGCTGCCTCCGGCCGCGAGGACCGCGCAGGCTGCGGCCAGGTCGAAGGCGGGACTGGGGGCCGTGCAGTTCGGACCGACGTAGACGGCGTTCTTTCCGGTGGGCCAGGTGTGGCCCGCGTTGGTGATCGCGGCGCGGATGCGGTCGCGGGTCTCGGCCGCGTAGGCGGGCAGGCCGCCGATGGAGAACGAAGGGGAGGCCTCCGGCGAGCGGGTTGCGGTGACCGTGAGGACGCGGTCGGCGGTGGCGGTGTAGGTCGCTACGGCGCTTCCCTCAGCGGCCTCTCGCGGGGCCGGCGCCGGGTCATCGGTCGGCTTGACGATGCCCCTGATGCGTCCCGCGAACATGCCGTCCCCGGGGTAGGCGAGGCGCATTTCGCGGGTGTCCCAGTCGGACAGCGTGCGCCAGTGGTGCGTGACCCCGGCGGTCAGCAGGCGGCGGAGGAATCCGACCGCTTCCGTGCGCGAGCAGTTCTTGCGCGGCTCCCCGTCGTACAGCTCGAACTGACTGGTGTTCGGGAAGACCGTGGCCAGCAGGGACTCGGCGCACGGCAGGGCGGGCCAGGCGACTCCCCGGCCGCGGCCGTCGGTGTCGACGATCACGCCGGTTCGGTACAGGGCGTTGCCGACCACGTAGTTCGGCGTGGGGAGGTCGTCCAGGACGCCGGCCGGCTGGGCGTCGAGGACGGCGAACTTCAGGTTGTAGGGGTTGCCGCTCTCGGTGAGGACGGCATCGGCGATGACGCCGATCCGGGTGGGGCGGGCGGTGGTGGCCATTCGGTGGCTCCTTCTGGGTGTGGTGGTGTGCCGACCCCGGGTGGGGCGGCTGACGGTTCCTGAGCGGGCGGCGCGCACCGGGCCGGGGCCCGTCACGCCGCCTGCTCAGGGGACGGCCCGGGGGCCGTCCGGCCGGTCAGATGCCGAACTCGCAGTACTCGCAGAACACCGTGCGCACCTGCCCCTTGTCGTTGAGCAGGGGCGTCAGCTCCGCCGTGCACTCCTTGCAGGTGCCGAAGCTGGTCGGCGGGACGGTGGGCGTCGCGGGCTGTATGGGGCGCGGCTCGGGGGTGCGGTTCGCGGTGGTGTTCGCGGTGGTAGGGGTGATGCGGATGCTCATGGCTCGCTGCCCTTCTGTGCAGGTTGGTGTGTTTTTGAACTACTTTCATTCTGCCCGAATCGGCTTGCCCTAGCCAGTTTTGACAAGCCGATTCAGTAAAGGAACTTCTAAGGAAACCGCAGGTCAGGCGACCATCGCGTACCGGTCGATCTCCTCGCCGGTGATGCACTCGACCAGCGCGCAGTACAGGACTTCCGCGACCGCCGGGGTGACCGCGTTGCCGAGCTGACGCACCTGGTGCCGCTTGGAGCCCAGGATCTTGTACTTCCCCCTGAACGCCATCGCCTTCTTGATCTCCTCGGGCTGGAGCATCCGGAACAGGACGTCGTCGATCCGGAAGTCCCGGCTGACCAGCGCGTAGCGGTCCCGGGTGGGCAGCGCTCCGATCGGGTCGGTGACCGGGCGGGCCTGCCCGTTGCCGTAGTACGGGACGAGGAGGTGATCCGGGGCGGTCACCAGGCCGTGGTGGTTGCCGCCGGCCGAGACGGTGTGGAGTGGGTGGCCGATGTGACGGGCCTTCTCCTTGTCGCCGCCGCCCCGCATGGGGACCACGAACGGGAGGTAGGCGAGGGCGGTCTCGGCTCGGGCCGTCTGGGTGCGCAGCGGGTCTTCCAGCCGCATGGCCTTCTTTCCGGTGCGGCCCTCGCAGGGGATCAGCAGGGGCGGGAAGGCGATGCCGTCGGTCTCGACCGTCGTCCTGGTCGGCATGGGCTGGCCAAGGTGGATGGCTTTGTCCCGCCAGGTCCCGCCGGCTGGGACGAGGAGCGGGCTGCCAGGGGCCTCAGGCAGTTGTTCTTCGTCGACGTCGCCGAACAGCGAGTCCTGCCCGTCCAGCTGGTGGAAGTCCGCGCCCCAGCCCCAGTACTTGGAGCCGCCGGCCCGGATGCGGGCGATCGTGGCCGGGGCCAGGCCCTCGGGGCAGTCGTCGGTCTTCTCGCGGTCGCCGATCGGCGTTCCCGGGATCGTGAAGTCGATGGCAGCCGCCGCGGGGAGGACGTACGGCTCAACAACCGCCCGGCAGTCCGAGCGGGGGCAGCGGTAGTCGTAGCTCTGCCGGTAGCGGCCCATGTCCTTGCCGGGCTTGCGGAAGACCTGGACTGAGCGGACCTGCTCTTCGCAGTCGTAGCACCAGGCGTCCGGCCGCAGCACCCACTTGTCGAAGTCGGGGTCTCGGCCCAGGCTCTCGTGCCAGTAGACGAAGTACAGCCTGTCGCGGGACTGTGGGACGCGGTCGAGAGTGCGGGGGGCGACGTGCATCGAGTTGATCGCCAGGAGCTTGGTCCGGTACCCGAGCTTGTGGAACTCGCCGACCCAGCGGTCCCACTGGTCCCAGCCCCGGCAGTCAATGACGTTCTCGACGACTCCGCCGAGGACCAGGCCGCCGCGGTTGATGACGCCCCGCAGGTACATCGGGACTTCTTCCATGAGGGCGCGGCTGCGCTCCTCGGCGGCCCGGCGCTCCTTCTCGCTCTTGAACTCGGGCTCGTCGAAGTCGAAGTCGCCTTGCAGCGTGCGGTCGAAGTCGACCTTCACACCTCGGGCCGCCGACCACTTCGGGCACTCGGGCGACGCCCAGAACAGCTGGCAGACCGGCCACTTCTCGACCGGGGCCCGGCGGATGTCGCCCTTCCACAGGTCGCAGTGCGGGTTGTTCCAGGCGTGGGTGGCGAGCGCGACGTCCCAGTGGTTCGCGCCTCTGGTGACCTGGACGCCGGGGACCGCGTCGGCGCCCTGTGTATCGCCGCCGGCCCCGCAGAACCAGCTCATGGCGGTCAGCACGCTGCCGTCGTGCTTGTACGCGCGGGCGGGGCTGGGGGTGGTGGCGGTGGACGCCGCCGCCATGGCGCGCGTGGTGGCGTCTATGTAGGGCACGTCGTTCTCTCCTTGCTGGCATGGGTGGGCGCCGCCCCGGTCGGGGCGGCGCCGGCTGGGCGGGGTGGGAGGTCAGCAGCCGCAGGTGCCGTTGGCGGCGGGCACCTGGAAGCAGCGGTCGCAGACCTTCGGGCGGGCGGGGACGGTGGCCCGGGGCCGGGCGGCCGGGGCGGGGGCCAGGACGCGGCGGCTGACAAACCGGGCGGGGTCGTCGAGCGCGTGGGCGGGGGTGTGGGGGGTGGAGGCGGCGCGGGCGGTCAGGGTGGCGGCCTGGCCGTCGCTGAGCTTCGCGAACACTGCCTGCTGGGTGCGGTAGTTGTTCCGCTTGCTCTGCCGGGTCCAGCGGGTGGTGATCGTGCCGGTGGTCTCGTCCTGCTCGATCTCGTGCATGGAGGTGAGGAGCTGGACGCGGACCAGCGTGGCGAGTTCACGGCCGGGGACCAGTTCGGTGCGCTCGGTGGTGGGCTGGCCGGGCTGCCAGATGGTGAGGGTCCAGATGTAGGCAGCGTCCGCGTCGATGTTGAGCTGGGCCAGGGCGGCGTCCGCGTCGGCGTGGAGGGCGTCGAGGGTGGTGCGGCGGATGTTGGCGCGCATGCGGTCTCCCGGTCGCTGGTCGGGGTGGTGGTTGGATCAAGATCATTCTTCCTGAATCGACTTACCCTAGCCAGATTTAACAAGCCGATTCAGTAAAAGAACTTCTAAGAAAACCGCAGGTCAGACGAGGTCTTCGTACCGGGCGTTCAGCTCGGCGGGCAGGAACACCCAGTCGGTTTCCGGTGACGAGTACCGGACGACCGCGACCCGACCGGGCCGACCCTTCTTGGCGCCCTCCGCGCGGGTGACGGTGGGGCCGAGGTAGGTGATCTGCCCGCGCCCGTACGGCTCGGGGATCAACTGGCCGGGCTTGATCTCCTCGCCGGTGGCGAGGCTGACGAGCCGGACGGTGCACTTCTCGGCCGGAAAGGCGGCGATCATGGGCACAACTTGCTCCTTGCTGGGGTGGGAGAGGTCAGGTGGTCTTCGCAGGCTGGGCGTCGCGGGGCAGTTCGCAGCTCGGGCACTTTAGGACGTGCCAGTCGTTGTCCCTGCCGCAGGCGCACCACCAGCCGGCGAAGTGCCAGCACCACGAGCCGCCGCCGATGCCGTAGCGGCACTCATCGTCGGGCTGGTAGACGTCGGCGATTCCTTCAGCGCCCCGGTCTTCCTCCCACCACTGCCAGCTCATGGTGAACACGACCGTGCGGCGCACGCCCACCGCGGCGGGCTCCACGGGCTTCACCTGGGCGCCGGGGCGGCCGGTGAAGAACGACACGGCCCTGTCGGGGTCCTCATCGAGGAACGGCCAGCGGATGTGCGCGACGGCCCCCCTCGGGTTGCCCTCGCGGTCGGTGCCGCCCTCGATGAAGTGGACGCTGCTCGGGCTGTCGGAGTAGCCGTCGATGACGTGCACCGTCTCCACGGAGTCGTAGCCGTACTCGTCCGCCAGTTCCAGCGTCCGGACGGAGAGCCGGCGGACGGTGTCGAGGGTGAAGCGGGGCATCAGAAAGCCGTTCCAGCGGCGGCCGGGGTCCAGCCGCGCGTCGTACGGGCCGAGCGTGTCGTCGATGCAGACTCTGGTCTCGATCTCGCTCAAGGGTTCGTTCCTTCCGGGTATGGGCGACGGGCGGGACATCGAGGCGTCCCGCCCGTCGTGGTGGTCTGGTCAGAGGCGGAGCAGGTCGCGGAGCACATCCATGCCGCTCTGCTCGCGCGACGGGGCGGGGCGTTCCTCGGCGCGCTCGCGGATGATCACGAGCGCGTCGGCGGGGACGACGTCGCACGCTCCGTCCCAGATCGGGCCGTCGTACAGGACGACGAGTGGCTTCGCGCGGTCCTCGGCGGTGAGGCTGCGGTGTCCGGCGCAGCCGCAGCCGGGGTCGTCGGGCCGGGGGTCGGCGGTGTACGGGGTGGCGTGGTCGAGCCGGTCGGTGTGGCCGTTCAGCTCGATCGTGGCGGCGAGCACGATGTCGCCTTTGCGGACGTCGCCGGCCGGGATGGCGGTCTCTCCGGGGTTGAGGTGCGGGCCCTTGCAGCCCTCGCGGTGGCGCATGGCGTTCCTTCCGGGTGTGAGTCCGGCCGGGATCCCGTGGGGTCCCGGCCGGCTGGTGGCGGTCGTCAGGCCTGGTCGAAGTACTTGGCGAGCGCGGCGAGCTGTTCGACCTGGGTGTCGCTCAGGACGTCGTTCGGGTCGCCGTTCTCGCCGTACAGCTCGACGGCGGAACGCATGACGCCGAGGGCGCCCCAGGAGCCGATGCGGGCGATGACGCCAGCGAGGAGTTCGTCACCGGCCGGGTTCGATTCGGGTCGGGCCTGGGTTGTGCTCACGGCTTCATTCCTTTCGGGTGTGGGTCCGGCCGGGACCCCATGGGGTTCCGGCCGGCTGGTCGTGCTGGCTGTGTCAGTGGCTCTGGGCCGGGTTGATGGCCGTCGTGTGGTCGTGCCCGGTCTGCTCGCGGTCGTGCGCCATGCCGCGGGCGCAGGTGGCGAGGTGCCCCGCCCATCCCTTCCGGGGCCCGTCGGGGATGATCCGGTAGACGAAGCAGCGGCGGCGGCAGAACGTGCAGTAGGCGCCGGGCATGGCGTCCTCCTTGTGGGGTGGTGGTCAGAAGAGGGAGGGCGGCGGGGTCGGCCGCTGGGCGCCGAGTTCGGGGATCGGCTCGCCGGTCTGCTCCAGCCACCACTTCGCGAAGTGCAGCCGGTGGCACCAGGCGTCCGCCGGGGGCAGCTTGTCGAGGCGGTCGAAGCAGAGCAGGACCAGGCGGGCACCGCCGTTGCGGCCGGCGAGGCCGGCCAGTTCGGCGTAGATGCGGTCGATGCCGTGGCCGTTCAGGATGCGCCGGTAGCTGAACTCGTACGCGTCCTGGGGGAGGTTCTGGGCGAGCAGTTCCCGAGTCGGTGTGATGAGCCGGGCGTGGCCGCGCAGTTCGTAGCCGAGCGTGAATCTGGGGTGGCCTGCGGTGGTGCGGATCGGAGCGCCCATCTCGGGCGTGAACTCCTGGTAGGTGCAGGTGGCGAGGTCCATCCTCGTCCTTTCCGGTCTGCGGGTAGTGCTACTTACATTCTCCCCGAATCGGCTTGCACTAGCCAGCTTTCACAAGCTGATTCGGTAAAGAAGTCCAAAAGAGACGCTGGTCAGGGGGTGATGAACAGGTCGAGCTGGCGGGGCTGGCTGTGGTGCCAGCCGTGAGTGGGCAGCGGTCCGCCGGCCTCGGCGTCGACCACCAGGAGGACGGTGCGCACGTTCGCCCCGGACGGCGCGAACGAGTCGTCGGGCAGCGGGGCGAAGGTGCCCTCGGCGAGGGCGATCAGCTCACGGAACTCGACGGTGGCCCGGTCGCTGTGCCACATCACCGACTCGGGCATGACCGCGACGAGCGTGCCGTCGTCGTCGAGGAAGCCCAGCGCGTGCTTCACGTGCTGCACGGCCGCCGCGAACGGCGGGTTCATCAGCACTCTGCTGTAGCCGTGGGGGCAGTCGAGCGGGTCCAGGTCGAGGAAGTCAGCGTGCACGATACGGCGGGCGGCGTCCTGCTCGCGGAGGACTGCGACGCGCCGCTCGTCGATCTCGACGCAGTCGACGACCGCGCCGCACTCGGCGGCCGGGCCCACGATGGAGCCGGTGCCCGCCGAGGGCTCCAGGACGCTCATGCCCTCGCTGATGCCCGCGTGGGCCAGCATCTCGTCCACCACCCGCGGCGGGGTCGGGTACCAGCCCTGCTCGTACCGGGTGGGGAACTCGCGGGTGGCGAGGCAGGCCCGCATGAACGCCTCCACCTCGAACGGGAAGACGTGAGCGCGGACCGCAGTTCGGCCGTCCCACCGGCCGCCGATCTCCTTCAGCATCTTGTTCACCTGCTTGTAGACGGCGCTGTCCAGCTCGAACGGGATCTGCACGCGGTCGCCGGCGATGACCGTGCGCTCGTCGGTGAGGACGTCGTAGACGCCGCTTGGGATCTCCATCGGACTCCTCCTGGATGGATAGGGGTCTGACCCCCTGAACGGGGCTTAGATCAGTAGAGGTGGCCTACGGTCTCGTCGACCGCGCGGGCGATGGTGTCGAGGTCGTCGGTCGGCTTGACCGGCAGCGCGAGCGTGTCGCCGAGCTGGTCGTTGCGCAGGAACAGCTCGCCGGTCGGCTGGGCGCCGATGGTGAACGGGGTGCCGTCCCAGGCCCGGAGGTGGCCGGTGGTGGCCCAGGGGCCGGGGTCTGCCCCCCACTGGTCGCCGAGGTACGTCAGGGCGGCCTTCGCGATGTCGTACGGAGTGAAGGGGGGCACGTCCAGGTTGTGGAAGCTGACGGGGTCCTTCATGGCTTCTGTCTCCTTGGAGGGGTGGAAGGGGGCGCACCGCAGGGGTGCGGTGCGCCGCGCTGTGGGCGGGTCTCAGGCGTGGTGCTGGCCGGCGGCGGCCCGGATGTGGACTTCGGTACGGTCGGCGCCGCACTGGGCCACCAGGTAGCGGATCTGGTTGTCCATGCCGCTGTTGTTGAGGTCGGCGGCCTGCCTGCCTGCTTCGTCGTAGGCGGCGTCGGAGTCGACGTCGTCCCACGAGCCGGTGTTGCTCTCGTCGCTGGCGTAGCGGGCGGCGGCGTCGTGTACCGCTTCGTCGAGGTCAAGCGGTTCGAGGCCGAGGGCCTCGGCGAGGGCGATCAGGCGGGCGGCTGCCTCGGTCTCTTCCGAGGTGAGCTGGGGACTGGCTTCGATGTCGATCACTCGCTGCTCCTGGGGGTGGGCCCCGCCCTCGGGGCGGGGCCGCTGGGGTGGGTGTCAGGCGGCGGCTTCGGCGTCGCCGGCGGCGGCCGGGGTGGCAGCCTCGGCGTCGTCGTCCTCGGCGGCCGTGGCGGCGGCCTCGGCGTCGGGGTTGACGGTCAGGCCGCTCGCGCGGACCTCGGCCACCATCTCGGCCTTCCGCAGGTTGGCCATGGCCTTGGTCGCGATGTCCTGGAGGTGCTTGATCCGCAGGCGGTGGCCGCCGATGCCACCGGGCGTGCCGGCGAGCAGCAGGGCGAGTTCCTCCGGGTCCGATGCGGCGAGCAGCGAGAGGATCTCGCCGACCTGGCCGAGCTTCTCGATCTTCCCGACCAGCTTCGAGCGGTCGGCCAGGATGCGGTCGCGCTCCTCGTCGGGCAGGTCGAGGGAACCGGGCAGCGAGTCCTGCCCCTTGTCCTTGCGGGAGGCGGCGGCCTCGTCGGACAGGACGAAGAAGCTGCCCTGTTCCTGCTGCCGCTTCTCCTCGGTGTGCAGGGCCTGCGCGAAGCTCTCGGCGTCCCGGGCCGACTTGAAGTCACCTCGGACCCACTTCGACAGGAACCGGACCTGGTTGGCGTTGGCGAGCTTCCCGACGTACCAGGCCAGGCCGACCGGGAGCTGCCCCTTCACCAGGGCTTCGCGCGCCTCGGGGCACAGGTTCAGCAGGTCGATCCGCCACTGGACGTACGCGGCGGACTTGCCGACCAGCTCGGCGATCTCGTCGACGGTGTACCCGGCCTCGGCCAGCTTGTGGAAGGCCTTCGCCTCCTCAACGGGGGTCATGTCCGCGCGGCCGACGTTCTCGGCGACGGCCATGGCGAAGGTCTCGCGGCCGTCGCCGACACCGTGCATGACGACGGCCTTCATCTGGGTGAGGCCGGCCATCTGGGCGGCCCGCCAGCGGCGCTCGCCCATGATGATCGTGTACCGCTTGGTGTCCTCGTTGTAGCGGACGTTGATCGGCTGGAGCTGGCCCAGCTTCTTCATGGAGGCGGCCAGTTCCTGAAGCGCAGCCTCGTCGAAGTGCTCGCGGGGCTGGCCCGGGTCGCGGTCGATCTTGCCGATGGGGATGGTGCGGAACTGGGTCCGCTTCTCGTCGCCGGCCGGGGCGGGGACGGTCTTCTTCGCGGGCGTCGCCTTGGTCGTGGGGGCCTTTCTGGCGGGCTTCTTCGCGGCCGGGGCCTTCTTGGCGGGTGCCTTGGGGGTGGTGGCGGTGGTCATAGCGCGTCCAATCGCTAGTTGGTGGGGTGGTTTGAACTACTTTCATTCTTTCCGAATCGGCTTACCCTAGCCAGTTTTAACAAGCTAGTTCAGCAAAGAAACTTCCAAAAGCCGCAGGCCAGAAGCGGTTTCCTCCGCCTTCTCGGCCAGCATCAGCGGGCGTCGGTGATGCAGTCCTCGTCGATGTCGAGGAATCGGGCGAGCTGGGCGGGGCTGTCGAAACGACCCCTGAGGGTGGCCAGGACCGTGTCGTCGGCGCCGGTGACCTCCACCAGGTCGTCGTGGAAGTCGACGCCGACCTGGCCGTGGCGGATGACGGTCCGCATGAGGGCGGCGAGGACCTGGTCGCCGGTGGGGTCGTCAGCGGCCTGCGGGATGTCCGGGACGGTGTTGCCCGGTAGGTGGGCCAGGCCGGACTGGGTGATCTCGACGGCCTGGCCGTCGTGGAGGCTGCGCGTGGAGTCGACGCGGACCCAGCCCGCCTGGACCAGCTCGTTGACGGTCGGCGGGGAGATCGTGCCGCCGGGGCTGTCGATGAAGACCGGGTGAGGTACGGCCGCGAACTGGCGGACGTCGCCGGCCGCGATGATGGCGAGGGCCCTCAGCTGGAGGTCGGTGGGTTCGGTGGTCATGGGGCTGTGTCCCTTCTGGTGGGCGCGTTGGGCCCTGCCGGGTGGTTGTGGTGGTCGGTTCCGTGAACTGGGCTGTGAGGTGGCCGGATCGGGGCGTTCGGCCTGCGTGGAGAGCGGTCCCGCGCGAGGCCCGGCACGGCCGGGCGGGTGGGGCGGGGCCGGCCGGGCGGAGGCCCGGCCGGCCGGCCCGGGTCAGCCGACCAGGATGGCCTCGCCGAGGGCCGTCAGCTGGACCTTCTGGCCGACGTACAGGGAGGTGGAGGTGTCCTTCGTGGCCCAGCCCTGGCTGATGGCGAACTCGACCATGTCCTTGCGCGGCTTGATGCCGTTGGTGACCTGGACGATCGCCTGTCCGACCCTCATCTCCTGGAGCTTGACCCCGTTGTCCCTGATGGCCTCCAGGGTCCGCTTCTGAGCCGGGGTCACCTTCGGGGCGTCTACCGGGGCGGGCGCGGGAGCCGGCTCGGGCTCGGCCTGCGGGGTGGCCTCCTCGGCCGGGGTGTCGTCGAACCGTTCCAGGAGGCCGTCGGTGGTCGCCAGGAAGTGCTGGGCGGCGTCGATCTCCATGCGGGCGGCCTCGTTGCGGATCTGGCAGGTGCTGGAGCCGGGCGAGCGGGTCAGCAGCTGGCGGGTCAGCTGCTTCCGTATGTCGGCCAGGGCCTCGCGGATGCCGGCCGTCTCGGCGTGCGTGAGGACCATCTTGAACGGCAGGGCTTCGGCTGCGGCGTCCATGGCGGCGCGGACCAAGCTGGTGTCGACGGCCGCGCCGAGGTCCATGAGGCAGTCGGCGAGCTTTGTGCGGGCGGCCTCTTCGCGGCGCGTGTACGTGGCGGACAGGGACTGGAAGACCTGGGCGAGGTCGGCGGCCATAACTTGCTCCCGTTCTAGGTGAGTTGGTGTGTTTTGAACTACTTTCATTCTTTCCGATATGGCTTCCCCTAGCCAGTTTTAACTAGCGGATTCATTAAAAGATAGGCAAAGAGGTTTGCTCGGGTGTCTGGTCATCCGCCTCCAGGGGTGGCAGCTCCGCGCCCGCGCTCCGCCGAGGGGATGGCAGCTCGGGCTTCGGTTTCGGGTTCTCGGCGTCTGCCCGCAGCTCGGCTACCACATCCGGGGCGAGGCGGTACTCCGCGATCTCCGCGTCGGTCGGCACCCAGCCGACCGGCCGCCGCTGGAACCGGTTCCGGACGCCGTTCACGCGCGCCCACGCCGACCGCAGACGTTCCTCGCGTTCTTCCCACTCGTGCAGCCGCCGCGTCGCCGCCCACAGTTCCTCGCTCTCGCGTCGCCGATTCTTCTCTTCCTCGCGGGCGAGGGCGGCGATCCGTCTGGCCTGCGCTCCGTGCAGGAGAGGACGCAGCTTCTCGGTCTCCTCGCTGCGGGTCTTCTCCACCGGCCAGGGCCGCCACCGCTTCCACACGGCCAGGGCGTGGCGGCCGTCGGCGGTGACGCGGACGGCACGCCGGCCAGTGGGGTCGGGCTCGTCGACGGCCAGGAACCCGGCGTCGACCAGCGGCCCGAGCCGGTGCATGGACGCCACCCGGCCGGGATGCCCCGGCACGGGCACGGTCCGCAGGACGGCGCCAAAGTCCCGGTACAGCTGTCCGGCCGCCGCGGCGGCGACCAGCTCGGCTTGCCCTCGCGACCAGCCCAGCGCCTCCGACTGCGCCCGCTCCAGGCGCAGCGCCTTCAGGTCGTCGGGTGCCTCCTCGGCTGCGGGCTCGGATTCGGCCGGGGGCAGCGCGCGCGGCCCGCTCTCCTCAGAGCGGGGCTCCGCCACGGGGAGGGCCAGCGCCTTCACCTCGGCCGCAATCCGCTCGAACGCGACCATCGTCGGCTGCCCGCCGTCGTCGCACTCGTCGCCCCGGACCATGTCTCGCAGGGGCGAGCACACCGGGGCGCGGTGGTCGTCGGCCCACAGCTGGGCGAGCGCGGCCGGGTCGGCGGGGAGCGCGTTCAGCTCGGCGGCGATCCGCTCGAACGCGGCCTTCGTCGGGCGCCCGTACTTGTCGCACTCCTTGCTGCGGATCATGTCGCGCAGGGGCGAGGACACCGTGGCCGCGTGGTCGTCGGCCCACAGCCAGCCGAGGACGGCGGGTACGATCGCCGGCCGTACGGCCGTCTCCTCGTGCGCGGCCTCGACGGCCACCTCCGCGGGTTCGACGGTCTCGGCCTCGGCGGCCTCGGCGGGCTCGGCGGTCACAGCGCTCACGGGGGGCTCCTCACGCACGCGGCTGCCGTAGTTGGCAACGGTCACCATCGGGCGCTCGCGGTCGTGGTAGCGGACCGACACATGGAACGGCCAGCCGGCCTCTTCCGACAGGCGCTCAATTTCGTCGGCGTGCTCGGCGATCACCTCTTCCGCGTGGCGGGTGAGGACGACGACGAACGTGCCGATCCGCTCACCGTTGCGGTAGTCGCCGGTGACACGGAAGTCGCAGCCCTTGCCCTGGGTGAGGCCGAGACCGCGCAGGACGCGGGCGATCGCGGTGGAGTGAGGTGCGGCGGCCATTCGGGGCCTTCCTTTCGCGCGGGTGGGGTGGGGGTTGAACTGCTCTCATTCTTTCCGAATCGGCTTGACCTAGCCAGTTTTAACAAGTCGATTCAGTAAAATGTCGGACAAGGAAGCCCAGCTCAGGCAGCCCGGGAGCCCCCGTTGACCAGCTGCTCCACGCGACCCACCGCGTGGACGATGGCCATGTGAGCGGCGGCGTCATCCCTGCGCTCGACCATGATGCGGCGGTGCTCGACGGCGCGGGGCCAGAGGTCGCCTTCGGCCAAGGTGTCACCGCAGGCCACCAGGGCATTCGGGCCCATCCCCCACACGATCATGTTGACGGCGCACCCGGCTGCGGCCAGAGGGTCGATCTCCTGCGCGAACCAGGTGAATTTGGCGGGGTCCAGGCCCATGCCCCGCAGGTGCTGGGCGGCGGAGCGGACCATGCCGCCTGTGCCGGCGCACGGGTCGAGGATCGAGTAGCCCTCGCGGATCGCCTCGCGGTCGTCGCCGATGATCTGCGCGGCCATCATGTCGCACACCTCGGGCGGCGTGTGGTACTCGCCGAGGCCCTGCCGTGCCGTGTTGTGACGCAGGCTGGTGACCGTCCACGACATCAGGTCGATCCAGCTGTTTGCCTCCGGGTCCGCGTGCCCGGTGCGGTCGAGGGCGTTGTGGTCCAGCGCTGCGTGGAACGTGGCCCGGATCGCTGCCAGCTCGTTCGGCGTGTGCCGGTCCTCCTCCGCCCAGCGGAACAGGACCGAGGCGGTGTCGATCAGGTCGGGTCGCCGCATCCACCAGTAGGCGGCTACCTCCCGGACACAGGACATGAGTTGCTGGGCGTCCAGGCCCTTGAAGAACCTCGCGAGGGTCCGCGGGTGTCCCTTCAGTGGCCACAGGGCGAGGGTCGCGACGATGCCGAGTGGGATCTCCATGCGGTTCCCGCCGTGCGCCCGATGCCAGGCCGTGGATACGGCCTCACCGAATGTGGGGCCGTCGGCGGGGCGGATGCTGAACTCCGGCCGGGGGCGGGGCGGGGCCTGCGGGATGAGGGCCGGCTGCTGCGGCTGCGACGGCTTGGCCACTGTGGTGGCGTACTGGCCGGCGGTCGGCTTCGGCAGGGTGATCGTCTTCCCCGGCTTCGGCGCTTCGGGTTCGCCGAGCTCGGCGAACAGGTCGAGCTGTTCCATGAGTGCCTCCGTATGGGCGTGGAAGGGGCCCGGTACCGCCTGGTACCGGGCCCGTGGTGGCTGGTGGGTCAGATGCGGGTGGCGGCCATGGCCGCTTCGACGATCGGGAGGGTCAGGCCCCAGGTGGCCTCGATGTCGAGCAGCTCGTCGCCGGCGTGTCCGTCGCGGCCCGCGATGAACGCCTTGCCGCTGTCCTTGGGGAGCCGGACCGTGTACCGGTAGCCGTCCTCGGCGCTGACCTGGGTGGTAAGGCCGAGGTTCGTGCGCGTCCAGCTCTGGGCGGTGGCGGCTGCGGTGAAGACGGCGGTGATCGTGGCGGCGTCCATGGCGGGCTCCCTTTCCTGGCGGGGTGGGGTGTTTTGAACTGCTTTCATTCTTTCCGAATCGGCTTGCCCTAGCCAGTTTTAGCAAGCTGATTCAGTAAAAGAACTTCTAAGAAACCCGCAGGCGGAGGGCTGTCAGGCGGTGCGCTGCATGTCGATGTCCGGCCAGCGCAGCTCCTCGCCGACCTCTTCGACGGTCGGCCCGCCCCGCCAAGTCAGCGACGGCTTCCCGGTCGGCGGCTCCCGCAGCACCCACCCGGCGTCCGGCCAGGCCAGCCGCACCCGGTAGAGGATCCCGTTGAGCGGGACCGGGGCACGCCCGTCGTTACGCTTCCGCTTCGGCTCGGGCCGCAGGTCGGTCCACTCCTTGCCGTAGTCGGCGTCCGGGGTGCCCTCGAAGGACTCGCCGGCGACCACGTAGCAGTCGAGCATCCCCGTGTCCGTCAGGTGGTAGGCGAGGGCCTGCGCCCACGCGGACTCCGTGTCGTGGCCGTCCACCACGTACGTGCAAGGCTTCTCGCCGTCGTGCCGTTCGGCGCCCGCGATGGTCACGGTGAAACCGCGGGCCTGCTCGCTGTAGTCGTCGCGGAAGCCGCGGTACAGGGGCTCGCTGCCGAACCGCTGCGGGGTCTCGATGTGCTGCTCGTTCATGCTCGTCTTCCTGTTCTCGTTGGGGGCAGTTCCGGTGCGGGCGGCCCCGGGCTGTCGGGTGGCACTGTCACCAGCCGGGCAGCACCGGGTCCTCGAACGGCGACGGGACTTCCGGTCCGATCTCGTACCGGCCGTCCTCGTAGTGCTCGCACCAGGGCTTGCACGGCTCGTGCTCGTGGGCATCGCAGCCGTCACACTGGAGGCACTCGCCTCCGGTGGAGCAGATCGGGCAGGGCTTCTTGGGCATGGCGTCTTCCTGTCCTGGTCGGGGCCGGTCAGTGGTCAAGGTAGGTGCGGAGCGCTTCACCGGCGGCTCGCACGCGGTCGGCGGTCCAGCCCGAGCCGGTCAGCGTGAGCCGGGCCAGCTCGCGCCTCGGGCCGTCAACGGCGACGATCTTCACGCTCATGGTCCGCACGTCGACGCCGAAGCGGAGGTCCCCGGCGGCCGGGGGCGTCATCTCCGCCGCCTGCCGCCAGTGGACCGGCACCCGGTTCTCGTCGGCGCCGTCCGGGCCGGGGCAGGCGTGGGAGATCGCGTTCAGCAGCTCCTCGCCGTGCGCACACCCACCGTGGTGGTGCAGGAGGGCGACCCTGGTCCCGCTCACCCGGAACGCGTGCCGGACCGAGGATGGCCGAGTGCGGGTCGTGATGGCGCAGCCCCAGGCGGGGATACGCGTGGTGCGCTCCAACCAGAAGCCCTCGCCGTGCTCGTCGAGGTACGGGCGGCCGAGGTCCCAGCCGTGGACGCGGGTGGCGTCCTCCCAGGACCACGGCCGCTTCTGCCGCTCGCGGTAGCCCTGGTCGTCCGGGCCGGTCGTCACCCACAGCCGCCACCCGTCCGGGCCGCCGAACAGGGCCTTCGAGGCGAACACCGGCTCGCAGCGCACCAGGACCCTGGGGGCGTTCACCGGGACGAGCGTGCACTGCTCGCGCAGCGCCGCCCGCACCGGGCAGTCGTCGCAGTTGCCGCGGTTCACGCACGGCCCGAACCCGCCCCAGCGGGCGCGTCGCGTGTCGTGGGACTCCAGCAGCGCACCCCAGCGTCGGGGCCGCAGCGCGCACTGGGCCGGGAAGCCGCCGTGGGAGTTGAGGCTGAGCCTGTTCCAGCCTTTCCCGTCGGGTCCGCCGGCCGGGGCCTTGGGTGCGGGCAGGTAGATCGGCATGTCCGGTCCTCTCGTCGGTCAGGCGGGGCAGGTGGCGACGTGGTCCACGACGACGCCGAACAGGGTCTCCAGGCGGTCGCCGGGCTCGGCGTCGCACAGGTGGATGCCGCAGCGGGTGTGGACCAGCTCCAGGTCGGTCTTCACCGGGTCGTCGGCTTCGCGCAGCACGTACTCGGTCAGGTAGACCGGCATGGCGGTTCCCTTCTGTTTGTCGGGGCCCGGCCCCGTGGGGCCGGGCGGTGGCCGTTCAGCGGGGCAGGCGTCCGAACATGACGTCGGTGGCCGAGGGGGCGTGGTCGCGGGCTCCGGAGCCGGGGAGGTTGCCGTAGACGACGCCCTCGCCGGGGCCGCGGTCATGCTGCGGGGCGGGGATGATCCCGGCCGTGAGGAACGAGGCGCGCAGCGCGGCCTCGTAGCTGCGCAGTCGGCGCAGGACCCGGGAGGTCACCTCGATGTGGTCGGTGCACGAGCCGAGGCCGAGACCGCTGCTGGCCTCGACGACGCTGCTGGCCTGGCCGGTCTGGCCGGCGATCTCGCACGCGATGCAGGGCATCGTGAACCAGCTCGGCAGCTGGTCGACATGGATCGTGTAGTCGAAGGTCATCGTTCACTCCTCTTCCGGACTGGGGTGGTCAGTGGGCGCGGTAGGCGGGGGCCTTGCCGCGGTTGCAGGGCCGCTCGTTGTCGGCGGCGACGGCGGCGGCCAGGCGCTCGTGCTTGCGGTGCAGGACCATCAGCCCCGCGAGGGCGGCGCCGAGGACCTCGTCGTCGCGGCTGTTGAGGTGGCCGTGCTCGACGATGGCGAGGCGGCGGGCGCGCAGGTCGATGTCCTGCCGCGCGAGCTGGAGGCTGACCGCAGTCAGCGGCTGCATCGACGGCACGGTCCCGGTGATCGGGGAGGTGGCGTAGCCGAGGATCGCGGCCGGGATCATGAAGTCGTGCTGGGTGAGCAGGTCGGTGGCCTCCCGCACGGCGTCGGCCGCCGGCTGGGGGATCTGGCCGGGCTCGTCCACGGGGCACGTCTGGAGGGCGATCGCGGCGTCCTCGATGGCCCCGGCGAGCGTCTCGATCATGTAGCGCTGCGGGTGGTAGGCCCGGCCGCGCACGACGGTGGCGAGGGCCATCAGGCGGCGGGCGCTGGCGAGGTAGGCGGACATGACGGTTCTCCTTCGCGATCAGGCCGCGGCGACATAGCGGGCGGCCAGCGAGTGGTAACAGCGGACGGACCGCAGGCCGGCCGGGCAGTTGCACTGGCCGGTCGCTGCGGTCCGGTAGACCTCGGAGCCGTCGTCGGAGACGACGAGGAAGATGCGGTTCTGGCGGAGCGGGACGACCGCGCCCAGCTCCAGCGCTTCGAGGGCCTTGGCGACCTGCCACTTCGGGTGGGTGGTGTCGGTGCGCGCGTTGCGGCGGAGCTTGGCGCGGCACTTGGGGCCGTAGCCGTCGGGGGACGGCTTACGGAGCGGGCGGCGGCACTTCAGGCACCTGCCGTGCTCGGTGGTGGCCGTGGTGCCGCACATGTCCCGCTCCTGTCGTGTCGTGGTGGTTTGAACTACTTTCATTCTTTCCGAATCAGCTTGCCCTAGCCAGTTTTAACAAGCCGATTCAATAAAGAAGGGGCAAAGAAAACCGCAGGTCACAGCACTGCGGCTCCCTCGCCTACTGGCCGGCCGGCCGCTTGCAGTGGTCGTGCCGGTGGCAGTTGCACAGGCCGCAGGCGGCGCACATCCAGTCGGCCTCCAGGCCGCACAGTCCGCAGCCTCCGGTCAGCTCCAGCTCCAGGTCGTCGAGGAAGCTCGCACGCGCGATGGCTTTCTCCCGCTGTTCGCGGCTCATCGGTGCCCTCCGGTTCTGTTCAGGCGGCCGGGGTCGGCAGGACGCGCTCGACGGTCACGACGTCCCACGCGGCGGTCTCGACGGGCACCGCGAGCGCCCACTGGCCGCGGTAGGTGCGTCGACTGTCCTCCTCGGTGGCGCCCTGGACGAGCGCCCACCATTCGGCCTGGCCGGTGTCGGCGATCCGCGTGCCGGTGTCGACGATCCGCAGGCGGGCGCCGAACGCGTGGAGGACGTCGCCGGGCTCGACGAGCATGCGCGGGACCTCGATCGGGGCGGGCTCGCCGACGGCGATCCGGGCGGCCTGGGCGGCGGCCGGGTCGGCGAGCGCGAAGCCCGCCTCGACGGCAACCTGCTCGGCCCGCTCGACGCTCGGGATGTAGAGGCCCCGGGCGTACTCGCGGGCCGGCTTCCCGAGCTTCGCGTATGCGTGGAAGGTGCCGTGCTCCTGGGTGATCGCGACGGGCCAGACGCCGACGACGAACGCGACGGCGCGCTCGGAGGCGACGACCAGGACATCACCGTCGGCGACCTGGTCCTGCTCGACGGCCGCGCGGGCGTCGGCGGTGCTGGCGAAGTGCCACACCGTCGGCTTGGCCGCCTCGGCAACCTCCCGGGCGGTGTCGACGGCGTCGACGATCTGGGCGAGCTGGAGGGCGGCGCCGGCCTGGGGGGTGCCCTGGGCGAGGCGTTCGATGTAGCTGCTGCTCACGGACGGTCCTTCCTGTTCTGGGGCTGTTTGTGGTGCTATCCATATTCTTCCCAAATCAGCTTGCCCTAGCCAGTTTTAACAAATGGATTTGACAAAGAAAAAGTAAAGGATCAGCGCTGACTGGCACCCCCACTCGGTTTATGCAAATCGGCTCGTGAAAGACTGATGCCATGCCCAAGCCCTACTTCGGCAAGCAGCCGCTGCCCGAATACAAGCCCAGTCCGGAGACACTCGAAACCATCAAGGCTTGGGAGGATGCCGTCCAACGGGAAGAGGAGACGCGCCACGCCGCTCAGAAGGCGCTGATGGACGAGCTGAAGGCCGACACCGACCTTCCCTTCGCAGCCGTGGCCGCGCACCCGCGCGTGCCATGGACCGAGGCGACACTTCGCATCGTGGGCAAGAAGTACGCCGTCCCGCCCCGGCAGCCCAACAAGGCCTGGGCTAACCGGGGCTCACGAGCCAAGGATGAGCCCTCGTCCTGAGCCAGCCGGCTCACGGCTCATGGCTCACTCGCCGGGGATGACCCCACGCCCAGAGCCCACAACGCCAAGGGCCGCACCGGAGCGCCGGTGCGGCCCTTCGTCGTTCCCCACGCGGCGCGCAGTCAGAACTTGACCCAGACCCCAATCAGCAGCGCCAGGACGATCGCGACCGACGCCACCTTCTCCCAGGTCTCCATGTCGCTCCACCCCTTCGGCGCGTACTGCACCCGGATGATCTCCTCGCCGTCCGGGCGGTGACCGCCGTGGAACTTACGCCGGTGGACGTGGCCCTCGGCTTGCGCTGCCGCTTTCGTCTCGACCGGCAACGACGTCGTCCGGCACAGCGGACAGCGGTACGCGTACGGCCCGCCCACGGGCGCCCTCCTCACTCGCGACTCGTCACCGCTCATGATGGAGGACTCGTCCCTCGGCTGGCCCATGGTTCTCTCCCTTTCACACCTCGTACGAGCTGTTCGGTTCCCTGCGCCGGCCGGTCATTCGACGTCTTCGAGGCGCTGCCTGATCCACGCGTTCGGGCCGCGGCTGGGGTCGTTCACCCACCGCTCACCCTTGGCGAACTCCTCCTCCGTCCACCCCTCCGGGGGCTTCCGTCGGCCTCTCCGATCACTCTCCGGGCCACTCTCCGCACTCTCCACAACCGAAGATTTCCGCAGGTCAAGGCCACTCTCCGGTAGCGGAGAGTGGCCCGGAGAGTCCTCCTGGCGGCTTCCAGGGGAGGGGAGCGGGGGCAGCTGGCTGCGGTGCACACCGGAGCGCCCGGCGACACCCCTCGCCCGGAAGGTCTGGGAGGGGTCGAAGCCGGCCGCCACGAGCACCTTCCTCAGCTGCTTGTCGTCGGCCTCTGCAAGGCCGGGGAGACGCTCCCGCATGGCCGGTCGGAGGACGCTCAGGTGGACCCCGTTGTCGTCGCCGATCAGCTCCCGGATCAGGGCCGTCAGCGGGGGCTCTGTGGAGGGCTCGGCGGGGGCCTGGTCGACGGGTTCGGCGGGGGGCTTGCTGGGGGTGCGGCGGAGCAGTCGGGCGAGACCCTTGCGGCGACTCGCCGGGGCGGTGTCCTCGCCCTTCCCGGGGGCCTCCTCGGAGGCCTTAGGCTGCTCGGGCTTGGCCTTGCCCAGGAACCGGTCGAACAGGCCCCGGCCGGTCATGACCGCAGCCTGGACCCACGCCCAGGCCATGCCCATCAGCGCGAGAGTGCCGAACTGCTGGACGGTGTGGACGGCGACGAGGAGGACCAGGACCACTCCCCCGAGCCGGGCGGGGATCGACCACTTCTCGCCGTAGCTGCCGTTGAGCCACCCGTAGAGCACGCCGACGAGTGTCCGCGTCCCGGCCCAGAACCACCGCGCGACGGCCGCGATGCCCGCCGCGGTGCGACGCGCAACGCTGGCCGCCGGCTTGCGGCTCGCTGCGATGCCCTGCCGTGCAACGCCTGCAACGGCCTTCGGGTCGGCGTACGGACGCAGGTCCGGCATCGCGAGCGCGCGCAGCCGCGCGGGCCTCTCCCCCGGCTCGGGCTCATCGTCGGGGTCGAAGTCGTCGACCGGCTCGGGATCAGCGGGCGGCTCATGCTCGCGGGCGGGCTCAGGCTCACGGGGGGTGTGAGCCGGGGCGTGGTCGGCCGTGAGCCCGGCGGTGAGCTGAGCCGTCTCACTGTCCGGGCCGGGCGCCTGCGTCCTGGTCGTCATGAGCCGGCGAAGTGCATCGCGATGGCGTGGATTCGCTGGGCGAGGATGCCGAAGCCTCCGCCTGCGCCCGCCATGATGTGGACCAGGATGATGCCGATCACGGCGACCTGCCTGCGGGTGAGGCCCAGCCATGCCAGGAGCACCAGGAACAGCAGAGCGAGACCCGGCAGCGTGACCCCGGGCATGGCGGCGTGGACCAGGCCGACGAGGTCACCCATGATGAGCTGCGGGACCACGTTGAACGGCCAGCCAGCGGCCGTGTACGAGGCACCGGCGAGCATGCTCAGACCGAGCGTCCACCACCAGCCGAGCGGCTTCGCCTTGCCGACCTTCTGCTCCTTCGTGGCGATGATCAGCACGGCGGTGAGCACCAGAGCGAAGGAGACGATCCCGACCGGAGGGATCACGGATTTCACTGGTTTGTCCTTTGCGTTGTGAGGGGTGGCTGGTCAGGTCTGTATGGCGTTGCCGTACAGCAGCGCGCCGACGACGAAGCAGACGGTCAGGCCGCGGGTCGCCCAGGCGATCAGGAACCAGGACCGGCGGGTGGCGCGGTCGAGGCTGAGCGCAACGGCCGCCGCAACGCCCCAGAAGTAGACATCGGGGTTGTCCCGCAACGGGCCGCCGTGCTGTGCAACGCTTGCCGTTGCGTCGCGGACGAACTGCGGGATATGGAAGTACCAGCCGGCCGCGAAGCCGCTGCCTGCGTACAGCAGCCACTTTCTGTGCGCCGGGATCTCGCGAACCAGCTCGGCGAGGGACTTCTTCTCTCGCTGGTAGTACAGCGGGGCGGCGGTCCCGAACGGCGGCCGGGTGGGCTCGCGGTCCGGGCGGCGCACCCGTGCGACCCACTTCGTCCGCCGCTTCTCCTCCACCGGCTGGTCGTAGTCGCCGGGGTCCTCTTCGTCCTCTTCGCCGAGTTCGTCGTCGGGGGCAGCCGGCTTCTCGACGGTGCGTAGGCGGGGCTGGGGCCGCGGGGCGGGCTGCTCGGCGGGCTCCTGGTCCGGCTGGTCGTCGGTGGCGGGTTCCTCGGCGGCCGGGGCCAGCGGGGCGGGCTCGTCGCCGAGCTGCGGCTTGTCCTTCGCCCACCAGTCGGGCAGGCGGCCACTCCCCCGGCGCGGGGCGGGTACCGGAACGTGCGGGGCGTAGTCGGGGCGGGGCGGGATCACGACGGCGGGCGCGGGCGCGGGCTGCTCGTCGTCGGCGGCGGCGTGGCCGGCGGGGCGGGCGCCGAGCTTGCGGAGCATCGCACGGACCGCCGTCTCGCCCTGGTCGAGGTCAGTGTGGTCGGTCATCGCGGGTTCTGCCTCTCTCGTTCGGTCCGGGCGCGTTGCCGGGTGTGGCGCGACGGGCGTTGCGTTGCGCGTTGCAACGCCCGTCGCAACGCTGGTCAGGGCCGTTGCGGGGCCCGTCGTGGCTAGTCGAGTTCTGCGACGTCGGCGGGGTGGAAGTGCAGCCGGCCGTCGTCGTCGCGGCGTGCGGGCTTGAGCTTGTTGCGGTGCACCCAGGAACGGACCGTGCCGGGCGTGACGCCCTTCTGCTTGGCGACCTCTGCGGCGGTGAGTAGCCGCATGCTGTCGTCCGTCGCGACGACCCTGAGTGCGTCGTCGACCGCGGTTGCGAGTTCGGGCGTGATGTCCTGCTGCACCGATGCCGCAGGCTGCGTCGCACGCGGTGCCGGGGCGGGCGTTGCGGCCGGGAGAGCCCCGGGTACGGCGGGCTCGAACAGGCTCAGCGCGTCATCGGAGTGCACGTCGAGCGCGGGACGCTCCTGCACCGGCGCCTGCTCGATGGCCAGCGTCTCGTCGCGTGGCTGCGACGCTGCGGGCAGCTCGGGCGCCGGGGCGGGGGTGTCGCCGTACATCGCGTCGAGCACCCCTGCCGCACCCCGCACAACGCGCTCGTCATGCACTGCGATCAGCTCGCTCGCGGCCGTCGCGGTCGTCGGCCGGATGCGACGCTCTAGCCGCCACACCGCAGCCTGGTGCCACCACTTCGCACGGTCCGACTTCAGGTGCCGGGCCCGCGACCCGTGCCAGCTGATGCGGTGCAACGTTGCAGCGTCGCGCATCGCGCGACGGGCAGCGCGACGCTGCGCATCGGCGTCGACGCGGGTCCGGTAGATAACGACGCGGCGGGCGATCAGCGCCAGGCCCTCGGCCGCGAACGTCATCGTCAGCGGCGTCACCGCGAAGATGGCCGACTCGCTCGCGTTGCGCGCAACGTAGGCGCCCGTCGCGGACGCGACAGCGGGCACCACCCACACCCCGACCCGGACGAGAGCCGGCGTCGCCTGGCCGAGCATCGTCAACGCGACCATCACCACGGCGAGCACGAGCGTGCCGCCCTCACCGAAGCCGACCACGCCCAGCGCGGCCGTGCTGCGGTGGAAGACCGACACGATGTTGCCGTACGTGCTCCAGGCGCCGACAACACCGGCCACGACCATCGGGACGGCAGCGACCGCGATGACCGCGACCTGTCCCTTGCTGAGTTCGCGGACGTCGGGCTCACACATGGACTCGCGCTCCTTCGTGGTGTGGTCCAGGGAAGGGCCGGACTCACCGCCGCCTCGGGGGATGGCGATCGGCGAGCCCGGCCCGGGAAGGCCGGGCCCTGCGGAACAAGGGGACGGGACGCAAGGCCCGGCCGGTCTGGGTGCCGGTCCGTCAGTCGGCGATGGCGTCGGGGTCGAGGCTGTCGGGGATCTCGCCCGCGCGGAGGGTCTCGGCGATCGCGCGGTACTCCACCGCCCTGCCTCGGGCGATCGCGGCGGCCCGACTGGCGCAGGCGCGCGTGTGATCGCTGCCGGTCAGGGCAGCGGCGCGCTCTCCGTCCTTCGCTGCGGCCTCGGCGCGCGGCGCGGCGACGTTCTCGAAGTAGTCGGCTTCCTCGTTGAGGCGTTCTTGAGTGATCTCTGACATGGGCCTACCCCTGCTCGGTGGTTGTGGGAGGCCGGGCCCTCCCTGGGAAGGTCGAGGGCCCGGCCGATCAGGTGGCGGTCAGCGGCGCCGACCGCGCTTCTTCTCGTCGCCCTGCCGCGCGACCCGCGCCCTGTGCCGCGCGCGACGACCGGCCGCCAGCTCAGCCTCACGGGCCTGCCGCCTGGCGGCCTTCTCCTGCACCCGCGTCGACGCGCACGGGCTGACACCGGGCGAGTAGCGCGGACCCCCGGTCAGCGCCTCCCGCAGTCGACCGAAGGCGCTCACGCGCTCCGCCTCCCCCCGCACGACTCCACGCTCTCCTTCGCGTGGAACCTCGCCGACTCAACCTGCCCGAGCGCGGCGTCCGCGCGGGCGGCCCGCTCCTTCGGCGTGCCCCGGTCCCCGCGGCACGTCCGCACCGTGGCCGGCTCCGCAACGGTCTGGTTCGGCGTCCTCGTGCTGATCCGGCGGGCACTCATCGACGCACCAGCCTCAGCACACGCTCGCCGTACGCACCCTCGGTCTCACCCGGCTCGGGGTCCGGGAAGACCGCGAGGACCGCGCGGTAGAACTCGACGTCGGCACCCCACGTCTGCCGCGCGATGAACACCGACAGCACGCGCTCGTCGGCCGGCAGGTCGGGGTCCTGCTGCCGCAGCAGGTCGGCGATCTCGATCACCTTCGCACGGACAGCCTCACTGACCTGCCCGGCCTCGGCCGGTTCTTCCTCATGGGCGCCAGGCGCCCGGCTAACCTTTGACACGTTCGTCCTCCTGGTAGCTCAGGTGGGCGACCGGCGCCGGGCGGGCCTTCCACAACACCGCCCGGCGCCGATTCATTTGACGGAACGAAGTCGAAGGAGCCGACCTCGCGGAGCCAAACCCTAGGGCTTGTACTCATCGAGATGCAAGCCCTAGGGTTTGACCTGCCTCGGTTGCGCTCTCGCCAGGAAGGGAGCCGGCGTGTCGGACGAGCCCGAGGCCACAGGACAGGACTCCGAGGAGGTGAGCCGGTTGGTGGACGCCATCGAGGCGTTCAGAGCCATCGAGGACCCGGCCGAGCGAACGAAGGTCGCTTCCGAGGCTCTGCGTCGGTGGCCTGACCTGCATTCGGAGCTGCGAAGCATCCGACAGGACAGCGTCCTTCAGCTGCGGGACCAGGGGCTCACTTGGCCGCAGATCGCCGCGATCATCGGCGGTGGTATCAAGCCCGAGCGTGCGCAGCAGATCGGCAAGGGGCTGAGCGGCGCGCAGCGGAAGAAGAACGAGCGGGCCGCCAAGGCCGAGAGGGAGGAATGACCGCTTTACAGAGGTTCCCCATCAGTGCGCTTCCGCCGGCCGAAACCGGCGGACGCTCAGCCGTGTACCGGGTCTTCAACGCCGGCGGCAGGCTGCTGTATGTGGGCAGCAGCGAGCGCCCCCGGCAGCGGTGGCATGAGCACAGGAGCCGCACAGTCTGGTGGCCCCTCGCTGCCGAGTACTCGCTGGACTGGTTCGAGGACCGGGCGGCGGCGTACACCGCTGAAGCGCAGGCGATCGTGGCCGAGCAGCCCGAACTCAACCAGGTGTGGCGCCCGCGCCCCGTGCCGTCGCCCGAGGCAACCCCCGAGGCCTGGCGGGTGCTCGACGCCCTGCAAGTCATCGAGCAGATGGACGATGCGGCCCGGCAGGCGCGGGCGATCACCGAGGTACTGAAAGTGCAGTCGGACAGCGGGCCGAAGCTCAAGGAGACGCGACGGGCCTGGGTGCTTGCGCAGCGCGCGAAGAAGGTCACATATCGCGAGATCGCCGAGACGCTCGGTTGCTCGATCAGCACCGTGCAGGACATCGAACGCGGCTACAGCGGGTCGGGGAAGAACCGACCACGGACAGGGAGGCGGAAGCGTGGGAGCGAGGGAGGCGACGGCGCCGACAAGGCCGGCGGCGGTGTATCGCCTGTATGACGCCGTCGGGCGGCTGCTTTACATCGGCTCGGCGTACGACCCGGACGAACGGTGCGAGGCGCACCGTAACAAGCCGTGGTGGCCTGACGTTGCGCGCCGCGAGGTGGAGTGGTGTGACAGTCGGGTGGGCGCGTACATCGCGGAAATGGAGGCGATCCGCACTGAGGAACCGCCGCACAACATCATGGAGACGTCTCGGTACGTGTGCCCGACACCCCGGGCGTGCGGCGCAGGAATGAACTCAACGCTCGTCGAGCCCGCTCGAAGCGAGCCGCTGAGCTGCTGCGCGCCGAGATATGGGAAGCCGGCCGCGTCGCTGGCCTTCCCGATAGGCAACGCTGGCTCGCCGGCGAGGCTGCGTACATCGACGTTCTCGACGAGTCGGGCGCGTGGCCGAAGCTGGTCGAGGAACTACGCGCCGCTCTGTTCAAGCGGCAGGCGGGTAGCACCTGACCGAAACCGCGCAGTCGGCGAGCAGTGGCAGGGCATCATCGAGCGACTGAACCGTTCATCGGTCGTTTATGGGGATGCGGGGGCGCGGTGGTCGCGCTGTCCCGTGTGAGGGAGCGAGGGATCATGCGCAAGGTCCGTTTAGCCGTGGGGGCTGCTGCCGTTGTGCTGGCGGTGGGCGTGCTGGCCGGGTGTGGGGGATCGGACGACTCGTCGAAGCCGGCGGCCGGGGGCGGCAGCGCCGCGTCGGCGTCGGCCGATGGGGATTCGCGGCCGTCGCCGTCGCAGCCGGCTACGGCCCGGGAGGTGTTCACGAAGCTGTCGGGCGAAGTCGGTGCGGCGAAGCTGGGCACTGTGGTCACGGCGGAGACCGACCCGAACAAATTGCTGGGGCGTCCGGGTCAGTACACGTCGAAGGTCACGTTCACTGACTCGCGGATCTCGGGGTCTGACGTCGAGGGCCTGGACAAGGACGACTCGCTGCGCGGCGGGGCCATCGAGGTGTTCGAGAGCGCGGGGGACGCGAAGGCGCGCTCTGAGTACATCGAGTCGGTGACGAAGTCGATGCCGGCGCTGGCTGAGTACCACTACCTGGACGGGCCGGTGCTGGTGCGGGTGTCGCACTACCTGACGCCGAAGCAGGCCGCGGAGTACCAGTCGGCACTCAAGCGGCGCTGAAGATGTCGACGCGCTGTCGGTAACCCCGTACGCTGATGGTGCGCGTCCACGCAACAAGGCCCCCGGCAGCCGCCGGGGGCTTTGCTTGTGCCCGGGTCAGTCGAGGGTGGGCGGGGTGTCCTGCTGCTGTGTCTCGCGTTCGATGACGGCGAACGCTTCGGCGAGGGCGGCGGCGAGCAGGTGCCGGGGGACGCGGGCCCGGTACTCGACGCGGACGCCACTCGCCTGCCGTTGCCTGTCCTGCTGGAGGGCGTGGGCGAGGAGGGTGCGCGTCGCCGGCTTGGCGGCGGGCTTGTCGGGCTGGTCGGTCATCGGGTGGCCTGCCCGGTGTGGGGTGCGGCGCACCACAGGCAGCGGTCGGTCCCTTCGGTCTCTGCGGGTTCGGTGTCGGGGTCGTCGATGGCGCTGATGGTGATGCGCTGGACGAGGCGGACGCCGCTGTCGGGGTGCTGCTTGCGGCGCCGATGGTAGGAGTCGACGGCGCGTTTCCGGTCGGTGATGTCCCGCATGAGGGTGCCGTAGCGGCCGTTGATCCGGGCTTCGACCTGCCAGCGGCGGGCCGGTGGGGCGGTCTCGGGGCCGGTGATGCCGAGGCGGGTGACGAGGGCCCGGAGCCGGTCGAGTTCGTCGTAGAGGGCGTCGAGCTGGGCGCTGTTGAGGTCGTCGATGTGGGTGCGCACGGTCATCGGTGTCCCTTCGGGTCGGGGCCGTATGGGCTGGCCCAGGCTGGCCGGTCGTTGGGCCACCGGAGGCCGCGGTTGGCAGGCGGGATGACGCCTGCCTGCCGCAGGTGCGCGGTGATCGAGCGGAACGTCTCGGTGACCTGGCGGGCCATCTCGCGGATGCCGTCGAGGACGCGGCGCAGGAGCGCGGTGGTGCAGGCGAGTTGCTCGCTGAGCGCACGTGCCTGGTCGGGGGTCAGTCGGGTGATGCGCATGGGGTGTCCTTCGGTGTCGGGCGGTACGGCACGTGGCGGCTGTGGGTGTCGTCGGCGGGGCGGATGCATAGGACGTCACCGTGGTCGCCATAGCAGAGCAAGCCGCCGTGCGGCGGAGCGTCCGGGCGGCGGGCCCGCGCGAGACCCTGCCTGTTATCCCTGTGGGTGCGGAGCCGGCGGACCGCGGCCCGTGCGGACCAGGCGGCGGTGACCGCGACCGCCGCGGCGAGCCAGGCGAGCACCAGCAGGAGACTGTGGCCGGTCATGCCCTCGCCCCGAAGATGCTCTGCACGGTGTTCACGAGCCAGATCAGGGCGATCTGTTCGGCGGCCTGGGGGGACCAGCGGCGCCGGACCAGGTCGGCGCGTATGCCGTCGGCGTGGTCGAAGACCGGCGTCATCAGCTCGGCGAAGGCCAACAGGTCGTTGCTGAGTTCGGTCCTCACCCGGTCGATCTCCTCGGGAGTGAGGCGCTTCGGCTCGTTCTTGGACTCGTCGGGCAGGTGGGCCGAGACGTAACCGAGCAGGCGGTCAAGTCCGTTGGGGCGGTCGCTCATCGGGTTCCTCCGGGGTCGTGCTGGCGGGTGGGGCCGGCCGCCGCAGGGGGCGGCCGGCGCAGGGGCGGGGTGGTGGGCTTACCGGTCGCGGAACCTGTTCAGCCGGGCGGGTATCTGCACGTCGCGCCCGCGCTGCCGGTCGCGTTCGCGGGACGCCCGCCAGTTGTGCAGGGAGCGGCGGGGCCGGACGAGGAACAGTCCGGCGACCGCGGTGAACACGATCGGGACGGCGACCCAGAACCAGGGCGAGCGGCGGGAGGCGTAGCAGAACTGCCAGTCGGCCCAGCTGGTGAGTTCGCGGATCGGGCGGCCTCGGCCGGTGGCGTAGCCGCCGATCCACATGCAGGCCAGGGCGAGGGCGGCCCAGGTCCAGGTCTCGCCGCTCACCGCTGCTCCCCCGCGTTCTCGGCCAGGTGCGGTTCGAGCTCGACGATCGAGGGGAGACGCTCACCGCAGTCGGAGCACTTGCGGAGCTTGGTCCAGGTCCCCAGCCCGTTCCGGTACTCGTGGGTGACCTCCCAGGCGACGTGCGCGCACTGCGGCGCCGCCTCAGGAGGCTCAAGCACCGCAAGCGCAGCGCGCTGCCCGTCCTCGCACATCTCCGCGAGCCGCATGCCGGGCCAGCAGGTGCCGCACTTCGCGGCGTGCGTCACCGCGGCGTCGTGCGCGGCTGCGGCCACTTCCAGCAGCGGCATCGACCTGCGCGCCGGTGCCGGGGCCGGCTGCGGCTCGTCGGGCTCCACATACAGGTGGCCCTTGGCCCACGCGATGTGATCCGGAGCGAGGGCGCTGCACTTCACGCACGGCCGCCCCTGGGTGGCAAGGAGCGCATCCCGCACCTGGCGGCAGTACTCCTCGGTCGCGTTCTCCACGACCAGGCGCTGCTCCTGCCGGTCGTACAGGGTGGCGAAGACGCCGTCCCGGCCGATCACGTACCGCTCGTCGACCGGCTTCGGCTCCTCCCCGTGGATCCACGCGGTGAGCGCGTCGGCGTACTCATGCTTCGCCGCCTGGTGCTGCTCGGCGAGCGCGTCGACACGGTCCCGCATCGCGCGCAGGTACGGGGCGTGCCGGATCACCGCGTCGTGCATCTGCTGCGGCAGCACCTCCAGCAACCGGACCGGGGTGCGCTTCTCGCGGCCGGGGCCGGGGTCCAAGCAGAGACGCAGGAACTCACGCGTGACGTCCGGGGTCTGAAACTGCTGCACTGGGGGTTCTCCTTCGTAGAGTGGTGGCGGGTCGCCCGCTGCTACCGACAGCGGGCGACCTCCTGCCTGGTCAGGCGGCGGGCTCGTCGTGGCGGGCATCGCCGCACCCCTCGGGGTCCGTGGCCGGCTCCGTGGAGCGTTCGGCCGCAGCCTGGGCAGTCAGGTGATTGACCTGTGCGAGCAGCGCGGCGATCAGCTCACGGGCATGGTTGACGGTCCCCGCCGCAGACACGGCCGGGTGCATCCGCGGGGCCGCGAGGAACGCGCCGACCTGCGCGCGGATCTCGGCGCCCTGCTGCTCGCTCCAGCCGCCGGCATGTGCGCTGCTGGTCAGCGCCTCCAGCTCATGGACCCGGCGGCGCAGCTTCTCGTTCGCCTCTCGCAGCTTCAGCGCCTCGGCGCTCGACTCCGCCCAGAACCGCGTCGCCGTCTCGGCGGCAGCGTTCGCGATCTCCACGAACTCGTGCAGCCGCTTGGCCTCCCGCTCCAGGTGGAAGATCAGCCCCTCACGCTCGTGCGGCTGCCGACGCGCCGCGCGGCGTTTCGCCGAGGCCAGGGCGGTCCGCAGTCGGCCGGTCTTGTGGACGAGGTCCTCCAACTGCTCGGCGGCGGCGAGGCAGGCGGCCACGATGACCTCGGCCGGGGTGCCGCTGGGGAACTCGATCGTCTCCCCGGCGGCGGGCTCGGTCAGGCTGGAGTCGCCGCCGTCGCTGGTCACGCCCCATATGGCGCCGTTGCAGCGGAGCAGGCCGAGCGGGTTCTCCTCGTCGCCGACCCAGCCGGCGGCCTCCAGTAGCTCGACGACGTCGAGCCGCGGGTTCCATGTCATGTCAGGTTCTCCTTCGTGGTGGTCAGACGGTGGGCTGGTCCTCGGTGACGGACTCCAGCAGGCTGTGCATCTGGTCCCCGGCCGCGCTGACCTTGCTGGCCCAGATCTGGCCGAGGTCATCGCGGACGGCCGCGGCCTCTTCGACGGTCATCGCGACATGGACGGTGTCGGCGGTGCGGCGGATCTCCATGAACTGCCTCCCTGGTTGGGTGTGGTGGTTCAGAACGGCGGGGTGCCGTCCTGCGGGGTGGTCTGGGATCTGGCGGCGCGCTGCTCACGGCGGTGGGCGGCCTCGGCGTGCAGGGCTTCCATCTCCGCGCGGGCCGCGTCCTCGGCCGCCCAGCGCGCCTTGAGCGCCGCGATGGCTTCAGTGGGCGTCACGCGGCATGCGCGGCACATCCCGTCGGCGGGGATGTCCCCGGCGAGCGGGCGACCGCAGTCGATGCACTCAGGGCGCGGCGCGGCGGCCCGGCTGGTCCGGCGCGGATCGTCCCCGCGGTTGTAGGCCGCGCGCCGGTGCGCCCGCCGCTCCACACAGACCCGGCACTCGGCGCCCGTGTCGACCATGACGCCGTCCTCGCACGACGGATCGGGGCAGTACGGCGTAGGCCCGATCAGAGCCATCGCCGCACCGACCGCACTGCGGATCAGGCCGTCGTGGCAGGCGGGCTCGAAGCCCCAGCCGACCCAGCGGCGGCCGACCCGTGCGGCGATCTGCTCAGGCGTCCGGGACTCCAGCGCGGCGAGCACCGCCCGGTAGTTGTTCCTCGGGATCCGCTGCCCAGGCAGCTGAGCCAGCAGCGGGCGAGGCAACGCGGCCTCCACGGCCCGCACAGCCGCACCCTGCTCCCGGGTCAGTCGCAGCTTCTTCGACGTCGCGGCAGAGCCGCCGTTCGCTCGCGCGCTACTACCTGCACCAGTCCTACGGACGTCAGCGGCGCTACGCGCCGAAGGCGCCAGCTCGGAAGGTATCTCGGAAGGTCTCTCAGAAGGTTGGGGGACTGTCAGTCCCTGGGCCAGGGACTCAGAGTCCGGGGGGTGGGGACTCTCAGTCCCTGGGTTACCTCCGGTAGGCCGGGGACTCTCAGTCCCTGGGTTACCGCCAGTAGCCCCGGGACTCTCAGTCCCTGGGTCCGCGTCCTGATCTTCCTTCTTCGGCCGCTTCTTACCTTTGTCGGACCGGGCAGCCTTGGGCGGCGCCTCGGGCAAGTCGGGCCGGTTCTGCCGGGTGATGGGCGGACGACCAAGCGACTCCCGCTGGTGGTTGATCTCGGCGAGCTGAGCACGGCTGTACCAGGACGCCGGGATCATCACCTCCCACGGCACCGGCCGCTGCGACTCAGGGATCCTCAGCCAGACCTCGGACAGGAACTCCGTCTGGCGCCGCAGGATGCCCCGCTGCTCCATCTCTCGGCACTTCCGGCCAGCGGTCTTCGGATCCACTCGCGCGACCTTCGCCAGGGTCGGGTACGAGCGAAAGCAGTTCATCCCGTCGAAGTCGCCCTTGACGACCAGGGCCATGAGGATGGCGCGCTCCTCAGCGTCGCGCACCGGAGCGTGCTCGACGGCCCACAAGATCGGATACAGGCTCACGGGGTGAGGCTCACTTTCAGGTCGTGCTGGAGGGGGCGAGGTCTCAGGACGTTTCGGGTGGAAGCACCGGCGGCAGGGCGGGCTGGGGGAACCCCTCGGGGGTCAGGTCGAGACGACAAAGAGGCAGGTGGCGAGGCACGGGAGGAGTGGCCACGCCGGGCCGAACCTGGCTGCTGGGCATACCTCGATCATAGCTCTCATGTACATAAAGCGCACAATGCCGCTGACGTACATAGAGGCGGCGTCGTACACTGACGGCATGACAGAACCGATCACTGAGCACGTCGAGTCGATCGCCGAGGTGCGTAACTCCTTCGCGGACGCCATCGGCCGTGCCCGGTACGGCAATGACTCGACCGTCCTGACTAGCCGCGGTAAGCGCGTCGGGGCGATCGTGTCCATGGACTTCTACGAGCGGGCACTGGAGGCGCTGGGACTGACGGCCGTCCCGGCTGAGCCGAAGCAGAAGTGACCGCGCGGCCATCACAGGCCACCTCGCAGCCGTGCGCGGACGCTGCGCGCGAGGGGTCCCAGGACTGCCGCGTGGCCGAAGAGGCCGGCCGTCCAGGTCACGACGCTGAACAGGTAGAGGCCGAGGAGGATCACGCGGCGGCTCCCGGGTACGGGGGCAGGCCGGGCGCGGGCGGCTCGACCGGCGTCCGGGCGTAGACGAGCTGGGTGCCGGGGGTCAGGCCGTGCGGGTCCCGCAGCGGGGCCGGGGCCGGCCAGTCGTAGGCGTCGACCGTGCGGCAGTAGCCCACGGCGTACGCCTGGCGGTCCTCCGCGTTCTTGAACGGCCACCGGTCGGTGTCCCACTCGTGCCGCCACCAGGGGACGAGGGTGTACCACCAGAACCCCAGGTCGGCTTCGGCCCACCACTCGACCGCGGCGCCGGTGCGGCGCTCCTGCCAGATGCTCTCCGCGATGGCCTGCACATCGGCGCGCAGCCACGGCCCTCTGTCGGCGACCAGGCCGACGGCCAGGTCGAGGCCCTGGACGGTCGCCAGCAGCCCGAACTGCCGCTTGGGTTCCAGCGTGCCGACGCCGACCTGCACCGGCTCGTCCAGGTGGAAGGACATGGCCCGCGGGTGGTTCGGTGTGCCGGCCTCGTCGAGCGGGGTGACCCGCAGGACGGTCGCATCCATGTACTGGACGCCGGTGATCTCGTCCTTCACCGGCGGCCTCCCCGGTCGCGGCGGCGCTCGTCGAGGTTGATGACGCCGAGGCAGCGGGTCATCGGCTCGCTGCTCTGTCGGCCCGTGCAGGTGGCCACGTGGGGCTTGTGCAGCTTCTCGAAGGGGGCGAGGGGCAGGTCTTCCGTCGGCCGGCGTGACAGCCACGTGCCCCGCCCGTCCCTGGAGACTGCCGTGTTGCCGTCCGGGTGCGGCTCGGCGTCGACGGCGAGCCGCTTCCTGCCCTCGGTGATGGTCCACCGGATCGCCGCGCCGCAGACGCCGCAGTGCGAGGGTGCGGGCATCACACGACCGCCTTCCGGGGCCGGCCGTTGCGGTCGCGCAGCTCGACGCCGGCGGCGAGGAGCCGGGTCCGTATGAACCAGTACCGGTAGCCG
Organism: Streptomyces corchorusii; assembly: GCF_001514055.1. Classification (NCBI taxonomy): domain Bacteria; kingdom Bacillati; phylum Actinomycetota; class Actinomycetes; order Kitasatosporales; family Streptomycetaceae; genus Streptomyces; species Streptomyces corchorusii. Next base: position 636,172 of record NZ_KQ948351.1, on the reverse strand, counting down.
GTGCGGGCCTCGATGGCGCGCAGGCTCAGGCCGCGCCGGTACAGGCCCGCGAGGTAGTCGGCGACCGGGTCGGCCTGGAGCCGTCGGCCGCCGCTCGGGCGGAGTTTCACCCCGGCGGCCAGCAGCTGCCGCCTGGCAGTCGTGTAGCTGCGGCCGATCTCCTCCGCCACGCTGCGGATTCCGAAGCCCTCTTCGTAGAGGGCAGCGACGTCCACGGACACGAACAAACCTTTCTGCGCTGGTGGTGGGGCCGGGGCCGCCCGATCGGGGCCCCGGCGAGGGGTGAGGGGTCAGACCCAGAGGACGAGGGCGACCGCCAGGCCGAACACCGGGGCCCACGGGCCGATGACCGGGGTGATCGAGGTGACGGCCCAGGTGGCGAGGCCGGCGGACAGGCCGACCATGAACTTCCGAAACATCAAGTCCGCTCCAGTGGTTGTGAGATGGTCGGGGGCCGCCCGTGGGGGGCTGGGCTGGGCGGGCCCCGGTGCGGTCCGTGGCGTGGGGGCGCCGGGCTCGGCCCGCGGGAAGGTGGCTTGCGGGCGCGGTCAGTCGCAGTCGTCGTGGTGGCCATGGCCGGCTCGGCGACTGCGGCTGGACCGCTTGACCTTCGTCGGCTTGTGCTTGCCGCTGGCCTTCGAGGCGTGCATGGCGGTCAGCTCGATCCCGGGACCGCGGGCGTCGCAGTCGCCGTCGTCTGCCGGTTCACAGCCGGCCGCGACCAGGGCGCCGACGAGCACCAGGGCCCCGGCCGCTGCGATCAGCGTCTTCATCAATCCGCTCCTGTCGTGTGTGCGCGTCCAGTGCGCGCTGGTCTCCGAGCCGGGCCCGCTGCTCGTACGCTTGCTCGGCGTGCGCCTGCTTGCGGGCCCGGTGCGCTTCCGCGCAGGTCTTGTGGGAGGGGCGCCCTCCCTCGTCGCGGAGGCAGGTCGGCCCCTTGCAGAACCGGCACGGCCGGGGCCGCTGGGCCCAGTGCCGCTTGGGGTCGGACCAGTCCAGGACCCCGCTCGCCGGGAGGTAGTCATCCGGCCCCGGCCCTCGCTGCCGAGCCATCGCCACCCCCCTGCTTCCGCCGGTTCCGGCGGTGGCGCCGCTGCTGCCGCCGCCGGAACGCCCGCCTCTCGTCCTTGTCCAGGCCGCCCCACACCCCGTTCGGCTCGGGTCGGTCGAGCGCGGCTTGCAGGCACGCCTCGATCACCGGGCACCGGGCACAGACCGCCTTGGCTTCCCTGGTGACGAGGAGCACCAGCCCCCTGGGGAAGTCCTCGGGGAAGAAGATCGAGCGGTCGTCCATCTCGCGGCAGGCGGCCCGGTCGGACCAGTGCGATGCCCGCGAGAGGGTGTCGGGCGCGTGACGGCTTGGACGAGGCATCAGCTATCGGCCTCCAGGCCCGGGTACGTCACCCGCTGGAACGTCAGCGTGTCCTCGTCGACGGCGGGCCTGGCGGCCTCGGCCGGCTGGTCGGGCTGCGTCCGGCGGTGCTTGCCCGTCGGCCGCAGCCACAGCCATCCGCCCCCGAGCACGCCCGGGGCGAGGATCAGCAGCCACCACCAGCTGAGGTTCTCGGCGATCCAGATCAGGACGTCCAAGGCCGTGTTCACGCTTCGGCCTCCCGCCAGCTCGTGACGGTTTTCTCGCTGACCCCGAGGAGCTTCGCGACGCTGCGCGCCGAGGCCTTCGAGTGCCGGGCCGCGTACCGCAGTTCTTCGGGTTCCAGCACCGTGTGCGGCAACGACCCCTTCAGGACCCGCTCAACGGCGACCACGTCGACACCGCGGTCCCAGGTGTTGAACTCGCGCAGACTGTTCACGTCGGCTCACCGGCCTTCTCCGCCGCGCGCATGATGCGGTCCTGCTGGTGCTCACCGGCGACACAGCCCGGGATCAGGCACGACCGGGTCAGGTTCCCTTCCGGCTCACGCCCGTAGTGCAGGCGGAACGCCACCCGGTACGCGGTCTGGATGCTCGTCCGATGCCGGACCACGGGTGTCCCGGACTTCTCCCTCGGGCCGGTCCACCGCCGGTGACCGCCCTCGACGGACTCGGACTGCTCGGTGAACGCCTCCGCCCACGAGCCGTAGGCCGCGCGCCGACCGCGCATGTACGTGGGCAGCCCGACCCTCTTACGGACCTCGTCGACCCGCCGGTCACTGATGCCGAGCCTCTGGGCGACGGCCCGGTTCGACACGTCTTCCCCGGCGAGCAACGCCTTCAGGATCTGGTCGTCGCTGACCTCGGCGGTCATGATGGTCATCGCTTCACCTCGGGCCACTCGGCCTTCTTCAGGGCGTCCCGCTGGGCGGTGGGCAGGGAGAACTCGGGGCAGCCGAGCCAGTCCAGGCCGGCCCAGCGCAGCCAGGCGGCGTCGCACTGGTCGCTGTCGGGAAACTCGCGACCGGCCCGCTTGTACGCGGCCAGGGCCATCGGGACCTTGTCGCCCGAGCCCTTGCCGGTCGCGAACGTCTTGAGCGTCGCGGGGACGACGACGGCGTACGGAACGCCCTGCTTGTTCAGCAGGTTCCGGACGACCCCGTGGACCATCGCGATCGGTTTCGCCGCGTGGCTGTTCTGCGGGATGTCCTCCATGACGACCAGGTCGACCGCGGGGCCCAGGCCCAGGTGCTCGCCGCCGACGGCGATCTGCACGGCCTCTTCGATCTGCGTCAGCCGGTGGTCGCCGTCCTTCTGCTTCGTCAGCACCGTGCTGGTCGACCCATCCCGGTAGGCGATGCCCGACGCGGTGAGCGACAGGTCGAGGCCGACCACGGTGAACTTCCGCTGCATCTCGCTCACCGAGCACCGCCGTCCCGCAGCCACACCGGGCGCACCGCGACGTAGTCCTCGGTGATCGGCGCGGGCACCTGGATACGGGTTAGCACCAGGTCGTCCGGGTCGGCCGCGCCGACGTTGACCTTCGCCTCCAGGTAGCAGCCCGGCAGCTCCCCCAGCTCCAGCTCGGCCGCGGCGGCGAGCTGGTCGGCGAGCACGGTCACTTCCCGCTCCATGTGCCAGCCAAGGACGACGACCTGCGCCGTCCGCGTGGGCACGTCGACCGTGTTCACGTACACCGCGCTGGTGTAGCGGGGCTCGTCGAGCGCGAGCAGGTACCGCCGGCCGAGCAGCGTGATCCGCCACGCCTCACCGTCACCGTCGACGTAGCGGCGGGCGCGCAGCCCGCACAGCTCGTCGGTGGGGTCCTCGAAGCTGTCACCGTCGGCCAGGGCCCGCAGCACGTACTCGGCGGCCTTCGGTAACGGATGCTCGGTGGCGTGCTTCACGACGCGGAGCTGGGCCAGCCGCCACGCGTGGGTGGCCCGGGTCGTCTCCGCCGAGCACGGGCACGATGAGACGGCAGTCACCAGCTCGGGGTCGGACACGTGGCCGTGGCACTGCATCACACTCCTCGCGCCCTTCTCACACAGGGGCGCCGAGCAGCACGGGCAGTTGGGGCAGGGAGCCTGAGCCGGCCGCAGATACATCGGCCCGAACGGCTCGTTGTAGGTGATGCTCATAAGTCCTGTCCTGGGGTCTCGTGCCCGCAGCGGAAGCAGCGCCGGGAGCCGTCCGCGCGCATCGCGTGCGGGGTCCGGCGGTTCTCGCGCGGGCAGTCAGAGAAGTCGGCGATGTCGAGGTGGCCGGCCGCCCACAGGGCGGGCAGCGGCGAGGCCGGCTGGGGGGCCGGGGCGGGGGCCGGGCCCGCGAGCAACGCGCGGGCCCGGCACAGCAAGGCGGCCAGCACGGCTACCGCCTCTTGTTCCTGTCACGACGGCGGGCCCTCGGCTTGGCCCGGCCCCGCTTCTTCACCGGCAGGCGGGACGCCGGGACGTCCTGCGACGCCTCGGCCGCGCGCGCGGCTCGTCGGGCCTCCCCCTCCAGCGCGGCTGTCTCCGGGTCGATCGCCGTGAGAATCTGAGGCGTGCCGTCCTCGGCGGCCTGCTCGACCGCGATCAGCGCCCGCAGCTCAGCCGACTTGGGCACCAGCTTCGCCAGGCGCCGGATCGCCGTCTTCAGGTGCATGCGGTCGAACCGGGTGTGCCACAGGCTGTTCTTCTGGCCGTTCGCCTCCGCCCGCTGGTACGCCCTGGAGTGCTCGTCGCGGATCTCCTCCGCTTCCTCCAGCGTGACGATCGCGACGTTCGACCGGGCGCCGCCCTCCAGCCACGCGAACGCGTACGCGAACAGCGGCTTGAGGTTCTTCTTCGACGTGAGGACGTTCGGCTTGTGCACGAAGTCCTCACCGGCGCGGGCCGTCGGCACGAACTCGTACTCGTCGCCCTCGTACACCAGGTTCGCGACCACGGACTTCACCAGGCCCGACCGGTACATCAGCTCGACGTAACCCTCGTAGGTGGCGAGGAACGTCGCGATCCCGTCGTCGGCGGTGATGACCGCCTGCTGGCCATCGGGGACCAGCCCGAACCTGGCAGCCGTGATGACGGCCTGGAGCACGCTCGCCGGCGTGCACTTCCGCAGCTTCGGCAGAACGGGGCGCAGCGAGGCCAGGAACAGGTCGACGCTGACGTGCTTCGGCAGCGCGGCCTCGATGTCGGCACGGAACCGCTCGACGTCGTGGCCGTGGCCGGCGGGCATCTCCTCGCCCTCGTCCGCCCGGTCGTGCCGGATGTCCTCGGCGTCGGCGACCGCCGCCGCCCGCGCCTGCACGCGTTCCTTCAGGGTGGTCAGGGCCATCACAGCTCCTTCTTGGGCACGCGCAGCACCCGGGCGCAGCACGCCTCGTACTCGACGGGGTACTTCTCCTTGATCTGGTCCGGGTCCAGGACCTCGACCGTCTTCCGGCACTCGGCGGCGATCTCCGGGTACTTCTCCGCGAACCGCTTCGGCGCGAACGTGCCGTTCTGGACGTACGACCAGGCCTTCTTGCCCTCGACCTCCGCGATGCTGGCCTTGTCGCCGCAGATCAGACGCATCTCGTTCTCGATCTGGGTCTTCTGCTCGTCCAGCTCCTCGATCTGGGCGAGCAGCGCCGCGCGCCGCTTGCGGAGCTTCTCCGCCTTCGCGCGGGGCACCTCGATGACGTCCTTCGGCTTGACGTGCCAGAGGCGGCCGAGGAGGTCCTTCGTCGCGTCCAGGCCGTCGGCGGGCGGCGGGTAGCCCTCGATGACGTGCCGCTGGAACCAGCGCCCGCACGTGTCGATGAGGAGCCCGATCAGTTCCTCATCCCGCTCGATGCGGTGGTACCTGAGGGTGTTGCCGCCGACGAGGGCGACGGCCCAGCCGTACTCCCAGCCGCCGACCGCGAGGTTCCAGTGGACCTGGAGCGCGGGCCCGTCCGGGACACCGTCCTCCCAGTCGTCGAGCTGGTAGGCGCTGCGGTTCTTCAGCTCGATCGGGGCGACGACCTCGTTGGTCTGTGGGTCGAGGGCGTACCTGTCGACGTTGGAGCGCATCCATGGCCGGTCGACGTTCGCGAGCGTCCCCGGCGTCGGCATTGCACCGATGCCGGTCCGCCTCGTGAACATGTACGCGATGAAGTCCTCGATTTCCTGGCCCACCTCGGCGTACTCGCTGAGCTGGGCGTCCATCGGGACGGGCCGGCCGTGCTTCTCCTCGTACACGTGGCGGGGGCCCGCGTACTTGTTGAGGCCGAGGATCTTCGCGACCTCGGACCCGCCGATGCCGGTCCGGCGGACCTTGTCCCACCGAGCCTTGTACTCGGGGTCGGCCAGGTCGCCGGCAGGGAGGATGAGCCGTGCGGTCGGCGCCCCGTACGCGAGGTCATCCGGTGTGGACTCTGGTGGGGTCCACGGGTGGGTAGCCTGTTGAGACAACGTTCCTTCTCCTACATGGGTTCGTTCGGGGGATGGAGGCCGCTGAGCCCGGCACGGCTCGGCGGCCTCTTCACATGCGGGCGTGTTCACGACGCCTGCCTCTCGATGACCGCAGGCGGTTCGTCCTTGCGCGGTTGCAGGTCTGCGACCTCGCAGCCCAGTACGCGGGCCATCGCGCGCAGCCGGTTCGGCGTCGCGTTCCTGCGGCCGGCCTCGATGTCACAGAGGAGCTGCGCGCTGATCCCGCACTTCTCCGCCAAGGCCTTTTGACTGAGCGCCGCGTTCTCGCGGGCGCTCCTCACCGCCTCCGGGGAGTGCTGGAAGGGCGCGCCATTTCGGCGTCGCATGCGGGTAGTGGACATACGCACACTCTATGCGTAGTACTGCGTAGTGTGCGCAGTACGCAGTAAATGTGACGTCGATCACACAGTGCGCAGCACTTTTCTGGCCAGTGCGCGAGTTCGTGTGGCGAAGTTGTGCGTACTTATGCGAACCTGCGGACATGGACGCGCATACACCGAACCCGCCCCCCGAGGCGGCATTGATCAAGGAGGCTCTCCGCAGATCCCGCCTATCAGGACGTGAGGCGGCACGGAGAGCCGGCATGAGTGAGACCCGATGGCGGCAGATCGTCAACGGCTACCAGGACATCAAGGGCGTACGCGTCGCTGTGCAGGCGCCCGACGAGACCCTGGCCCGCGTGGCACAAGCCGTAGGCATCACCTCAGACCAGCTCCGCCAAGTCGATCGCAACACCGCCGCCGACCTCCTGGACGAACTCGCCGCGCCGCCGACACCGGCGAGCACGCCAGGATCAGCCGCGATCAACCCACAGATCGACGCAATCGCCACCCTCCTTGCAACCCTTCCCCCAGAGGCGCAAGACGAGGTACTGCGACGTGTCGGCCTCGCCCAGCAGCCCGCACCACAGAAGGAGACGGAAGAAGGGGACCGCTGGCGTCGACGCGCCGGCTGACGACTTGATCAACTTGTGATCAGAAAACCTGTTGTGCGCGGCAGTTAACGGTGTGTCACATAGCTCTGTTTATGTTTTACGTGACAGGGAGCATGAGTGACAGACATACTGCTGGCCGCCGTCCTCGGCTGCGCAGTGCTGGGCATCATCGTCGTCTACCGGGGACACCGGAGGAACGCTGCGAAGATCGCCCAACTGCAAGCCGAGGTCACGGCGGCGAAAATCCTGGCGCTCCAGCAAGCCGCACAGCAAACAGCGGACCTCGAACCGGACGAGGCCGACGAGACGTGCTTAGCTGACGAGCCAGAGCCGGTCCGCCGCAAGCGCCACCTCTCGCTGTACCTGGGCGGGCTCGCCGCCGCCTTCGCCTGGCTTGGCAGCCGGCTACGGAACACATGGCGACACCACCACGTAGCCACCGCCTCGGCCGTCGTCGTCGCCACAGCCGCGACCGCCGCCGCCGCGTACCACATCACCGCCTCGGACGGCGGTGCACAGACAGGGTCCCGCGCTCAGTCCCCTGCCAGCGCGCCGCACATACCCGGCGCCAGTGGCAGCAACAGCCCCGCACCCTCGGACAGCGCGAGCGGCGACAACGCCGACACCGAGACCCAGTCCCGCGACGGCATCGTGCGCGTCGACGAGCCCACGCCGAGAGAGAGCGGAACGCCCGCCCACCGCGGGCCCGCTCTGACGATCGCGGACATCGGTGGCGAGCACACTCCTGGCAGCGGCACACCAACGGGCGATCAGACACCGGGCGAGAGCACACCGAGCACGCCTACGACAACGATGCCAAGCACACCGGCGCCGCCGACCACGCCCGCACCCCCGACCCCGCCCGCGCCGCCGACGGACGCACCGACCGCGCCACCGACCACGCCGCCGCCCGCACCGCCGTCCACGCCCCCGGCGAGTCCACCGACGCCGCCCGACAGCGGTCACGACCCGGGCTGCACCATCCACATCCACGTGCCGCCCATCGACATCTGCATTTGACGCAGGTGCTCGCGGAGATGGCCGGAAGAGACCCAGACATAGTCCGCTTCGCCCGCACTTGACTACCAGTCACGCGGTCGCGGCATCTGATGATGTCTCATACATTGCGCCACACCATGAGTGTTCGGCTGATTACTCCTGTCACGAAAGGACAACAAACCCTTGTCGAACTAGCCTTCGATGCCTACGGCAATCAACGATGAGAACGACTGTTTGACCTGAGCCTTAGGGGGCAGACGTGATCGACATCGTCCTAGCGGGCGTACTGGGAGCCGCACTCCTCGCGGTGGTGCTTCTCTTCCAGGGATACCGGAGAAACAGGGCGCTGATCACGCAGCTCCAGGCCGAACTGGCAGCCCAGAGGGCCGCGCTTTCCGGCCCAAGGTACGCCGCCGCCGACCCGGGCAGTGACGGCCGGCCAGGCAAACAGCGGCGGCACCGCATCTCGTTCCGGCGCTGTCGACTCGCCGCCCGTGCCCTCATCCACGGCGTAGGGCGCGTCCGCCGGGTCGCCGCGCCGCGCCACCCCGGCCCGGCCGAGACGGGGACGCCGAAGCGCTCGGCCGCCCGGACCACCATCCCGCCGGCCTCGAAGACCAGCGAGCCGGCCACGGACGAGCAGACGACCGAGTCCGCCGACAGTAGTTCCCAGGTCGCCCACCAGCGTTTCCTCACCGTCGTGGAGTAGCGCGCTGGGAGCGGCAGCGACGGCCCGCGGAGCGGGACAGCCGCTCATCCTCAGGCCCGCGCCCTGCACGCCCGGCACACCGACCGGGTGGTCAGGTCGCGGGCCTTTTCATGCCCTGACGCTTCGGGCGAGCAGCGGGCGAGCAAGCGATCTTGAACCGCTCGGGTGACGCCTGAGCGTGCCTACAGTTCGGCGCTCCGCCGCAGGTGGGAAGGTTTCTGCGGCGAAGCGCCAGGGGTGGGGCGGGTGGGACTCGAACCCACGGCCGACGGATTATGAGTCCGCTGCTCTAACCGGCTGAGCTACCGCCCCATAGCGGCGTGTCGCGTACAAGTGTGCGCGCCGTCTGCCGCAGCATAGCCGCTCATACGATCTCCTGCCTCGGATGGTCGGCTTCCGCGCTGCTCATGACCTTGAGGACAGCGCCGCAGGCCGCGGCGGTTCCCGGGGGACATGAAAAAGGACCCCGGAGGGGTCCTCGTTCAGCGCTCCCCCGACTGGACTCGAACCAGTAACCTGCCGGTTAACAGCCGGCTGCTCTGCCAATTGAGCTACGGAGGACCGAAGCTCCCCCGACTGGACTCGAACCAGTAACCTGCCGGTTAACAGCCGGCTGCTCTGCCAATTGAGCTACGGAGGATCGCCTCGTTGCATCGAACGTACCTACCTGGGTATTCGCCAGGGGGCGGGCGCTCGCTGCGACACATACATTAGCGCAAGCAGGGGGGTGCTCCGCCAATCGGTATCCCCCGGCGCCAGCGCGGCATCAGAAACCTACGCACGGGAAGGGTGGCAGCCATGCGCTACCGGCTCACGTTCCTCGCCGGACTGGCCCTCGGTTACGTACTCGGCACGAGGGCCGGTCGAGAGCGCTACGAGCAGCTGAAGAAGTCGGCCCGCCGGGTCGCGCAGAACCCCGCGGTGCGCAACACCGCCGAGACGGCCGCCCAGCAGGGCCGCGTCTACGCGGGCAAGGCCTTCCACACGGTCAGCGACAAGGTCGGCGAGCGGGTCCCGGAGTCGGTGGCCCACCGGGTGCGCTCCCTGCGCGACCGCAACGGCGACGTCAGGACCGAGGACGACTGGGGCACGAGCAACACGTAAGGGCCACTCCCGGGAATGCGGCAAAATTCTCCGCATGGGGATAGTCGCCGGCTTGGACAGCTCACCGGACTTCACACGCATCGTGGTCTGCGACACGGACACCGGTGCCGTACTACGGCAGGGGTACGCCCCGCACCCGGTCGAGGGCCGGCCCAGCGACATCGACCCGCAGGCCTGGCTGCTCTCGCTCGGCGAGGCAGCCGGCGGCGGCCTGCTGGAGGGCGTGCAGGCCATCGGCGTGTCGGCCCAGCAGAACGCGGTGGTCCCGCTGGACGCCCAGGGCAACACCGTGCGCCCCGCGATGGTCGGCGGCGACAAGCGCGCCCAGGTCGCGGCCGCCGACCTCGTGGACGCGCTCGGCGGCCGGGAGGCCTGGGCGCAGGCGGTCGGATCCGTCCCGCAGGCGGCCCAGCCGGTGACCAAGCTGCGCTGGCTCGCGAAGAACGAACCCGAGAACGCGCTGCGCACGGCCGTCCTGCTCCAGGCCCACGACTGGCTCGTGTGGCAGCTCCTCGGGCGGCCCGTGCGGCGGACCACCGACCGCGGCGGGGCCTCCGGCACCGGGTACTGGTCGGCGGCCACCGGCGCCTACCGGCCCGACCTGGTCGAACTGGCCCTCGGCCACCAGGCGGTGCTGCCGGAGGTGATCGGCCCCTCCGACGCGGCCGGTACGACCCCGGAGGGCCTGCTGATCTCCGCCGGCACCGGGGAGACCATGGCCGCCGCGTTCGGGCTCGGGATCGGGCTGGGGGACGCGGTCGTGTCCCTCGGGGCCTCCGGCTCGGTGATGGCCGTGCACCCGGAGGCGCTCACCGACCAGTCCGGGATGATCACCTCCCTCGCCGACGCCACCGGCATGCACCTGCCGGTCGTCACCACCCTGAACGCCGTACGCGCCCTGCGCGGCGCCGCCGAGCTGCTCGGCCTGCCCGATCTGGAGAGCCTGTCCGAGCTGGCGATGAAGTCCACGCCGGGCGCGCACGGGCTGGTGCTGCTGCCGTACCTGGAGGGCGAGCGGACGCCGAACCTGCCGCACACCGCGGGGACCCTCGCGGGGCTGCGGCGCGAGTCGATGAAGCCCGAGCACCTGGCGCGGGCCGCGTTCGAGGGCATGCTGTGCGGCCTGGCCGACGCGCTGGACGTGCTGCGCGGACGCGGCGTGGACGTGCGCCGGATCTTCCTGCTCGGCCCGGCCGCCGAGCTGCCCGCCGTACAGGCCGCGGCGCCCTCGCTGTTCGGCGCGCAGGTCGTCGTACCGCAGCCCGCGGACTACACGGCGATCGGCGCGGCCCGGCAGGCGGCCTGGGCGCTCGGTGTGTCGCAGGGCACACTCGACCCGCGCACCCCGCCGGCCTGGCAGGGCGCGGCGGCGCAGGTGCTGGAGCCCGGCGAGGAGCTGGCCGTGGGGCAGGCGGTGCGGCAGCAGTTCACGGCGGTGCGGGAGCAGACCCACCCCGGAGCGTTCCGTCCCTGAAGACCGGCGGAGGATTAACCAGTTGAGGTAACGCCGGTGGAGTGTCCGACGATAGGGGCCAAGGGCAACCGACCAGCCCCTGTCGCCGACTCCGAGAGACGTAGCGTGCTCATACGACTTCTGCGGACCTATCTCAGGCCCTACAAGAAACCCATCGCCCTGCTGGTGGTGCTGCAGTTCCTGCAGACCTGCGCCACCCTCTACCTGCCCACTCTGAACGCGGACATCATCGACAACGGTGTCGTGAAGGGTGACACCGGTTACATCCTGTCCTTCGGTGCCCTGATGATCGGCATCTCGCTGGTGCAGGTGGTGTGCAACATCGGTGCCGTGTACTACGGCGCCCGGACCGCCTCCGCGCTCGGCAGGGATGTGCGCGGCGCCGTCTTCGACCGGGTCCAGTCCTTCTCCGCGCGTGAACTGGGTCACTTCGGGGCGCCCTCGCTCATCACCCGTACGACGAACGACGTGCAGCAGGTCCAGATGCTGGCCCTGCTGACGTTCACCCTGATGGTGTCGGCGCCCATCATGTGCGTGGGCGGCATCGTGCTGGCCCTCGGTCTGGACGTTCCGCTGTCCGGGGTACTGGTCGCGGTGGTACCGGTGCTCGGCATCTCGGTCACGCTCATCGTGCGCCGGCTGCGCCCGCTGTTCCGCGCGATGCAGGTCCGGCTGGACACGGTGAACCGGGTGCTGCGCGAGCAGATCAGCGGCAACCGGGTGATCCGCGCCTTCGTCCGGGACGAGTACGAACAGGGCCGGTTCGGCACGGCCAACGGCGAGCTGACCGACATGCAGCTGGCCACGGGCCGGCTGCTGGCCCTGATGTTCCCGATCGTCATGACGGTGGTGAACCTGTCGTCCATCGCGGTCGTGTGGTTCGGCGCCCACCGGATCGACAGCGGCGGGATGGCCATCGGCGACCTCACCGCGTTCCTCGCCTATCTGATGCAGATCGTCATGTCCGTGATGATGGCCACCTTCATGTTCATGATGGTGCCGCGCGCGGAGGTGTGCGCCGAGCGCATCCAGGACGTCCTGGGGACCGATTCGAGCGTCGTACCGCCGACGGCCCCCGTCACCGAGCTGCGGGCGCACGGGCACCTGGAGATCCGGGGCGCGGGATTCCGCTACCCGGGTGCCGAGGAGCCGGTGCTGAAGTCCATCGACCTGGTGGCCCGGCCGGGGCAGACGACCGCCGTGATCGGCTCCACCGGCAGCGGCAAGTCGACCCTCCTGGGTCTCGTCCCCCGGCTGTTCGACGCCACCGAGGGCGAGGTCCTGGTGGACGGCGTGGACGTCCGCGAGGTCGAGCCGCACCTGCTCGCCCGGACGGTCGGACTCGTGCCGCAGAAGCCCTACCTGTTCGCGGGCACCGTCGCGACCAACCTGCGGTACGGCAATCCGGACGCCACCGACGAGGAGCTGTGGCACGCGCTGGAGGTGGCGCAGGCCAAGGACTTCGTGCGGAATCTGGAGGGCGGCCTGGACGCGCCGATCGCGCAAGGCGGCACCAACGTCTCCGGTGGCCAGCGGCAGCGGCTCGCCATCGCCCGCACGCTGGTGCAGCGCCCGGAGATCTACCTCTTCGACGACTCCTTCTCCGCGCTCGACTACGCCACGGACGCGGCCCTGCGCGCCGCGCTCGGCCGGGAGACCGCCGAGGCGACCGTCGTGATCGTCGCCCAGCGGGTGGCGACCATCCGGGACGCGGACCGGATCATCGTGCTGGACGAGGGCCGGGTGGTCGGTTCCGGCCGGCACGCCGAGCTGATGGCATCCAACGAGACCTACCGGGAGATCGTGCTCTCCCAGCTGACGGAAGCGGAGGCCGCCTGATGGCCGGGCCCATGGGACGCATGATGGCCGGGGGCGGCCCCGACCAGCGCTCGATGGACTTCAAGGGGTCGGGCAAACGGCTCGTCGCCCAGTTCAAACCGGAACGCCTCACGATCTACGGCCTGCTGCTGTGCGTGGTCGTCAGCGTGAGCCTGAGCGTCATCGGCCCGAAGATCCTCGGCCGGGCCACCGACCTGGTGTTCGCGGGCATCGTCGGCCGGCAGTTCCCGGCCGGCGCCACCAAGGAGCAGGTCCTCGACTCCCTGCGCGAGCGTGGCCGGGGCGGGATCGCGGACGTGCTTCAGGGCACCGACTTCACGCCCGGCAAGGGCATCGACTTCGACGCCGTCGGGCACGTCCTGCTACTCGCGCTCGGTGTGTTCCTGGTCGCCGGCCTGCTGATGGCGGTCGCGACGCGGCTGGTCAACCGGGCGGTGAACCGCACGATGTACCGGCTGCGGGAGGACGTGCAGGCCAAGCTGTCGCGGCTGCCGCTGTCGTACTTCGACAAGCGCCAGCGCGGTGAGGTGCTGTCCCGGGCGACCAACGACATCGACAACGTCGGGCAGACGCTCCAGCAGTCGATGGGACAGCTGATCAACTCGGTGCTGACCATCGTCGGCGTGCTCGTGGTGATGTTCTGGGTGTCCTGGCTGCTAGCGCTGGTGGCGCTGGTCACCGTGCCGCTGTCGTTCCTGGTCGCCACCCGGGTCGGCAAGCGGTCGCAGCCGCACTTCGTGCAGCAGTGGCGCACCACCGGCCAACTGAACGCGCACATCGAGGAGATGTACACCGGGCACACCCTGGTGAAGGTGTTCGGGCGGCAGGAGGAGTCGGCCCGGCAGTTCGCCGAGCAGAACGAGGCGCTGTACCAGGCCGCGTTCAAGGCGCAGTTCCACAGCGGGGTGATGCAGCCGCTGATGATGTTCGTGTCGAACCTGAACTACGTGCTGGTGGCGGTCGTCGGCGGTCTGCGGGTCGCGTCCGGCGCGCTCTCCATCGGTGATGTGCAGGCCTTCATCCAGTACTCGCGGCAGTTCTCGATGCCGCTGACGCAGGTCGCGTCGATGGCGAACCTGGTGCAGTCCGGTGTCGCCTCGGCCGAGCGGATCTTCGAACTCCTGGACGCGGAGGAGCAGGAGGCGGATCCGGTGCCGGGCGAGCGGCCCGGGGAGCTGCGCGGGCGGGTGCGCCTGGAGCACGTGTCGTTCCGGTACGACCCCGAGAAGCCGCTGATCGAGGACCTGTCGCTCACGGTGGAGCCGGGGCACACGGTGGCGATCGTCGGCCCGACCGGCGCGGGCAAGACCACGCTGGTCAACCTGCTGATGCGGTTCTACGACGTCTCCGGCGGCCGGATCACCCTGGACGGGGTCGACATCCGGAGCATGACTCGGGACGAACTGCGGTCCGGGATCGGCATGGTGCTCCAGGACACCTGGCTGTTCGGCGGCACCATCGCGGAGAACATCGCGTACGGCGCCTCGCGCGAGGTCACGCGCGGGGAGATCGAGGAGGCGGCCCGGGCGGCCCACGCGGACCGCTTCATCCGCACCCTGCCCGACGGCTACGACACCGTGATCGACGACGAGGGCACGGGCGTCAGCGCCGGTGAGAAGCAGCTGATCACCATCGCGCGGGCGTTCCTGTCCGACCCGGTGATCCTGGTGCTGGACGAGGCGACGAGTTCGGTGGACACCCGCACGGAGGTGCTGATCCAGAAGGCGATGGCCAAGCTGGCGGCCGGCCGTACGTCGTTCGTGATCGCGCACCGGCTGTCGACCATCCGGGACGCGGACACGATCCTCGTGATGGAGAACGGGTCCATCGTCGAACAGGGCGCGCACGAGGAGCTGTTGGCGGCGGACGGGGCCTACGCCCGGCTGTACAAGGCCCAGTTCGCGCAGGCGGTGGCCGAGGTCGACTAGGCACGGGGGGGGCCGTCGCGCGGCGGCGGCCCCTCAGTCCAGATAGCCCCTCAGCTGGTCCGCGAAGGCGTGGTCCCGGAGCTTGTTCAGCGTCTTGGACTCGATCTGCCGTATCCGTTCGCGGGTCACGCCGAAGATGCGGCCTATCTCCTCCAGGGTGCGCGGGCGGCCGTCGACCAGGCCGTACCGGAGCTGGACGACCTTCCGCTCGCGCTCCCCCAGCGTGGACAGCACCGCTTCCAGGTGCTCGCGCAGCAGCAGGAAGGCGGCGGACTCGACGGGGCTCGTCGCGTCGCCGTCCTCGATGAGGTCGCCGAGGGCGACGTCGTCCTCCTCGCCGACCGGGGCGTGCAGCGACACCGGCTCCTGGGCGAGCCGCAGCACCTCGCCGACCCGCTCGGGCGGCAGGTCCAGATGGGCGCCGACCTCCTCCGCCGTCGGCTCGTAGCCGCGCTCCTGGAGCATCCGCCGCTGGACCCGCACGACCCGGTTGATCAACTCCACGACATGGACCGGGACCCGGATGGTGCGGGCCTGGTCGGCCAGCGCCCGGGACATGGCCTGCCGGATCCACCAGGTGGCGTAGGTGGAGAACTTGTAGCCGCGCGCGTAGTCGAACTTCTCCACGGCCCGGATGAGCCCGAGGTTGCCCTCCTGGACGAGGTCGAGCATGGTCAGGCCGCGGCCGACGTACCTCTTGGCCACGGAGACGACGAGCCGCAGGTTCGCCTCGATGAGCCGGCGCTTGGCCATGCGGCCCATGACGACGAGCCGGTCCAGGTCCTGCGCGAGTTCGCTGTCCAGGTCGGGGGTGGTGCCGAGCTTCTCCTCCGCGAACAGGCCGGCCTCCACCCGGCGGGCCAGTTCCACCTCCTCGGCGGCGGTGAGCAGCGGGATGCGGCCGATCTCGCGCAGGTACTGGCGGAACAGGTCGGCGGAGGGACCGCCGGATTCGACCCGGGCGACGGCCGGGACCTCGACGGGTTCCTCGGGTTCGTCCACGAGCGCGTCGGCGGGCGGCTCCGCCTCGGGATGCAGGGCGGCACGGCTCTGCGGGGGCACAGCCGCGAGGACGTCCGCCTCCGCGTCCGGCTCGTCCGCGGTGATGCCGGTGGCGCTGGTGCTGCTGTCGGTCTGGGTGAGGGTCTGGGTCTGCACGGGGGCGACCTCCAGGATGATCGCTGCTGAAGGTGTGCGGCAGCGTGCGCTCCGAGGCTCGGGCACCGCCCCCAGTGTGGAGTACGACACAACCCCGCCACGAGGGTCGTGCCGTGACTTTTTGCGTCCGGTCCGTCACCGGTCGGTTACTCGTCTCGTTGGACTATGCGATTGGCAACTGCGGGCCCTTGGTCCACGTGGATGTGGGGGAAGATGGAAGGCATGAGCGAGATGGACGAGCTGCGGCGGCGTCTGGAAGCGCTGGAGGCGCGGGTGGACGAGGTCATGGCGGAGCACACCACGACCCGCAATCTGGCCGTAGGCTCCGACAGCGACGTCGCGGCTCTCCAGGTGCAGCGGCGCGCGGACATGCAGGTGATCCGGGCCCTGCGGGACACGCAGCTGGAGCACGGCAAGGTGCTGGAAGCGCACACCAAGACCCTGCATGAGCACGGCAAGCTGCTCGGCGCCCTGGTCTCCGGTCAGGTGGCGATGACGGAGCAACTCCAGGCCATCACCGACCACCTCGGCGTCACCCCGCCCGGGCAGCCCCGCGAACAGGGCTAGCACCCCTCACAGCGCCTCCGCGCCCCGCTCGCGCAGTGCCTGGTCGTACTGCTGGAGGATCCACAGCTCGTTCTGCACGGCGGCCAGCCGGGCCGGGTCGCCGGCGGTGGCCAGGCGGGTCATCTGGGACTGGATGTCGCGGATGCGGCGTTCCACGGCGCGGCGGCGGATCTGGACGAGGACCGTGCCGGCGTACGTCTCGTCCACCGTGCGGCGCAGGATCGGCTCGACGGCCAGCTCCGTGACCATCGCGCGCACGGTGTCGTCGGGCGCCGCCTCACGGACGCGGACCAGGTACTCCTGCGGGTCGGACACGCCGTACTCGGCGCCGCCCGCCTCCGCGACGGCCTGGCGCACGGCGGCGTACGGCGGGGCGGTGAACTCGTCCACGCCGTAGGCGTCGAAGGCCGGGGAGACCAGTTCGGGGCGCTGGAGGGCGAGTTTGAGCAGTTCGCGTTCGGCGGCGAAGACCGGGTTGCGCAGGGTCAGGGCGGGCCCGGAGCTCGCGGGGCGGGGCGCCTGCGCCCACTGGTCGGCGGCCGGGCGGCGCCGGTCCTGCTGCTGGGGGCCCTTGCCGTCGCGGGCCCAGCGGGCCAGCTGCGCCACCCGGCGGACCACGAACTGGGTGTCGAGGATGCCGAGCATGCCGGCCAGCTCGACGGCGACCTCGTGCTGGGCGCCGCTGTTCTTGATCCGGGCGACGATCGGCGCGGCCTCGTCCAGCGCCGCCGCGCGGCCCGCCGGGGTGTCCAGGTCGTAGCGGCCCACGATCTGGCGGAGCGCGAACTCGAAGAGGGGCGTGCGCGGTTCGACGAGGTCCGCCACCGCCTCGTCGCCCTTGGCGAGGCGCAGGTCGCACGGGTCCATGCCGTCCGGTGCGATGGCGATGTACGTCTCGGCGGCGAACTTCTGGTCGTCCTCGAAGGCGCGCAGGGCGGCCTTCTGCCCGGCCGCGTCGCCGTCGAAGGTGAAGATCACCCGGGCCGAGCCGTTGTCCATCAGCAGCCGGCGCAGGATCTTGATGTGGTCGCTGCCGAAGGCCGTACCGCAGGTCGCGATGGCCGTCGGCACACCGGCGAGGTGGCAGGCCATGACGTCGGTGTAGCCCTCGACCACCACCGCGCGGCTGCTCTTCGCGATCTCCTTCTTCGCCAGGTCGATGCCGTACAGCACCTGGCTCTTGCGGTAGATCGGCGTGTCGGGGGTGTTGAGGTACTTCGGGCCGTTGTCCGCCTCGTACAGCTTGCGGGCGCCGAAGCCGACGACGTCGCCGCCGATGTCCCGGATCGGCCACATCAGCCGGCCCCGGAACCGGTCGATGGGTCCCCGGCGGCCCTCCTGGGACAGCCCGGAGAGGATCAGTTCCTTGTCGGTGAAGCCCTTGCCGCGCAGGTAGCGGGTCAGATGGTCCCAGCCCTGGGGGCTGTAGCCGACGCCGAAGTGGACGGCGGCGGCCTGGTCGAAGCCGCGCTCGGCGAGGAACACCCGGCCGGTCTCGGCCTCGGGGCTGGTGGCGAGCTGC
The DNA here is from genome assembly GCF_001514055.1 of Streptomyces corchorusii. NCBI lineage: Bacteria > Bacillati > Actinomycetota > Actinomycetes > Kitasatosporales > Streptomycetaceae > Streptomyces > Streptomyces corchorusii. The sequence continues at coordinate 618,128 of NZ_KQ948351.1, read as the reverse complement.
TCGGCGTACCACTGGGCGGCGATCTTGTGCGCCTCGACCAGGCGGATGCGCTCACCGCGCTGGTGGGCCGGGTTGTACCCGCCCTCCTCGTACCGCAGCGTGATGCCGGCCTGCGCGGCGAGGCGCTCCACCGCCTCCGAGAAGGAGAGGTGGTCCACCTTCATCACGAAGGTGATGGTGTCGCCGCCCTCCTGGCAGCCGAAGCAGTGGAAGAGACCCTTGCTCGGGCTGACCTGGAAGGACGGCGACTTCTCGTCGTGGAACGGGCACAGGCCCTTGAGGTTGCCGCCGCCCGCGTTGCGCAGCTGGAGGTACTCGGAGACCACGGCGTCGATCGGGACCGCGTCCCGTACCGCCTTCACGTCCTCGTCGTTGATCCGTCCTGCCACGCGTGAATTCTACGGGGGCGCGGTGACAGTCCCGGTGCTCGCGGAGGTCACGGGACGAGGCTGTCGAGGGGTACGTGCGGGTCGGAGAGCGCCTCGACGTTCACCTGGGCCCGGGAACGGATGAGCTTCTGGATCGGCTCTGTGACATCCCACACGTTCACGTTCATCCCGGCCAGCACGCGTCCCTCCTTCACCCAGAAGGCGATGAACTCGCGCTTGCCGGCGTCGCCCCGGATCACCACCTCGTCGTAGGAGCCCGGCGGCGCCCACCCGCTGTACTCCATGCCCAGGTCGTACTGGTCGGTGAAGAAGTACGGCACACGGTCGTAGACCACTTCCTCGCCGAGCATCGCGCGCGCCGCCGCCGGGCCGCCGTTCAGCGCGTTCGCCCAGTGCTCGACGCGCAGCCGGGTGTCGAACAGGGCGAGCGGGAAGGACGCCACGTCGCCGGCCGCGTAGATGTCGGGGTCGGACGTGCGCAGCCGTTCGTCGACGACGATGCCGCCGCCGTGCGCCCGGTCGGCGATCTCCAGGCCGGCCGCCTCCGCGAGGGCGGCCCGGGGTGCCGCGCCGATCGCCGCGAGGACGTCGTGCGCCGGGTGCTCCTCGCCGTCGTCCGTGCGGGCCGCGAGGACCACGCCGTCCTGGCCGACGATCTCGGTGAGCCGGACACCGAAGTGGAAGCGGACGCCGTGCTCCCGGTGCAGTTCGGCGAAGACGTTGCCCAGCTCGGGGCCGAGCACCCCGTGCAGCGGGGTCGGCGCCGGTTCGATCACCGTGACCTCCGCGCCGTAGCCCCGGGCCGCCGCCGCGACCTCCAGGCCGATCCAGCCGGCGCCCGCGATCACCAGGTGCCCGTTGTCCCGGCCGAGGTGTTGCAGGACGCCCTTGAGGCGCTCGGCGTGCGCGAGGCGGCGCAGGTGGTGGACGCCGGCCAGGTCGGTGCCGGGGATGTCCAGGCGGCGCGGCTCGGCACCGGTGACCAGCAGCAGCTTGTCGTAGCGGACGATCGTGCCGTCGTCGCCGAAGCGGACCGTCTTCGCCGCGCGGTCGATCCGGTCCACGGTCTGGCCGAGGTGCAGCTCGACGTCGTTGCGCGCGTACCAGGCGGGTTCGTGCACGAAGACGCTGTCCCGCTCCTCCTTGCCGAGCAGATAGCCCTTGGACAGCGGCGGGCGCTCGTAGGGGTGGTCGCGTTCGTCGCAGATCAGTATCACGCGGCCGGTGAAGCCCTCCGCCCGGAGCGTCTCGGCCGCCTTCGCGCCGGCGAGACCGCCTCCCACGATGACGAATGTCTGATCCGCGTCGACCACTTGATGCCTCCTCGTAAGGGTGCCGCCACATGCGAGCGTCCCGCACGCGGCGTGATGCGGGAAGAGGGTGTGACCCGATCAGGCCACGGAGGGTCATGTTCCTCTCACATATGCCCCGTAAGTCTCGCGTGCAGTGAGAGCGCCGAGGCGTCGGTCAGGGAGGCGATCTGGTCCACGATCACCCGCTTGCGCGCCTTGTCGTCGTCCGCCGCGTCGAACAGCGCCCGGAACTGGGGATCCAGGCCCTCGGGCGCGCGGGCGGTCAGCGCCTCGGCCAGCTCGGCGACGATGACCCGCTGGTCGGCGCGGAGCCGCTCCTGCTCCGCGCGCTGCATCACATACCGGTCCGCGACCGCCTTGAGCACCGCGCACTCCATGCGGGTCGCCCGGGGGACGACGAGTTCGGCGTCGTAGCGGGTGAGCGGCCCGGTGCCCCACGCGGCGCGGGTGGCGGCCTCGGCGGCCAGGCAGAACCGGCCGATGAGCTGACTGGTGGCGTCCTTCAGGCGGGCCTGGGCGACCGCCGTGCCGTCGTAGCCGTGCGGCCACCACTCCTCGTCCTGGAGGCGGTCCAGGGCGGCGGCGAGTTCGGCGGGGTCGGTGTCGACGGGGACGTACCGGCCGACGGCGACCTCGAACACCGCCTGCCGTTCCGGCCCGGCGTGCAGGCGGTCGGGGTCGATGTGGCCGGCGTGCAGGCCGTCCTCGACGTCGTGCACCGAGTAGGCGACGTCGTCCGACCAGTCCATGACCTGCGCCTCGAAGCAGGTGCGGGTGCCGGGGGCGTGCCGTCTGACCCAGTCGAACACCGGGCGGTCGTCCTCGTACACGCCGAACTTGCGTGACGCCGGGTCGGTGGGGTGGGTGCCGCGCTGCCACGGGTACTTGGTGGCGGCGTCCAGGGCGGCGCGGGTCAGGTTCAGGCCGACCGAGCCGTCCGGGGTGAACCGTTTGGGCTCGATGCGGGTGAGGAGCCTGAGGGACTGGGCGTTGCCCTCGAAGCCGCCGCAGTCGTCGGCGAACTCGTTCAGGGCGGTCTCGCCGTTGTGGCCGAAGGGGGGATGACCGAGGTCGTGGGCGAGGCAGGCGGCCTCGACCAGGTCGGGGTCGCAGCCGAGGGCGGCGCCCAGTTCCCGGCCGACCTGGGCGCATTCGAGGGAGTGGGTGAGCCGTGTCCGGGGACTGGCGTCCCAGGCCTGGCTCCTGGTGCCCGGGGTCACCACCTGCGTCTTGCCGGCGAGACGCCGCAGGGCGGCGGAGTGGAGGATGCGGGCGCGGTCGCGCTGGAAGGCTGTGCGGCCGGGGCGTTTGTCGGGTTCGGGGGCCCAGCGCTCGACTGACGTGGGGTCGTATGCCGTGGAGAGTGCGGTGCCTTCCATGGGTCGACAGTAAGCCCAATCGCCTGCCGTGTTCGGTTCCGTCGGCGGGGGCGGGTGCGTTGTGGCCCTTCAGGCAGCCGCCGTGGACCTCTCCGTCAGGCTCTGGTCGTAGCGGTGCAGGACCAGGCGCGCCATCGCCCCGTGGGCGCCCAGGGGCGCGGAGGCGATCCACGGCGCTGCTTGCGCGCACTGGGTCGCGAAGCGGCCCGGGGCCGTGAAGTACGACGCCGTCGCCACCCGGTGCCGGCCGCGTGCCGCCAGTGCGCGCAACGCCGTCGGAACCGCCGGGGTCGCCGCCGAGGCGTAGGCGGGGAGCACCGGGACGCCCAGGCGGGCGGAGAGGAGGCGGGCCGTGCGGCGGGTGTCCGTGGCCGAGTCGGGGTCGCGGGAACCGGCCGCGGCGAGGACGACCGCGCTCTCCCGGCGGGCGGTGTCGTCCATGGCCGCCGGCCAGCCGGCCTCCAGGAGGCGGGCGTGCAGGGCCTCGGCGAGGAGGGGGTGGGGGCCGAGCGGGGCGGCCACGTGTGCGCGGACCGGCGAGGCCGCCGCCATCTCGGGGATGTCCTGCTTGACGTGGTAGCCCCGGCCGAGGAGGAGCGGGACCAGGACGGCCGGGGTGTCGCCGAGGGCGGCGAGGGTGTCCGGGAGCAGGGGCTCGTTCAGCTCGATGTGGCCCAGGTGGACGGGGAGGCCGGGGCGCAGCGCGCTGACCCGGTCCATGAGGGCCCGTACGGTGGTGAGCGCCCGGGGGTCCCGGCTGCCGTGGGCGACCAGCACGAGGGCCGGCGGGGCCGGGCGGCGGCCGAGCGGGGAGCCGAGCCGGCCGCGGGTGCGGAGGGGGGTGGACGCCGTCATGGAAACGATCCTGACCGGGAGACGTTGCGTGCCCGTTGCACGGCCGTCACCGGTGTTTTCCGCGGGTTCACCCCGTACGGACGCACGGTGTGAGGAGAACCGTGACGGAGCCGGCGGCGTCCTCCTCGGTCGGGAGCGATCACAGGGGGGCCGTATGAGGATGCGTCGACCGCGATGGCCGCGCACGCGGACCGGGCAGCGGCGGCTGGTGCAGGCCGTGATGGCCGGGTGCGTGCTGGCGCTGCTGCCGTCGGCCTGGCTGTACGTGTCCACGGCGGACCGGCTGCGCACGACGGCGGACGTGCCGCGCACCGAGGTCGCGGTGGTGTTCGGGGCGGGGCTGTGGAAGCACGGGGAGCCGTCGCCGTACCTCGCGCACCGGCTGGACGCGGCGGCCACGCTGTACCGGGCGGGGCGGATCGAGGTGGTGCTGGTCACCGGGGACAACAGCCGGGAGGACTACGACGAGCCCGACGCCATGCGCGCCTACCTCACCCGGCACGGGGTGCCGGACGCGCGGATCGTCAGCGACTACGCCGGGTTCGACACCTGGGACTCCTGTGTCCGGGCGAAGAAGATCTTCGGGGTGGACCGGGCGGTGCTGATCAGCCAGGGCTTCCACATCCGGCGGGCGGTGGCCCTGTGCGAGGCGGCGGGGGTGGACTCGTACGGGGTCGGGGTGGCCGACAAGCACGATGTGACCTGGTACTACGGCGGGACGCGGGAGGTGTTCGCGGCGGGCAAGGCGGCACTGGACGCGGTCTTCCAGCCGGATCCGACGTTCCTGGGGCGCAAGGAGCCGGGGATCGCCAGGGCACTGGCGGGGGCGGGGGACTGAGCCGATCGTCGACTTCGGCCAGGAGGACGCCTTCGCGCCGCGCGGCGGGTGCCAGTGGCTGTCGTACCTGCTGATCGGCACCGGCTGGGTGCCGGCCACCACGATCGCGGCGGGCGTCACCCGCTCCCTGAGCCGGCAGTAGGGGCGCCCCCGGGACCTCACGCCGCCGCCGGTCCGGCGGGGAGGTCGCCGTGCCGGGCGTGTAACCGGGGGTGACCCGGGGCCGTAACACGTACGACGCACGCTGGGCGGCATGGAGAACACCCCGACGCCCACCCACTGCCCGTACTGCGCCTTGCAGTGCGGGATGAACATCACGCCCCTGCCCCAGGGAGGCGTCGAGGTCACCGAGCGCGCGGACTTCCCGGTGAACCGGGGCGCGCTGTGCGGCAAGGGCCGTACGGCGGCCGAGGTGCTGTCGCCGGCGGTGCGGCTGACCGCGCCGCTGGTGCGCGAGGGCGGCCGGCTGGTGGAGGCGGGCTGGCCCGAGGCGCTGGACCGGATCGCCGAGCGGCTCGGGGCGACGCGGGAGCGGTACGGCGCCGACGCGCTGGGGGTGTTCGGCGGGGGCGGGCTGACCAACGAGAAGGCGTACGCGCTCGGCAAGTTCGCGCGGGTGGTGCTGGGCACCTCGCAGATCGACTACAACGGCCGGTTCTGCATGTCGTCGGCGGCGGCGGCCGGTACGAAGGCGTTCGGGCTCGACCGGGGGCTGCCGTTCCCGCTGGAGGACGTCCCGAGGACCGGGTGTGTGATCCTCGTCGGGTCCAACCCGGCCGAGACCATGCCGCCGTCGCTGCGGTTCTTCACGGAACTGCGGGAGAACGGCGGCACGCTGATCGTCGTCGACCCGCGCCGGACGCGGACCGCCGAGCAGGCGGACCTGCACCTCGCCCCCCGGCCCGGCACCGACCTCGCCCTCGCGCTGGGCCTGCTGCACCTGGTGGTGGCCGAGGGACGCACGGACGAGGAGTACATCCGGGAGCGGACCACCGGCTGGGAGGAGGCCCGGGCCGCGGCGATGGCGCACTGGCCGGAGTACGTGGAGCGGATCACCGGGGTGCCGGTGCCGCAACTGCGCGAGGCGGTGCGGATGTTCTGCGAGCCCACGGCGGCGATGGTGCTCACCGCGCGCGGACCGGAGCAGCAGTCCAAGGGCACGGACACGGTGGGCGCCTGGATCAACCTGTGCCTGGCGACCGGCCGCGCGGGCCGCCCCTTCTCCGGGTACGGCTGTCTGACCGGGCAGGGCAACGGGCAGGGCGGACGCGAACACGGGCAGAAGGCCGACCAGTTGCCCGGCTACCGCAAGCTGGACGACCCGGCGGCGCGGCGGCACGTGGCCGGGGTGTGGGGCGTGGACCCGGACAGCCTGCCGGGCCCCGGGCGCAGCGCGTACGAACTCCTCGACGCCCTCGGCACGGACGTCCGGGCGCTGCTGCTGATGGGCTCCAACCCGGTGGTCTCCGCCCCGCGCGCGGCCCACATCGAGCGGCGCCTGCGCTCGCTGGACTTCCTCGCAGTGGCCGACGTCGTCCTCTCGGAGACGGCGGAGCTGGCGGACGTCGTGCTGCCGGTGACCCAGTGGGCGGAGGAGACGGGCACGACGACCAGCCTGGAGGGCCGGGTGCTGCTGCGCCGCCGGGCCGTCGCTCCGCCGCCCGGTGTCCGCAGCGACCTGTACGTCCTGCACGAGCTGGCCGGCCGTCTCGGGGTGGAGAAGGGCTTCCCGGCCGACCCGGAGGAGGTCTTCGAGGAACTCCGCCGCGCGAGCGCCGGCGGCCCGGCGGACTACTCCGGCATCACCTACCGCCGCCTGGCCGAGGAGAACGGCGTCTTCTGGCCGTGCCCGGAGGGTCCGGGCGGGCCGGGGGGTACCGGTGCGGCCGACGGCGAGGGCACGGTCCCGGACGCGCTGCCGGACGGCCCGGCGGCGGATCCCGGCGCCACCGCCGACGTGCCGCCCGCCCACCTCACGGCGGCGGCCGGGACCACCGCGGCCGGCACCCCTGCCGGCGCCCGCCCGCTGCCCGGCACCCCCGTGGCAGGCTCCGGCCCCGCCGCCGTGCATCCCGGCACCCCGCGCCTCTTCCTCGGCCGTTTCGCCACCCCGGACGGCCGGGCCCGGTTCGTGCCCGTGGTGCACCGGGCCACGGCCGAGGAACCGGACGCCGAGTACCCGCTGCTGCTGACCACCGGGCGGGTGGTGTCGCAGTACCAGTCGGGGGCGCAGACCCGGCGCGTGGCGGAGCTGAACGCGGCGGCGCCCGGCCCGTTCGTGGAGCTGCACCCGCGGCTCGCGGCCCGGCTGGGGGCGGCCGACGGTGACCGGGTGGCGGTGGTGTCCCGGCGCGGCCGGGCCGTCGCGCCCGCGCGGATCACCGCTGCCATCCGGCCGGACACCGTCTTCATGCCGTTCCACTGGCCCGGCGAGGGCCGCGCCAACACGCTCACCAACCCGGCCCTGGACCCGACCTCCCGGATGCCGGAGTTCAAGTCCTGCGCGGTGCGGGTGGAGGTCCTGGGGCCGGCGGAGCGGTGAGGTCCGGTCCGCCGGACGGGGCACGGGCGGCGGGGCTCGCATAGGTTCGGGGTATGTCCGACACCGACCTGACCCACCAGAGCGAGTACGACCTGGACGCCTATCTCGACCGCATCGGCTGGAAGGGCGAGCGGCGGGCCGACCTGGCCACCCTGCGCGGGGTGCACCTGGCGCACGCGCTGTCGCTGCCCTTCGAGAACCTGGACCCGGTGCGGGGCACGGCTCCCTCCCTGGCGCCCGCCGACCTGATGGCCAAGATGATCCACGGCCGGCGCGGCGGCTACTGCTACGAGCACGACATCCTGCTCCGGCTGGCGCTGGAGGCGCTCGGTTTCCGGGTGGCCCAGCTGGCCGCACGGGTCGTGGTGGGCGCGCGGACGCCGGACAGCCGGCCGCGGACGCACGCGATGCTCCGGGTGGAGGTGGCGGGCGAGCCGCTGCCGTACCTGGCGGACGTCGGTTTCGGCGCGCCCGGCGCGCTGCTGCTGCCGGTGCCGCTGGTGACCGGCACCGAGTTCGAGGGCGCCGGCCGCCGGCACCGGCTGGTGCGGCTGCCGCACGACGGGCCGCTGGAGCTGTGGGAGTTGCAGGTCCGCGACCCTCGGGGCGGTCCGGGCGACGGGGCGTGGACCGGGCAGTACGCGTTCACCCAGGAGCCGTTCGCCGCGCCCGACCTGGAGGTGTTCAACTGGTTCGTCGGCACCCACCCCCGGTCCCCGTTCACCCGCCGTCCCTACCTCCAGCGCACCACCGCCGATCGCCATCTCTCCCTGGACGGCGCCCGGTTCACCGAGACGCTCGCCGACGGCACGGTGACCGGGCGCACGCTGACCGAGGAGGCTCAGGCGCGGCGCGTGGTGGAGGAGGAGTTCGGCATCGAGGTGCCCGAGGGGGTCACCCTGCTGTCCTGACTCAGCGGCGGGAGAGCCAGTCGCCGTCCGCGATGCGGGTGCCGGTGGCGCGCAGCCGGGCGGCGACGCGCGGGGCGGCCAGGTAGACCCAGGCCCGGACGGTGCCGCCGGCGGTGCGTACGGCGTCCCGGGCGAGGCGTTCGTAGAGGTTGCGCGGGTCGCCCGGCACGTACTCCTCCAGCCGGTCCAGGGCGGCCAGCAGTTCCCCGTACGCCTCGGGCCGGGCGGTGACCAGTTCCCCGCGCACGGTGCCGCCGGGCTCCTCCACGGCGTAGGGGTAGCCGGGGCCGTCGTACAGCACGGCGCCGGTGAGGCGGGCCGGTTCCTCGGCGAGGGTGCGGCCGCGCAGGAAGAGGTCGTGGTTGGCCTCGCCGGGGCGGAGGGTGCCGTAGACGAAGAAGGGCAGGGGGCGGGGGTCCTCGGCGATCACGGAAACGATTCTGGACCCTCGCCGGCTCCCCACACATCTCCCCGAAGATCCATGAACGCGCTATGGACATGACATGTCATGCCCTCTTAAATCTCGGTGACACGTCAGCGCCATCCCCACTCCCAGCCTGGCGCCTCCCCGAGGAGACAGATGAGCCGGATACGGCAGCACGTCCGAGGAACCCGCCGCACAGCCACCGCCGGTGTCGCCCTGACCACCGCGACCCTGCTGGCCGTCACCCTCTCCCCCGCCGCCCACGCCGACGCCAGACCCACCCGGGCCACCGCGATCGAGAACGCGGCGTCGGCCCTCCTGGCCCACGCGACGACCCTGGGCCTCACCGCTCCGCAGGACACCAGCGTCCGGGACGTGGTCGTGGACAAGGACGGCACCCAGCACGTCCGCTACGACCGCACCTACCGTCAGCTCCCGGTCCTGGGCGGCGACTTCGTCGTCCACCTCGCCCCCGACGGCGCCTACCGCGGCGCCGACCGGGCCACCCGGCAGGCGGTCTCCGTGCCCTCCGTCACCCCGCGGGTCTCCGGCCCCAAGGCAGCCGGCCTCGCGGTGAGCGCCCTGCGCGCGGCCCACCGCGGCACGGCGCTGAAGCAGGCCAAGGCCAAGCCGGTGCTGGTGGTCGACGCCCTGCACGGCAGCCCGAAGCTGGCCTGGCGCACCGACGCGGTCGGCCTGGACTCGCTCGGCAACCCCGTCGCCCGGACCGTGCTGACCGACGCGCGCACCGGCGCGCAGATCGACGCCTGGGACAGCATCGAGACGGCCACCGGCGACGGCGCGGCCCTCTACAGCGGCACGGTCGCGCTGGAGACGACCCAGTCGGGGACGTCGTACCAGCTCAAGGACCCGACGCGGGGCAACACCTACACCGGTGACGCCGAGGGCAAGACCGACCTGTGCATCTTCGGCATCTGCTTCAGCCGGGCCCCCGCGACCCTGTTCACGGACGCCGACAACCACTGGGGCTCGGGCACCACCGCGGACCGCGCCTCGGCCGCCGTCGACGCCCAGTACGGCACCAACGAGACCTGGGACTACTACAAGAACATCCACGGCCGCAACGGCATCGCGGGCGACGGCAAGGGCTCGTACAACCGCGTCCACTACGGCAGCAACTACAACAACGCCTTCTGGGACGACAGTTGCTTCTGCATGACGTACGGCGACGGTGACGGCACCACCTTCGGGCCGCTGGTCGCCCTCGACGTCGCCGGGCACGAGATGACCCACGGCGTGACGTCCAAGACCGCCGCGCTGACCTACTCGGGCGAGTCGGGCGGGCTGAACGAGGCCACCTCCGACATCCTCGGCACGATGGTGGAGTGGTACGCGAACAACTCCTCCGACACCGGTGACTACCTCATCGGCGAGAAGATCGTGAAGCCCGGCTTCGGCAAGGCGGCCCTGCGCTTCATGGACAAGCCGTCCAAGGACGGGAGTTCGGCCGACTACTGGAGTTCGTCGGTCGGGAACCTGGACGTCCACTACTCCTCGGGCGTCGCCAACCACTTCGCCTACCTGCTCGCCGAGGGCAGCGGCGCCAAGACCGTCAACGGCGTCGCCTACGACTCGCCGACGTACAACGGCTCGACGGTCACCGGCATCGGCCGGGACAAGGTCGGCAAGATCTGGTACCGGGCGCTGACGGTCTACATGACCTCCTCGACGAACTACGCGGGCGCCCGCACGGCCACCCTCAACGCGGCCAAGGACCTCTACGGCGCGGGCAGCACCGAGTACAACGCGGTGGCCGCCGCCTGGAGCGCGGTCAACGTCAACTGAACCGGCGCCGCCTGTCCGGCCCGCCGCCCGCGCCGCCGACGGTCCCGGCCGTCGGCGACGGGGTGCGGCCGGCGGGTGGGGGCCAATCGTGTGCTCTTCGCACCCCGCCCCTCACACGGCCCTGACCTGCCAAAACACTCTCCGGCTAGGCCGTGTGGGGGGCCTTGCGCGCCACCCGTTCACCGCATTCCCGGCGCCGCCTCGGGAAGCGGATCCCCGCGACTGCGACTTACCTCGGTAGGGCAGGGGCGCACCCCTGGACGAGTCGGACAAGCCCTGGGGAGCACCATGCGACGCACTGCCCGTCTGCTGGCCGGTACCGCGCTCGCCGTGACCGCCGCGGCACCCGCCCACGCGGCCGGAACCGGCCGTCTGGACCTGTACCCGGCGACGGTGGCACCCGGTGGCCAGGTCACGGTGAACACGGCCGCGTGCGGGGACGCGGGGGCCGCGACCGGGGACGCGGGCGCGCTCGGTGCCGGAACGTTCATGCTGGCGCCCACCGCGCACGAGGGCGAGGCGATCGGACAGTTCCGGGTGCCGCCGGGCGCGCAGCCGGGGACGTACGAGATCGTCGCCCGGTGCGCCGAGGGCGACCGGCAGGTGGCGGGCGACCTGGTGGTGGCGTTGAGCGCGGTGCACCAGCAGGTGCTGCCGCGGGGAAGCGTGAAGACGGGGGTCGGCGGCGGACTCGGCCCCGACCCCGTACAGACCGCGGCGGGCGTGGCGGCACTGGCCGTCGCCGCCGCGGGCGGTACCTGGCTCCTGCATCGCCGGGCGAGAGGCGACGGGATCTGACGGACACCCTCCGCTGTCCGTCCGCCGGTACCGCACACCCCGCCCCCTCCGGGTCCGACGCCCCTCGCGGCCCGGAGGGGGAAGGGGCCTTGGGGGGTCCGCCCCCGGGAGAGGGGATTGGCATGCGCAAGGCCGCCGGGAAGCGCAGGACCGCTCACAGCGCCAGGGCCGCCCGGCTCGGCGACACCGCCATAGCCGCCGTCACCGTGGTGGCCCTCGGCTCGGGCGTGTGGCTGCTGGGCGGCGGCACCGGCCCGCACGCCCCGCCGCAGCCGTCCGCCGCCGAGGGCCGCCCCGAACCGGGCGGTGCGCGGGTCGCGGCGCCCGGCCTCGCGCCGTCCCCGCCGCTGCGCATCCGCATCCCCGCGATCCGGGTGGACGCGCCCCTCACGGGCCTGGCCCTCACCCGCTCCGGCAGCCTGGACGCGCCGCCCGCCAAGGAGAAGAACCTGGCCGGCTGGTACGAGGCCGGCACCACGCCCGGCGAGACGGGCACCGCGATCGTCGCCGGCCATGTCGACAACACCGAGGGCCCCGCCGTCTTCTACGACCTCGGCGCGCTCAAGCGGGGCGCCCGCATCGAGGTGGACCGCCGGGACGGCACCGTGGCCGTGTTCACCGTGGACGCGGTGGAGGTGTACTCGGCCCGCGACTTCCCCGACGACAAGGTGTACGGCGCGGCGCCGCGCCCCGAACTCCGCGTCATCACCTGCGGCGGGGGCTACTCCAGGACCACCGGCTACCAGGGCAACGTGGTGGTGTTCGCCCATCTGACGGGCAGCCGCTGAGGGCTTCGGCCCCGGACGGCTCAGTGCGCCGCCGGTGCCCCGCCCAGGACGTGTCTCCTGCCCCAGCTGCCGAGCGGCTCCAGCGCCTCGTTCAGCTGGACACCGCTGTCGGTCAGCGCGTACTCCACGCGGGGCGGCACCTCGTCGTACTCCTCGCGGTGCACGACACCGTCGGCCTCCAGCTCGCGCAGCTGCGCGGCGAGCACCTTCTCCGTGACACCCGGCAGCTGCCGGCGCAGCTCACCGAAACGGCATGTGCCGCACTCGCCCAGCACCCACAGGATCGACACCTTCCACTTGCCGTCGATGATGTCCATCGCCGCGTCCGTCCCGCACACGTACGCCCCCGGCCGCCGTCCCACCGGCATGCTGTTCCCCCTTCGACCCGCACGCTTTCCCGCCGGTAACCACCCACTTGGAAGTACGTACTTCTGCGCGGCGGTTCCTCCGGGTGAGCCTAGTCGCCATGACCGACACCTCCCTTTCCTCCGCGCCCCCCACCCCTGTGACCCTGCTCGGCACCGGTGCGATGGGCACCGCGCTCGGGCGGGCCTGGCTCGCCGCCGGGCATCCGCTGACCGTGTGGAACCGCACGCCCGGGCGGACGGCCGCGCTGACCGCCGAGGGCGCGGTGGCGGCGGGCAGTGCGGCGGAGGCGGTGGCCGCGAACCGGCTCGTCGTGGCCTGTCTGCTGGACGACGCCTCGGTGGGCGCCGCCCTGGACTCCGCCGAGCTGGCCGGCCGGGACCTGGTGAACCTCACCACCGGCACCCCCGCCGACGCCCGCCGACGCGCCGCCTGGGCGGAGAAGCGGGGCGCCCGGTTCCTGGACGGCGGGATCATGGCCGTACCGCCGATGATCGGCGCGCCCGGCGCCTTCGTGCTCTACAGCGGCCACCCGGAGCTGTTCGAGGAGCACCGGGCCGCCCTCGCCGTCCCGGCCGGCACCGAGTACGTCGGCGCCGACTCCGGTCTCGCCGCGCTGCACGACGTGGCGCTGCTGAGCGGGATGTACGGCATGTTCGCGGGGATCAGCCACGCGTTCGCGCTGCTGCGCGGGACGGACGTGGCGCCCCGGGACTTCGCCGCGCTGCTCGTGCCCTGGCTGCACGCGATGGCCGCGACGGCGGAGCAGACGGCCGGACGGCTGGCGTCCGGCGACTACACCACCGGAGTCGTCTCCAACCTGGCGATGCAGGTCGCCGGCAGTGAGACGCTGCTGCGCACGGCCGAGGAACAGGGCGTGAGCGCCGAACTGCTCACCCCGTTCCTGCACCTGATGCGCGAGCGCCTGGCAGCGGGCCACGCCACCGAGGACACCACCGGCCTGGTGGACCTGCTGCGCACCCGCTGACCACCGCTTCCGCGACCGCCGGACCGCGGGCCCACGGTGCCGCTCCCCCGGTCCCGCGGGCCCTCACATCCGGGGGGCCGCCCCGCTGAGGGCAGCGTTCCTCCCGGGAAACAGACGTGATGCCACCGGGTAACGTCGGGGCCGCACGCTCGGGACATGACCTCGAATACGCGTGTGGTGGTGATCGGCGCCGGCCTCGCGGGCGTACGGCTCGCCCGGCGGCTCGGCGAGCTGGGCACGCCCGCGCTGCTCGTCGGCGAGGAGGAGCACGCGCCGTACAACCGGGTGCTGCTGGCCGAGGTCCTGGCCGGCCGGTACGCCCCGGAGGTGATCGCCCTCCCGCCGCCCGCCGGCCTGCTGCGCACCCGGGTCACCGGCATCGACCGGGCCGCCCGGACCCTCGCCTGCGCCGACGGCACGTCGATCGGATACGACGCGCTGGTGCTGGCCACCGGCTCCAACCCGGTGCTGCCGCCGCTGCGCGGCCTGTTCTCCCCCGGTCACCAGCTCCCCGAGGGCGTCCACGCGTTCCGCACCATGGACGACTGCCTGGGCCTCGCCAAGGCCGTGCGGCCCGGGGTGCGGGCGGTCGTCATCGGCGGCGGACTGCTCGGCGTCTCCGCGGCCCGCGCGCTCGCCGTGCGCGGCGCCCAGGTGGTGCTCGCGCAGCAGGCCGAGCGGCTCATGGAACGCCAGCTCGACCCGGACGCCTCCCGGCTGGTGCTGCGGCACCTGACCGAGCTGGGCGTCGAGGTGCACACCGAGTGCCGGGTGCGGGACGTTCGCTGCGTGGCCGGCGCGGTCCGCTCGGTGGAGCTGGCGGACGGGTACGCGCTCGACGCCGACCTCGTGGTCCTCGCCTGCGGGGTACGGCCCCGCACGGGTCTCGCCGAGCAGGCGGGCCTCGCCGTCCGCAAGGGCGTCCTCGTCGACGACGAGCTGCGCACCTCCGACCCGCGCATCCACGCCATCGGCGACTGCGCCCAGCACGACGGCACGGTCTACGGCCTGGCCGCCCCGGCCCTGGAACAGGCCGACGCGCTCGCCGGGCTGCTGGCGGGCGACGCCCGTGCCCGCTACACCGGCACCCGCTCGCTCACCCGGCTGACCCTCACCGGCCCCGACTCCCCCTTCGACCTCGCCGCGTTCGGCGAGACCGAGCCGCGCCCGGGCGACGACGTCGTGCGGATCGCCGACGCCACCCGCGGCACCTACCGCAAGGTCGTCGTCCGCGACGACCGCCTGGTCGGCGGGGTCCTCGTCGGCGAACTCGGCACCGTCGGCGCGCTCGCCCGCGCCTGGGAGACAGCGGAGCCGCTCCCCGACGACGGCCCCCTGCTCCACCTGCTCACCAACGATGGAGGCTCCTGAATGACCGCCACCCCGGGGGCCACCCCCACGATCGTGCTCGTCGGCCACGGCATGGTCGGCCAGCGCTTCCTCGAAGCGCTCGCCGAGCGCGGCCTGACCGCCACGCACCGCGTGGTCGTGCTGTGCGAGGAACCGCGCCCGGCGTACGACCGCGTCCAGCTCACCTCGTACTTCTCCGGCAGGACGCCCGAGGACCTCTCCCTGACCGACATGGGGTTCATCGAGGACCACGGCATCGAGCTGCGCCTCGGCGACCCGGCGGAGGCGATCGACCGCGAGGCGCGCACCGTGACCGCCCGCTCGGGTCTGGTCGTGGACTACGACGTCCTGGTCCTGGCCACCGGCTCCTACCCGTTCGTGCCGCCGGTGCCGAACAAGGACGCCACGGGCTGCTTCGTGTACCGCACCATCGAGGACCTGCTGGCGATCGAGGAGTACGCGAGGACCCGGGCGACGACGGGTGCCGTGGTCGGCGGCGGTCTGCTCGGCCTGGAGGCCGCCGGCGCGCTCAAGGGGCTCGGACTCGACGCGCACATCGTGGAGTTCGCGCCGCGCCTGATGCCGGTGCAGGTGGACGACGGCGGTGGCGCGGCCCTGCTGCGGACCATCCGGGACATGGGCCTGACCGTCCACACCGGTGTGGGCACCCAGGAGATCGTGACGGACGACTCCGGTGCCGTCACCGGCATGAAGCTGTCCGACGGCTCCGAACTCAGCACCGACATGGTGGTGTTCAGCGCCGGCGTCCGCCCCCGCGACCAGCTGGCCCGCGACGCGGGTCTCACCGTCGGCGAGCGCGGCGGCATCGCGGTGGACGAGCAGTGCCGGACCGTCTGCGACCCGCACGTGTTCGCGATCGGCGAGTGCGCGCTGGCCGCCGACGGCCGGGTCTACGGCCTGGTCGCACCCGGCTACGAGCAGGCGGAGACGGCCGCCGCGACCATCGCGGCCGACGAGGCCTCCTTCACCGGCGCCGACCTGTCCACCAAGCTCAAGCTGCTCGGTGTGGACGTGGCCTCCTTCGGCGACGCGCACGGCACCACCGAGAACTGCCTGGACGTCGTCTACTCCGACTCCCGCGCGGGCCTGTACAAGAAGCTAGTCATCGGCGCGGACGGCACGCTGCTCGGCGGCATCCTGGTCGGCGACGCGGAGGCGTACGGCACCCTGCGCGCGCTCACCGGCGCGGTGCCGCCCGTCTCCCCCGAGTCGCTCGTCCTGCCCGCCGCAGCGGGCTCGGGGGCTCAGCTCGGCCCGTCCGCGCTGCCGGACGAGGCGGTCGTCTGCTCCTGCCACAACGTCAGCAAGGGCACGATCCGCGGGGCGGTCACCGAGCACCGGTGCACCACCGTGCCCGAGGTCAAGAAGTGCACCAGGGCCGGTACCGGCTGCGGCAGTTGCGTGAAGGTGCTGGGCCAGCTGGTCGACGCCGAGCTGGAGGCGTCCGGCGTCGAGGTCGACAAGGGCCTGTGCGGCTGCTTCTCCCAGACCCGCGAGGAGCTGTACGAGATCGTCCTGGCCCTGCGCATCACGTCGTACCGGGAACTGCTGGACCGCCACGGCCGCGAGGGGGCCCGGGGCGGGGACGGCTGCGAGGTGTGCAAGCCGGCCGTCGGCTCGATCATCGCCTCCCTCGCCCCGGTGATCGGCGCGAGCGGCTACGTCCTGGAGGGCGAGCAGGCCGCGCTCCAGGACACCAACGACCACTTCCTCGCCAACCTCCAGAAGAACGGCTCGTACTCGGTGGTGCCGCGCATCCCCGGCGGGGAGATCGCGCCCGAGAAGCTGATCGTGATCGGCGAGATCGCCCGGGACTTCGGCCTCTACACGAAGATCACCGGCGGTCAGCGGATCGACATGTTCGGCGCCCGCGTCGAACAGCTCCCGCTGATCTGGGCCCGGCTGGTGGACGCCGGCTTCGAGTCCGGCCACGCCTACGGCAAGTCGCTGCGCACGGTGAAGTCCTGCGTGGGCTCCACCTGGTGCCGCTACGGCGTGCAGGACTCGGTCCGGATGGCGATCGACCTGGAGCTGCGCTACCGGGGCCTGAGGTCCCCGCACAAGCTGAAGTCGGCGGTGTCCGGGTGCGCCCGCGAGTGCGCGGAGGCCCAGTCCAAGGACTTCGGGGTGATCGCCACGTCCAACGGCTGGAACCTGTACGTCGGCGGCAACGGCGGCGCCACCCCGCGCCACGCCGACCTGCTGGCCCAGGACCTGTCCGACGCCGAACTGGTCCGGCTGATCGACCGGTTCCTCATGTTCTACATCCGTACGGCCGACCGTCTGGAGCGCACCAGCACCTGGCTGGAGCGCATCCCGGGGGGCCTGGAGCACGTACGGGACGTGGTGGTGCACGACTCGCTCGGCATCTGCGACGAGCTGGAGAAGCTGATGCGGGCGCACGTGGCGCACTACCGCGACGAGTGGGCGGAGACCGTCAACGACCCCGAGAAGCTGGCCCGGTTCGTGTCCTTCGTGAACGCCCCGGACACCCCGGACCCGGTCGTCTCCTTCGTCCCCGAGCGCGACCAGATCAAGCCCGACCTGCCGCTGCTGAACATCGGCCTGCGGCCCGCCGACGACGTCCTGGAAGGAAGCGCCCAGCGATGACCCTGGCAGTTGAGACGACCGACCTGAAGGTCCAGCTCCAGCTGGCGGACGGCTGGTTCACGGTCTGCGACCTGAGCCTGCTGCTCCCGGGCCGCGGAGTGGCGGCCCTGCTGCCGGACGGCCGCCAGGTGGCCCTCTTCCGCGACCGCGCGGACCGGCTGTACGCCGTCGACAACCGCGACCCCTTCACCGGCGCGGCCGTCCTCTCCCGCGGCCTGACCGGCACCCACCAGGGCCGCCCGTTCGTGGCGTCCCCGCTGCTGAAGCAGCGCTTCGACCTGGTCACCGGGGAGTGCCTGGACGACGCGTCGGTGCGGGTGGCCGCGTACGAGGTGCGGGCGCTGTAGCGGTGGCGGGGGACGGCGGGGCGCACGGACCGGGCCGCGGGCCGGGTCAGCTCAGGTCCGTGCGCAGCACGACCCGGCGGCCCCGCAGCTCCCCGTTCTCCATCCGCGCGTGCGCCTCGGCGGCGGCGCCCAGCGGGAGCACCTCCACGCTCCGGGGGCGCAGCAGGCCCTGCGCCAGCAGGTCGTTGACGGCGGTCGCGGCGGCGGCGAGTTCGACGGTCGTCGCGTGCGAGATGACGAAGCCCACGACGGAGCCGCCGTTCATGTACAGCGGTCCGGCGGGCAGCACGGGCCGGGTCCCGGCACCGGCGAACAGCACCACCCGGCCCCGGCGGGCGAGCAGGGCGACCGAGGTCTCCAGGTCGTTCACGCCCGCCGTGTCCAGATACACGTCGACACCGGCCGGCGCCGCCCGGCGGATCCTCCCGGTCAGCTCCGGGTCGCGGTAGTCGAACACCTCGGCCGCGCCCGACTCGGCGCAGTACCCGGCGTCCCGAGCGGCGGCCGTGGCGAGGACCCGGGCCCCGGCCCGCGCGGCGAACGCCACCAGGGCGCTGCCGACGTTGCCCGCGGCGCCCGCGACCAGCACGGTCTCGCCGAGGCGGAGCCGGCCGTGGACGAACAGGGCGAGGTACGCGGTGGCGGCCGGGTGGAGCGCGGCCACGGCGAGGTCCGGGTCGACGCCGTCGGGCAAGGGGTAGAGCCGGTCGGCCGCCACCACCGCCTGCTCGGCCGCCGCGCCCTGCCGCCCCTCGTGCCCGAGGCTGTCGCACCACACGCGGTCCCCGGCCCGGAAGCCGGTCACGCCGGGTCCCGCCCGCGCGACCGTCCCCACCAGGTCACGGCCGATGACGAACGGGAAGTCCACGGCCGTGCGGAAGACCCCCGACCGGACGTAGGCGTCTACCGGGTCCACGGCGGTGGCGAGCACGTCCACCAGGACGTCGGTCGGACCGGGGCGGGGCGCGGGCAGCTCGCCGTACCGGATGACGTCCGGGGGACCCAGTTCCTGGATGTACGCGGCACGCATGGCCTTCCATGCTGCCACCGGGGGCCGGACCGCGCGCGGGGCGTCCGGTGACCGACGCCGATTCTTGACCGAACGGTTCAGATGAACCTACGCTGCCCGCATGGCCAGGACCAAGGAATTCGACCCCGACGCAGCGCTCCAGTCGGCCCTGGAGCTGTTCTGGCGGCGCGGCTACGAGGCGACGTCGATGGCCGACCTGGTCGGGCACCTGGGCATCGGCAGGGCCAGCCTGTACGCCACCTTCGGCAGCAAGCACGAGCTGTACCTGCGGGCCCTGGACCGGTACGGGCGGACGCAGGACCCGGTGCTGACGCGCGAGCTGTCCCGGCCCGGCCCGGTGCTGCCGGCCGTGCGCGGGCTGGTCCGGCGGTTCGCCGCCGAGGCCACCGCCGAGGCGACCCGGGAGCAGGGCTGCCTGGTCACCAACACGGCGGTCGAACTGGCCCCGCACGACCGCGAGGCCGCCCGCCGGGTGGAGCGCAGCTGGGACACCGTCGAGACCCTGCTGCACTCCGCCCTCGTGCGCGCCCGGGCGCAGGGCGAACTGGCCGCGGACCGCGACCCGCTGGCCCTCGCGCGCATGCTGCTGGTCCTGCTCCAGGGCCTGCGGGTGGTCGGCAAGGCCTCGGCGGACCCGGCCAGGGTCCGGGACGCGGCGGAGCAGGCCCTGGCCCTGCTGGACGCCTGAACAGGACGACGCAGAACGCGCTTCCGTGGGGAGGCGCGTTTTTCTCGCCCTCCATACTGAACCAATCGGTCAAGAAAAGGGAACCTCACCATGACGCACCGCTTCACCGGCCGGACCGCCCTCGTCACCGGCGCCGGCTCCGGCATCGGCCGCGGGGTGGCCCTCGCCCTGGCCCGGGAGGGCGCCCGGGTCGTCGTCGCCGGCCGGCGCCGGGACCCGCTGGACGAGACCCTGGCGCTGATCGAGGCCGAGGGCGGCAAGGGGCTCGCCGTCACCGCCGACGTCTCCCGCGCCGACGACCTGCGGGCCCTGGTGGACGCCGCCGTGGACCGGTTCGGCTCGCTGGACGTGGCCGTGAACAACGCCGGGGTGCTCCAGGGCCGGGGGCGGTCCGTGGGCGACCTGCCCGAGGAGGAGTGGCGCCGGATGCTCGACATCAACGTCACCGGTGTCCTCCTCGCCCTCCAGGCCGAGATCGCGCGGATGCGCACCCAGCCGAGCGGCGGTGCCATCGTGAACATCGCCTCCCGGATCGGCGTGCACAGCCGGCTGCCCGGCACCGCCGGCTACGCCGTCAGCAAGGCGGCCGTCTCCGTCCTCACCCGCGCCGCCGCCCTGGACCACATCGCCGACGGCGTGCGCATCAACGCCGTCAGCCCCGGCCCCACCGCCACGGACATGTCGTTCCGGGACGGGGAGACCGAGGCCGGCCGGGAGGCGCGC
Organism: Streptomyces corchorusii; assembly: GCF_001514055.1. Classification (NCBI taxonomy): domain Bacteria; kingdom Bacillati; phylum Actinomycetota; class Actinomycetes; order Kitasatosporales; family Streptomycetaceae; genus Streptomyces; species Streptomyces corchorusii. Next base: position 597,962 of record NZ_KQ948351.1, on the reverse strand, counting down.
ATGCGCACCGAGGTGCCGCTCGGCCGGGTCTCCACCGTCGCCGAGGTGGCCGCCGCCGTGCTGTACCTGGCCTCGGACGACGCGGCCTCGGTGGTCGGCACCGACCTGGTGGTCGACGGCGGCGCCACGGCCTGAGCCCTGGCTGCCGTCAGTCGATCCCGGAGCGCTCCACCCCGGCCACGATCCAGCGCTGGAAGCACAGGAACACCAGGAGCAGCGGCAGGATCGACACGGCCGCCGCGACGAACAGCTCGTGCAGCCGCACGACCTGGGCGGTGGTGAACGAGGACAGGGCCACCTGCACCGTCCAGGCGCTCTGGTCCTGCCCGATCACCAGCGGCCACAGGAAGGAGTTCCACGCGCCGAGGAACACGATGGTCCCGACGGCCGCGAACACCGGACGGGCGTTGGGTACGACGACGAGCCAGTACGTCCGCCAGTACCCGAGCCCGTCCACCTGCGCCGCGTCCTCCAGCTCACGGGGGAAACCGAGGAAGTACTGCCGGAAGACGAAGCAGGCGAAGGCCGGGAACAGCGTCGGGACGATCAGCCCGCGCAGGGTGGAGATCCAGCCGAGGGACGACACCAGCACGAAGCTGGGCACGAAGGTGACGGCCGCCGGGACCAGCAGGGTGCCCAGGACGGCGTAGAAGACCTTGTTCGCGTGGCGGTAGGGGATGCGGGCGAGGCCGTAGCCGGCGAGGGAGGCGAGGAGCAGGGTGCCGAGGGTGGTGGCGACCGCGATCAGCGCGGAGTTGAGCAGGGACCGGGCGAAGGGCACGGACGGGTCGGCGAACAGCTCGCCGACGTTCCCCCAGCGCACCTGGCGGGGGAAGAAGGTCCACTCGGGGGAGGTGATGTCCTCCTCGCCGGCCAGCCCGTTGCGCACGAGCAGGTAGAAGGGGATCAGGAAGAGCAGGGCGAGCGCGATCAGCAGCACCAGCCGCAGCGCCCGCCCGGCCCGCACCAGGGCGTCATCCATCGGCGTCCGTCCTCCCCAGCCGCAGCCAGCGCGCCTGTCCCAGCGTGACGACGGCGATGACCAGCGCGAGGATCACCGCGCCCGCGCTGCCGAGCCCGAGGTTCTGCCCCTGCCCGAGCGCGGTGTAATAGAGGTAGACCAGCGGCGGCCGGGCGTAGGGCGGATAGCCCCGGGCGTCGGACAGCAGGTTGTAGAACTCGTCGAAGGCCTGGAAGGCGTTGATGACGAGCAGCAGCACCACCGCGACCGAGGTGGCCCTCAGCTGGGGCAGCGTGATGTGCCGCAGCACCGTCCAGCCGGGCCGGGCCCCGTCCACGGCCGCCGCCTCGTACAGCGCCGGGTCGATCCGCTGGAGCCCGGCGAGGAACAGGATCATGTAGAACCCGGCCTGGAGCCACAGCCGTACAGTGACGATGACCAGCCAGTACCAGGGCGGATCGGTGGTGGAAAGCCAGGCGACGGGGTCGCCGCCGAACCACCCCAGCACGCTGTTGGCCAGCCCGAACCGGACCCCGCTGAAGAGCGACATTTTCCAGATGAGCGCGGCCACGACATAACTGCACGCGGCCGGCAGGAAGAACACGGACCGGAAGAAGGCCCGGGCGGTCCTGAGGCGGTTGACCATCAGGGCGAGGGAGAGGGAGAAGACGTAGGTGACGGGCACGATGAAGGCCGTGAAGACGAGGAACGTCTTCAGGCTGTCCACGAACGCCCGGTCCCGCAGCATGGCCGTGTAGTTGTCCAGCCCCACGAAGCGCGTGGGCGTGACCGTGTTGTGCGCGTCGAAGAAGCTCAGCGTCACGCTCCACAGCAGCGGGACGTACGTGAACAGCGCGAGCCCGAGCGCGAACGGCCCCACGAACACCCAGAACCACAGCGCCCCGCGCCGCCTCACGACGTCTTCTTCACACGGTCGAGTTCGGCCGACACCTTCCGTACGACGGCCCGCAGTTCCCGCTCCGGACCGGCCCCGTCCTTGATGATCCGGCTGAGCGCGTCCTGGTAGGCGGTCTGGCTCGCCGGGGTCCACAGCAGCGGCTGGGCGTAGCCGTGGTCGGTGGTGAAGCGGACGGCGTCGGCGGCGGGACCGTCCCTGAGCGCGGTGGCCTTCTCGGCGAGGGAGATCCGGGCGGGGATGTGGAACCCGTAGGAGAGCGCGAAGTCCTCCTGGTAGTCGGTGCGTTCGACCCAGAGCCACTTCACGTACTGTTCGGCCAGCTCCTTGTGCCGGCTGCGGGCGCTGACGGCGGCGCCGTACGCCCCGACGGGCACGGAAGGCCGCCCCTGGCTCCCGTCCCGCGGGAAGGGCAGCACCCCGAAATCGTCACCGAGTTCCTCGCGGACCCGCGGCAGCGCCCACAGCCCGGTCCACTGCATCGCGGTCAGCCCCTGTACGAAGGCGGACGGGTCCGACCAGTCGCTGGGCGCGCCCAGGAGGAGGGACTTGTCGGCGTACAGCCGGTGCAGCTTGCCGAGGGTGCGGGCGGCGGCGGGATCGTCGAAGCCGACCTTGCCGTCGTCGCCGACGAACCGGAATCCGGCCGCGTAGAGGGGGGTGCCCCCGAGCACGCCCGCTCCCCCGTCGTTCCCGAGGAAGAGCCCCTTCACCTTGCCGCTGGTGAGCCGGTGCGCGGCGTCCACCAGGGCGTCGAGGGTGGTGGGCGGCTCGACACCGGCGTCCTCCAGCAGGCTCTTGCGGTAGTAGAGCATCTGCATGTCGATGACCTGCGGAATGGCGTACACCCTGCCGTCGTGGGTCTTCGGCGTGAGCACGGCCGGATTGAAGTCGTCCTTCACCTCCGCCACCAGCTCGGTGAGGTCGAGCACCTGCCCGCCCCGGATCTGGTCGAGGGTGGGCCCGTTGACCTCGAAGACATCGGGCCCGGAGTCGGTGAGCAGCGCGGCGGCGGTCTGCTGGTCGTAGTTCCCCGGCCGCCACTGCACCGAGACGCGCGCCTTCTTGAAGCCGGCGGCGTACCGCCGCACGGCCCGCTCGGTGCCGGGCTCACCGTACTGGTGGTACCACTGCGCCAGCTCCGGACCCGAACCGCCGCCGCCCCGGCCGGTGTTGGACCCACAGGCCGTGAGCACCCCGGCAGCCACCCCTGCGGTCAGCAGATCCCTACGCCTGATCGTCATCGCGCCCCCTGACGTCCGTCGCCGATGCACGGCCCAACGATCAACCATGCCCGCCGATTACGAAAGACGAGTTGCGGCCGTGTGTCACCGATGCCGGCCGGGCCCGGACGCCGGCAGGTCCGCGAGGTCCCACAGCCGGGCGGTCCCGCTTTCGTCGGACGCCACCAGGAGACGTCCGTCCGGGCTGAAGCTGATCTTCGACACGTCGTCTTCGCAGCCTTCGAGCAGGGCGATCTCCTCACGCAGACGCATGTCCCACAGGCGCACGGTCCGGTCGCGGCCCCCGACGGCGAGGAGAGAGTCGTCCGCGCTGAACGCCATCGCCTCCAGCGCGTCCTCGTCCTCGCCCAGGAGAGGGTGGCCCGTGCGCAGGACGGCGATCCTCTCGGCCTGGTCCACGTCCCAGATCTAGATGTCCGGGCTGTGGCCCACGGCGGCCATCAGGCTGCCGTCGGAGGTGAAGGCGAAGCGGGACAGCACCGCACCGTGACTTTCCGTGGCGATCCGCTGGGACCGGTCGCCGATGTGGAGGTTCCAGAAAGTGGGGGCAGTCCGGCCGCACACCACCGCACAGAGGGGCGACACCCCCCGCACTGGGGTGCCGCCCCTCCTCTTTCGTGCGCCGGGGCCGCCGCCGATCGGTGAGGGTCGGGGACCGACGGCGGCTCCGGGGACCGGGGGGGTCAGCGGTGGTCGCTGCCCGCCGACTGGGTGGCCGCGCGGCCCGCCTCCAGGCGGGCGACCGGGATGCGGAACGGGGAGCAGGAGACGTAGTCCAGGCCGGCCTCGTGGAAGAAGTGGACCGACTCCGGGTCACCGCCGTGCTCGCCGCAGACGCCGAGCTTGAGGTCGGGACGGGTCCGGCGGCCCGCCTCGGCCGCCGCCTTCACCAGGGAGCCGACGCCGTCCTTGTCGATCGTCTCGAACGGGCTGACCCCGAAGATGCCCTTCTCCAGGTACGCCGTGAAGAACGACGCCTCCACATCGTCCCGGCTGAAGCCCCACACCGTCTGGGTCAGGTCGTTCGTGCCGAAGGAGAAGAACTCCGCCGCCTCCGCGATCTGACCGGCGGTGAGGGCCGCTCGCGGCAGCTCGATCATCGTGCCGATCGCCAGCTTCAGCTGCGTACCGGTCGCCGCCTCGACCTCGGCGATGACCCGGTCCGCCTCCTCGCGGACGATCTCCAGCTCCTGGACCGTACCGACCAGCGGGATCATGATCTCGGCGCGCGGGTCGCCCTTGGCCGTCCTGCGCTCGGCCGCCGCTTCCGCGATCGCGCGGACCTGCATGGTGAACAGGCCGGGGATGACCAGGCCCAGGCGTACGCCGCGCAGGCCCAGCATCGGGTTCTGCTCGTGCAGGCGGTGCACGGCCTGGAGCAGGCGCAGCTCGTTCTCGTGCGGCTCCTGGCGGGACTCCGCCAGGGCCACGCGGACGGAGAGCTCCGTGATGTCCGGGAGGAACTCGTGCAGCGGCGGGTCCAGCAGACGGATCGTCACCGGGAGGCCGTCCATCGCCTCGAAGAGTTCGACGAAGTCCTGCTTCTGCAAGGGCAGCAGGGCCTTCAGGGACTCCTCGCGCTCCTCCTGCGTGTCGGCCAGGATGAGGCGTTCGACCAGCTCACGGCGGTCGCCGAGGAACATGTGCTCCGTGCGGCACAGGCCGATGCCCTGGGCGCCGAAGCGGCGCGCCCGCAGCGCGTCCTCGGCGTTGTCCGCGTTGGCGCGCACCCGCAGCCGGCGCTTGCGGTCGGCGAAGGCCATCATGCGGTGGACCGCCTCGACCAGCTCGTCGGCGTCGTCGGCGCCCGGGTGCATGCGGCCCTCGAAGTACTCCACGACGGGAGAGGGGACGACCGGGACCTCGCCCAGGTAGACCTTGCCGGACGAGCCGTCGATGGAGATCAGGTCGCCCTCCTCCACGACGTGTCCGCCGGGGACCGTCATACGGCGGCGCTTGGTGTCGACCTCCAGCTCCTCGGCGCCGCAGACACAGGTCTTGCCCATGCCGCGGGCGACCACGGCCGCGTGGGAGGTCTTGCCGCCGCGGGAGGTGAGGATGCCCTCGGCCGCGATCATGCCGTCCAGGTCGTCGGGGTTGGTCTCCCGGCGGACCAGGATCACCTTCTCGCCCGAGCGGGACCACTTCACCGCCGTGTACGAGTCGAAGACCGCCTTGCCGACCGCCGCGCCCGGCGAGGCCGCGATGCCCCGCGCGACCTGCTCGACCTTCGCCTGCTCGTCGAAGCGCGGGAACATCAGCTGGGCGAGCTGGGCGCCGGTGACGCGCTGGAGCGCCTCCGTCTCGTCGATGAGGCCCTGGTCCACCAGCTGGGTGGCGATGCGGAAGGCCGCGCCCGCCGTGCGCTTGCCGACGCGCGTCTGGAGCATCCAGAGCCGGCCGCGCTCGATGGTGAACTCGATGTCGCAGAGGTCCTTGTAGTGGTTCTCCAGGGTCTCCATGATCCGCATGAGCTGGTCGTACGACGTCTTGTCGATCCGCTCCAGCTCGGCGAGCGGCACGGTGTTGCGGATGCCCGCGACCACGTCCTCGCCCTGGGCGTTCTGGAGGTAGTCGCCGTAGACGCCCTGGTGGCCGGAGGCGGGGTCGCGGGTGAAGGCGACACCGGTGCCGGAGTCGGGGCCCAGGTTGCCGAAGACCATCGAGCAGACGTTGACGGCCGTGCCCAGGTCGTGCGGGATGCGCTCCTGACGGCGGTACAGCTTGGCGCGGTCGCCGTTCCAGGAGTCGAAGACCGCCTTGATGGCGAGGTCCATCTGCTCGCGCGGGTCCTGCGGGAAGTCCCGGCCGGCCTCCTTCTTGACGATCTTCTTGAAGGTGGTGACCAGCTTCTTCAGGTCCGCGGCCTCCAGGTCGGTGTCGACCGTGACCTTCTTGGCGGCCTTCGCCTTGTCCAGGGCCTCCTCGAAGAGGTCGCCGTCGACGCCGAGGACGGTCTTGCCGAACATCTGGACGAGGCGGCGGTAGGAGTCCCAGGCGAACCGCTCGTCGCCGGCCTGGGCCGCCAGGCCCTGCACCGACTTGTCCGACAGACCGATGTTCAGGACCGTGTCCATCATGCCGGGCATGGAGAACTTGGCGCCGGAGCGGACGGAGACCAGCAGCGGGTCGTCGGTCTGGCCGAGCTTCTTGCCCATCTTCGCTTCGAGGGCTTCGAGGTGCGCACTCACCTCGTCCCGCAGGTCCGCGGGCTCCTCGCCGCTCTCCAGGTAGACCTTGCAGGCCTCCGTGGTGATCGTGAAGCCGGGAGGGACCGGGAGACCCAGGTTGGTCATCTCGGCGAGATTGGCACCCTTGCCGCCGAGCAGGTCCTTGAGGTCCTTGTTGCCCTCGGTGAAGTCGTAAACGAACTTCGCTGCCTGGGGTTCTTTGTTTTCCGACACGGGTCTCGACTCCTTGAGGCCACGGTGGCTGCCCTGATGGCCAGGAACATACCCAGATCGAAGGTGCCTGGGTACGTCCACTTGCGCGTCATGCGCCTGTAACCACTCGTCCGCCAGCGGATCGAAAGTCAAGGCTTGGCAAGCGAAGCCAGCCGTATGTTTTCACTTCTTGAAGACGGCAGTGCCCACAGGTGCAGTTTTCCGCTCAGATGAGCGGGTCCCGGCACGACTGATTTCGATCGATGAACGATCAAGGGGTGGCACCGAGTGCCACCCCTTGAGGAAGTGCAGCCGTGCATGATCCGCTCATCTGAGCGCAGCCCTTATCAAGGGTGGCGAGAATCACGCTGCCACAGACCGCTCCGTTTCACCATGCGGACCGCTCCGCGGACGCCCGTCGGCGCTGGAAACACCGCTGTCACACACCCATCTCCGACAGCCGCTGCTCCACCCGGTCCGGCGCGTACAGGTGCTCGACCACCAGCGCGCCGGCGCCGATCAGCCCGGCCCGGTCGCCGAGCCGCGAGGTGACGACGTCCAGGTGGGCCGTGGAGCGGGGCAGCGCCCGCTGGTAGAGCAGCTCGCGCACGCCGGTCAGGAAGGGCGTTCCGGCCAGATCGCCCGCGATCATCAGCACGCCCGGATTGAGCAGGGTCACGACCGTCGCCAGTACGTCCCCGACCTGCCGCCCGGCCTCCCGGGCCAGCGCGGCGGCCTCCGGGTGCCCGGCGGCCAGCAGGTCCCGCACGTCCGAACCGGAGGCGGCCGGCACCCCGGACGCGGCCAGCCGGCGGGCCACGGCGCCCCCGCTCGCGACCGCCGCGAGACAGCCGTACGAGCCGCACCGGCACAGCGCCTCGGCGCCGACCCGGATGTGCCCGATGTCGCCGGCGCCGCCGTCGACGCCCCGGTAGATCGAGCCGTCCACGACCACCCCGGCCCCGATGCCGGTGGACACCTTGACCAGCACGAAGGCCGTGCAGCCAGGGTGTCCGGTGCGCTGTTCGCCGTACGCCATGAGGTTGGCGTCGTTGTCGACCAGGACCGGGACCGCGGGGGCCCCGGTGCGGTCGGTGAGGGCTCGGGAGAGCCGGCCCCGTATGTCGTAGCCGTCCCAGCCGGGCATGATCGGCGGCTGGACCACCCGGCCGGTCTCGCTGTCCACCGGGCCCGGCACCGCCAGCCCGATCCCGCACACCTCCCCGGCGCGGCGCCCCGCCTTGGCCAGCAGCCCGGCGAACCAGTGGCCCAGCTCGCCCAGCACGGCGTCGGGGCCGTCCTCGACCACCAGCGTGCCGGCCTGCTCGGCGAGGATCTCGCCGGTCAGGGTGAGGACGGCCGCGCGGGCGTGCCGGGTGTCCAGGTCGGCAGCGAGGACCACCGCGTGGGAGTCGTCGAACTCCAGGGTGACGGAGGGGCGCCCGCCGAGCGGCGAGCCGACCGGGCCGCCGGCGCCCTCGCGCAGCCAGCCCGCCCGGAACAGCCGGTCCAGGCGCTGGCCGACGGTGGCCCGGGACAGTCCGGTCGCCTGCTGGAGCGCGCCGCGCGTCACGGCCCGCCCGCTGCGCACCAGTTCGAGCAGATCGCCGGCACCCGCCTGGCTCCCGCTCTTGCCGGTCCTCCCCGGACGTCCGGTCATGCGCACCCCCTTGTGCTTCTCCAGTCTGCATTACATATTGAGTTTTGCGTGTTAAATAGACGTAACCCTACGGTGGCCGGGGCAGAACCGCGTCGGCCGGACGTCTTCGGGGAGCCCCGAGTGGATCGCACCGCCCAGCTCACTGCCCGTTCCACCCCGTACGAGACGGCATACGACCCACCGGCCACGGCCACCACCCCGGCCACGACGACGTCCCTGCACACGAGGGCCGCCCGGGTGCTGGAGGCGAACTGGACCGGCGCGTCGACGGTGCCCTCCCGCGACCTGTATCCGCACCAGTGGTCCTGGGACTCGGCGTTCATCGCCATCGGACTGCGGCACGTCTCCCCGCGGCGGGCCCAGACGGAGCTGGAGACGCTGCTCGCGGCCCAGTGGGGCGACGGTCGCGTCCCGCACATCGTGTTCAACCCCTCCGTACCGCTCGACGCGTACTTCCCGAGCCCCGACTTCTGGCGCTCCTCCACCGCCGGGCGCACGGCGGGCGCCCCGCGCACGCTACAGACCTCCGGCATCGTGCAGCCACCGGTGCACGCGCTGGCGGCCTGGCTGGTGCACCGCGCCGACCCCGAACTGTCCCGGGCCCGCGGCTTCCTGGCCCGCGTCCACCCACGGCTGGCCGCCTGGCACCGGTACCTGCTGCACCGCCGGGACCTGGGCGGCGCCGGGCTGGTGTCCGTGGTCCACCCCTGGGAGCAGGGCATGGACAACAGCCCCTGCTGGGACGCCCCGCTGGCCCGGATCACCCCGGCCCCGGCCCGCTCCTTCCGCCGCGCCGACCTCGACCACGGCGCGGCCGAGGACCGGCCGACGGATCTGGACTACGGGCGGTACGTGCGGCTGGCCGCGGACTACCGGGACGCCGGGTACGCCGACGGGGGCGGGGAGTTCGCCGTGGAGGACCCGGCGTTCAACGCCCTCCTCATCGCCTCGGAGTACGCGCTCGCCCGGATCGCCGAGGAACTGGGCGCGACCGGCTCCGCCCGCCGGGCCCGCGCGCAGCGGCTGACGGCGACGCTGGTGGAGCGGCTGTGGGACGCGGAGGCGGGGATGTTCCTCTGCCGCGACCTGCGGGCCGGGGGCACCCCCTCCGGGCGCGGGGCCTCCGGTTCCGGGAGGAGCGACTCCGGGCGCGGGGCCTCCGGTTCCGGGGCCGGTGGCGAGGACGAGCCGCGGGTCCCCGGTTCCCGTCTCCTTCCCGAGCGCGCCGTCTCGGGTCTGGTGCCGTTGATCCTGCCCGGGCTCCCCCGCGACATCGCCGCCGCCCTCGTCCGCACCCTCCGCGGGCCGCACTTCTCGGTCGGCGACCGCACCCGGCTCGTGCCCAGTTACGACCTCCTCGGCGAGGCCTTCGACCCGCACCGCTACTGGCGCGGACCGGCGTGGTTCAACACGGGCTGGCTGCTGGAGCGCGGCCTGCGCACGCACGGCGAGACGGCGGCGGCCGAGGCCCTGCGCCGGGCGGTGCTGGACCTCGCCGACGCCACCGATTTCGCGGAGTACGTCGACCCGTACACCGGCGCGCCCTGCGGAGCCACCGGCTTCGGCTGGACGGCGGCCCTCGCGCTCGACCTGTACCACCGGCCGGCCGTGCGGCACGCGCGTCAACATCTGGACAAGAGCACACAAAGAGTCGTACCCCCCACGGACACCGGAACGTTCGACAGGAGTGACAGAGGAGGTCACCGGGGATGACGGACCGGCATCATCTGCTCGTGCACGGCGCCACCTTCGCCGCCGTGGGCGACCGCGGCGACATCAGCGGGGTGCGAGGCGGCAGCTCCCCGGACGGGTTGTTCGTCCGGGACGCCCGGCACCTCAGCCGCTGGCAGCTCACCCTCGACGGCGCGGTGCCCGAGGTGCTCACCCCGGTCACGGACGGGGACGAGACGCGCTGCGTGCTGGTCCCGCGCGGCGGCCGGCAGGAGCCCCCGGCGTACACCCTCTTCCGTGAACAGGCCGTCGGGGACAGCTCGTTCGTGGAGTCCTTGAAGGTCACCAGCAACCGCCCGGTGCCCACCGCCTTACGGCTCGCGCTCACCGTCGACGCCGACTTCACCGACCAGTTCGAACTCCGCTCCGACCACCGCACCTACGCCAAGCCCGGCGCCCTGCGCTCCCGCGAGGTCCTCGCCGACGGCATCGAGTTCACCTACCGGCGCGCCGAGTGGCGGTCCTGTACGACCATCACGGCCGACCCGGCCCCCGACGCCGTGGAGGAGACCGGCACCGGCGCCCGCCGCCTGGTGTGGAGCCTGGACCTCGCACCCCACGGCACCACCGAGCTGCTGCTGCGGGTGATCGCCCGCCCGCACGGCGAGAGGCGCGCCCTGCGCGTCCCCCGCGACCCCGCCGCCGTACAGGAACACCTCCTCGCGGAGGAAGCCCGCTTCATGGAGGGCGTGGCCTTCCCGACCGGCTGGCCGGAGCTGGCCGCCGCCTGCGCCCGGGGCCTCGCCGACCTGGCGGCGCTCCAGGTCCCGGCCACCGGACCGGACGGCGAGGACCTGCGCGTACCGGCGGCCGGCGCCCCCTGGTTCCTCACCCTGTTCGGCCGCGACGCGCTCCTCACCTCGCTGTTCCTCCTGCCGTACCACCCCCGGCCGGCCGCCGCCACGCTCCTCGCCCTGGCCGCGACCCAGGCCACCGGCTCCGGCCGGTCCCCGGTCGCCCAGCCCGGCAAGATCGTGCACGAGGTGCGGCACGGTGAGCTGGCCCACTTCGGCCAGGTGCCGTTCGGCCGCTACTACGGCTCGGTCGACGCCACCCCGCTGTTCCTGATCCTGCTCGGCGCGTACGTCGAGCGGACGGGGGACACGGAGCCGGCCCGGCGCCTGGAGCCGCACGCGCGGGCCGCCGTCGGCTGGATGCTCGACCACGGCGGCCTGACCTCGCGCGGCTATCTCGTCTACCGCGCCGACGAGGGCGGCCTCGCCAACCAGAACTGGAAGGACTCCCCCGGCGCGATCTGCTGCGCCGACGGCACCCGGCCCACCGGCGCGGTGATGGCGGCGGGCGCCCAGGGCTACGCGTACGACGCGCTGCGCCGCACGGCCGGGGTGGCGCGGACGGTGTGGGGCGACGAGACGTACGCCGCGCTGCTGGAACAGGCGGCGGCCGACCTCCGCGACCGTTTCCAGCGGGACTTCTGGATGCGGGAGCAGTGCTTCCCGGCGCTGGCGCTGGACGGGCAGGGCCGGCAGATCGACGCGCTGGCGTCCGACGCCGGGCACCTGCTGTGGTCGGGGCTGCTGGACAAGGAGTACGGCGAGGTGGTGGGCCGGCGGCTGCTGGAGCCGGACTTCTTCTCGGGCTGGGGCGTCCGCACGGTGGCCTCCGGCCAGGCCGCGTACCACCCGCTGTCCTGTCACCGGGGGTCCGTCTGGCCCCATGACAACGCGCTGATCGCCCTGGGCCTGGCGCGCTACGGGCTGCATGACGAGGCCCGTACGGTCGCCCACGCGCTGATCGACGCGGCGACGGTGGGCGGGCACCGGTTGCCGGAGGTGCTGGCGGGGTACGAGCGGGTTCCGCACGGTGCGCCGGTGCCGTATCCGCACGCGTGCGGGCGGGGGGCCCGGTCAGCCGCCGCGCCGCTCGCTCTGCTGACGGCGGTGGGGGGCGCCTAGGGAGTTCCCCGCGCTCCCCGGGGGGCGCTGTCGCACTGCCGGCTGTGTTGACCAGGTGTTTGCCCGGCCCTCGTGAACGGTGCTTCCGCGTGGGCCGTACGGGAGGGCATGAGCGCGCTCCCGTCTGCCTCTGCCGAGGACGTGGCCGAAGAGGTCACCGAACCCGCCGCACGCACGTCCCGCCGTCCCTGGGCCGCATGGACGGCGTGGCGCAGGCACTGGCGGGAGGGCCATCCCGGGCTGGCGCGGGCCCTGTCCGTGACCGTCACCGTGCTCGCCGCGGCGCTGGTCGTCGCCGCGCTGGTGATGCCGAACACGGTCGTCCGGCTGGGGCCCGCGAAGTTCCTCCGCCTGCCGGCCGAGGCCGTCGTCGGGGCGGCCGTGCTGCTGGCGCTGCCGCGGCGGCCCCGGGTGGTGCTGGCGGCGGTGTCCGGGGTGCTGCTCGGGGCCGTGACCGTGCTCAACGCGCTGGACATGGGGTTCAACCAGTACCTCGGCCGCAGCTTCAACGTCGTCCTGGACTGGGGGCTGTTCGGGGACGCGGAGTCGTACCTGGAGGACTCCCTCGGGCGGACGGCCACCCTCGCCGCCGTGGCCGGGCTGATCGTGGTCGTCCTGCTGCTCTTCGTGCTGCTGGCCCTGGCCGTGGTCCGGCTGAGCGGCCTCCTCGCCCGGCACCCCGGCACCGCGACCCGCGGCACCCTGGTCGCCGGGGTCGTCTGGATCACCTGTTCCTCGCTCGGGCTCCAGGTGGCGGGCGTGCCGATCGCCTCGGACCGCACCGCGACCGCGCTGAAGGTCCAGGCCCGCCGGGTCTCGGACACGCTGAAGGACGAGGCGGCGTTCCGGAAGGTGGCCCGGGTCGACGCGTTCGGGAACACGCCGGGCAGCGAGCTCGTCCCCGACCTGCGCGGCAAGGACGTGATCTTCACCTTCATCGAGAGCTACGGCCGCAGTGCGATCGAGGACCCGGTCATGGCGCCCGGCGTGGACCGGACGCTCGACGTCCGCACCAAGGCCCTGGCCGAGGCCGGCTTCCACGCCAAGAGCGGCTGGCTGACCTCGGCGACGTACGGCGGGAGCAGCTGGCTCGGCCACTCCACCACCATGTCGGGCCTGTGGATCAGCAATCAGCAGCGCTACCGCACGGTGATGGCCAGCGACCACCTCAGCCTGACGGAGGCGTTCAGGAAGACCGGCGCGTTCGACACGGTGGGGGTCATGCCGGGCGTGCAGAAGGGCTGGCCGGAGCAGAAGTGGTACGGCCTGGACAAGGTCTACAACGCCTTCCAGCTCGGCTACCGGGGGCCGAAGTTCAGCTGGTCCACCATGCCCGACCAGTACGCGCTCCAGCAGTACCAGGAACGGGTGCACAGCAAGCGGCCGGCCGGCGGCAGGGCGCGGATGTCCCTGCTCATCCTGACGTCCAGCCATCAGCCCTGGGCGCCCATCCCGAAGAGGGTGGACTGGGACCGGCTCGGTGACGGCTCGGTCTTCAAGGGCATCCAGGCGGCGGGGAACAAGCCGGCCGACGTCATCGCCGACACCACCAGGTCCCGCGAGGAGTACGGCAAGTCGATCCAGTACTCGGTGACCGCGCTGACCGAGTGGCTGGAGCGGTACGGCACCGAGGACACGGTGCTGGTCTTCCTCGGCGACCACCAGCCGATCGCCCGGGTCAGCGGCAACCACGCCAGCCGGGACGTGCCGGTGTCGATCGTCGCCAAGGACCCCGGGATGCTGGACAAGATCGCCGACTGGAACTGGACGGACGGGCTCCGCCCCGCCCACGACGCCCCGGTGTGGAAGATGAGCTCCTTCCGCGACCGCTTCCTGACGGCCTACGGCTCGACTCCCCACCCGAAGAGGAACTGACGGCCCCGCGGGCTGACCGGGGCCCCGGGACGGTCAGCCGCCCGACGTGTCGAGCTCCGCTTCCTCGGTGATCCCGGAGCAGTCGTACGGATCCTTCAGCCACCCGTCCGGCAGCACCACCCGGTTGTTGCCGGACGTACGCCCCCGCGGCCCCTCCGCGCCGACCGGCCACGCCTGGTCCAGGTCCAGCTCGTCCAGCCCCGCCCGCAGCTCCTGGAGGGACGACGTGATCGCGAGCCGCTTGCGCATCTCGGACCCGACCGCGAACCCCTTCAGGTACCAGGCGACGTGCTTGCGGAAGTCGACGACGCCCTTGGACTCGTCGCCGAGCCACTCCCCGAGCAGGGTCGCGTGCCGCACCATGACGTCGGCGACCTCCCGCAGCGTGGGCCGCAGGAAGTCGTCCCGCCCCTCGAAGGCGGCGACCAGGTCCGCGAACAGCCAGGGCCGCCCCAGGCACCCGCGCCCCACGACCACCCCGTCGCACCCGGTCTCGCGCACCATCCGCAGCGCGTCCTCGGCGGACCAGATGTCTCCGTTGCCGAGCACGGGGATCTCCGGCACGTGCTCCTTCAGCCGCGCGATGGCGTCCCAGTCGGCGGTGCCGCCGTAGTGCTGCGCGGCGGTGCGGCCGTGCAGGGCGATGGCCGTCACGCCCTCCTCGACGGCGATGCGGCCGGCGTCGAGGTAGGTGATGTGGTCGTCGTCGATGCCCTTGCGCATCTTCATGGTCACCGGCAGGTCACCGGCCCCGCTGACCGCCTCGCGCAGGATGGCCCGCAGCAGGTTCCGCTTGTAGGGCAGGGCCGAGCCGCCGCCCTTGCGCGTGACCTTCGGTACGGGGCAGCCGAAGTTCAGGTCGATGTGGTCGGCCAGGTCCTCCTCCGCGATCATGCGGACGGCCTTGCCGACGGTCGCGGGGTCGACGCCGTAGAGCTGGATCGAGCGCGGCTGCTCGCTCGGGTCGAACCTGATCAGCTGCATGGTCTTCTCGTTGCGCTCGACCAGCGCCCGGGTGGTGATCATCTCGCTGACGAACAGCCCCTTGCCGCCGCTGAACTCCCTGCACAGGGTGCGGAAGGGCGCGTTCGTGATTCCCGCCATGGGTGCGAGCACGACGGGCGGTGTCACGGCGTGCGGGCCGATGGAGAGCGGGTGGGTCATCGTCAGGACTCCGGGACGGATCTACGGCACAGGACGGACACGGGAACACTGGGCAAGGACCCATTGTCCCTCACCCGCCGCGCGGCTCGTGCGCGGGCGCCGCCGGCCGACACCCGGAGACCATGTATGACTCATTAGTTAGACGCACTATTGAGTTCGGCGTACGATGGGGCGCATGCCAGAGCTGAGCCCTC
Source organism: Streptomyces corchorusii (assembly GCF_001514055.1). Taxonomy (NCBI): domain Bacteria; kingdom Bacillati; phylum Actinomycetota; class Actinomycetes; order Kitasatosporales; family Streptomycetaceae; genus Streptomyces; species Streptomyces corchorusii. The sequence continues at coordinate 582,918 of NZ_KQ948351.1, read as the reverse complement.
GCCGACGCCTGCTCGTGCTCCTGATCTGCTGCATGAGCCTGCTGATCGTGAGCCTCGACAACACCGCGCTGAACGTGGCCCTGCCCTCGATGCAGCGCGACCTGCACGCCACCACCTCCGGCCTGCAATGGACGATCGACGCCTACACACTGGTCCTGGCCTCGCTGCTGATGCTGGCGGGCTCCACGGCCGACCGGATCGGCCGCAAACGCGTCTTCATGGCGGGCCTGGTGGTGTTCACCGCCGGCTCCGCGCTGTGCTCCGTAGCCCCGAACCTGGAACTGCTGATCGTGTTCCGCATGGTCCAGGCGGTGGGCGGCTCGATGCTCAACCCGGTCGCCATGTCGATCATCACCAACACCTTCACCGACGCCCGGGAACGCGCCCGCGCGATCGGGGTGTGGGGCGCGGTGGTCGGCATCTCCATGGCGGCGGGTCCGCTGGTCGGTGGGCTGCTGGTGCAGTCGGTGAGCTGGCGCTCCATCTTCTGGGTCAACCTCCCGGTCGGCCTCGCGGCCCTGCTGCTCACCCTCCGCTTCGTCCCGGAGTCGCGGGCGCCCAAGGCCCGCCGTCCCGACCCGGTGGGCCAGCTGCTGGTGATCGCCCTGTTCGGCTCGCTGACGTACGCGATCATCGAGGCACCGGAGTCGGGCGCCGGCCCCGTGGCGCCGTTCGCCGTGGTCGCCGTGGCCGCGCTGCTGGCCCTGCTGTGGTACGAGCCCCGCCGCGACGAACCCCTCATCGACCTGCGCTTCTTCCGCTCGGCCCCGTTCAGCGGCGCCACGGTGATCGCGATCAGCGCGTTCGCGGCCCTCGGCGGCTTCCTGTTCCTGTCCACCCTGTACCTCCAGAACGTGCGCGGTCTGGACGCCCTGCACGCGGGCCTGTGGATGCTCCCGATGGCCCTGCCGACGTTCCTGTGCGCCCCGCTGTCCGGCCGCCTGGTGGGCAGCCGCGGCCCACGGCTGCCGCTCCTGGTGGCGGGCACGGCGATGACCGCGAGCGGTGTCCTGTTCGCCGCGTTCGAGGCGGAGACCTCCGACACCACCCTCCTCCTCGGCTACGTCCTCTTCGGCATCGGCTTCGGCTTCGTGAACGCGCCGATCACCAACACGGCCGTCTCCGGCATGCCGCGCACCCAGGCCGGTGTCGCCGCCGCCGTCGCCTCCACCAGCCGGCAGCTGGGCCAGACGCTCGGCGTCGCGGTCGTCGGCGCCGTCCTGGCCTCCGGCATCGGCTCGTCCCCGTACCGGCAGGTGTTCGTCTCGGCGGCCCGCCCCGGCTGGTGGATCCTCACCGCCTGCGGCCTGGCCGTCCTGGCCCTGGGCCTGCTGACCAGCGGCCACTGGGCCCGCCGCACCGCCGAACGCACGGCCGAGAGCCTGCGGTCACCGGAGGTGCGCCAGGTCATGGAAACCGCGGAACGGGCCTAGCACGAAGGTCCGGCGGGCCAGGGCTGCGGCCCCGTGGCGGGTCAGCGTCCGCAGGCGATCTCGTGCAGCTTCTCCAGCCGCTCCCGGGTCTCCTCGTTCCTCGGCGTGTACGTCACCATCCGGGCGCCCACGTCGGGGGCGAGCCACAGGTCGGTGTGCTCCAGGCTGAGGAGGCCCACGTGGGGGTTGAGGAACTCCTTGCTCTTGGAGCGGGCGTCGACCACCTCGTAGCGCCGCCAGTTCTCGCGGAAGGCGGGTGACTCCTCCAGCCGCTTCAGGAGCATCTTCCAGGCGGGTTCGCCGAGGTGGCCGGCCAGGGCGGCGCGCAGCCGGGCGGCCATCAGGCGCTGGGTCTTCTCCAGGTGGACGACCGCCGCCTGCCACTCCGCGTTGGTGTGGACGAGGAGCATGCAGTTGCGGTCCTCGGGCGGGACCGCGTCCAGGTCGCCCAGGAGCAGGCCGTAGGTGCGGTTGTAGGCGAGGATGTCGTACCGGCTGTTCTGGATGCAGGCCGGGATCGGCTCCAGCTTGGCCAGCATCTCGCGCAGGGCGGGGGTGACGCTCGGGCAGTTCGCCGCCGGGGTGGGGTCCGTCGCGCCGGCCAGCTGGAAGAGGTGGGCGCGTTCGCTGGCGTCCAGGCGCAGGGCGCGCGCGAGGGCGTCGAGGACCTGGACGGAGACCTGGATGTCCCGGGCCTGTTCGAGCCAGGTGTACCAGGTGACGCCGACCGCGGAGAGGTGGGCGACCTCCTCGCGGCGCAGCCCGGGGGTGCGGCGCCGGGCCCCGCGCGGCAGGCCCACCTCCTCCGGAGTGATGCGCTCCCGTCTGCTGCGCAGGAACGCGGCCAGCTCGTGCCGACGGATCTCCGCTCCCCGGGCGGGCCGCACCCGGGTTTCCTGGACCGAGGTCGTCATGGGTCCAGGGTGCCGGGTCGCCCAGCCTGTTTCCAGGTGCTTCCAGTACCAGGACAAGGACCGCCGACCACCAGCATGCCCCGGAGTCCGGCCCGGAGTCCGGCGCCGCCTCCGGGTGGTTCCGGGTAGTTCCGCTACCAGGATGAGGAGACTCTGGTACCAGCCTGGACGGGGTCCCAGGCTCGGGAGCATGAGTGAAACCGTCACCGCCCCCGCCGTCCGGCCGACGGCGGCGCCGCCCGCGCTCACCGGGCCCGGGCTGTTCACCGTCCTGCTGGCCGCGGCGCTGCCGCTGGTCGACTTCTTCATCGTCAACGTCGCCCTGCCGACCATCGGCACCGATCTCGCCGCGGGCGAGGCCGTGCTGGAGCTGGTCGTCGCCGGGTACGGGGTCGCGTACGCCGTGCTGCTCGTGCTCGGCGGGCGGCTCGGGGACCTGTTCGGCCGGCGCCGGCTCTTCCTCGCCGGGATGGCCGCCTTCGGGCTCACCTCGCTGGCCTGCGGGCTCGCGCCCGGCGCCTGGAGCCTGGTCGCGGCCCGGGTCGCGCAGGGCGCCTCGGCCGCCGCGATGCTGCCGCAGGTGCTCGCCACCATCCAGTCCGCCACGAGCGGCGCGCGCCGGGCCAAGGCCATGAGCCTGTACGGCGCCACGGCTGGTCTGTCCATGGTCGCCGGGCAGATTCTCGGCGGGGTGCTGGTCGCCGCCGACATCGCCGGGACCGGGTGGCGGGCCATCTTCCTCGTCAATGTGCCGGTGGTCGTGCTGGGGCTCGTGCTCGCCGCCCGGTGCATGCCGGAGACCCGGTCGCAGCACCCCGAGCCCGTGGACGGGCCGGGCACCGTGCTGCTCGCGGTGTCCCTGCTGACGCTGCTCGCGCCGCTCACCGAGGGCCGGGCGGCCGGCTGGCCGCTGTGGACCTGGCTGTCGCTGATCGCGTTCCCCTTCGCGGCGGGCGCGTTCTGGGTGGTGGAGCGGCGGGCGGACCGGTCGGGGCGGACCCCGCTGGTGCCGCCGAGCCTGTTCCGGGTGCCGTCCATGCGGCGCGGTCTGGAGCTGATGGTGCCGTTCTCCATCGGCTTCAGCGGGTTCATGTTCATGATCGCGCTGGCGTTGCAGCAGGGTGCCGGGCTCGGACCGGTGCCGGCCGGGCTGGCGCTGGCGCCGATGGCCGTGGCGTTCCTGCTCGTCTCGCTCGCCGGGCCCCGGCTGATCGCCCGCTTCGGCACCCGGGTGGTCACGGCCGGGTCCGTGCTCCAGGGGGTGGGCGTGCTGCTGATCGTGGTGGCCGCGTGGCGGGACTGGCCCCGGCTGGACGTCGTCTCCCTGCTGCCGGGCGCGGCGGTGGCCGGTGCCGGGCAGGCGCTCCAACTGCCCAACATCATGCGGCTGGTGATGTCCGAGGTGCCGCCCGCGCGGGCCGGGGTCGGCAGCGGGGTGATGGTCACCACGCAGCAGTCGGCGCTGGCGCTCGGGGTGGCCACGCTGGGCACGCTGTTCCTGACCCTAGTCCCGCATCTGGGCATGCGGGACGCGCTGGTCAGCACGTTGCTGGTGCAGTTGGGCGGGATCGTGCTGACGGGGCTGCTGAGCCTGCGGCTGCCGCGGACGGTGGGCTGAGCGGGGGCCGCGCGCGGTCGGCCGGGCAGCGCGCGTACGCCGGGCCGCCCGGTCCGCACCCGCGGCCGGGGTTTGGTCCAGACCTATTGACTAGAGGTCTGGACCACGAGCACTGTCATGTTTGCGACATGGCCCACGCTCACCGACCCCCACCGGGAGGCCCCGTGCTCCGCCGTACCCTGCGCGCCCTCACCGCCGCGCTCACCGCGGCCGTCCTCGCCCCGCTCGCGATCGCCACCGCGCCCGCCGCCTCCGCCGCCGACACCTGCGCGCTCAAGCCGAGGCCGGCGGGCAAGGTGCTCCAGGGGTACTGGGAGAACTGGGACGGCGCCGCGAACGGCGTCCACCCGCCCTTCGGCTGGACCCCGATCACCGACTCCCGCATCCCCGCCCACGGCTACAACGTGATCAACGCGGCCTTCCCGGTGATCCGCTCCGACGGCACGGCGCTGTGGGAGGACGGCATGGACGCCGGCGTGAAGGTGGCCACGCCCGCCGAGATGTGCACGGCCAAGGCGTCCGGCCAGACGATCCTGCTGTCCATCGGCGGCGCGGCGGCCGGGATCGACCTCAGCTCCTCCGCCGTGGCCGACCGCTTCGTGGCGACGATCGTGCCCATCCTGAAGAAGTACAACTTCGACGGCATCGACATCGACATCGAGACGGGCCTGGTCGGCAGCGGGAACATCGGCCAGCTCTCCACGTCCCAGGCCAACCTGATCCGCATCATCGACGGGATCCTCGCGCAGATGCCGTCCGGCTTCGGCCTGACGATGGCCCCGGAGACGGCGTACGTCACCGGCGGCAGCGTCACCTACGGCTCCATCTGGGGCGCGTACCTGCCGATCGTCAAGAAGTACGCGGACAACGGCCGCCTGTGGTGGCTGAACATGCAGTACTACAACGGCAGCATGTACGGCTGCTCCGGCGACTCCTACGCGGCCGGCACCGTGCAGGGCTTCACCGCCCAGACCGACTGCCTGAACAAGGGCCTGGTGGTGCAGGGCACGACCATCAAGGTGCCGTACGACAAGCAGGTGCCCGGCCTGCCCGCCCAGTCCGGCGCGGGCGGCGGCTACATGTCCCCGTCCCTGGTCTCCCAGGCCTGGAAGCACTACGGAACGTCGCTCAAGGGCCTGATGACGTGGTCGGTCAACTGGGACGGCGCGAAGAACTGGACCTTCGGCGACAACGTCAAGGCGCTCCAGGGCCGCTGAGCGAGGGCGGACACACGGATGCCGGACGAGCCCGCACTGGCGGCTCGCCCGGCATCCGGCGGTGGTGACTAGGCGCCGACGAGACGCTGGGCCAGGTAGCCCTCGATCTGGTCGAGCGAGACGCGCTCCTGCTTCATGGAGTCACGCTCGCGGACGGTGACCGCGTTGTCCTCCAGCGTGTCGAAGTCGACGGTCACGCAGTACGGCGTACCGATCTCGTCCTGGCGGCGGTAGCGGCGGCCGATGGCACCGGCGTCGTCGAACTCGATGTTCCAGTTCTGCCGCAGCGCCTGGGCGAGGCCCTTGGCCTTCGGGGAGAGCTCGGGGTTGCGCGACAGGGGCAGCACGGCGACCTTCACCGGGGCCAGGCGGTGGTCCAGGCGCAGCACCGTGCGCTTCTCCATCTTGCCCTTGGCGTTCGGCGCCTCGTCCTCGACGTAGGCGTCGAGCAGGAAGGCCAGCATGGTGCGGCCGACACCCGCCGCCGGCTCGATGACGTACGGCGTCCAGCGCTCGCCGGCCTCCTGGTCGAAGTAGGAGAGGTCCTGGCCGGAGGCCTTGGAGTGCGCGGAGAGGTCGTAGTCGGTGCGGTTGGCGACACCCTCCAGCTCGCCCCACTCCGAGCCGCCGAACTGGAAGCGGTACTCGATGTCGGCGGTGCGCTTGGAGTAGTGGGAGAGCTTCTCCTTCGGGTGCTCGTACCAGCGCATGTTCTCCTCACGCAGGCCCAGGCCGGTGTACCAGTTCCAGCGCTGCTCCATCCAGTACTCCTGCCACTGCTCGTCCTCGCCCGGCTTGACGAAGAACTCCATCTCCATCTGCTCGAACTCGCGGGTGCGGAAGATGAAGTTGCCCGGCGTGATCTCGTTGCGGAACGACTTGCCCATCTGGGCGATGCCGAACGGCGGCTTGCGGCGCGAGGTGGTCTGGACCTGGGCGAAGTTGGTGAAGATGCCCTGGGCGGTCTCGGGGCGCAGGTAGGCGACGGAGCCGGAGTCCTGGGTCGGGCCGAGGTGCGTGGAGAGCAGACCCGAGAACTGCTTGGGCTCGGTGAACTGGCCCTTGTTGCCGCAGTTCGGGCAGTTGATGTCCGCGAGGCCGTTCGCCGGGGCGTGGCCCTTCTTCTCCTCGTACGCCTCCTCCAGGTGGTCGGCGCGGAACCGCTTGTGGCACGCGGTGCACTCGGTCAGCGGGTCCGTGAAGGTGGCGACGTGGCCGGAGGCCACCCAGACCTCGGGGGCCAGGATGACGGACGAGTCGATACCGACGACGTCCTCGCGCGACGTCACCATGTAGCGCCACCACTGGCGCTTGATGTTCTCCTTCAGCTCGACACCGAGCGGTCCGTAGTCCCAGGCGGCACGCTGTCCGCCGTAGATCTCACTACAGGGGAAAACGAAGCCACGGCGCTTGCTCAGGCTGACGATGGTGTCGATCTTGTCGGCGGCCACGGTGCTCTCTTCATTACGACGACGGGCGTTGAAGCGAGATGCTTCCAGCGAATGATTCAGGTTACCGGCGCATGCTCCCCCACGACCAAATCGGCCCCTGCCCGGACCGCCTGACGAGCGTTGTTGACAACGGTTTCCATCTTTGTTGAAAATGACTGTCATGAACGCACGACGACGCACCCGGTCCCGCGCGCAGCGCCTCATACCCGCCGCCGCGGTCGCCGCGGCCACCGCCCTCGGGATCGGCACGCTGTCCGCCTGCTCCGGCGACAAGGCGGTCGCGGCCAACACGAGCAAGTTCGACGTCGTCGCGTCGTTCTACCCGATGGCCTTCCTCGCCGACCGGATCGGCGGGGACCACGTCCACGTCACCACCCTCACCTCGCCCGGCCAGGAGCCGCACGACCTGGAGATCAGCCCCCAGCAGATCGCCTCGCTGGAGGAGTCCGACGCGGTCCTGTACCTGAAGAACCTCCAGCCGTCCGTCGACGACGCGGTGGCCCAGTCCCCGGTCAAGACGAAGATCGACGCGGCCTCCCTGACCACGCTGGAGGACCACGGCGACGAGGTCGGCGGCCACGCGGCCGGACACGACAGCCACGAGGGCGGGGAATCCACCGGCAAGGACCCGCACGTCTGGCTCGACCCGGTGCGCTACGCCCAGGTCGCCGAGGGCGTCGGCAAGGCCTTCGAGAAGGCCGACCCGAAGCACGCGGCCGACTACAAGAAGAACACCGCGGCCCTGGTGAAGCAGCTGGACGAGCTGAACACCGAGTTCGCGGACGGCCTCGCGCACACCAGGAGCAAGGTCTTCATCACCACGCACGCCGCCTTCGGCTACCTCGCCGAGCGCTACGGCCTCACCGAGGAGGCCGTCAGCGGCCTCGACCCCGAGTCCGAGCCGAGCGCCGCCCGCGTCCGGGACCTGGAGAGGATGGCCAAGGCCGACGGCGTCTCCACGGTCTTCTACGAGACGCTCGTCAGCGACAAGACCGCCCGGACCCTCGCCCGCGACACGGGCCTGAAGACCGACGTCCTCGACCCGATCGAGGGCATCACCGGCAAGTCCCGCGGCAAGGACTACTTCGCGGTCCAGCGGGCCAACCTCAAGGCGCTCCAGCAGGCACTGGGCGCCAAGTGACAGGAGACGAGATGACCAGCGAGCCTGTCATAGCCCTGCGCGGCGTGACCGCCGAACTCGGCGCCCGCCCCGTGCTGCGCGGCATCGACCTCACCGTCGGCCGCGGCGAGGTCGTCGCGCTGCTCGGCGCGAACGGTTCCGGCAAGTCCACGGCGATCCGCACGATCATCGGCCAGGTGCCGGTGAGCAGCGGCACGATCGAGCTGTTCGGCACCCCGCGCCGGTCCTTCGGGGACTGGGCGCGCGTGGGTTACGTACCGCAGCGGACGACGGCCGCGGGCGGGGTCCCGGCGACGGTCACCGAGATCGTCTCCTCGGGCCGGCTCTCCCGCACCCGCTTCGGCGTCTTCCGCAAGAGCGACCGGGAGGCCGTGCGCCGGGCCCTGGAGCTGGTCGGCATGGCGGACCGCGCCAAGGACTCCGCGGGCGCCCTCTCCGGCGGCCAGCACCAGCGGGTGCTGATCGCCCGCGCGCTGGTCGCCGAGCCGGAACTGCTGATCATGGACGAGCCGATGGCGGGCGTCGACCTGGCCAGCCAGGAGATCCTGGCGCGCACCCTGAAGCAGCAGGTGGAGGCCGGTACGACCGTCCTGCTCGTGCTGCACGAGCTGGGCCCGCTGGAGCCCCTGATCGACCGGGCGGTCGTCCTGCGCGACGGCTGCGTGCTGCACGACGGCCCGCCGCCGCGCGCGGTCGGCCAGCACGCGCTGCCCGGCCACGACCACGTACACCCGCACGCACCGGCGGGCGCCGAACCGATCCGCACGGGACTGCTGAGCTGATGGACTTCCTGAACTACGCCTTCATGCAGCGGGCGCTGCTGGCCGCCGTGCTGGTCGGCATCACCGCGCCCGCGATCGGCATCTACCTGGTCCAGCGCCGCCAGGCCCTGATGGGCGACGGCATCGGACACGTGGCCATGACGGGCGTCGGCCTCGGCTTCCTGCTGTCCACGTCCCCCGTGTGGATGGCGACGGCCGTCTCCGTCCTCGGCGCGGTCCTGATGGAACTGATCCGCTGGTACGGCAGGACCCGCGGCGACATCGCCCTGGCCATGCTGTTCTACGGCGGCATGGCCGGCGGTGTGATGCTGATCAACCTCGCGCCGGGCGGCTCCACCGCCAACCTGACGTCGTATCTGTTCGGCTCCCTGTCGACGGTGTCCGAGTCCGACGTGACCGCGATCTGCGTGCTCGCCGCGTTCGTCCTGCTGGTCACGCTGGGCCTGCGCCGCCAGCTGTTCGCGGTCAGCCAGGACGAGGAGTTCGCGCGGGTCACGGGCCTGCCGGTGCGCGCGCTGAACCTGCTGACGGCGGTCACCGCGGCCGTCACCGTGACGGTCGCCATGCGGGTCGTCGGCCTGCTGCTGGTCTCCGCGCTGATGGTCGTCCCCGTGGCGGCGGCGCAGCAGCTCAGCCGCAGCTTCACCGTCACCTTCGTGATCGCGGTGGCGATCGGGGTGGCGGTGGCCGTCAGCGGCACGGTCACGTCGTACTACCAGGACGTCCCGCCCGGCGCCACGATCGTCCTGCTGACCATCGCCGCGTTCCTGGTGCTGACCGCGCTGGCCGGCCCGCTGGCCCGGCGACGCGCCCGCGCGGCCGCCGCGGCCCAGCCCGCCGGGGACCCCGCGGAGTGCGCGATTCCGGCCACGCGGGGCGCCGGTGACGAGGTCGGCGTCTGACCGCCGACACCCCGGGCTGGCACAATGGCCCGGGCAGCAGCAGACGTGAGGAGGCAACGGTGACGACCGCTGGACCGCCCGTGAAGGGCCGCGCGACCCGCCAGCGTGCAGCCGTGGCGGCGGCCCTGAACGAGGTCGACGAGTTCCGCAGCGCGCAGGAACTGCACGACATGCTCAAGCACAAGGGCGACTCCGTCGGCCTGACCACGGTCTACCGCACCCTCCAGTCCCTCGCCGAGGCCGGCGAGGTGGACGTCCTGCGCACGTCCGACGGCGAGTCCGTCTACCGCCGCTGCTCCAGCGGCGAACACCACCACCACCTGGTCTGCCGCGCCTGCGGCAAGGCGGTGGAGGTGGAGGGCCCGGCGGTGGAGAAGTGGGCCGAGGCGATCGCCGCCGAGCACGGTTACGTCAACGTGGCCCACACGGTGGAGATCTTCGGCACGTGTGCCGACTGCGCCGGCTGCGCGCAGGGCTGACCGCCGGGGCGCCCGCTCCGGCTCACCCCCGCCCGAAGCAGCGCTCCAGCTTTGTCCGCGTAGGTGTACGGCTCCCCCGGCGTCGCCGGCTTGGTGCTGCCCGGCAGACCCATCAGCGCGGCCAGCGGGACGACCTCCTCGGCGTGGGTGAAGCGCAGCTCGGCCGGCAGCCGCCGCATGCGTACGGCCGTGTCCGCCGGCTCCCGCTTGCCGCGCCCGCTGAGGTCGCCGAACTCCTCGCCCCTGCCGGTGAGTTGCCCCTCCGCCTCGGCCTGGTCCCGCAGCGCGAGGACCAGATCCCCGTCCTCGGCGTCCGTGGCCGCGCGGGAGCCGTGCCGGGAGACGTTCTCGGTGAAGACCGGCGAGGACAGGGATCGGACGTCTCATGAGTCCCGTGTCCTCGGCGGCCCGCGTGAACCCCCGGCGGCTACGAGGTGGAATCGCCCCTCATGGCGGCTTCCATGGCGAGCAGCTCCTCGTTCGGGACGGCGCCGCCGAAGCGGCGGTCGCGGGAGGCGAACTCGACGCAGGCCCGCCACAGGTCACGGCGGTCGAAGTCGGGCCACAGCACGTCCTGGAAGACCATCTCGGCGTACGCGCTCTGCCAGAGCAGGTAGTTGGACGTGCGCTGCTCGCCGCTGGGCCGCAGGAACAGGTCGACGTCCGGCATGTCCGGGTAGTACATGTACTTCTGGAGGGTCTTCTCGTTGACCTTCGACGGGTCGAGCCGGCCCGCCTTCACGTCCTCGGCGAGCCGCTGCGCCGCGTCGGCGATCTCCGCACGGCCGCCGTAGTTCATGCAGAAGTACAGGGTGAGCAGGTCGTTGCCCTTGGTCTGCTCCTGGGCGACCTGGAGCTCCTTGGCCACCGACTTCCACAGCTTGGGCATCCGGCCCACCCAGCGCACCCGGACGCCCAGCTCGTCGAGCTGGTCGCGGGTCTTGCGGATGAAGTCGCGGTTGAAGTTCATCAGGAAGCGGACCTCCTCGGGCGACCGCTTCCAGTTCTCGGTGGAGAAGGCGTACAGGGAGATGTTGCGCACGCCGATCTCGATGGAGCCCTGGAGCACGTCCAGCACCCGCTCGGCGCCGACCTTGTGCCCCTCGGTGCGCGGCAGCCCCCGCTCCTTGGCCCACCGCCCGTTGCCGTCCATGACGATCGCCACGTGGTCCGGGACCAGCTCACCCGGGAGCTTGGGCGCGCGGGCACCGGACGGGTGCGGCTCCGGCGCCTTGTACTCGCGCCGCTGGCGCCCCAGGATCCCGCGTACGACCATGTCCTTCTCGTCTCCTCGACCGTGCCGTGCTTACTTCTCTACGTACCGCAGGGAGCGCAGCCCGCGCTCCAGGTGCCAGTGCAGGTAGGCGGACACCAGCCCGCTGCCCTCGCGGACGTACCGCGCCTCGCACGCGTCCGCCGTCTCCCAGTCTCCCGTAAGCAGCGCCCCCAGCAGTACCAGGGTCTGCGGGGACGGTACGACACTGCCGGGCACCCGGCAGTCCACGCAGACGGAGCCGCCGGAGGCCACGGAGAAGAACCGGTTCGGACCGGGCATCCCGCACTTCGCGCAGTCGCCGAAGCTGGGCGCGTAGCCGTTGACGGCGAGGGAGCGCAGCAGGAAGGCGTCGAGGACGAGGTGCGGCGCGTGCTCGCCGCGGGCGAGCGTCCGCAGGGCCCCGACCAGCAGCAAGTACTGCTGGACGGCCGGCTCGCCCTCGTGGTCCGTGAACCGCTCGGCCGTCTCCAGCATGGCGGTCCCGGCGGTGTAGCGCGCGTAGTCGGTGACGATCCCGCCGCCGTAGGGGGCGATGGTCTCGCTCTGCGTGCACAGCGGCAGCCCGCGCCCGACCAGCTCGCTCCCCCGCGCGAAGAACTGCACGTCGACGTGGGAGAAGGGTTCGAGCCGGGCGCCGAACTTGGACTTCGTACGCCGCACGCCCCGGGCGACGGCCCGCACCCGGCCGTGGCCGCGCGTGAGCAGCGTGATGATCCGGTCCGCCTCACCCAGCTTCTGGGTGCGCAGCACGATGCCGTCGTCGCGGAACAGACTCATGGCTCCATTCTCGCCCATGCCGGGGGCGGTGCCGTCGCGCGTATTGGTGGCACCACTACTTTGCGTACGCACTTGTTACCGGTTGTCGGGGGGCCAAGGATGGACGCATGCCCTCGTCGACAGATTCCGTCAGCCGCGTCAGCAGCGTCAGCGGCGTCCGCCAGGTCAGCCCGGCCGGTCAGGCCGGCCAGGTCAGCCACGAGGAATTCCGCGCCACGCTGGGCCGGTTCACCACCGGTGTCGTGGCGGTGACCGCGGTTCGCGCGGGCGATGCCGCGCCGGTCGGTCTCGCGGTGAATTCCTTCACCTCGGTCTCCCTCGATCCCGCGCTCGTCCTCTTCTGCATCGCCCGGACGAGCACCAGCTGGCCGCGGGTCCGGGCCGCGGAGCGCTTCTGCGTCAACATCCTCGGCGCGGACCAGCGCGAGCTGAGCAGCCGCCTGGCCACGAGCGGCGCCGACAAGTTCCGGGGCGTCCGGTGGAGCGCCACACCGGCCGGGACGCCCGTGCTGGACGGCGCCATCGGATGGCTGGAGTGCTCGGTGGAGGCCGAGTACCCGGCCGGGGACCACGACGTCGTCATCGCCCGTGTCCACCGGCTCAGCAGCCGTGAGGACGGGGCGCCGCTGGTCTTCTACCGCGGGTCGTACGAGCGGCTGGCCGCCTGACGCGGCGCGGCCCGATCATCCCTCCGGACCAACAGTTAGTGGGTTGACCCTTCATGACACAGAGCACCGGTTCCCCCCGGCCCCTCGGAGTCGGCATCGTCGGTCTCAGCGCCGACGGCGGCTGGGGTGCCCGCGGGCACCTGCCCGCGCTCGCCGCGGTGGAAGGATTCGAGCTGCGCGGTCTGACGGCGTCCTCGCCCGAGGCCGCGCGGCGCTCGGCCGAGAAGTACGGGGTGCCGCTGGCCTTCACCGACGTCGCCGAGCTGGCCGCCCACGACGACATCGACCTCGTCGTGGTCGCGGTCAAGGTGCCCCGGCACCGCGAGCTGATCAAGCCCGCGCTGGAGGCGGGCACGATGGTGCTGAGCGAGTGGCCGCTGGCCGTCGGGACCGAGGAGGCGGAAGCGCTGGCCTCGCTCGCCGAGCGGCGCGGGGTGCGCACCGCGGTGGGCCTCCAGTCCCGTTCCGCACCGGCCGTGCGGTACCTGCGGGACCTGGTCGCCCAGGGGTACGTGGGCGAGGTGCTGTCCACCACCCTGGTGGGATCCGGCGGCGGCTGGGGACCGGTGGTGGCCTCCCGCGGCGCGTACACGGCCGACCGGGCCAACGGGGCCACGCTGATGACGATCCCGTTCGGGCACACCCTGGACGCGCTGACGATGTGCCTGTCGGGTTTCGCCGGGCTCACGGCCACCACGGCCACGCGCCGCGGCAAGGTGCGGGTCGCGGAGACCGGGGAGTCGCTGCCGCAGACCGCGGAGGACCAGATCGCCGTGTCCGGTGTGCTGGAGAGCGGCGCGGTCGCCTCCCTGCACTACCGGGGCGGCTCCAGCCGGTCCACCAACCTGCTGTGGGAGATCAACGGCACCGAGGGCGACCTGGTGGTCACCGGGGACACCGGGCACCTCCAGTTCGGCCAGTTCACCCTGCGGGGCGCCCGTGGCGACGAGGAGCTGTCCGTGCTGCCCGTCCCCGACGCCTACGAGCTCGTGCCCGGGGTGAGCGGTCCGGCGTCGCCGGTCGCGCACGCCTACGCCCAGTTGCGCGCCGACATCGAGGAGGGCACCCGGACCGTGCCCGACTTCCGGCACGCGGTCGAGCACCACAGGCTCCTGGACCGGATCGCGCGCGCCGCCGGGACGGGCGTCCGTCAGTAACGGCACCGCGCACAAGGAAGTCCCCCGGACCGCCCGGTCCGGGGGACTTGGCCGTGCGCCGGGGCGGTCAGGGTGCCGCGCGGTCGCCGGCGAGCAGCGTCCGGCAGGCTCCGACCAGGCGCGCGGAGACGTCCTCGGCGTGGTCGAAGAGGTAGAAGTGCCCGCCGGGCCAGAGGTGACAGCCCATCGGCCGCCGGGTGTGGGCCGACCAGCGGCGGAGCAGGTGCGGGGGCGCCAGCGGGTCGTCCGCCCCGCCGAACACCGACAGGGCCGTCCGCAGCGGCGGGCCGTCGACGTACTCGTAGCTGCCGACCACCTCCAGGTCCTGGCGCAGGGTCCGCGCCACGAGTTCGGCGAGGGCCGTGCGGTGGCCGGTGCCGGGGGGTGTGCCGCCCAGGCCGTGCAGGTACCGGAGCACGCGGTAGGCCGGCCAGCCGGCCGGGGCGGCGGCGCGGGCGCCGCCCCCGCCCACGGGCGGCGGGACGGCCGACACCCCGAGCCAGCAGGGTTCGAGGGCCTCGGCCTCCAGCCGCCGTACCAGCTCGAACGCCAGCAGGGCCCCCATGCTGTGGCCGAAGACGGCGTAGGGGCCGGTGAGTTCGGGGCGCAGCGCGTCGCACAGATGGTCCACGGCCTCGGCGGCGGTACGGCACCGGGAGCGGGCGCGGTCGAGCAGCCGGCCCGGCAGGTCCGCGCCGAGCACCCGCCACCGGCGCGGCAGATGGGGCAGGAGCGGCGCGAACCCCCGGGCGGAGCCGCCCGCGTGGTGCAGCAGCACCAGGGTGAAGGGCGGTTCGTGGCCGGACGGGGTGGTGACGTCGTAGACGGGCATCTCAGGCGACCAGCTCTCCGAGGAAGGTGTCCTGCTTGCCCAGGGGCACGGGTGTCTCCTTGTACAGGCAGTCCATGGGGAGCCAGTGCACCCGCAGCCGGGCGCCCGGGGGCTGGTCGCGGAGTGCGGCGGCGGCCGTGTGGCGGGGGCCGCAGGGCACGTCGTGGAGGGTCCACCGGGCGGGGTGCCGGCCGCTGTCGGCGCCGAGGTAGTCGGCGGACAGGTCCCGGGCGAGCCCGGTGCCGATGCCCTTGAGGTAGGCCTCCTTGCGCGTCCACAGCTGCCCGAAGGCGACGGCGCCGACGCCGTCGGGGCGGGCGAGCAGTTCGCCCTGCTCGTCGGGGTGCAGCGCGGGGGCGCACACCCGGACGGTGTCGCGGGAGGGGATCTTCTCGACGTCCACGCCGATGGGCACGGTGGACACACCGATGAGGGCCATGCCGGCGCTGTGGGACAGCGAGAAGTGCAGCGGGGACTCGGGGGCTTCGAGTACGGGCCTGCCGTGCGGTTCCCCGCAGCAGGGGCAGGGTGCCCGGCCGAAGCGCAGCTGTCGCGGCCCGGTGTCCAGGTAGGCGCCGAGCAGCCGGCGCAGCGCGATGTGCACCGACGAGTACAGGAGGCGGCCGGCCTCGCGGCGGCAGCTGCCGGCCCGCTGCCGTTCGGCCTCGTCGAGTTCGGTCAGGTCGAGTTCGCCGGTGCAGGTGCCGGGCCGGGGCTGGCGCAGCAGCCACAGGTCGGCGTCGCCCGCGGCGGGGAGGGACAGTTTCACGCTGACGGGGCTCCTGCCGTGGTCGCGCCGAGCAGGTCCACGAGACGCAGGGTCAGCGCGTGGGTGTTCTCGGCTCGCAGGATCGTGGGGAGGCCGGGCGCGACGCCGAGGGCCGCCCGGATCCGCCGTTGCAGCTCCAGGCCGGCCATGGAGCCGACGCCGAGGTCGGTCATGGTCTGGTGCCGGTCGACCGTGCCGGCCGGGCAGTGCAGGACGCGGCCGAGCTCCTGGCAGAGGTAGTCGCCGATCAGGCGCTCCTGCCGGGCGGGGCTCGCGGCCGCCAGTTCGGTGCGGGTGGGCGGGGTCACGTCGTCCGGGAGGGCGTCGTCGTCGGGTGCGCCGGACTCGTCCGGGTCGCCGGGGGCGGTCCGGAACCAGTCGAGCAGTGCCTGTTCCACTGTGCCGCAGCCTCCGTTTCGGGGTGGGGGTGAGCGGTGCGCCGCCGCGTCCGGAGGGACACGGCGGCGCATCCGGGGGGTCGGTGCCGCTGCGTGTCAGGCCGCGGTGGCGGCTGCCTGCGCGGGCAGTTCGTGGGCGAAGCCGCAGCGCAGCCGGACGCCGGCCAGGCCCGCCTTGATCTCGACGCTGCGCCAGATGCCGCCGCGCAGGGGCAGCAGCCGCTTGCCGGTGAGGGCGGCCTCGGCGACGGCCGGCGCGTCCGGTCCGCCGGGCGCCGGTGAGCCGTCCCGCGGTGCCTCCAGGACCGTCTGCATCATCCACAGGGTGTTGCTCTCGGCGCGGCTGATCGAGTCCAGCTCGTACATCAGGACCTGGACGAGCTGGAGGTTGACCACGAAGGCGTCGATGAGGGAGACGGACGGCTGGGTGTCGCCCTCGATGCCCTCCCGGCCGGCGTCCGGCTCCGGCGCGAAGTGCACGTCGGCCCGGGCGGCGAGGGCGTCCAGGTCGACGCGGACGTCACGGATGAAGTGCCGCCGGTTCTTGAAGCCCTCGCCCCAGAAGCGTTCCGTGCCGGGGCCGAGCGCCTTCTCCAGGCTCTCGTGGCGTGCCTCCTCCACGGTGCGGGTGGCGATGTCGTGCTCGATCTCGCACCGCACGCGCAGATTGCCCACGGTGCAGTCGTGCACGGACAGGTGCCGGGCGGACCCGGGGAGTTCCTCGGTCCGCACCAGGCGGGCCGCGAGCGGGATGTCCGTCAGCTCCTCCTGGGGCGCGCCGCCGGCCCGCAGGACGACCTTGCGCAGCCGCATCCGGGTGCGGGCCGCGCCGTCGAGTCCGTAGCCGTGGGCGAGGTGGAGTTCGGCGAGCTGGACGCCGAGAACGAGCGCGTCGACGGTGCTCAGGTGGGGCCGCAGGTCGGTGCCGTCCTTCTTGCGGGACCAGTCGGCGGGATAGGTGACGTCCACCGTGGCGCGCACGCCCGCGTCGGGGGCGTCGGCCGGGGTGACGACGACGTCCCTGACCCGGTATCCGGCGCGCTGGTAGCCACGGGAGAAGAAGCGGGTCTCGCTCGGGCCGAGGTAGTCGTCGATGGACGTGAGCGACAGCTGCCGGCCGGTTGCCACGGTCACACCTCCGCCGAGGCGGCGCGTATCGCCTCTTCGTAGACGTCGATCAGCTCGCCGACGGTGCGGACGTCGGTGATGGAGCGGTCCTCGCCGAACGGGTCGACGCCGAGTTCGGCCTCCAGCTGGAGCAGCAGCTGGGCGAGCAGCAGGGAGTTGAGGCCGGCCGTCAGCAGCGGGTCGTCCAGGGAGTAGCCGGTGCCGCCCTCCTCGTCGAGCAGGACGCTGTCGATCTCGCGCTGGACGGCTGCCCTGATGTCGGACGTCCGCGTGGTGTTCAGCATGTGATGCCTCCATCGATGACAAGGGTGTGTCCGGTGATGAACCGGGCCTCGGGCGAGGCGAGGAAGAGGACCGCCTCGGCGATCTCGTCCACGGTTCCCAGGCGGCCCAGCGGGGTGCGGTGCTGGATCTTCTCGCGGTTGCGCGAGGTGACGTCCGCGGTCATGTCGCTGTCGAAGAAGCCGGGTGTGACGGTGTTGACCCGGATGCCCAGGGGGCCGAGTTCGCGGGCCAGGGCGCGGCCGAGCCCTTCGAGGCCGGCCTTGGCCGCGGCGTACACGGCGACGCCCCGGTAGCCGCGGATGGCGTTGATGGACGAGACGTTGACGATGGTGCCGCCGCCCGTGCGCGTCATGACGCGGGCGCAGGTTTGGGCCAGGTGCATCGGCGCCAGGAGGTTCGCGCCGACGAGGTCGTTCATCCGGGCGGGCGCGCCGGTCAGGAAGAGCTCCTGGTGGAGCACGCCCGCGTTGTTGACCAGCAGGTCGATCCGGCCGAAGCGCCGGGCGCTGTCGCGGGCGAACTCCCGCAGCCCGGCGAAGTCCGTCAGGTCGGCGGCTGCCCAGTGGAAGGAGTCCGGGTGCTTGCCGGCCATCGCCTCGGTGAACTCGTTGGGTCTCCGGCTGAAGGTGGCCACGCGCCGGCCGTCGGCGAGGAGCCGTTCGACCAGGACCCGGCCCAGTCCCCGGCTGCCGCCGCTGACGACGGCGACGGGTGCGCCGGGGGCGCCGGGTCCGTCGGGCGCGGGCCCGGCGCGGTGGGCGGCCGGGTTCACGCCGCGCTCCGGATCTTCTTGAAGCGGTCGGAGTGCTGGTCGTCGTCGGTGACCTCGACCAGCAGCGGCACCTTGTAGGCCTCCAGCCGCCGGGCGCAGTACGTGCGCACCCGGCGGGCCACCTCCCGGGGGTCGGCCGGCTCGGTGAGCTTCACCCTGGCCTGCACCACCTGGCCGGTGATGTGGCTGTGCCGGCCGGAGACCGTGGCGTCGGCGATGATGTCCATCTCCAGCAGGACGTTCTCGACCTCGCTGGGGTAGACCTTCTCCCCCGCCACGTTGATGATCTCGGACTTGCGGCCGAGGATGCGGACGTAGTCGCCGTCGGTCTCCACCGCGTCCTGGGTGTTGAAGTACCCCTCCTCGTCGAAGGGCGCGGGCGCGTTGAGGTAGCCGAGCATGGCCATGTCAGAGCGGATCCACAGGATGCCGTCGCGGATCCGGTAGTCGAAGCCCTCTCCGCCGAGCTTGACCCAGAGGCTGTCGTTGTCGCGGGACCGGGTGGACAGGATGCCCAGCTCGGACAGGCCGTAGGTCTGCTTCAGACGGACGCCGGGCAGCGTGGCGTCGAGCCGCTGGAGCACGCCGAGCGGCATGGGCTCGGTGCCGTAGGTGATCAGTTGCAGGGTGCTGAGGTCGTGGCGCGTGTAGGCGCGCGAGATGAGCAGCATGTTGAGGAACGTGGGTGTGGTGGGCAGCACCTGGATCCGGTGGGCGGCGATCGCGGCGCACACGGTGTCGGGGGTGCGGTCGTCGATGGTGACGAGCGCTCCGCCCTGGCTGAGCGTGTGCAGCAGCGTGTTGATGCCGCCGATGTGGTCCAGGTTCAGGAAGCCGAGGGTCCGCTTGGGTTTGCGGGCCTCGCCGTACTTGCCCAGCACCTTGGCGAAGTCCAGGACCGTCGCCTTGCTGCGGCCGGTGGTGCCGGAGCTGAACAGCACCAGGCCGGGGGTGCGCGCCGCGCGCAGCCGGCCGTACAGGTCGTGGCCGGCCGTGCGGCCGGTGGCCTCGAACCGGTGCCGGCCGCCGAGGGCGTCGACGGTGACGACGGCTTCCACCTCGGCGATGTCCAGGAACTCGGACCGCTTGGCCGGGGGCAGCGGGGTCAGGGGTACGACGACGGCGCCGCGGTCGATCAGGGCGAGCAGCCCGGCACAAGCCTCGACGCTGCTGGCGCCCTCCAGGGCGACCACCTGTCCGGGCCGCACCTGCCGCGCGTCCAGGAAGGTCTTCCACCGGTCGGTCAGTTCCAGCAACTGGGCGTAGCTGTGGCTCCGGCCGTCGAAGACGATCGCGTCGGCGTCACCGAAGCTGTGCATCCGTTCGAAGAACCAGGCAGTCATGCGGTCTCCGGCATCTCGTAGCGGGTGGGTGAGGTGGGGGCGAAGGACGAGTGAGGGGAGTGGAAGGCCGGGCGGGTACGGGCGGCGGCACCGGGGCCGGTCCGCGGCAGCGGCAGCGCGGGCGGGGGGAGGGTGCCGGGCAGCAGGGGCCACCCGTGGGCGCGCGCCGAGGTGCGCAGCCGCTCGTCGCCTCTGACGACCACGGCGGAGCCGACGGCCTTGAACATCGGCAGGTCGGAGACATGGTCGCCGTACGCGACGCAGTCGTCCGGGA
Source organism: Streptomyces corchorusii (assembly GCF_001514055.1). Taxonomy (NCBI): domain Bacteria; kingdom Bacillati; phylum Actinomycetota; class Actinomycetes; order Kitasatosporales; family Streptomycetaceae; genus Streptomyces; species Streptomyces corchorusii. The sequence goes on along the minus strand of NZ_KQ948351.1, from coordinate 563,302 downwards.
CGGCACCGCCCCGGGCGAGGACGGTCCGGACGGCCTCGGCCTTGGCGGCGCCGATCATCGGCGGCCCCTTGAGGTCGCCGGTGTGCCGCCCGTGGACGATCTCCGGCTCGGTGCACCAGACTTCCTCGACGCCCAGGTCGGCGGCGATCGGCCGGAGCGGCGCCGGGAACGACCCGGACACCAGGACGACGTGGTCGCCCCGCTCCTGATGGCGGCGCAGCGCGGCCAGGGCCGGCTCGTGGTAGTAGCCGCCGGTGGACAGCTCGGCCGCGAACCACGCGTCCGCCACACCGGCGAGGACGGCGGCGTCCACCCCCTGAAGCCCCCTGAAGTAGGCCCGGTTGGTGGCCTCCCTCGGACAGCCGATCGCGGCCATGGCCTTCAGCTCGCGGCGCCGCTCCTCGTACACGCGCGGCGGGTGGCCCATGGCGGCGAGGTAGAAGGCGAGGAGGCGGAACATGCTGCCGGACGTGGTCAGGGTGCCGTCCACGTCGAAGAAGGCGACTCGCGTGCGGTTCATGGGTCGGTACGCTCCTGAGGTCTGGGGGCGAACGGGCCGGCCGCGCGCCGACATCTCCTCCACCCGAATTCGGGGCTCCGCTCACATTTCCTCTGCCGGGCCGGTCTTCCCCGGCCGGTGGGAATGCGGCCGGCGGGCGGAAGAAGACGCCGTGGGCCGTTCCGGCCTGCTGCCGGGCGAGTCGGCCAGGGGCCCGCCGGTTCCAAGAGCACCGCCCTGGGCGATGTTCTGGCTCATGGCAGGAATCATTTCACCGGCGGCCTCCCGGCCCCAGACTTCAATGTCACCGGCTTCCCCGACGCCATCACCGAAGATGCTGCCGCCCGCACCAACACGTTCGCCCCGCGGCACTTCACCACCGGCAGAACACGGAAAAGGCGGGCCCGGCACGGGAATTCCCCGGTGCCGGGCCCGCCTTTCGGGCCGGAACGCGTTATGCGGTTTCTTCGGACAGCGGCTCCCAGCGCGTCCCGCCCCCGCCGTGCACGACGCGTCCGAGCTGTCCCTGCGCGAAGTGGTTGGCGAAGGCCAGGGTGTCCGGGCGCGTCAGCTCGGCCAGCATCTCCCGCCGCGTGCGCACCGCCTGCCCGGGCAGGGCGTCCATCGACACCCGCCAGTCGGGGCGGGCGAGTTGGGCGGGGCTGTGGAAGACGTCCCCGAACGCGATCACCCGCCGTCCGCCGGCCGTGATGACGTACGCCGTGTGGCCGCGCGTGTGTCCGGGGGCGGGCCATGCGGTGACGCCGGGGAAGATCTCCTGCCCCGGGGTCACCGGGAGACCGGCGGTCTTCGGGGGCGCCGGCCAGTCGGCCCATTCGTCCGCGGAGGCCAGCAGTGTGGCCCGTGCGAACGGGGAGGGACGGTCCGGGCCGGGCCGGAACGCCCAGCCGATGTGGTCGTCGTGCAGGTGTGTGAACGCGACGGCCTCGATGTCGGCGGGGTCGCGGCCGGCCCGTGCGAGGGCGTCGGGGAGCCGTCCGCCGTGGAGGGCGCCGATGGTGTCGATGGTGTCCTCGGCCGGGATGTCGTGCGGCCCGAACCCGGCGTCGAGGAGCAGGGCCCGTCCGTCGTGCTCCACGAGCAGGCTCGCCACGGACGTCCCGAGGTAGCCCTGGTCGTCCAGGAGACCGGCGTGGTCGCCCGTCCAGTCGCGGTCCGTCGAGTCGGGCAGCCAGCGCCGGGGGTGCAGTTGCACCGCGCCGTCGGGGACGACCGTGACGGTGTGGTCGCCCAGGCGCAGCGAACGCAGCGCGGTGGGTGAGGAGTTGTGCCCCGTGGGGAGCGGCATGGTGATCCTTCGGTGGGTGACGTCGTCGGGGCCGCCCGGGGAGGCCGGAACCGGTGTCCGGCCTCCCCGGGCGGACCGTCAGACCGCCTCGTTGGCCCTGACGGGGGTCTCGGCCGGTACCGGCGTCTCCTTGACGGCCGCGGCCGGCTTCGGCAGGGCCAGCGCCAGGCCGACGGTGAGCAGGATCAGCACGGCCGAGGTGAAGGTGGCCGCCTGGAGCCCGTCGGACAGCTCGGCCGGGGCCGGGTCGGAGCCGCTGACCGCGTTGGAGACGGCGACCAGCACGGCCAGGCCCACGGCGGCACCGACCTGCTGGCCGCTGGTGGCCAGGCCGGACGCCAGGCCCTGGAGCTTCTCCTCGACACCCGTGGTCGCCGCGGAGAACATGGCGGTCCAGATGACGCCCTGCGCGATGCTGAAGATCACGATGCCGGGGACCATCTGCGCGTACGTCGAGCCGTTGCCGAGGAAGGCGGCGAACACGGCCGTGCCGACGGCGCCGACGAGCAGGCCGATGACCAGGGTGCTGCGCACGCCGATCGCGGTGGACATCCGGCCGCCGATCACGGTGCCGACCAGGATGCAGGCGCACGGCAGGATGAAGGCCAGACCGGTGGCCAGGGCGCTCCAGCCGCGCACGGTCTGGAGCGCCAGCGTGATGAAGTAGGCGCTCGCCCCGAAGGTCGCCATGAACGCGAACGTGATCATGGAGCCGAGGCGCAGGCTGCGGAAGGAGAACACCCGCAGCGGCACCAGCGGGTCGGCGGTGCGCGACTCGATGACGACGAAGCCGACGATCAGCGCCGCCGCGGCGACGAAGCTGACCAGGGTGACGGGCGCGGCCCAGCCGATCTCCGGCCCCTGCACCAGACCGAAGACCAGCAGCAGGGCGCCGCCGGTGACGGTGATGCCGCCGGGCAGGTCGAAGCCCTGACGGCGCTCGGTCGGCCGGTCGGCGGGGATCGCCCGGAGTCCGAGCAGGGCGACACCCAGGGCGAGGGGGACGTTGACGAAGAACACCGCGGCCCAGCCGAACGCCTGCGTCAGCACACCGCCCAGCAGCGAGCCGACCACCATGCCGCTGCTGCCGGTGGCGCCCCACACGCCCAGGGCGCGGTTGCGCTCGGGCCCCTCCTCGAAGTTGCTGGTGAGCAGGGACAGGGTGGCCGGCGCGAGGAAGGCGCCGCCGACGCCCTGCACCGCTCGCGCGGCGACCAGGACCCAGGGGTCCGAGGCCAGTCCGCCGAGCACGGAGGCGAGCGCGTAGAGCGCCAGGCCGGTCAGGAACATCCGGCGCCGGCCGAGCAGGTCGGACATGCGACCGCCGAGCAGCAGGAAGCCGCCGAACGCGACGGCGTACGCGCCGATCACCCACTGGAGCTGCTGGTCCGAGAAGCCCACGCCGGAACCGATGTCCGGAAGGGCGACGAACACGATGCTGTAGTCCAGGGCGATGATCAGCTGGGCCAGCGCCAGGGCCGCCAGGATGAGCCCTTTGTGACGCGCGGAACCAGACGAAGTCATGGCTCTGTGTACCTCTCTGAATAGAGCGGAAGGCAGGGAAGGGACGGGCCGGACCGGACGGCACATCCGTCCGGCGGGCCACCGAGCCAGCGATACTTCCAGCTCGGATACTACTAGCTCGAACTATCTGAGTCCGAAGCTAGGGCTTGGTGGGTAACTTCCGCAAGGGAAGATCGAGTTCGAATGTTTTCAACTCGCACGATCTGACCGGCCGGGTGTGCGAAGCCGCCGGGTACGATGGCGCCATGGCGCACTCGAACACACCCGGCCGGCTCGCAGACGGCGACGTGTGCAGCCTGGTCAACGCCCTGTCACAGGCGATCGAACGGCACACCCGGCAGGTCTCCGACCGGTTCGGCCTCACCTCGGCGCAGGCGGTCGCGCTGCGCGAGCTGCCCGAGCCGCGGACCTTGCGCGAGCTGGCCCGGCGGATGCACTGCGAGGCGTCGAACGCGACGTTCGTCGCGGACCGGCTGGAGGCCATGGGCCTGCTGGAACGCCGGCCGCACCCGACCGACCGGCGCGCCAAGCTGCTGCACCTGACGCCCGAGGGGGCCGCGCTGCGCAAGAAGGTCGTCAGGCAGCTCCGGGTCGACTCGCCGATCGGGCGGCTCACCGACGAGGAGCAGACGACCCTGCGCGACCTGCTGGCCCGGGCGGCCGACTGAGCGACCCCGCACCGGTGCCGGGCGGGCGCCGTTGGGCGACAGCCGCTCGGGCGGCCGGTCAGGCAGGCACCGTGGAGACGGTGTAGGCCGGCGACACCTCCCGGATCCAGTTGCCGATCCGTTCGGCGTCACCGCCCGAGTGCGGCCGGAGCAGGATCAGCTGACGACCGGGACGGCAGGACAGGTCGAGACAGACCTGGTCCAGGGACACCTGCCCCAGCCCCGGATGGCGCACCACCTGGGTGATGCCCGAGCCGTCGCTGATGCGGTGCTGGTCCCACAGGTCGGCGAAGAACGGGCTGCGTTCGCGCAGGCGGCCCACGAGCGAGGCGAGCCGGGGATCGCCCAGGAACTCACCGCTCTGCGTGCGGAACCGGGCCACCGCGTCGGCCGCGTCCCGCTCCCACAGGGGGAACCGGCTCCGGGCGCCCTGGTCGAGGAAGAGCATCTCCAGGTAGTTCGCCTGCCCTCCTTCGACGCCCAGCAGACGCTCGGCGGCGGTGTTGGCGGCCGTGATGTCCCAGTAGCGGTCGAGGAAGTACGCCGGGCCGGGCAGGAAGCCGTCGACGATCTCGGCGCCGAGCAGATCGTCGTCCTCCACGCCGGCCCGGGGGCGGCGCGGCGCGGTGTAGCCGGCCAGCCGCATCACGTACAGGCACTGCGCCTCGTCCAGCCGCAGGACACCGGCGATGGCCGCGAGGATCTCCGGGGAGACGTTCTTGGCCCTCCCCTGCTCGATCCACGCGTACCAGGACGCCCCGATACCCGCCAGCATGGCCACCTCCTCGCGGCGCAGACCGCTCAGCCGGCGGGATCCGCCGCCCGGCAGTCCGACCTGCTCCGGAGTGACCTCCGCACGCCGGGCCGCCAGGAAGCTGCCGAGTTCGGCGAACCTCAGGTCGGCCGGCTTGGCCGCCGCCGGCGCCTGGACGGCGTCCCGCCGCGGGGCGGGCACCGCCTCCCGGCGCTTGCGGCGGATCACTGACAACGCGACGCCGGATGCCGGAGATCCAGTACCAGTCATCATGGTGCCCCTCCTCCGTGTACAACGTTCGCGCCCCCCGTCTCGGTGCGCTCACAACATAATAGGGACCGTTATTTTTCTGGAGGCATGAAGAGAGTAATATTTTTTATTTTTGCGCATCCTTGACCATCGGTCAGGGGAGTCGGACCGGATCGGTTCGCGCCACCTTGCCGACCTGGGGGTTGCGGGCGGACGTACCACGCATAAAGATAACGAGCGCTATCATTGTTCGACGGGCGTGCGGGTCTCCGCAGCCGCGGGAACAGCCCACCGAACGTGCGGAGGCCAGGGAGTATGGTCAGTCAGGAGCGGGCCGAGCGGACGCGAGGGCGTCTGCTGGAGGCTGCCGCCAGGGAGTTCTCCCTCCAGGGGTACAGCGGTACGTCGCTCCAACGCGTCAGCAGGTCCGCGGGCGTCACCATGGGCGCCCTGACCTTCCACTTCCCCACCAAGCCCGCCCTGGCGGAAGCCGTGCACGCCCAAGGGTCCGAGATCACCCGCGAGGCGGTGGCCCGCACCGGCGCGGAGCCCGCGGAAGAGCGCGACTACCCCCTCCTCCAACGGGTCATCCGCATCGCGCACGCCGTGGCGGCCCTGCTGTGCGAGGAGCCGACCGTGCGGGCCGCCGGCCGGCTGACCCGGGAACGGGTGCCCGGGCCCGCGGACTGGACCGACTCCTGGCTGCCCGACGTACGCGGCCTGCTGGACCAGGCGAGCCGGGAGAAGGAGCTGCGCACCGGCGTCGACCCCGAGATCGTGGCGCTGCTCCTGCGGTACCTGGTCCTGGGCGTACTGGACTCCCCCCAGCCCACCGAGGACTGCGCCTCCCACCTGTCCCAGCTGAACGCGGTCTGGGCCGTCCTGCTGACCGGCCTGATCGGCACCGCGGTGGACCCGGCACAGGCGGAGGACGCGGCGGGCTGAACGACCCGGCGTGCGCCCGGGACAGGGTGCCGCCCCGGCGACCCGCCGATTCGGCCGGCGCGCCGCTGCCGACGGGCGACGCCGCGCTCACCCACCGCCCCGGTCGGCCGCCTCCGGTGTCGACCGACAACGCCGCGGCCACCAACCGATCCGGTCAGCGCGCCGGTGTCGGCCGACGGCACCACGGCCACCCACCGACCCGGTTGGCCGCCTCCGGTGACGACCAACAACGCCACGCCCACCCACCAACCCGGTCAACGCCGCCGCTGTCGACCGACAACACCACGGCCACCCACCGACCCGGTTGGCCGCCTCCGGTGACGACCAACAACGCCACGCCCACCCACCAACCCCGTCAGCCGCCGTGCCCGGGGACCGGCGCGGGCTGGGGGCGGCGGTGGGCCGGGGGTCCGGGACGGCGCCTCGTGGGCGGGGCGACGGGGTCGTCCGGTCGTCGCCGACCAGCCCGCCGCGCGCGGAGTCCGCCACGGACCCGGCCCGCCGCAACCAACACCCGCTACCCGCACCCCGGCCACCCGCACACCGCGACCGCCGCCGGACAGCGCCGCCACGGACCCTGCCCACCGCAGCCATCACCCGGCACCCGCACCCCGGCCACCCGCCCACCGCCGGACGGCGCCCCGCGCGCGGCGGTCCGTCCGTCAACCGGCGCTCGCTGCAAGCGCGTTGCCGGCCACCCGTGGGCGGGTCGGGGCCGGGACCGTCAGACCGCGCTGCACCCCCCGTCCACCGGGACGGCCGCGCCGGTGACGAAGGACGACTGTTCGCTCAGGAGCCAGGCGGCGGCTCGGGCGATCTCCAGGGGGTCGGCCATGCGCCGCTGGATGGCCCGGGAGACGCCCTGGGTCTCCACCTCGGGGTGCCGCTCGATCACCGCCTCCATCAGTTCCGTCCGCGTGGTGCCGACGACCAGGGCGTTGATCCGGATGCCCTGGTCGCCGTACTCGGCCGCCGCCGCCCTCGTCAGACCGATCAGCGCGTGCTTGGCGGCGACGTACGGGGCCGCGGCCCCGGTGGCGAACTGCCCGGCCGTGCTGGAGGTGTTGAGGATGGTGCCGCCCTGGTGGGCCAGCATCGCCGGGATCTGGTAGCGCATGCAGTTCCACCCGCCGCGCACGTTGACGTCCATGATCTGGTCGTAGACGTCGTCGGTCAGCTCGTGCAGCCGCACGCCCGCCGTCCCCCAGCCGGCGTTGTTGAACGCCGCGTCCAGGGAACCGAACGAGGAGACGGCGGTGTCGACGACGCGGCGCACGTCCTCCGCCGATGTGACGTCCCCCGGGCACGGCAGCGCCCGGCCCCCCTCCGCGCCGATCTCCGCCGCCAGCTTCTCCAGCTTCTCCTCGCGCCGCGCCATGAGGACGACCGCCGCCCCCTGCGCCGCGAGATGGCGGGCCGTCGCGGCGCCGATGCCGCTGGACGCCCCCGTGATCATGACCGTCTTGCCCGTGAACACGTTGTTCCCCTCCCCGTTGTTTCCGGACAACCGGTTCGGTCCCCGCCGAACCGGCCCCTCCCTGTCATGCCCAGGTCAGACGAACTCCCGGACGTGATCGGTGGCCCATTCCCCGAAGGTCCGCGGTCGCCGGCCGAGCAGCCGCGCCAGCGTGCCGTCGTCGCACGCGGCGGCCGCTCCCCCGGCCCGCCGCCGTGCGCCGGACACCAGCGCCTCGGCGATCCGCTCGCCGTAGCGGCGGCTCCAGCCGGCGCGGGCCTCCTCCTCCGCGACCTCCTCGAACACCAGTGGCCTGCCGAGGACTTCGGCGAGGACACCGGTCTGCTCGCGCGGCGAGAGCGCCTCCGGGCCCGCCAGCGCGTAGGTGCGGCCGGCGTGCCGAGGGTCCGTCAGCGCGGCCACCGCCGCCGCGGCGACGTCCCTCGGGTCGACACAGGCCGTGCGCGCCGCCCCGCCGAAGGCCCGTACGACGCCCCGGTCACGGATGGACGGCGCCCAGGCGAGCGCGTTCGACATCGGCGTGCGGATGCGCAGTACGGTCCAGGACAGCCCGCTGTCGCGCAGCAGTTCCTCGCTCCGCCGGTTCCAGCGGGCGACCAGGTCGTCGGCGCCCGGGTCGGCGACACCGCACCAGGAGAGCTTCACGGCGTGCCGCACCCCGCCGGCGCGGGCGGCGGCCAGGACGCGCTCGTCGTCCTGCGGGCGCAGCGGGTTCGCCGTGACCACGAAGACGGCGTCGGCGCCGTCGAGCGCGCGGCGCAGCGACTCCGGGTCCGTGTAGTCGCCCCGGACGGCCGGGCCGGGCAGCCCGAGCGCCGCGGCCTTGCCCGGGTCGCGTACGAACAGGCTGTGCCGTGCCCCCGCGCGCTGCGCGAGGAGCCGCGCCACATGACGTCCGACGGCTCCGGTGGCACCGGTGACCACGATCCCCGGGCCGGCGGTCCCGGTGGCGGGTCCGCCGGTGCGCGCCGGGGCGGGCGCACCCGGCGCCGTCACGCGCTCTTCCCGCGCGACTCGTCGAGTCGCATGCGGTTCAGCGCGCTGGGGGTGGCGATGGTGGGCAGCAGCACGTTCCACATCTCCGTCACTCGCTGGGGCAGGTCGCGGCGACCGCTCTCCAGGTGGGCATGCATCTGTGCGCCGGTACACGCGTTGACGACCAGGCGTGCCACCGCGTTCACGTCGACGTTGGCGCGAACTTCACGCTCCTTCTGGGCGAGGGCCAGGTCCTGCGCCATCACCTCGGTCCACTGCTGGTGCGAGTTCTCCTCCGGACCGATGAACAGGTCCTGCTCCATGACGAGGCGAGCGCCGGCCAGCAGGAAGGGATCGTCAAGCAGTTGGTGCGCCCATGTCAAGGTGATATCGATGGCGTGCTGGAGGCCGCGGGACTCGTGCGGCGGCGTCACGCGGTCCGGCTGGCTGCGCACGATCTCCCGGGCCAGGGCCTCCTTGTTCTCGAAGTGGAAGTACATCGCCCCGAGCGTCAGGCCGGCCCGCTGCGTGATCTTGGTGACGCTCGCGCCGGCGAACCCGCACTCCGCGAACACCTCGGCGGCGGCGCGCGCGACGAGCGCGCGGGTGCGCACCGCACGCTCCTGCTTGACCTCCCGTTTACCCGTGAGTTCAGCCATCGACCAGCCCTCCGAAGTCACCCTCGACAAAAAAAAGAACTATCTCTATCTTACGACGTGGCTCCGGCCGGCACCACGCTGTCACCCACCTTTGCGCATCCTCGCGCCAACACCTTGTTCGGGGGACTTTGATGGCTACGCCCACCAGGCAGAGAAGCGTCTCATCCCGCTCCTCTGCCACCGACGTCAAGCAGTACGCAGGCAAGGTCGACCTCACCGAAGTGCTGGTCACCGACTGGCATCCGGTGACCGATCGCACCCACGCGGTGACCGTCGAATGGCCCGCGCACCACCCCTTCTACACCACCAGCCCGCAGCGGCACGGTCTGCTGTTCTTCATCGAGAGCGTCCGCCAGGCCCTGTCCGTGGCGAGCCATCTCGGACTCGGCGTGCCCCGCGGCTACCGCATGGGCTGGGAGAGACTGACCTGCACGGCCTCGCCCGAGGCCCTGGCCACCGGCCCGGACCCGTCCGTCGTCCAGCTGACGATCACCCACGACGACGTCGTGCGGCGCAAGTCGGGCGTGTGCCGGCTCACCGCCCGGGTGCAGGCCACCCGGAACGGACTGCCGCTCGGCACCGTCCAGATCGGCTACACCGCCTATCCGCCGGCCCTCTACGACCGACTGCGCGGCGCTCGCGCCGACGCCCAGGCGGCCTTCGCCCGCGCCCTGCCGCCCGGGCCCGCCGTCGAACCCGCGCTGGTGGGCCGCACCGACGCCCACGACGTTACGCTCGCCCCGGAGACGTCCGCCGGTCCGGACACCGCCGCCGGTCCGGGCGGCACCCCGCGCCGGTGGGCCCTGCGGAGCGACACCGGCCACCGCGTCCTCTTCGACCACCCCCACGACCACATACCCGGCATGGTCCTGCTGGAGGCGGTGATCCAGGCCGCCCACGCCGACGCGGCCCCGCGGCCGGTCGTCCCGGTGGAACTCGACACCGTCTTCCACCGCTACGTCGAGTTCGACCTGCCGTGCGCCATCGTCACGGAGGACACCGGGACGGACGAACCAGGCCGGCAGCGCCGGAGGATCAGCGGCGTCCAGGACGGGCAGACCGCCTTCACCACCCTGATCACCGGCATCGTCCCGGACCCGGCCCCGCTCCCCCGCGCCCGGCGGGCCGGGACGGCCGCCGGCTGAACCCCGGCACAGCGCACACCCCGCACCCGGGAAGCCGCGGTGGCTCCACGCCACCGCGGCTTCCCCGTTTTCCCGCGGCTCCGCTCCGCGCCACAGGCCGGCCCGGCTGCTTGTTGGTGACAGCAATCGTGTTTGTGGTGATGGGCCCGCCGACGCTGTTGAATTTGGAGTCTGGGTCATTCCGGCGGCTGTTGCCATGATTCTTCTGTCCCGCTCAGCCCGACCCGAATTCCCACGAGGAGACAGAGATGAATCTGTCCATTTCCGGTACCTATTCCGTCGGCAAGACGCTCACCAGCATGGCGCTCGCGCACCTCACGGGCATTCCGCGCACCTCGGCCCCCACCATGCGTGAGCTGCTCCCGATCTCGCTCCCCGGCAAGACCCTGGAGGAGTGCAACGGCGCCGAGCTGATCATGCTGATCACCCGGCGGATCCAGGGCCGGGCGGTCGCCGAGAGTCACCTGCCGAACGGATTCATCTCGGACGGGTCCGCCCTGCACGAGTGGTCCTACGCGACCGTGCGCGTCAAGGTCGGCATCAACCCGAACGAGTCCGTGGACCTGGACAACGTCGAGATGACCGACGAGGTCCGGTTCTACGCCGAGGTGATGAAGCAGATCGCCATTCCGGCGAAGCAGCACACCAAGCAGTCGTACGACGCATTCGTGCACCTGCCCATCGAATTCCCCATCGTCGAGGACGGCCACCGTCCGGTGAACGAGCGCTTCCGGCAGCTCGCGGAGGAACTCCTGCTGAAGACGCTGGAGGAACTGGAAATCCCGGTGCACGTGGTCGGCGGGACCATTCCGGAGCGGCTGGCCAAGATCGTCGACATCTTCGGGTTCACGCCCGCCATGAGCATCGAAGAGGCCATCGACCGGGCCGAGGACGAGTACTCCAAGATCGACACCCGCAACGAGCTGGAGCGGCTGGCCGACGTCGCCGCGTAAGCCGGACCGCAGAGCGCATCGAAGAACGCATCGCAGAGCGCATGCGAAGAACGCGTCGCAGAGCGCATCGCAGAAGAAGGAGAGAGACCACGTGAGAATCGCATTCGTCGGCGCCTACGGAAACGGCAAGACGACCCTCACCACCGAACTGTCCGAGCGGCTCGGTCTGGAGCGGGTCCACGGCAGCGCCATGCGGGACCCGGCCGGCGGCACCCCCAAGGCGCTGGAGGAGACCAACGAGCCCGAGCTGATCCAGCTCGCGGTGCGCCGCTTCACGGAGCGCGCCGTGGACGAGGCCCGGCTCCAGGACGGTTTCCTCTCGGACGGCTCGGCGCTGCACGAGTGGGTGTACAGCAAGGTGCGGCTCGCCGTGGGCCGTTACCCCGAGCCGTCGGTCACCCTCGCCGACGTGCACGCCTCGACCAGCCCCTACGAGGAGGTCGTGGACCAGCTCGCCCTGCTGGGCAAGGAGCACGCCACGGCGAACTACGACGTCGTCATCCACTGCCCGGTGGAGTTCCCGCTGCCGGAGGGCGTCGACCCGATCAGCGAGCGCTTCCGCACCCTGTCCGACGAACTGATGCTGGAGATCGTCAAGACGCTCGACGTCCCGCTGCACATCGTCACGGGGGCTCTTGAGGAGCGGATCGAGCAGGTCCTCAAGATCGCCGGCCTGCCGCAGACCGCGTAGCGGACCCGCGCGCCAGCAGGCCCACCGCCGGCGTCGTCCACCGCCGTCCGCCTCCGGGCGACGCCCCCATTCCCCCCCCATCCCCCCTTGGCTGCCCCCGTTCACGGCAAGGAGAGCACCGTGCACAGCGGAATCGGAGTGTTCCTTTCCCCCCTCCACGCCCCGGGTCAGGACCCCCACCTGACCATTCGGCGTGACCTCCAGCTCGTCGAGCACCTCGACGAGCTGAACTACGACGAGTGCTGGTTCGGCGAGCACCACTCCCTGGCCTGGCCGACGATCGGCGCCCCCGAGACGATCATCGCCGCCGCCGCCGAGCGGACCCGGCAGATCAAGCTGGCCAACGGCGTCGTGCCGCTGCCCTTCCACCACCCGTACAACGTCGCGACCCGTGCCCTGATGCTCGACCACCTCACCCGTGGCCGTTACATCCTCGGGGTCGGCCCCGGCGCCACCCCGAACGACTCGCACCAGTTCGGGGTGGCGCAGGACGACCTCAAGCGCATGGCGAGCGAGGCGATCCCCGTCGTCCGGGAACTGGTCAACGGCGAGGAGCGGGTGAGCGCCAAGACCGACTGGTTCGTGCTCCAGGACGCCAAGATGCAGCTTCCCCGCTACAGCAAGCCGGGCATCGAGATGGCCATCTCCAGCATCGGCACCCCCAACAGCCCCAGGGTGGCCGGGCAGTTCGGCCTGAGCCTGGTGTCCTGGGGCGCCCCGCCGCCCGGACTGCCGGCCGTGGACCTGGCCCAGCAGTGGCGCTACGCCGAGGAGTCCGCCGAGGAGCACGGCAACACGATGGACCGGGCCGACTGGCGGGTCGTCGTGCCGCTGTACATCGCCGAGACGCGCGAGCAGGCCTACCAGGACGTGCGGCAGGGCTTCTCCGAGTGGCTGTGGGGCTACTGGGGCAAGGCCGCCGGCTTCGACGTCGCCGCCGGCATGGAGGGCGTCAAGTCCTCGCAGGAGCTGGAGGCGGGGGTCGAGCAGGGCCTGGCGATCGTCGGCTCCCCCGAGGACGCCGTCGCCGCGATCGAGCGGCTCCAGGAGCAGACCGGCGGCTTCGGCAGGTTCCTCGTCTACGCCATGAACTGGGCGTCCTTCGAGAAGACGAAGCAGAGCTACGCGCTGCTGGCCGAGCAGGTGGCCCCGCGCTTCTCGGGCTCCACCGCACGCGGTGACGAGTCCATCCAGTGGAGCATCGACAACCGCCACGTCTTCCCCCACACCGAGGCCCGCCGCGCCCGGGAGGCCCGGGAGGCCCAGACGGTCTGACCACCGAGCCGCTCCCCCACCCACCGCGGACCGGCAGCCGCCCGTGACGGGCGCTGCCGGTCCGCCGCGCCGTGTCCCCACGCCGTCGCGGGGTCCCATGGCCGCGGCCTGTGGCGCGTCCGCCATTCGTGTGTGCCGTCTTGACCGCCTCCGGGGGCCCTCCTATGGTCGCGCTACCGACCGGACGTAGGACGTAGGACGTCGTACCTCACTCCCACCCCTCCCCTCACCCGCTGGAGGACCCGTGCGCGACGACGACGTGAACCCCGGCGTACCGGCACCGCCGCGCCGGCAGTTCCTGAAGTACTCGGGCGCGCTCGGCGCGACCGCCGCCCTGTCCCCCGCCCTGGCCGCCTGTTCCGCCGGTCCGGAGTCGACGAACGACACCGGAGGCGGCGGCAGCGGCAAGGACCGGACGCTGACCGCCGTGATCGGATACGGCAACGACGGCAGCTGGGACCCGACGCAGACCGCGTCGGCGTTCGCGATGGCCGCCAACAACCACATCTACGAGGGGCTGCTGGACACGGACCCGATCACCCGGGAGCCGTATCCGGCGCTGGCCACCGCGATCCCCGCCGACCCGTCGGCCACCACCTGGCGGTTCCCGCTCCGCTCCGGCGCCACCTTCCACGACGGCAAGCCCGTCACCGCCGACGACGTCGTGTTCGTCTTCGACCGGATACTCGATCCGGACACCCAGACCCTCGCCAAGGGGTTCTTCGCCCCCTGGCTGGACTCCGTGCGGAAGGTCGACGCCCGGACCGTCGAACTCGTCCTCAAGTTCCCCTTCCCGGACGGCCTTTCCCGCCTCACCCTCGCCAAGATCATGCCCCGGCACGTCTTCTCCCGGCCCGGCGCCTGGGACGACGCGATCAAGGGCCTGGCCGTGGGCTCGGGGCCGTACCGGCAGACCGCGCACCACCCGAAGTCGAACACCACCTTCGAGGCGTTCGCCGCCTACAACGGTCCCCGCAAGCCCGCCTTCCGGAAGATGAACTGGCTGACCATCGTGGACGCGGCACCGCGCGTCGCGAAGATCTCCGGGACCGGCGCCGGCGCGCAGATCGCCGACAACATCCCCTACGCCAACATCCCCCGGCTGGAGCAGGGCGGGCTGAAGGTCGCCGGCGGCGCCGGGATGAACAACCTCTTCCTGATGTTCAACACCCGGCACGAGCCCTTCGACGACGTCCGCGTCCGCCAGGCGCTGCACTACGCCATCGACACCGAGAAGATGGTGCGGGTCGCGCTGAAGGGCCACGGCAGGCCCGCGTCCTCGTTCCTCAACGAGGGCAATCCCGGCTACCGCCGGGCCAGGACCGTCTACGACCACGACCCCGACAAGGCCAAGGCCCTGTTGAGGGCCGCCGGGGTCACCGACCTCAAGGTCGAGATCCTCGCCGTCAACGTCAGCTGGATCGTGGACTGCCTGCCGACCATCAAGTCCTCCTGGGACGCGATCGGCGTGCGGACCACCCTGGCGCCGCAGGAGACCACGGCCGTCTTCACCAAGATGGACCAGAAGCAGGACTACCAGGTGGTCGCGGCGGCCTCCAACCCGAACCAGTTCGGGCGCGACGCCGACCTGATCATGCACTACAACTACGGGCCCGGGAACCTGTGGATGCGGTACACGCGGTGGGCCGGCCACCCCGTCGCCCAGCGGCTGTTCAAGGACATGGACCGGGCGACCCGCGAGCCGGACCCCGCGAAGAAGAAGGCGATGATCCAGGACTACATCGACGTCGTCGCCGAGCAGGCCGTGCTCTACCCGGTCGTCCACAACGAGCTGATGACCGCCTGGGACCCGCGCGAGCTCAGCGGGATACGGGCCCAGCCGTACCCGGGCATCAACGTCCTCCAGGCCAAGTGGACCTGACGGCATGACGGCCGTCGTACGGATCCTCCTGCGCCGGGTCGCCCTGCTGGTGCCCCTGCTCCTCGGCATCGTGCTCTTCGTGTTCCTGGTGATGCGGTTCTCGCACGTCGACCCGGCGTCCGCGTTCTTCCAGGGCGCCAACCCGACCCCCGGGCAGCTCCACGACTTCCGGGAGCGCAACGGGCTGCTGGACCCGCTGCCCCTGCGGTACGTCCACTTCGTCGGCGACCTGCTCCACGGCGACCTCGGCACCAGCGCCCTCACCCGCGCGCCCGTGGTCGACCAGGTCACCACCGCGCTGCCGCTCACCCTCCAGCTGACCTTCCTCGGTCTCGCGCTCGCGGTCGTGCTGGCGCTGGCGGGCGGGGTGACGGCGGCGGTGTACCGGGACCGGCTGCCGGACCAGGTCATCCGGGTGGTCTCACTGGTCGGGGTGGCCGCGCCCGGCTTCTGGCTGGCGCTGCTGATGATCCAGTACCTGGCCGTGGACCGGGGCTGGTTCCCGACCGGCGGCTACGTCAACCCCGCCGACTCCCTCACCGGCTGGCTGAGGACCATGGCCCTGCCCGCGTTCGCGCTGTCCCTGCCGGTCGCCGCCCAGCTCACCCGGATCGTGCGGACCTCCGTGGTGGAGGAGCTGGACAAGGACTACGTCCGGACGGCGATCGGGAGCGGGCTGCCGCCCCGGGTCGTCGTCGGCCGGAACGTGCTGCGCAACGCGCTCGTCAATCCCCTCACCGTGCTCGGGCTGCGGGTCGGCTACCTCCTCGGCGGTGCCGTCGTCATCGAGACGATCTTCTCGCTGCCCGGCATGGGGAAGCTGATGATCGACGCCGTGCAGAACGGTGATCCGGCCGTCGTGCAGGGGGTCGTGCTGACCACCGCCACCGGGTTCGTCGTCGTCAACCTCGTCATCGACATCCTGTATCTGCTGGTCAACCCACGCTTGAGGGCGGCCTGATGGTCACGCGCGCGAACCTCGGCAAGCGGCTCTCCCGGCCCGGGGGCGTCCGGCTGCGCGGCTGGCGCCGGCTGCCGCCGCTGTCCAGGACGGCCGTCTGCTTCCTGGCCGTCGTCATCGTCGTCGCCGTCCTCGCCCCCGTCCTCGCCCCGCACGACCCGCTCGACCAGCAGGACCCGGTCGGCGGGACCGGGGCGCCGTCGGCCGCGCACTGGCTGGGGCAGGACAGCCTCGGCCGGGACGTCCTCAGCCGGCTGATGTACGGCGCCCGCTGGTCCCTCGCCATCGGGCTGGGCGCCACCGCGCTCGCGCTCGCCGTCGGTGCCCTCGTCGGGGCGCTGGCCGCCACCTCCCGCAAGGCGGTGGACGAGACGCTGATGCGCTGCCTGGACGTGGTGATGGCGTTCCCGGGCATCGCGCTCGCGGCCGTGCTGGTGGCCGTGTTCGGCGGCGGGATCGGCGTGCTGATCTGTGCCATCGCGTTCCTGTTCACCCCGCCCGTGGCGCGGGTCGTACGGGCCAACGTGCTGGACCAGTACGGCGAGGACTACGTCACCGCGGAGCGGGTCATCGGCGCCCGCACCCCGCACATCGTGCTGCGGCACGTGGCCGTCAACTGCGCCGCGCCGGTGCTGGTGTTCTGCACGGTCCAGGTCGCCGAGGCCATCGTCTTCGAGGCGTCGCTGTCCTTCATCGGCGCGGGCGTGCGGCCCCCGGACCCGTCCTGGGGCAGTGTCATCGCCGACGGCAAGAACATGGTGCTGACCGGCGGCTGGTGGGCGACCGTCTTCCCCGGGCTGCTGATCCTGCTCACCGTGCTGGCGCTGAACATCCTCTCCGAGGGCGTCTCGGACGCGTGGGCGGCGCCCGCGCCCCGCGAGGTGGAGGCTCCCGCGCAGGGGGCGCGCCCGGCGGACCGGCCGGAGACCCCGGAGCCCGGCACCGGCGAGGTGCTGCCGCTGCCCGGTCTCACCCAGGCCGCCCGGCGGCTGCGTTCCCGGGCCCGGCCGCTGCCGGACCGGAGCGGGCAGCCGGTGCTCGCCGTGGAGCGCCTCGCCATCGGCTTCCCGGACCGGCACCGGGGCGTGGACATCGTGGCCGGGGTCGGCTTCGCGGTGTACCCCGGCGAAGTGCTGGGGCTGGTGGGCGAGTCGGGCTGCGGGAAGTCGCTGACCGCGCTGACCGTCATGGGGCTCCAGCCCAAGGGCGCCCGGGTCGGTGGCCGGGTCCGGTTCGGGCAGCGGGACCTGCTGGCCGAGCCGACGCGGGTGCGGCGGCGGCTCCTCGGCCACGAGATGGCCATGGTGTACCAGGACGCCCTGTCCTCCCTGAACCCGGCCATGACCGTCCGGGCCCAGCTCAAGCAGCTCGTCCGGCGCGGGGGCAGGCGCGGTCCGCGCGAGCTCATGGAGCTGGTCGGCCTGGACCCCGACCGCACCCTGCGCAGCTATCCGCATGAGCTGTCCGGCGGGCAGCGCCAGCGCGTGCTCATCGCCATGGCCCTCTCCCGCGACCCGCGGCTGATCGTCGCCGACGAGCCGACCACCGCCCTGGACGTCACCGTGCAGGCCCAGGTCATGGAGCTGCTGCTCCGGCTGCGGGCCGAGCTGGGCTTCGCGCTGATCCTGGTCTCGCACGATCTGGCGCTGGTCGCCGACATCACCGACCGGGTGGCGGTGATGTACGGCGGGCAGATCGTGGAGACCGGGGTGACCGCCGACGTGGTGGCGGCACCGGCCCACCACTACACGCGCGGGCTGCTCGGCAGCGTCCTCTCGCTGGAGTCGGCCGAGGAGCGGATGACCCAGATCAAGGGGGTCGTACCCGCCCCGGCCGACTTCCCGGCGGGCTGCCGGTTCGCCGACCGGTGCCCGCTCGCCACCGAGGTGTGCCACACCACCGTCCCGGTCCTCGCGGGCACCCCCGCCCACACGGCCGCCTGCCACCACCCGGCGGTGGAACTGGCGTCGGCACAGAGCGAGGAGGCCCTTCAGTGACCGCGGTCGTGGAGGTGCGGGACGCGCACGTCGTCCACCGGGCGCGCAGCGGCGGCTTGTTCCGGCGCGACCGGGTGTACGCCCTGACCGGCGCCGGTCTCTCGGTCGCGCCCGGTGAGACGGTCGGGGTGGTCGGCGAGTCGGGGTGCGGGAAGTCGACGCTGGCGAAGGTGCTGGTGGGCATCGAGCGGCCGGTGTCCGGGACGGTGGCGTTCCGGGGCCGGGACCTGTGGGCGATGCCGGCCGCCGAGCGCAGGACCCTGGTCGGCGCGGGCACCGGCATGGTCTTCCAGGACCCGTCGACCGCGCTGAACCGCCGGCTGACGGTCCGCCGGATCCTGCGCGACCCGCTGGACGTCCACCGGCGCGGCACGCGGGCCGAACGGGAGGACAGGGTGCGCGAGCTGATGGCCCTCGTCGGCCTCCCCCGGCCGCTCGCCGACGCCCTGCCCGGGCAGCTCTCCGGCGGGCAGCGGCAGCGCGTCGCCATCGCCCGCGCGCTCGCCCTGGACCCGGACCTGGTCGTCGCCGACGAGCCGACCAGCGCCCTGGACGTCTCGATCCGCGCGCAGATCCTCAACCTGCTGCTCGACCTGAAGGAGCGCCTCGGTCTCGCCCTGGTGTTCGTCTCGCACGACATCCAGACGGTACGGCGCATGAGCGACCGGGTGATCACCATGTACCTCGGCCGGATCGTGGAGGAGACCCCGGCGGGCCGGGTCACCGACGCGGCCCGGCACCCGTACACCCGCGCCCTGTTCTCGGCCACGCCGGGGCTGCTGGACCCCGTCGACCCGATCCCGCTCGGCGGGCCGGTCCCCTCGGCGACCCGCCCGCCGAGCGGCTGCCCGTTCCGCACCCGCTGCTGGAAGGCCGACGAGGTCTGCGCCGCGTCGATGCCGGACTTCTCGGCCGCGTCACGGCCCGGACACCGCTACCGGTGCCACCATCCTGTCCAGGAGGACCAACCGACCCGTGACCCAGCACGCCAGGAGCCGTGAATGACCCTTCCGACCCCGCTCACCGGTGTCGTCCCGCCCGTCTGCACGCCCCTGACGCCGGAACGCGAGGTGGACGTGCCCTCACTGCTGCGCCTGGTGGACTTCCTGGTGGAGGCCGGGGTGCACGGACTGTTCCTGCTGGGCTCGACCTCGGAGGCGGCCTTCCTGACGGACGCGCAGCGCGCGCGGGTGGTGGCGGCCGTGACCGCGCACCTGGGCGGTCAGCTGCCCGTGCTCGCCGGGGCCATCGACATGACCACCCCGCGCGTCCTGGAGCACGTCGCGGCGGTCGCCTCGGCGGGCGCGCGGGCCGTCGTCGTCACCGCGCCCTTCTACGCCCGCACCCACCCGTCCGAGATCGTCCACCACTACCGCCGGATCGCCGCCGCCAGTCCGGTCCCGGTGATCGCCTACGACATCCCCGTCGCCGTGCACACCAAGCTCCCCGCCGACCTGCTGCTGGGGCTCGCCGGGGACGGCGTCCTGGCCGGGGTCAAGGACTCCAGCGGGGACCTGGCGGCCTTCCGGGAGGTGGTCGCCGGCGCCCGCGCCCACCCCGGGTTCAGCGTGCTGACCGGCTCGGAGCTGATCGCGGACGCCGCGCTGGCGCTGGGCGCCGACGGGGCCGTGCCGGGCCTGGCCAATGTCGACCCGCACGGCTATGTGCGCCTCTACCGCCAGTGCCGGGCGGGCGACGCGGAGGGGGCGCGCACCGAACAGGAGCGGCTGTGCGCGCTGTTCGGGATCACCGCGGTCGGGGACCCCGCGCGGATGGGCGGCAGCTCGGCGGCGCTGGGCGCGTTCAAGGCGGCGCTGCACCTGCGCGGGATCATCGACTGTCCGGCGACCGCGGAGCCGCAGGTGCCGCTGTCCGGCGCGGAGGTCGAACAGATCGGCAAGCTGCTGGCGGCGGCGGGCTTGCTCGGCCTCGACCGCTAGACCCTGCTAGGTCCTCTCTCGGACCCCGCCGCCCGGCCCCGGAGCGTCCAGGCGGAGTCTGCGGAACTCCAGGGACTCGTACGGGCCCCGGACGCCGGTCTCGTACAGGACGCCGATCGTGCCGGGGGCGAGCTGGACCAGGTCGGAGTAGGCGGCCGGCTGGTCGGAGAGGGTGAGCAGCCTGCGGAAGGTGCGGCCGGCGTCCGTGCTCGCCCAGAGGGCCGGGGCGCGCCGTGCGGTCGGCACGGAGGGCGCGGAGAACAGCAGGGGCGCGCCCGGGCCGCGCGGCTGGAGGACGCTGCCCTGGACCACCGGGACGGCGTTCAGGGCGGGCTGGACGGCGTAGGGGCGGTCCAGGGTCCGGCCGCCGTCGCCGGAGTAGGTGTCGAGGCGGTTTCCGGGGGCGGTGCCGTTCTGGTCGCGTGAGCTGAAGTAGACGCGCCCGTCGGGCAGTTGGGCGGCACTGGTCTCGTTGGCGTTGGTCACGCCGTCGTGGTCCGCGTCCACGAACCCCAGGTGCCAGGTGCGGCCGGAGTCGTCGCTGTAGAGGGCGTGTCCGCCGTAGTACCTGGCCTCCTGGCCGGTGTCCGGGGAGCCGGCGGGCGGGGCCGCGGAGTGGTCGGCGGGGATCAGCAGGCGGCCGGCGTGGGGGCCGCGGGTGAGGGCCACGGCGTGACCGGGGCCGGTGGCGTACCAGCGCCAGCCGGGCCGGGTCACCCGGGCCGTGATGTCCCGGGGGGCGGTGAAACTGCGGCCGTCGTCCCGGCTGCGCTGCACGAAGACGCGGCGGCCCTGTTCCGGGGCGACCTCGCCGCGCATGATCCGCGCCTCCGTCACGGTCCCCGCGTTGGCGCAGGTGACCAGGACCACCGCGCCGGTGCGCGGGTCGACCACGGGCGCCGGGTTGCCCCGGGTGTGGCCCCGCCCGGCGGCCACCACGGTCAGCGGGCCCCAGGTGCAGCCGCCGTCGGCGGAGCGACGCAGGACGACGTCGATGTCACCGGTGTCTCCCGCGCCGTCGCGCCGGCCCTCGGCGAAGGCCAGGACGGTACCGTGCCGGGTCCCCACCACGGCCGGGATGCGGTAGACGGCGTACCCGCCCCGCCCGGACACGTACGGCACCGAGGAGGCGCAGTCGGCGGACGCCGCGTGGGCGGGCAGCCCGGCGGTGAGCGGGGCGAGGAGCGCCAGGCTGGTGAGGAGGGAACGGCTGCGCGGGGTCACGCCCTGATGCTCCCCACAATCACCGGGACGGCCTTACTCCGTCCGGGTGATCAGGACGGGTGGCCGGGACCGGTGGCCGGGACCGGGGGTCGTCGGGACGCGTGGCCGGGACGGGTGGTCAGGACGGGGTCCGGGCCGCGGCCAGCAGCCGGGTCACGTCGTCGGAGCAGATGGTGAGGGCCGCTCCGACGGTGGCGAGGGCGTCGCGTTCGGCGGGCGTGTAGGGGCCGTCGGCGAGGGCGATGCGGGCGGCCTGGAGCAGCAGGGACTCGCGTCCGGCCGGGGCCAGGTGCGGGGCGAGCGGGTCCAGGGACTCGTGCAGCTCTATGGTCAGCCCGGCCCCGCAGGGCTGCTCGAAGTACCGGCCGGTGTCGGCGGCGAGGGCGTCGACCAGGGCGGCCAGCTGGTCCTCGGTGCACTCGGCGAAGCCGGCCGCGCGGACCGTCGCGGCGGCCGTCTCCAGGGCCGTACGGGAAGAGGTGCCGCCCGCGGCGAGCACGGCGAGGGCGACGGTGTGCACGGCGTCACGGAGCATCACGGAGAACCGGCGGGTGGTGGGGTGGTCCAGCACCTCGGTGCCGAAGTGGTGCCCGCAGGCCGCGCACTCCACGACCGGTCCGGCCGTCCCGCGCGGCAGCACGGGCACGCCGAGCAGGGTGAGCCGGCGTCGTCCGGTGAGCCGCTGGTAGTTGCGGTCGCCGCCGCAGCCCGGGCAGAAGAACTCGCCGTCCCCCACGGGTGTCCATGCGGTGCGGGTGCCCAGGATGCGCGCAGCCCTGGCGGCACGGCCGTCTCGTCCCCGTACTGGCAGCACGTCGCACCTCCGTAACCGCACGGCAACATCGCCGCGCTGGCGTGATGTTAGCCACATCACCGAGGCGGAGTCAGTACCCCGTAAGAGACCTTTCTGTGACCTGGGGGGCGCGTTGGCCGGAAACAGGCGGTCCCCGCCCACCGGTGCACGGTGGGCGGGGACCTGTGGACGCCGGGCGGGGCAGCGTCCCGAAGGGGCGCGGGGAACGGCGCGACCAGCCACGACGGCGCCGCACCCGCCCGCCGGCCGACGCCCCCGGTCCGCTGCCGGCGAAGGGCTAGCGCGTAGCGCGGTTCACCGCGGAGACGACCGCCTTCAGCGACGCACGCGTCGTGTTGGCGTCGATGCCGATGCCCCACAGGACCTTGTCGCCGATCGCGCACTCGATGTACGAGGCGGCCTGCGCGGAGGCGCCCTCGCTCATCGTGTGCTCCTGGTAGTCCAGCAGGCGTACGTCGATGCCGATGGACTGGAGGGCGTCGAAGAAGGCCGAGATCGGACCGTTGCCGGAGCCGGTCAGGACCCGGTCCTCGCCGTCGACGGTGGCCTCGACGGTGAGGGTGTCCACACCGTCGGTGTCGGTGGTCGACTGGCCGGTCCTGACCTGGATGCGGCCCCACGGGTTCTCGGGGTTCGGCAGGTACTCGTCCTGGAAGACCGCCCAGATCTCCTTCGGCGTGATCTCTCCGCCCTCGGCGTCGGTCTTCGCCTGGATGATCTTCGAGAACTCGATCTGCATCCGGCGCGGCAGGTCGAGCTTGTGGTCGTTCTTCAGGACGTAGGAGATACCGCCCTTGCCGGACTGCGAGTTGACGCGGATGACGGCCTCGTAGGAGCGGCCGACGTCCTTCGGGTCGATCGGCAGGTACGGCACCGCCCATTCGAGGTCGTCCACGGTGACCCCGCGAGCCGCCGCGTCGGCCTCCATGGCGTCGAAGCCCTTCTTGATGGCGTCCTGGTGGGAGCCGGAGAAGGACGTGTAGACCAGGTCGCCCACGTACGGGTGGCGCGGGTGGACCTCCATCTGGTTGCAGTACTCCCACGTACGACGGATCTCGTCGATGTCGGAGAAGTCGATCTGCGGGTCGACGCCCTGGGAGAACAGGTTCATGCCCAGGGTGACCAGGTCGACGTTGCCGGTGCGCTCGCCCTGGCCGAACAGGCAGCCCTCGACGCGGTCGGCGCCGGCCATCAGGGCCAGCTCGGCGGCGGCCACGGCGGTGCCGCGGTCGTTGTGCGGGTGGACGGACAGGCAGACGTACTCGCGGCGGGAGAGGTTGCGGTGCATCCACTCGAAGCGGTCCGCGTGCGTGGACGGCGTCGAACGCTCAACGGTGGCGGGCAGGTTGAGGATGATCTCGCGGCCCGGACCCGGCTGGTAGACGTCCATCACCGCCTCGCAGACCTCCAGCGCGAAGTCCAGCTCGGTGTCGGTGAAGATCTCCGGGGAGTACTGGTAGCCGAACTCGGTCTCCGGGCCCAGCAGCTTCTCCGCGTACTCCATCACCAGGCGGGTGCCGTCGACGGCGATCTGCTTGATGTCGTCCTTGGAGCCGCGGAAGACGACCCGGCGGAAGACCGGGGCGGTGGCGTTGTACAGGTGGACGGTGGCCCGGCGCGCGCCCTTCAGGGACTCCACGGTCCGCTCGATCAGGTCCTCGCGGGCCTGGGTGAGGACGGAGATCGTCACGTCCTCGGGGATCGCGCCCTCCTCCTCGATGATCGAGCGCACGAAGTCGAAGTCGGTCTGGCCGGAGGCGGGGAAGCCGACCTCGATCTCCTTGTAGCCCATCGCGACCAGCTGGTCGAACATGCGCCGCTTGCGCTCGGGCGACATGGGGTCGATCAGGGCCTGGTTGCCGTCGCGCAGGTCGGTGGAGAGCCAGCGGGGGGCGGCGGTGATCCGCTTGTTCGGCCAGGTGCGGTCCGGGATGTCGACCTGCTCGTAGCGGCCGTACTTGTGGATCGGCATGGGGCTGGGCTGCTGGCGGTTGGCCATGATGGCGTGGGCTCCTCAGGATGTCCGGATATCCGAGTGGACGGCCGACGACGCAACGCCAAGCTCCGCGGGGAGGGAGTCGGCCTCGACTACAGGCCCTCGCCGCGGCAGCTAAGAAGAAGCAGCCAGAAACGCATGATGCTCCGCAGCCTAGCCGAGCCGTTCCGGGTGCGCGGGCCTGTCCCAGTATGCGGGACCGCGCGGCAAAAGGGGACAAAAGGTGCGCCGTACCACATCGCTCTACCACACCGTCACGATCTGTTGCGTGCAGTGTCCTGGTATTTCACCAATCATGGTGGCAGGTAGTGACAGTAACGTCACACAGTGCAATGGTGCGGACATGACGACCAACGGGGGCTTCCAGCCCGTCTTCTGCACGATCGTGCCGCCGCACGTCCTCGACCGGCTCGCCCGCAACGAGGACCCCGCGCTCTCCGGCCCGGCCCGCCGGTCCCTGGAGCACGACGCCTACCAGCGCACCAAGCGCCGCCTGACCACGGTGATCGGTGCCGCCATCGCCGCCCCGCCCGCGGGCGCCGCCGCCGACAAGCCGCACCGCACCGTCTACGACGCCGACCACACCCAGGACCTGCCCGGCGCCAAGGTCCGCGAGGAGGGCTCCGAGCCCGGCTCCGACGCCACGGTCAACCGCGCCTACGCGGGCCTCGGCGCCACCTTCGAGCTCTACCTCAAGGTCTACGGCCGGCACTCCATCGACGACGGCGGGATGCCGCTCGACGCCACCGTGCACTTCGGCGAGAACTACGACAACGCCTTCTGGAACGGCGAGCAGATGGTGTTCGGCGACGGCGACAACGAGATCTTCCTCGACTTCACCATCCCGGTCGACGTCATCGGGCACGAACTGACCCACGGCGTCACCCAGCACACCGCGAACCTGGAGTACTACGGCCAGTCGGGCGCCCTGAACGAGTCGGTCTCGGACGTCTTCGGCTCGCTGATCAAGCAGTACACCCTCGGCCAGACCGCCGCCGAGGCCGACTGGCTGATCGGCGCGGGGCTCCTCGCGCCGCGCGTCACCGGCACCGCCCTGCGCTCGATGAAGGCCCCGGGCACCGCGTACGACGACGACGTCCTCGGCAAGGACCCGCAGCCGGCGAAGATGGAGGACTACGTCCGCACCGGCCGCGACAACGGCGGCGTGCACATCAACTCCGGCATCCCCAACCACGCCTTCTACCTGGCCGCCACCGCCCTCGGCGGCTACGCCTGGGAGAAGGCCGGGCAGATCTGGTACGACGTGCTGACCGGCGGCGAGCTGAAGGACGACGCCCTCTTCGCCGACTTCGCCACGCTGACGGTGAAGGCGGCCCGGGAGCGGTACGGCGCCGGGGACGAACTCCAGGCCGTGCAGAAGGCGTGGGAACAGGTCGGGGTGCGGACGCTGTAGTTCCGTACTACACAGAGACCCATGCGTATTCGAGTGCGGCGCACGGGCGGTTTCGCGGGCATCGAGCGCCGGGCCGAGGTGGACACCTCGGGCCGGCCCGACGCCGACGAGTGGCGGTCCCTGGCCGAACGCGCCCTCGCGTCCGGCCGGGACACCCCTCCGGCGGGCGTCCCGGACGGCTTCAGGTACGAGATCACGGTGGACGGCCGCACGGTGTACGCGGCGGACCCCCGGCTGACCGAGGCACAGCGGGAGCTGGTCTCCCGGGTGCTGAAGGAGGGCGCGTAACGGCCGCTCTGCGCACGGGCGTTGACTTCCGTTACCGCCGGTACGGATGATCCGGCCATGGCGACTGACGCAGGCACGGCGATGCCCCGGTTCCCGCCCGGCTTCCTGTGGGGCGTGTCGACCTCCGCCCACCAGATCGAGGGCGCGGCCGAGGAGCGGGAGCCGTCCGTCTGGGACGTGTTCACGGCCGGGCCGGGGCGGGTGAAGGACGGCTCGACGGCGGCGGTGGCCTGCGACCACTACCACCGCTACCGCCAGGACGTGGCCCTCCTCGCCGGTCTCGGCGTGAACGCCTACCGCTTCTCGGTCTCCTGGCCCCGGGTGAACTCCCCCGGCGGCGCGGACTTCTACGACCGCCTGGTGGACGAGCTGTGCGCGGCCGGCGTGCGGCCGGTCCCGACCCTCTTCCACTGGGACCTGCCGGCGGACCTGGACTGGCTGGACCGGGACACGGCGGCCCGGTTCGCCGACCACGTGTCGGTGGTGGCGGACCGGCTCGGCGACCGGGTGCGGACGTGGATCACCCTCAACGAGCCCGCCGAACACACCCTCCTGGGGCACGCGATCGGCGCCCATGCCCCCGGCCGGCGACTGCTCTTCGACGCCCTCCCGGTCGCCCACCACCAACTCCTCGCCCACGGCCTCGCGGTACGGGCCCTGCGCGCGGCCGGCGCCGCGGACATCGGCATCGCCAACTCCCACGGCCCGACCTGGCCCGCCTCCCGGGAACCGGCGGACCTGGAGGCGGCCGGCTTCTACGACCTGCTGCTCAACCGGCTGTTCGCCGAGCCGGTCATCCTGGGCGCCTACCCCGAGGGCATGGGCGAGCTGATGCCGGGGGACGTCGAGGCCGACCTCAAGGTGATCGCCGAGCCGGTCGACTGGTACGGCGTCAACTACTACGCCCCGACGCGGGTGGGCGCCCCGCAGGGCACCGACACCGAGTTCGGCGGGCTGACGGTGCCGGCCGGACTCCCCTTCTCCGTGCGGGAGATCGAGGGCCGGCCGGTGACCGACTTCGGCTGGCCGGTCGTACCGGAAGGGCTGACGGAACTGCTCACCGGGTTCCGTGAGCGCTACGGCGACCGGCTCCCGCCCGTCGTCATCACCGAGAACGGCTGCTCCTACGAGGGCGTCGACGACCAGGACCGCATCGCCTACCTGGACGCCCACGTCCGGGCCCTGCACCGGGCGATCGAGGCCGGCGTCGACGTGCGCGGCTATTTCGTGTGGTCCCTCATGGACAACTTCGAGTGGGCCGAGGGCTACGCCCGCCGGTTCGGCCTGGTGCACGTGGACTTCGAGACGCTGGAGCGCACGCCCAAGGCCTCCTACCACTGGTTCCGGGAGCTGCTGCGGGCCCAGCGCCCGTCCTCATAGGGCTCCGGCGTCCCGCGCGGCCCACAGGGTCGGGAAGTAGGGCCGGTAGCCCAGCTCGCGACGGATGCGGTCGGTGGAGGCGATGCCGTACCAGGGGTCGGGGTCGGGTCCGTCCGCCGGCGGTTCCGCGCCGAGGAGCTGGTGGATCTCCAGCACGGTGACCGGGGCGTCGTCGGCGATGTTGTAGACGCGGCCGTCGGCGCCGGGGGCGTGCAGCAGGCGCAGCAGGCCCTGGGCGGTGTCGGCGACGTGCACCAGGTGCTGCCGCTTGGTGGCCGGCTGGGTCGCGGTCCAGCGGGTGATGCCCGGCAGGTGCGGGTCGCCCTCGCCGTAGACGAAGCCGAGGCGGCCGATCCGGACGTCCAGCCCGTCCAGCGCCAGCAGCCCCCGCTCGGCCTCCAGCTTGGACTCCGGGTACGTCATCCACATCGGGCCGCCGGGCACGGTGGGGTCGTCCTCGACGTGCGGCCGGCCGCGGCCGGTGCCGTACACCAGGATGGTGC
Organism: Streptomyces corchorusii; assembly: GCF_001514055.1. Taxonomy (NCBI): domain Bacteria; kingdom Bacillati; phylum Actinomycetota; class Actinomycetes; order Kitasatosporales; family Streptomycetaceae; genus Streptomyces; species Streptomyces corchorusii. The sequence continues at coordinate 535,780 of NZ_KQ948351.1, read as the reverse complement.
TGGCCTGGACGAACCGCCGTACCCCACAGGCGACGGCCGCCCGGCCCAGCTCGATCGCGGCGTCCCGGTTGACGGCCCGTATCTCCTCGTCCGGCACGCCCCGGAAGGAGGCCGCGATGTTCACGACGGCGTCCGCTCCGGTGAGCGCCTTGCCGAGGACGTCGGTGTCGCGCAGGTCGCCGACGACGACCTCGGCGCCGCGCTCGGCGAGGGCGGCGGCGCGGGTCTCGTCGCGGACGATCACCCGCACCCGTTCGCCGGGCCGGGCCTGGGCGAGCAGGCGGGGGACGAAGCCGCGGCCCACCTGTCCGGTGGCGCCGGTGACCAGGGTCAGCATGGCGGTACTCCTTCTCGATCGTGTCTCGTTCGGTGCGCCCAGCCTCGGCGGCGGGCGGCGCCGACGAAAGAGACCTCCTGATCGGGGGATCGACAGTCCCTGGATAAGCCGGCCGGTCTGCCGCAGCCTGGAGGGGTGAACCGAGCCGAACTCGCCGACTTCCTGCGCCGTGGCCGCGCCCGACTGGAACCGTCCGACGTGGGCCTGGCGCCCGGCGCCCGCCGCCGCACGCCCGGGCTGCGCCGGGAGGAGGTGGCGGCGCTGGCCGGGATGTCGGTCGACTACTACACGCGTCTGGAGCAGTCCCGGGGCCCGCGTCCGTCCCGGCAGATGCTCACGGCGCTGGCGCGGGCGCTGCGGCTGACCGACGACGCACGCGACCACCTCTTCCACCTGGTGGGCGAGGAGCCGCCGCGCCGGGACGTGGCCTCGGCCCATGTCCGGCCGGGGCTGCTGCTGGTCCTGGACCGGCTGTACGACTCACCGGCGCAGGTGGTCACGGACCTCGGCACGGTGCTGGCGCAGAACGCGCTGGCCAAGGCGCTGGTCGGGGACATGCTCGCCGGCCCGCCGCCCGAGCGGAATCTCACCCGCCGCTTCTTCCTCGACCCCACGGCTCGCGCGCTCTTCCCGCCGGAGGACCTCCCGGCACACGCCCGGGACCACGTGGCCGCCCTCCGGGCGGTGGCCGCGGCCCGCCCCGACGACCCGGAAGCGACGGCCCTGGTGGCCGAACTGCGCGCGCGGAGCGAGGAGTTCGCCCAACTCTGGGAGGAGCACGAGGTGTCCCTGCGCCGCCCGGGCACGAAGCGCTTCCTGCACCCGGTGGTGGGCCTGCTGGAACTGGACTGCGAGGTCCTGCTGAGCCACCACAGCCACCATCACCTCATCATCCACACGGCCCGCCCCGGCACCGAGTCCCGCGAGAGGCTGGAGCTGCTGCGGGTGGTGGGCACGCAGGACATGACCCCGACGGAGGCCGTCGGCTAGAAACCCAGCCTGCGCAGCTGCTTGGGGTCCCGCTGCCAGTCCTTGGCCACCTTGACGTGCAGGTCCAGGAAGACGGGCGTTCCCAGCAGCGCCTCGATGTGCTTGCGGGACTTGATGCCGACCTCCTTCAGGCGCTTGCCCTTGGGGCCGATGATGATGCCCTTCTGACTGGGGCGCTCGATGTAGACGTTGGCGTGGATGTCCAGCAGCGGACGGTCGGCGGGCCGGTCCTCGCGCGGCAGCATCTCCTCGACGACGACCGCGATGGAGTGCGGCAGCTCGTCCCGGACGCCCTCCAGCGCGGCCTCCCGGATCAGCTCGGCCACCATCACCTGCTCGGGCTCGTCCGTCAGGTCGCCCTCGGGGTACAGGGCGGGCCCCTCCGGCAGCAGCGGGACCAGGAGGTCGGCCAGGAGGTCCACCTGCTTGGACCCGACCGCCGACACCGGCACGATCTCCGCCCACTCGATGCCGAGCTCCTTGCCGAGCTGGTCGATGGCGATGAGCTGCTCGGCGAGGGCCTTGGAGTCGACGAGGTCGGTCTTCGTCACGATGGCGACCTTCGGGGTCTTCCTGATCCCCGCCAGTTCCTTCGCGATGAACCGGTCGCCCGGACCGATCTTCTGGTCGGCCGGCAGGCAGAAGCCGATCACGTCGACCTCGGCCCAGGTGGTGCGGACCACGTCGTTGAGGCGTTCGCCGAGCAGCGTGCGCGGCTTGTGCAGGCCGGGGGTGTCGACCAGGATGAGCTGGGCGTCGGGCCGGTGCACGATGCCGCGGACCGTGTGCCGGGTGGTCTGGGGCCGGTTGGAGGTGATCGCCACCTTCTGCCCGACCAGAGCGTTCGTGAGGGTGGACTTGCCCGCGTTGGGGCGGCCCACGAAGCAGGCGAAGCCGGCGCGGTGGACGGTCTCGGCCGGCTGCTCGGAAGTCTGGGTACGCACGCTCATGCCGCCCATTCTCCCTGATCCACAGAGCGGCGCCGCACCACGGCCGCCGCGCACCCCGGACGGTGAGCTCCCGGAAACCCGCACGCAACGAAACGTCACGGAAACACACCCGTACGCGACCGGAAACGCACACCGGTGACCCTCTGACGCAGCCCCCACCCGTTGGAGACGCCCGTGACCTTCGCCGCAGCCCGTGTGAGCACCGGGGACACCGCCTGGCTGCTCGCCGCGACCGCCCTCGTCCTGCTCATGACGCCCGGCCTGGCCCTGTTCTACGGCGGCATGGTCCGCACGAAGAGCGTCCTCAACATGCTGATGATGAGCTTCGTGTCGATCGCCCTGGTCACGGTGGTGTGGCTGGCGGCCGGCTACTCCCTCGCCTTCGGGGACGACGTCGGCGGCGGACTGATCGGCGGTCTGCACCAGGCCGGGATGCGCGGGCTCGGTCCGGACAGCGTGCACGGCACGGTCCCGGCCGTCCTGTTCGCCACCTTCCAGCTCACCTTCGCGATCGTCACGGCCGCCCTGATCAGCGGCGCGGTCGCCGACCGCACGAAGTTCTCGGCGTGGCTGGTCTTCGTACCGCTGTGGACGCTGCTGGTATACGTTCCGGTCACCCACTGGGTGTGGGGCCCCGGTGGCTGGATCCTCGACAAGCTGGGCGCCCTGGACTTCGCGGGCGGTCTGCCCGTCGAGATCACCTCCGGCGCCTCCGGACTGGCGCTGTGCCTCGTCCTCGGCCCCCGGCTGGGCTTCAAGAAGGACGCCATGCGCCCGCACAACCTGCCCATGGTCGTCCTCGGCGCCGGTCTGCTCTGGTTCGGCTGGTTCGGCTTCAACGCCGGCTCCGCGCTCGGCGCGAACGGCCTGGCCGCCGCCGCGTTCCTCAACACACTCTCCGCAGGCTGCACCGGCCTGCTCGGCTGGCTCTTCGTCGAGCAGCGGCGCGACGGCCACCCGACCACCCTGGGCGCCGCCTCCGGCGCGGTGGCCGGCCTAGTCGCCATCACCCCGTCCTGCGGCACGGTGTCCCTGCTCGGCGCCCTGGTCGTGGGCCTCGCCGCCGGTGTGGTCTGCTCCTACGCGGTGAGCTGGAAGTTCAGGCTGAACTACGACGACTCCCTGGACGTCGTCGGCGTCCACCTGGTCGGCGGCGTCATCGGCACCCTGATGATCGGCCTGTTCGCCGAGAAGGCGATGACCGGCGGGGCGGAGGGCCTGTTCCACGGCGGGGGGCTCGCCCCGCTCGGCAAGCAGTTCCTCGCCGTGGTCGTCGTCGCGGTGTACGCCTTCTCGGTGACGTACGGCCTGGGCAAGCTGCTCGACAAGACGCTGGGCCTGCGGGCGAGCGAGGAGCAGGAGCACACCGGCCTCGACCTCACGGTGCACGCCGAGACCGCATACGATCACGGCGTCCTGGGCCACGGCGCCCCGGTCAGCTCGTCCGTCCTCTCCTCCTCCTCCCAGAAGGTCAAGCCCCAGGCATGAAGCTCATCACCGCGATCGTCAAGCCGTACCGGCTGGACGAGGTCAAGACCGCCTTGCAGGAGCTGGGGGTGCACGGGCTGACCGTGACCGAGGCGAGCGGCTACGGCCGCCAGCGCGGCCACACCGAGGTGTACCGGGGGGCCGAGTACCGCGTCGACCTGGTACCGAAGGTGCGCATCGAGGTCGTGGTGGAGGACGCCGCCGCCGACGACGTCATCGACGCGATCGTCAGGGCCGCGCGGACGGGGAAGATCGGGGACGGGAAGGTGTGGGCCGTTCCCGTGGAGACGGTCGTCCGGGTGCGGACCGGCGAGCGCGGGCCCGACGCGCTCTGACCAGCAGCGCCCCGGTCAGCACACCCGGCAGCAGCTCGGCGGGCACCCGGGCCGACCGCCGGTCGAGCAGCGTACGGCCGAACATCCCGCGCGCCTTCAGCTCCACCCTGGGGCCGAGGGTGACGTTCCCGAGAGGCCTCGGCAGGCGGGTGCGGGCACGCTGCGCGGGGGTGCGGATCTGACGGCCCGTCGGATGGTACGGGCCCGGAGGGGGTCAGCCGGCGGAGACGGTGACCCGCACGGTGCCGTCGGGGGAGGCCAGCAGCACCGGCGTCCCGGCCCCGCCCAGGTCGGCGACCGCGGCCAGGTCCTCCGCCGGCACGGCCTCCGCCTCGCTCACCACGGCCGCCGCCTCCAGGGACGCGGCCCCCGACGCCACGGCCATGGCGACCGCCGTCCGCAGGGCGCTCAGCTTCAGCGAGGGCAGCCCCACCGACCCGGCGACGTACGTCCGCCCGGTGTCGTCCCGCACGGCCGCCCCCTCGGGCACACCGTTGCGGGCCCGCGCGGAACGGGCCAGGGTGACGATCTTGCGGTCCTCGGGATCAAGCGCGTTGCTCTCGGTCATGCCCCGAGCATACGAAGCCCGGACGGCCCGCCCGGCACGGGTGCGCTCACGGGCGGTCGAGCCGCAGCCGCTCGGCCCGGGGCAGACCGGCCACCACCAGGTCGTACGAGTCCTCGACCAGCTCCCGGACCAGCCGGTCCGGGAGCCCCGCGTCGACCGTCACGGTGTTCCAGTGCCGTTTGTTCATGTGCCAGCCGGGGACGATCAGCCCCTCGTGCTCGCCGCGCAGCCGGATCGCGTCCTCCGGGTCGCACTTGAGGTTGACCGTGAGGGGCCGCGCGTCCAGGTGGGTCAGGGCGAACATCCGGCCCAGCACCTTGAAGACCGAGATCTCCGGGCTGAACGGGAAGTCCTCCACCGCCGCGTTGAAGGACAGGCAGAAGGCGCGCAGCTCCCCGGGCGTCACTCGGCCGCCTCCTCCTCGACGACGGGCACGGGCACGGGCTCCACCAGCACCGTCACGATCTTGTTCCGGCGGCCGGCCGCGGCCTCCGCCGTCAGCCGCAGGCTGCGCCCGTCGGGCAGTTCGACCCCGGCGGAGGCCCCGGCGATGGGCACCCGGCCGAGCGCCTTGGCGAGCAGCCCGCCGACGGTCTCCACGTCCTCGTCGTCGTACTCCTCCAGGCCGTACAGCTCGCCGAGGTCGGTGATGTCCAGGCGGGCGGTGACCCGGAAGCGGTCGTCGCCGAGGTCCTCCACGGGCGGGATTTCCCGGTCGTACTCGTCGGTGATCTCGCCGACGATCTCCTCCAGGATGTCCTCGATGGTGACGATCCCGGCGGTGCCGCCGTACTCGTCGATGACGACGGCGACGTGGTTGCGTTCCTTCTGCATCTCGCGCAGCAGGTCGCCGGCGTTCTTGGTGTCGGGCACGAACACGGCCGGGCGCATCGCCGTGGACACCAGGTCGCCCTCCGCGTCCCGGCTGATGTGCGTCTTGCGGACCAGGTCCTTCAGGTACACGATCCCGACGATGTCGTCCTCGCTCTCGCCGGTGACCGGGATGCGGGAGAAACCGGAGCGCAGCGCGAGGGTGAGGGCCTGCCGGATGGTCTTGAAGCGCTCGATGGTGACCAGGTCGGTCCGCGGCACCATGACCTCGCGCACCAGCGTGTCGCCCAGTTCGAAGACCGAGTGCACCATCCGGCGCTCGTCGTCCTCGATCAGCGACTCCTTCTCGGCGAGGTCGACCAGCGCGCGCAGCTCCGCCTCGGAGGCGAAGGGCCCGCGCCGAAAGCCCTTGCCGGGCGTGAGCGCGTTGCCGATGAGGATCAGCAGGGAGGGGATGGGGCCCATGATCCGGGCCAGCGGCAGCAGCACGTAGGCCGCCGCGGTCGCCGTGTTGACCGGGTGCTGGCGGCCGATCGTGCGCGGGGACACCCCCACGGCGACGTACGACACGAGGACCATCACCCCGATGGCGACCAGCAGCGCCTGCCAGGTGGCGGCGAACTCCTGGAGGCAGGCGTACGTCACCAGGGCTGCGGCGGCCATCTCGCAGGCCACGCGGACCAGCAGGGCCACGTTCAGATAGCGGGTGGGGTCGGCGGCGACCTGGGCGAGCCGGGCGCTGCCCCGCCGGCCGGACTTCACGGCCTCCTCGGCGCGGAAGCTGGAGACGCGGGCGAGGCCCGCCTCCGCGCAGGCGGCGAGCCAGGCGACGACGACCAGCGCGACCGCGCCGATCACGATCTGCGGAGACATACGGCCCGCTTACGAGACGGTCGGCGCCGGGGACGGCCCGGTCAGACCGCGCTCGGCCCGCCATCCGTCCACGATGGCGGCCTGGAGCCCGAACATCTCCGCCTTCTCGTCGGGCTCCTCGTGGTCGTACCCGAGCAGGTGCAGCACACCATGGACGGTGAGCAACTGGAGCTCCTCGTCCATGGAGTGCCGCGTCGGGGCTTCCGCCCCCTGCTTCGCGGCGACCTCCGGGCACAGCACGATGTCGCCGAGCAGCCCCTGCGGCGGCTCGTCGTCGTCCTTGGACGGCGGGCGCAGCTCGTCCATCGGGAACGACATGACATCGGTGGGGCCCGGCAGGTCCATCCACTGGATGTGCAGCTGCTCCATGGCGTCGGCGTCCACGACGATCACCGAGAGCTCGGAGAGCGGGTGGATGCGCATCCGCGCGAGCGCGTAGCGGGCGACGTCGAGGATCGCCTGCTCGTCTACCTCGGTGCCGGACTCGTTGTTGACGTCGATCGACATGGTCGTGCTGGTCTACTTCCCCTTGGTGCCCTTGGCGCCGGACTTGCCACGGACGCCCTTGGGGGCGCCGTTCTCGGTGCCGTACTTGCTGTCGTACTTCTCGTACGCGTCGACGATACGGCCCACCAGCTTGTGCCGTACGACATCGTGCGAGGACAGCCGGGAGAAGTGGACGTCCTCGACGCCCTCCAGGATCTCCTGCACCTGCCTGAGGCCCGACTTCTGCCCGTTCGGCAGGTCGACCTGCGTCACGTCACCCGTGATCACGATCTTCGAGTCGAAGCCGAGGCGGGTGAGGAACATCTTCATCTGCTCGGGGCTCGTGTTCTGGGCCTCGTCCAGGATGATGAAGGCGTCGTTGAGCGTGCGACCGCGCATGTAGGCGAGCGGCGCGACCTCGATCGTCCCGGCCGCCATCAGCCGCGGGATCGAGTCCGGGTCGATCATGTCGTGCAGCGCGTCGTACAGCGGGCGCAGGTACGGGTCGATCTTCTCGTAGAGCGTGCCGGGCAGGAAGCCGAGCCGCTCGCCCGCCTCCACCGCCGGACGGGTCAGGATGATCCGGTTGACCTGCTTGGACTGGAGGGCCTGCACGGCCTTGGCCATGGCCAGGTAGGTCTTGCCGGTACCGGCGGGGCCGATGCCGAAGACGATCGTGTGCTTGTCGATCGCGTCGACGTACCGCTTCTGGTTGAGGGTCTTCGGGCGGATCGTACGGCCGCGCGAGGACAGGATGTTCTGCGTCAGTACCTCGGCCGGGGTCTCCAGGCCGTCGCTCGTCCCTGCCTCGCTCGCCTTCAGCATGGCGATCGAGCGTTCCACTGCGTCCTCCGTCATCGGCTGCCCGGTGCGGAGCACCAGCATCATCTCTTCGAACACGCGCGAGATGAGGGCGACGTCGACCGGGTCGCCGACCGCGCTGATCTCATTGCCCCGGACGTGGATGTCGGCCGCCGGGAAGGCCTTCTCGATCACGCGCAGGAGGGAGTCGCCGGAACCCAGCACGGTCACCATGGGGTGCTGGGCGGGGACGGTGAACTGCGCTCTCGCCTGCTCCTGCGCGGGGGTGTGAGCTGTGGGTGTCTGTGTCATGGGCCGGCTCTTAAGGCCTGCGCTTCCTCCTCGTCACGGCCGCGTAGCTGAGGGCGGCCTCGCACTGTCCAGGGTACGACGGGGGGCTGACAACACCGTAGGGCTTTTCATACGACCGTTCCCGACGGGGTCCGGAAGGCGGAGCCCCTGGTGCGTCAGCCGGACCGGCGGAACCCGATGGTCGGCACGGCCCGCCGCAGCGGCCACGGCCGGTCCAGTTCCTCCGGCACCAGGCCCTCAAGGAACTCGTAGCGCCGAAGCGCCGCGGGCGACTGCCCCGGCAGGGACTGCACGCGCCGCCACCACGCCCCGATCTCCGACCATCCCGGCGCCGACAGCGACCCCCCGAACTCCTGCACCGACAGCGCGGCCGTGAGCCCGGCGAAGGCCAGCCGGTCGGCCAGCGGCCACCCCGCCAGGGACCCGGTCACGAACCCGGCGACGAACACGTCCCCCGCCCCGGTCGGATCCAGCGCCTCCACCTCGATCGCCGGCACCTCCGCCGTCTCCCCGGTCCGCCGGTCCACCGCGTAGGCGCCGTCGGAGCCCAGCGTGACCACGGCGACCGGCACGTACTCGGTCAGGGCGTGCGCGGCGAGCCGCGGACAGTCGGTGCCGGTGTACCGCTTGGCCTCCTCCGCGTTGGGCAGGAAGGCCTCGCAGTGCTCCAGGTCGGCCAGCCCGGACAGGTCCCACGCGCCCGTCTCGTCCCAGCCGACGTCGGCGAAGATGCGGGTGCCCGCGCGGGCGGCCTGCGCGATCCAGGGCGCGCTGCGGCCGGGCGTGAGGGAGGCGACGGCGGCCCGCGCCCGGGGCGGCGGGGCGGTGGCGCCCTCCTGGAGGAGCAGGGCCTGCGCCGGCGGCTCGTGCCCGTGCGAGACCATGGTCCGCTCGCCCTCGTAGGCCATGGAGACGGTCACCGGCGAGTGCCAGCCGGGCACGGTCCGCGAGGCGGACAGGTCGATGCCCTCGCCCCGCTCCAGCGCGTCCCAGCAGTACTCGCCGTAGTGGTCGTCGCCGAAGGCCGCCGCGAGGGAGGTCCGCAGGCCGAGCCGGGCCAGGGCGGCGGCCATGTTGGCGACCCCGCCGGGGCTGGAGCCCATGCCCCGGGCCCAGGACTCGGTGCCGCGCACCGGCGCCGACTCCAGGCCGGTGAAGACGATGTCGAGGAAGACCGTGCCGGTGAGGTGGACGTCCCAGGGCGGGTCACCGGGGGCGCGCAGCGCGGCCAGCGGATCGACCTGGATCTGGCAGCGCGCTGCCTGGGTGAGGTGTTCCGGTTCCTCTCCGGTGAAGGTGTGCGACGGCGTCACGGTGCGCTCCCTGGCGTGGTGCGGTTCTGGCCAGTGTGCACCACGTCACGCACCGGGATGCCGTGCGGCACCGGGTCACCAGCGGGGCATCGCCGGTGTCCGCCAGTCCGGTTCGGCCGTGCGCATCGCCGCCGCGTCGTCGCGGTCGCGCAGCGAGCCGTCGTCCTCGGCCCACCGCCGGTGCAGCCGGGCCAGTTCGTCCCGGTCCAGTTCGACACCGAGGCCCGGCGCGTCGGACACCGCGACCCGGCCGCCGTCGAAGGCGATCCGTTCGGTGAGGACGTCCTCGGACTGCCACGGGTAGTGGGAGTCGCAGGCGTGGTGCAGGTTGGGGACCGTGGCCGCCACCTGGGTCATCGCGGCGAGGCTGATGCCGAGATGGGTGTTGGAGTGCATGGACACCCCGACCCCGAAGGCCGCGCAGATCGCGGCGAGGTGCTGGGTGTTGCGCAGCCCGCCCCAGTAGTGGTGGTCGGAGAGGACGACCTGCACGGCACCCTTCGTGAACGCCTCCTCGATCTCGCCGAAGGTGGTGACGCACATGTTGGTGGCGAGCGGAACCTCCGTGCCGGCGGCCACCCGCGCCATGGCGGGTGTGCCGAGCGTCGGGTCCTCCAGGTACTCCAGCACGTCGCCGAGTTCCTGCGCGACCTTCAGCGAAGTCTCCACCGACCAGGCGCCGTTGGGGTCGAGCCGCAGCGGGTGTCCGGGGAAGGCCGCGGCCAGGGCGCGGACGGCGGCGATCTCCTCGTCGGGCGGGAACACCCCGCCCTTGAGCTTGAACGAGCCGAAGCCGTACCGCTCCCGGAGCCGGCGCGCCTGTTCCACCACACCGGCCGGGTCGAGCGCGGCACCCCACGCGTCCGGCTCGGCGGGGACCCCCGCGGGGTGCCGGTCCCACTTGTAGAAGAGGTAGGCGCTGTACTCGACCGCGTCCCGCACCTTGCCGCCGAGCAGCGCGTGCACGGGCAGGCCGAGCGCCTTGCCCTGGGCGTCGAGGCAGGCGACCTCGAAGGCGGACAGCACGGACAGCCGCAGTTTGTCGGCGGTCTGCACCCCGCGCAGCCCGCCCGCGTCCGCCTGGCCCTCGATCCGGGAGGCGTCCACGGCGAGATCGATCCCGAACAGGCCGTTCACGTCCATGACCGACCGTCCGGGGAGCCGGTCGGCCAGCGGCCGGGCCAGCTCCAGGTACTTGGTGTCGCCGTAGGTCTCGCCGAGCCCGGTGGTCCCGTCGGCGGTGACGATCTCCACGATCAGCCGGGGGGTGTACGGCTGGTGCACGCCCTGGGTGTTGAGCAGCGGCGGGTCGGCGACCAGGATCGGCGTCAGCCGCACCTCGGCGATGGTCAGGTCACGGGTCACGGGCGGGCTCCTACGGGGTCGGATCCGGCGGCGAGGGGGTCTTCAGGCCGGCGAGGCCGGTGGGCGAGTAGTCGACCATCTCCTCTTGTGAATGACATCCACATATGAGAACAGAGGCTAGATTCTCCTACCCTCGTGCACCACCCCCAAACGCAACCGTGGTCCGGATCACACCCACCGGGCTTCTTCCGGAAACCGCGTGCTTGATACAACTTGCTCGCGCGTTCCTGTCCGTCGACGGCCGCAGCCCATCCCCCTTCTTCCGAGCCGCACTTCTCGCCTGCCCTGGGAACGCCCGTGTCCGCCCCCCGCACCCTGCCCTGGCCCCTCGTCGCCCTGTTCGCGGCCGGGTACCTCGCCCCCTACCTGCTGCCCACCACCGTCGGCAGACTCGACAGCGGACTCCCGCTCACCGCGACCCAGGCGGGGGCCATCGGCAGTGCCCTGCTGCTGAGTTCGGCGACCGCCGGCTTCCTGCTGGCCTCCCGGGTCGACCGGACCGGCCCCCGCGTCCTCGCCCGCGCCGGCCTCGCGCTCGCCGCCCTCGGCTACGGCGGCGCCGCCCTCACCGGCGCCGTACCGGCCGTCGTCGCGGGCGCGGTCGTCGGCGGCCTCGGCTCCGGCACGGTCACGGCGGTGGCCGCGAGCGGCATCGCCGGGCAGCGCGACCCGCACCGGGTCAGCACCCTCGGCCTGCTCGGCGTCTCCGCCCTCGCGGGCGCCCTGTACCTGACGATCCCTCACCTCGGCCCCGGCCACGGCCTCCCGCTCGCCGCCCTCGCGCTGACCGCGCTCGCCGTCTGGCCGCTCACCGGCCGCCTGTCCGGTCGTACCGCCCCGGCCCGCACGGCCGTCGGGTACGACCGCCTCCCCCACCCGCGCGCCGGCCTGCTGCTGGCCGCCGCGATGCCCTGCTGGTCCCTCGCCCAGAACGCCCTGTGGGGCGTCAGCGGCCGGATCGGACTCGACCAGGCCCACCTCACCGAGGTCACCGTCGGCGCGGTCTTCGCGGTCGCGCTCGGCGCCGGGCTCCTCGGCGTGGTGGGCGCGGGCGCGCTCGGCCCACGGCTGGGCCGGGCCCTGCCCATCGGCGCCGGCAGCGCCCTCATCGCGGGGTGCGTCGCGCTCAGCGCGGCGGCCACGGACCTGCCCGCGTTCGCGGCGGGCGAGATCGCCTGGAACCTGCTCTACCCGGTCGTGCTGTCCTACGTCATCGCCCTGGCCGCGTCCCTGGACCCGCGGGGCCGCTGGACGGTCCTGGTCGGCTCGGCGTCCTCGCTGGGCACGGCGGCGGGGCCGCTCGTGGGCAGTGTGCTGGCGGCCGGGGCGGGCTTCCCGGCGATGGGGCGGGTGCTCGGTGCCGGACTGCTGCTGATCGCCGTGCCGATGACGGCGGTGGCGCTGCGGACGGGCAGGCGCCCCCTGCCGGTCACCGAAATCCCGGTCGTCGAAGTCCCGGTCACCGGAGTCCCGGTCACCGAGATCCCGGTCGTCGAAGTCCCGGTGGAGACGCCCGCTGTGCCCGCTCAGGGTGCCTACGAGACGGCGTCCCCGAACTCGTACGCGTCGACCTCGGCCAGATAGCGGGCCCTGCGCTCCTCGTCGTCCTCCAGGAAGGAGGCGAGGAACGAGTTGCGGGCCAGCTCGCGCAGCCGGTCCCGCGACAGCCCCAGGGCCTCGTGCACGGCCGCGACGTTGTCGCCCGCGTACCCGCCGAAGTACGCGGGGTCGTCGGAGTTGACCGTGCACAGCAGGCCCGCGTCGAGCATGGCGGGCAGGGGATGGTCGGCGAGGGTGTCGACGGTCCGGAGCCGGACGTTGGACAGCGGGCACAGCGTGAGCGGGATCCGCTCCCGCACCAGCCGCTCGACCAGCGCGGGGTCCTCCATGCAGCGCAGGCCGTGGTCGACGCGCTCCACGCCGAGCACGTCCAGCGCCTCGGTGATGTACTCCGGCGGCCCCTCCTCGCCGGCGTGCGCGACCCGGCGCAGCCCGAGCACGGCGGCGGCCTCGTACACCTCCCGGAACTTCACCGGAGGGTGCCCGACCTCGGCGGAGTCCAGGCCGACCCCGGTGATCCGGTCCAGGTACGGCTTCGCGGCCTCCAAGGTGGCCAGCGCCGACTCGGCGGACTCGTCCCGCAGGAAGCACATGATCAGCTTGGTGGAGACGCCGTGGTCCGCCTCGCTGCTGCCGAGCGCCCGCCACAGCCCCTCCACGACCGTGCCCATGGCCACGCCCCGGGCCAGGTGGGCCTGCGGGTCGAAGAAGATCTCCGCGTGCCGGACGCCCTGCGCGGCGGCCCGCGCGAGGTAGGCGTTCGCCAGGTCGGCGAAGTCCTGCTCGGTGCGCAGGACGGCCATCAGCTCGTAGTAGAGGTCCAGGAACGACTGGAGGTCCTCGAACCGGTAGGCCTCGCGGAGGGCGTCGGTGTCCGTGTACGGGAGGGTCACGCCGTTGCGGGCGGCCAGCTCGAAGGCCAGCTCGGGCTCCAGCGTGCCTTCGATGTGGAGGTGCAGTTCTGCTTTCGGGAGGGGCATCAAAGCATCGTACGGGTGTTTTACCGCCGTTTCGGAACCGGCACCCGCAGCAGGTCGTAGGCCACGGTCAGCTCCCCCGCGAACCCGGCCGCCCGCGCCTGCCGCTCGAACTCCCCCGGGTCGGTGTAGCGCTGGCTGAAGTGGGTGAGCACGAGGTGGCGCACCCCGGCGTCCCGGGCCACGGCGGCGGCCTGCCCGGCCGTCAGGTGCCCGTGCTCGACGGCGAGTTCGACGTCCTCGTCGAGGAAGGTGGACTCGATGACGAGCAGGTCGCAGCCCTCCGCGAGCGCGTGCACACCGTCGCAGAGCCGGGTGTCCATGACGAACGCGAACCGCTGCCCGCGCCGCACCTCGCTGACGTCCTCCAGCGTCACGTCCCCGAGCCGCCCCTCGCGCTGGAGACGGCCCACGTCGGGCCCCCTGAGGCCGTGCGCGGCGAGCCGGTCGGGCAGCATGCGGCGGCCGTCGGGCTCGATCAGGCGGTAGCCGTAGGACTCGACCGGGTGCGAGAGCCTGCGGGCCTCCAGGGTGTACGACCGGGTCACCGCGAGGATGCCGTCGGCGGCGACCGGGGCCTCGGTGATGCCGACGGTCTCGCGGTAGGCGGTCGCGTAGCGCAGCCGGTCGAAGAAGCGCTGCCCCGAGCGCGGGTAGTGCGCGGTGACCTCGTGCGGCACCTGGTCGAGGTTGATCCGCTGGATGACCCCGGCGAGGCCGAGGGAGTGGTCGCCGTGGAAGTGCGTGACGCAGATCCGGTTCAGGTCGTGGGCGGCGACCCCGGCGCGCAGCATCTGCCGCTGCGTGCCCTCGCCGGGGTCGAACAGCAGGCCCTCGCCGTCCCACCGCAGCAGGTAGCCGTTGTGGTTGCGGTGCCGGGTCGGGACCTGGCTGGCGGTGCCGAGGACCACCAGTTCACGGACGGACACGGCTGCCTATCCGGGCGGCCACTGGAGGCCACGGCCGCCGAGGACGTGGGCGTGGGCGTGCCAGACGGTCTGGCCGGCGCCGCTGCCCGTGTTGAAGACGAGGCGGTAGCTGTCGAGCTTCTCCTCGTCGGCGACGGCCTTGGTCTCGGCGAGCACGTCGGCCGCGATGCGCGGGGCGCCCGCGGCGAGCTCGGCCGCGTTCTCGTAGTGGGCCTTGGGGATCACCAGGATGTGGGTCGGAGCCTGGGGGTTTATGTCCCGGAAGGCTACGGTCGTCTCGGTCTCGCGGACGATCGTCGCCGGGATCTCGCCCGCGACGATCTTGCAGAACAGGCAGTCGTTCTGCGGCTCTCCGGCCATGGGTGTGCCTCCTGTGATCAATACGGTGGGCATCGTAGTCGGTCAGGTGGGCATGCCCGGCGGTGTTTTCGCGGGACTGCTCTCCAGCGCCTCCAGCGCCAGCCTGATCGCCTCGTCCAGTTGGGCATCGCGGCCCGCCGCCCAGTCCTGGGGCCTCTGGACGACCTCCACGTCGGGGTCCACCCCGTGGTTCTCCACGTCCCAGCCCACGCCCTCCAGCCACATCGCGTACTTCGGCTGGGTGACCAGGGTGCCGTCGAGCAGGTGGTAGCGGCTGTCGATGCCGATGACGCCGCCCCAGGTGCGGGTGCCGACGACCGGCCCGATGCCCAGGGCCCTGATCGCCGCGTTGACGATGTCGCCGTCGGAGCCGGAGAACTCGTTGGCGACGGCGACGACCGGGCCGCGCGGGGCGTCCAGCGGATAGCTGGTGGGGCGCATGCCGCGCGGGAGGTCCCAGCCGATGATCCGGCGGGCCAGCTTCTCGACCACGAGCTGGGAGGTGTGGCCGCCCCGGTTCTCGCGGACGTCGACCACGAGGCCTTCGCGGGCCACCTCGACGCGCAGGTCGCGGTGGATCTGGGCCCAGCCGGGGGCCTGCATGTCCGGGACGTGGAGGTAGCCGAGCCGGCCGGCGGAGGCCGCGTGGACATGGGCGCGGCGATCGGCGACCCAGGCGTGGTAGCGCAGGGGCTCCTCGTCGGCGATGGGGACGACGACCGTGTGCCGGGGCTCCCCGCCGCCGGCCGGGGAGACGGTCAGCTCCACCGGGTGACCGGCCGTGCCGACGAGCAGCGGGCCCGGGCCCGTCACCGGGTCGACCTGGTGGCCGGCGACCGCGATGATCGCGTCGCCCGGACGGACCGCGGCGCCGGGCGCGGCGAGCGGGGAGCGGGCCTCCGGGTCGGAGGTCTCCGACGGCAGGATGCGGTCGATGCGCCAGCTGCCGTCCTCGTGGCGGGAGATGTCGGCGCCCAGCAGGCCGTGCCGGGCGCGGCGGCCGGAACCGCCGCGCGGGATGACGTAGGCGTGCGAGGTGCCCAGTTCGCCGTGCACCTCCCAGAGCAGGTCGACCAGGTCGCTGTGGGTGGCGAGGCGGGCCAGGAGCGGGCGGTAGCGGGCGAGGACGCCGTTCCAGTCGGTGCCGCCGAGGTCGGGGCGCCAGAAGTGGTCGCGCATGAGGCGGCCGGTCTCGTCGTACATCTGCCGCCACTCGGCGGCCGGGTCGACAGTCTGCCGGACCCGGGCGAGGTCGACGGTGACGCTGGTGTCGCCGTCGTCGTCGGTGCCGGTACGGCGGTCGCTCGGTACGACCCGGAGCCGGCCGTCGGCCCACAGCAGGACGCGTTTGCCGTCGCCGCTGACCTCGAAGTGGTCGGCGTCGGAGGCGAGGTGCTCCAGGCGGCGCTGGGCGAGGTCGTAGCGCTCCAGCTCGGTGTGCGGGTCGGGGTCCTCGGGGTGGGCGCGGGAGGCGCCGAGGACGCCCTGCACGGGGTGGCGCAGCCAGAGGACGCCGTCCTTGGCGGCCCGGAGCGTGGAGTAGCGGCCGGCCTCGACCGGGAAGGGGACGATGCGGTCGGCCAGGCCCTCCAGGTCGATGCGGGTGGTCGGTGTGCCCTCGCCGTCGGGGGTCTCGTCCTTGTCCGAGGTCTCGAAGGGGCGGCCGTGGCGCTGCGGACCGAACGGCGAGGGGGTGGTGGCGGCCAGCGTGATCAGGTGCGGGCGGGCGCCGACCACGAACGCGAGGTCGAAGACGTGCTCGTCGTAGACCGGGTCGAAGGCGCGGTTGGAGAGGAACGCGAGGTGTTTGCCGTCCAGGGTGAAGGCGGGCGCGTAGTCCTGGAAGCGCAGCGGGGTCGCCTCGGTCACCGACAGGTCGGTGGTGTGGGCGACGCGCAGCTGGGACAGCGGCCGGGGGCCGGGGTGGGACCAGGCGAGCCAGGCGGAGTCGGGGGAGAAGGCGAGGCCGGAGACCTCGCCGTCGTCGCTGCGGTCGACCTCGCGGACCTCTCCGGTCTCCCGTTCGACCATCAGCAGCCTGCCGTCGTGCGCGGCCACGGCGGCCCGGCTGCCGTCGGGTGCCATGGCCAGCTCCAGGACCCGGCCGAGCTGTCCGGCGGCGAGCCGGCGCGGCGGGGCGCCGGGCACGGTGCCGGTCGCGGGCGCGAACTCCAGGGCGTCGTCGCCCTCGGCGTCCGTCACCCACACCACCCACTCCTCGCCCTCGGCGCGGAAGACGCGCGGCGTCCGGGCGCGCACGCCGGGGGTGGCGGCCAGGGCGCGGGCGGGGCCGGAGCGGTGGGTGACCCAGTGGATGCCGCCGCGCACGCAGACGGCGCTGCCGCGCGCGGTGTGGTCGGGGGCCGCCTCGCCGAACCAGCGGGAGGCGTTGACGGGGTACGGCCGCAGGTCGACGCGGGGTCCGCCGAGCCGTACGTCCAGCCGGCGCGGCTCGGCGCCCTCCAGGTCGTCCAGCAGCCAGAGTTCGCCGGCCGAGCTGTAGACGACGCGGGTGCCGTCACCGGCCGCGTGGCGGGCGTAGAAGCCCCCGAGCGGTGTGTGCCGGCGCAGGTCGGAGCCGTCGGCGAGGGAGGAGTAGAGCGCGCCGGTGCCCTCGTGGTCGGAGAGGAAGGCGATGCGGTCCCCGGCCCACACCGGGCACTCGATGTTCCCGTCGAGGTCCTCGTGCAGCCGGACGAACTCGCCGGCGCCTTCTCCGTCTCCGGCGGCACGGTCGATCCACAACTTGCCCGCCGTGCCGCCCCGGTAGCGCTTCCAGTGCGCGGCCTCACGGCCCATCGGCGCGGACAGCAGCACGGTGGCCGGGCCGAGGGCCACATCGCCGACCGGGCCGTACGGCAGGGTCTCGGCGGGTCCGCCGTCCAGCGGGACGGCGTGCGCCCAGGTGTGCCGGAAGCTGTGCCGGCCCTGCGCGCCGAGCGCGAGCACCCGCCCGTCCGGTGTCCAGCCGCGCACCTCGGTACGGCCGTTGCCCCAGTACGTCAGCCGCTCGGCGGGACCCCCGTCGACCGGGGCGACATGCACCTCGGGGGCGCCGTCCCGGGTGGAGGTCCAGGCGAGGTGCCGGCCGTCCGGCGATATCCGGGGCCGGGTCACCGGCACGTTGTCGGCGCTGACCCGCCAGGCCCGGCCGCCGTCGACCGGCGCGAGCCAGACGTCGTCCTCGGCGACGAAGGTCACCAAGTCGCCGTGCGGATGGGGGAATCGGAGATAGGCGGAGTCTGCCGTGGTTCCCGTCGAAGCACCCTGAGTCACGCCGTCACTCTACGCAGCGACGGCTGCGCCCGCTCCCGGTTTCGGATCACTTGCCCGGCACGGGCCAGACGGTACGGGTGACGGTGACGGTCACGGTCGGCCGTCCGCCGGTCGGCGGCCGGTACGTCGGCATGGGCGGGGCGGAGCAGTTGCCGAGACCGTTGACGCGGAACACCTGTCTGCCGTCGACCTTGGCGGTCAGGTCCCCGCGCACACAGGCACCGTCGACGGCCCTGGTCACCAGGCCGGTGACGACGATCTTCCGCCGGTCGTCCGTCTCGCCCTGGCAGTCGACGGAGACGACGGTGGTCTCGCTCGGCGCGGGCGAGCCGCCGCGCGCGCCGCCGCCGTCGCGGTAACCGCCGGTGCACGTGAGCCAGCTGACGTTCACGTGCCGGTGCTCCAGCGCGGCGGTCGCGGTCTGGTCGGTGGTGTAGGCGACGGTCGCCGACCCGAGCCCTCCACCGGGCTGACAGGCCACGACAGCCCCGCCGCCCACCACGACGAGTCCCGCCACGGCCACCACTCGCGCCCGACGCCGTATCCGCCTCGAATCCCCCATACAGGGCAGCGTGCCACCGGCCCCCACCGTGGGGAAGCCCGGATACGGCCACTCACCCGTTCGGGGGGAAGGGCCCGAAGGGGCGCGGGGAACCCCGGCCACAAGCGAGCGGCGGACGGCAGCGCGGCGCCCCGGCGGAGCGGACGTCAGCCGCGCAGCAGCAGCCACTCCTGGAGTTCGACCAGGTTGCCCTCCGGGTCCTTGAGGTGGGCCACGCGCATCCGGTCGGTCAGGGGGGCCGGCCCGTGCAGCAGGGCCGCGCCCCGGGCGGTGATCTGCGCGCAGTAGGCATCGAGGTCGTCGACGCGCAGGACGACCAGGGACCGGTGGCCGGTGGCGGTGTCGCCCAGCTCGGCCAGGAGCTCGGCCATCATCGCGCGGTCCTGGAGCGCGATCCCGGCGGAACCGGCGTGCGGGCTGAACTTCTCGTACGGCCCCTGCGCCGCGCCGGACTGCGGCTTGAGGCCGAGCACCTCGGCGTAGAAGCGGTAACAGGCGGCGAAGTCGGTGACCAGGAGCCGGACTTGGGCGAGTTCCACGGTGTCCCCAGGGGTCAGGACCAGCGGCCGGTGCGGCCCAGCAGCAGGGCCGCGGCGGCGGTGCCGGCGGTGGAGGTGCGCAGGACGGTGGGGCCGAGGACACAGGTCTTCGCGCCCGCCTCCTCGAAGAGCGCCAACTCGTCCCGTGACACACCGCCTTCGGGACCCACGACTAGGACGATCTCGCCCTCGGTGGGGAGTTCGGCGGTGGCCAGGGGTTCGCTGACGTGGTCGAAGTCGGAGTGGAGCACGGCGGCGAAGTCCGCCGCGCCGAGCAGCGCGGCGACCTGCTTGGTGGCCGCCAGGTCCGCGACCTCCGGGAAGCGCAGCCGGCGGGACTGCTTGCCGGCCTCCCGCGCGGTGGCACGCCACTTGGCGAGCGCCTTCGCCCCCCGCTCGCCCTTCCACTGGGTGATGCAGCGCGCGGCCTGCCAGGGCACGATCGCGTCGACGCCGGTCTCCGTCATCGTCTCCACGGCCAGCTCGCCGCGGTCGCCCTTGGGCAGGGCCTGGACGACGGTGATACGGGGGCTGGGCTCGGGCTCCACCGGGAACTCGAACGGCTCGACCACCAGGTGGTCCTTGCCCGACACGCTGACGACGACCCCGGCCGCGCCCCGGCCCCTGCCGTCGGTGAGCACCACGTTCTCGCCCGGCTGCAACCGCCGCACGGAGACCGCGTGCCGTCCCTCCGGGCCCTGGACGTCGACGACCGAGCCGGGGCCCACGCCCTCCAGCGAGTCGACGACGAACACCGGCGCGGTCATCGGGGACCACCCCCGGCCGACAACGCTGTCCGGGCCTCGGCGAGTTCGGCCGCCAGCACCTCCACCAGCCGGCCCGCGGGCAGTTCCCGGGCCATCCGGTGGCCCTGCCCGGCCCACATCGCCATGCCCTGCGCGTCCTCGGCCTTGGCGGCGGCCTTGCGCAGCGGCGCGGTGAGGTGGTTGACCTCGGGGTAGGCGGCGGGGGCGTACCGGCCGTGCTCGCGCAGGAAGCGGTTGACCAGCGCGCGGGCCGGGCGGCCGGTGAAGGCGCGGGTCAGCTCGGTGCGCGGGAACAGCGGGTCGGTCAGCGCCCGCTTGTGCAGGGGGTGCGCGCCGGACTCGTGGGCGGCGACGAACGCGGTGCCCAGCTGGGCCGCGCAAGCGCCCGCCGCGAGGGCCGCGGCGATCTGGCCGCCGCGCATGATGCCGCCGGCGGCGACGACCGGGATGCGCACGGTCTCCCGGATCTGCGCGACCAGCGACAGCAGGCCGATGCCGGCGCCGTCGTTCTCCGGGAGGTCCCGGTGGGTGCCCTGGTGTCCGCCGGCCTCCACGCCCTGCGCGATCACCGCGTCGGCCCCGGCCCGCTCGACCGCGCGGGCCTCCTCGGCGGTGGTGGCGGTGACCAGGGTGAAGGTGCCGACGCGGTGGAGCTTGTCGAACACCTCGCGGGGCGGCACGCCGAAGTGGAAGGAGACCACCGGCACCGGGTCGTCGAGCAGGACGGCGAGCTTGGCGTCGTAGCCGTCGTCCCGGCCGCTGTCCGGGTCGCCCAGCTCGGTCTCGTACCAGGCGGCCTCGCCGGCCAGCTGGTGCGCGTAGAGGTCGACGGCCCCGGACTCCGCGTGCTCGGGCTGCGGCATGAAGAGGTTCACGCCGAAGGGGCGGCCCGTCAGCCCGCGCAGCTGCTTGATCTCCTGGTACATGCCGTCGGCGGTCTTGTACCCGGCGGCGAGGAACCCGAGGCCGCCGGCCTCGCAGACGGCGGCGGCGAGCTGCGGGACGGAGACACCGCCCGCCATGGGGGCCTGCACGATCGGGTGGGGGAAGAGATCGGTCAGCGCGGAGGACATGACCGCATGTTGTCACGTCCTTCGGACAAGTCCGAATCCGGGCATCCCCCGGCACACGCCCACGGCGTACGGGGTGCCGGAGCACCCCGTACGTCACCGATCAGCGCCCGTTGAACGCGTCCTTCAGGCGCGAGAACAGCCCTTGCTGCCCCGGCTGACCGTGCCTGCCCGGGGGGCAACCCCCGGACCCCCGGCCACCCCCGCAGCCCACGTCAGCGACCGTTGAACGCGTCCTTCAACCGCGAGAACAGTCCCTGCTGCCCCGGCTGGAACTGGCCCTGCGGCCGTTCCTCGCCGCGCAGCTTGGCCAGCTCGCGCAGCAGCCGCTCCTGCTCCGGGTCCAGCTTGGTCGGCGTGGTCACCTCGACGTGCACGACCAGGTCGCCCCGGCCGCCGCCGCGCAGGTGCGTGACGCCCCGGCCGTGCAGCGGGATCGACTGGCCGGACTGGGTGCCGGGCCGGATGTCGACCTCCTCCAGGCCGTCCAGCGTCTCCAGCGGCACCTTCGTGCCGAGGGACGCCGCCGTCATCGGGATCGTGACCGTGCAGTGCAGGTCGTCGCCGCGCCGCTGGAACGTCGGGTGCGGCAGCTCGTGGATCTCGACGTACAGGTCGCCGGCCGGGCCGCCGCCGGGGCCGACCTCGCCCTCACCGGCGAGCTGGATCCGCGTGCCGTTGTCGACGCCGGCCGGGATCTTCACGGTCAGCGTCCGGCGCGAGCGCACCCGGCCGTCGCCGGCGCACTCCGGGCACGGGGTGGGGACGACCGTGCCGAAGCCCTGGCACTGCGGGCACGGCCGCGAGGTCATGACCTGGCCCAGGAAGGACCGGGTGACCTGGGAGACCTCGCCCCGGCCGCGGCACATGTCACACGTCTGGGCGGACGTGCCGGGCGCCGCGCCCTCGCCGTTGCAGGTGTTGCAGACGACGGCCGTGTCGACCTGGATGTCCTTGGTCGTCCCGAAGGCCGCCTCGTCCAGCTCGACCTCGATCCGGATCATCGCGTCCTGGCCGCGCCGGGTGCGCGAGCGCGGCCCGCGCTGCGACGCCGTACCGAAGAACGCGTCCATGATGTCGGAGAAGTTGCCGAAGCCGCCGGCCCCGAAGCCGCCCGCGCCCGCGCCGCCCGACTGGGAGAGCGGGTCGCCGCCGAGGTCGTAGACCTGCTTCTTCTGCGGGTCCGACAGCACCTCGTAAGCGGCGTTGATCTCCTTGAACCGCTCCTGGGTCTTCGGATCCGGGTTGACGTCCGGGTGCAGCTCGCGCGCGAGCCGGCGGAACGCCTTCTTGATCTCATCCTGCGACGCGTCGCGGCGCACGCCGAGAACGGCGTAGTAGTCCGTGGCCACTTACGACTCCGCCAGGATCTGTCCGACGTACCGTGCCACTGCGCGTACCGCTCCCATCGTTCCCGGGTAGTCCATGCGGGTCGGTCCGACCACGCCGAGCTTGGCAACCGCCTCGCCGCCCGAACCGTAGCCGACCGACACGACGGAGGTGGAGTTGAGTCCCTCGTGGGCGTTCTCGTGGCCGATGCGCACGGTCACGCCCGGATCCTTCGCCTCGCCGAGGAGCTTGAGGAGCACGACCTGCTCCTCCAGGGCCTCCAGGACGGGCCGGATCGTGAGGGGGAAGTCATGTCCGAAGCGGGTCAGATTGGCGGTACCGCCGATCATCAGCCGCTCCTCGTTCTCCTCCACGAGTGTCTCCAGAAGAGTGGAGAGCACCGTGGAGACCGTACCGCGGTCCTCCGGATCGAAGGCGTCCGGGAGGTCCTCGACCAGCTTCGGCACGTCCGTGAACCGGCGGCCGGCGACCCGGCTGTTGAGCCGCGCCCGCAGATCCGCCAGCGACGCCTCGCCGAACGGCGCCGGGCAGTCGACCATCCGCTGCTCGACCCGGCCGGTGTCCGTGATCAGCACGAGCATCACGCGCGCGGGAGCCAGCGACAGCAGCTCCACGTGCCGGACCGTGGACCGGGTCAGGGACGGGTACTGCACGACGGCGACCTGCCGGGTGAGCTGCGCGAGCAGCCGCACGGTCCGCGCCACGACGTCGTCGAGGTCGACGGCGCCCTCCAGGAAGTTCTGGATCGCCCGCCGCTCCGGCGCGGTCATCGGCTTCACGCCCGCGAGCTTGTCCACGAACAGCCGGTAGCCCTTGTCGGTGGGGATCCGCCCCGCGCTGGTGTGCGGCTGGGCGATGTACCCCTCGTCCTCCAGGGCCGCCATGTCGTTGCGGACGGTCGCCGGGGAGACGCCGAGGTTGTGCCGCTCGGTGAGCGCCTTGGAACCGACCGGCTCCTCGGTGCCCACGTAGTCCTGGACGATGGCGCGCAGTACCTGAAGCCTGCGTTCACTCAGCATTCGCGCGCACCTCCAGCACGTCGTCCCCTCGTCCGTTCGGGTTCGCCCCTTTGGCACTCTTCCCGTGCGAGTGCCAGCGTTCCCGGGCCCAGTGTACGGCTGCCGGGTACACCCCGGGCAAGGTCGGGCCGCCGTACCGGCTCGTACCGCTAGCGTCGCGGGTATGACCGTGACTTGGGAAGAGCTGGGGTGGGAGCGGCTGGCCGCGGGGGTGGGCCGGTGCCGGCTGCCGGGCTGGGACTGCACGGCGGGGCTGGTCCTCGGGGAGGGTACGGCACTGCTCGTGGACGCCGGTTCGAGCCTCGCGGAGGGGGTCAGGCTGCGCGGCCAGGCCGAGGAGCTCGCGGGCGGCCGTGTGACCCATCTCGCGCTCACCCATCCCCACTTCGACCACGTCTTCGGCGCCGCCGTGTTCGCCGGGGCGGAGGTGTACGGGGCGGTGGGCCTGGACGCGGTGTTCGCGTACGAGCGCGCGGACCTGCGGCTGGACGCGGTCCGCAACGGGCTGCCGGTGGCCGACGCCGACGAGGCGGTGGACGCGCTGGCCCCGCCCCGCCACGCGGTCTCCGGCGAGTGGACGCTGGACCTCGGCGACGGCCGGCAGGCGCTGCTGGCCAACGTGGGCCCCGGCCACACGGCGCACGACCTGGCCGTGCTGGTGCCGGGCGACCCCGAGGTGGTGTTCTGCGGCGACCTGGTGGAGGAGTCCGGCGAACCCCAGGCGGGCCCCGACGCGGTCCCGTCCCGCTGGCCGGACGCGCTGGACCGGCTGCTGGCGCTCGGCGGCGAGGACGCGCTGTACGTGCCCGGTCACGGCGCGGTGGTGGACGCGGGCTTCGTCCGCCGCCAACGGGACGCCCTGGCAACACGGTTCGGCGTGATCTGAGCGGCTCTTCCCGCCCGGCCCCGGCGTGTCGTACGCCTCACCGCACGGCTTCTCCTATCGTCATCCGAATGCGCCCACCCGTCTCCCGCCACCGCCCTTCCCATGAGGGCCCTTCGGGCCCGCGCCCTCGTGTCTACTCCTCCGACCTGACCCCACCGTGGAAGAAGCCCAAGCCCGTGCCGGAGGTCCCGGCCGAGCCCGGTCTGGTGGTGGAGGAGCCCGGCACCGGGTTCTGCGGGGCGGTGATCCGCTGCGAGGCGGGCACGGTGACCCTGGAGGACCGCTTCGGCAAGCACCGGGTGTTCCCGCTGGAGCCGCGCGGCTTCCTGCTGGAGGGCCGCGTGGTGACGCTCGTCCGCCCCGCCCCCTCGGCCCCGCTACGTCCCGCCCGTACGGCGTCCGGCTCGGTCGCCGTCCCCCAGGCACGCGCGCGCGTGGCCCGCGCCGGGCGCATCTACGTGGAGGGCCGGCACGACGCCGAGCTCGTCGAGAAGGTGTGGGGCGACGACCTGCGGATCGAGGGCGTGGTCGTGGAGTACCTGGAGGGTGTGGACGACCTCCCGTCGATCGTGGAGTCCTTCGCCCCGGGCCCGGACGCGCGGCTGGGCGTCCTGGTGGACCATCTGGTGCCGGGGACGAAGGAGTGGCGCATCGCGCAGTCGGTGACCAGCGAGCACGCGCTGGTCGTCGGCCACCCGTTCATCGACGTCTGGCAGGCGGTGAAGCCGTCGTCGCTGGGCATCGAGGCGTGGCCGGCGGTGCCGAAGGGGCAGGACTGGAAGACGGGTGTGTGCCGGGCGCTGGGCTGGCCGGCGGAGAACACCGGCGCGGTGTGGCAGGCGATCCTGAAGCGGGTGGGGTCCTACAAGGATCTGGAGCCGGAGCTGCTGGGGCGCGTGGAGGAGCTGATCGACTTCGTCACGGGTAGCGGTGGGGCCTGACGTCGGGCAACGTTCCGAACTCGCTGGTGTCGAGTTCGAGCCCGAGAGCGTCCAATGGGACCGGGTCCCCGAACTTGATGATCTCCTGGCTGAGATAGTCGGCGTCCTCTCCCTGACCCGCCGGCTTCGTCAGCAGAACGCAGTGGGCCATGATCGGGTCGACGATGAGGTACGCCGGGATCCTCCCCGCCGCATAGATCGAGCGCTTGACCACGTAATCCTGGTGGACGCTGTACTTGGTGACGACCTCCAGCACCATGGTGACCAGTTGGCTGGGCAACAGCCGCCCGGAGCTGGGCAGCACTTCGGGCGAGAGAACCACCAGGTCCGGCACCGGCTCGCTGGATTCGCCGGCGATGTCGACGTCCTGTGTCTGGAGGGGATACCACCGCTCAAGGGGCATCTGCCGCTGCGTGTGCAGCACGATCAGGTTGTGCACCAGATCAGGGCCGGCCATCATCACGATGACTCCTCGGAGAAGCTCAGCCTTGACACCCTCGGGAGGCTCGAACTCGTCGAGGTACTTGGCCATTCCACGCTCGTCCACAGCGGTCATCTCCGTGGCCTCCACATCCGCCGCGTCCTGTCGACGGCAGCCCAGGAACCAGGTTAAGGACCGAACCGGCGTTCCGGGGGGATTCACCCGCCGGGGTGATCAGTCCACCAGGTCCCGCACCACCGCGTCCGCCAGCAGCCGCCCCCGCAGGGTCAGCGCGGCCCGCCCCTCCTGGTACGGGCCCTCCTGGAGGAGCCCGTCCGCCAGGGCGCGCCGGGACGCGGCGAGCCCCTCCTCCTTCAGCAGGGACAGCGGCACCCCGTCCCGCAGCCGCAGCTCCAGGAGGACGCGCTCCACGCGCCGGTCCTCGTCGGACAGCAGTTCCCGGCCCGCGCCCGGCGACTTCCCCGACGCCAGCGCCGCCGCATAGGCACCCGGGTGCTTGACGTTCCACCAGCGGACCCCGCCCACGTGCGAGTGCGCGCCCGGCCCGGCGCCCCACCAGTCCGCACCCCGCCAGTACAGCTCGTTGTGCAGGCAGCGGCCCGCCTCGGAGGTAGCCCAGTTGGAGACCTCGTACCAGTCGAAGCCCGCCGCGCTCAGCGTCTCCTCGGCGATCAGGTACCGGTCGGCGTGGACGTCGTCGTCGGTCATCGGGATCTCGCCCCGGCGGATGCGGCGGGCGAGCTGGGTGCCCTCCTCCACGATGAGCGCGTAGGCGCTGATGTGGTCGGGTCCGGCGCCCAGGGCGGCCTCCAGGGACGCCCGCCAGTCCTCGTCGCTCTCCCCCGGCGTGCCGTAGATCAGGTCGAGGTTCACGTGCTCGAAGCCCGCCGCCCTGGCCTCCGCCACGCAACGCTCGGGGCGGCCGGGGGTGTGGGTGCGGTCGAGGACCTTCAGCACGTGCTGCTTGGCGCTCTGCATGCCGAAGGAGATCCGGTTGAAGCCGCCCTCGCGGAGGGTGGCGAGGTACGCGGGGTCGACGGACTCCGGGTTCGCCTCCGTCGTGATCTCCGCGTCCGGTGCCAGCCCGAACTCGTCCCGGATCGCCCCCAGCATCCGTACGAGATCGTCGGCGGCCAGCAGCGTCGGCGTGCCGCCGCCGACGAAGACCGTGCGGACCTCGCGCGGGTCGTCGCCCAGCACCTTCCGGGCCAGCCGGATCTCGTCGGTCAGCGTGTCCGCGTAGTTGTCGCGGGAGGCCAGCACCCCGCCCGTGCCGCGCAGCTCGGTCGCGGTGTAGGTGTTGAAGTCGCAGTAGCCGCAGCGGGTCGCGCAGTACGGGACGTGCAGGTAGAAACCGAGCGGGCGGCCGGCGGCCCCGGCGAGCGCGTGCGCGGGCAGCGCGCCGTCTGCGGGGACGGGCTCGCCGTCGGGGAGTGCGGAAGGCATGCCTTCCATTGTCCAGCACCGTGGGCGTTACTCCGCCTGGAGCACCAGCAGGGCCAGGTCGTCCTCGGGCAGGCCGCCGCCGAAGTCGTGGACCAGGCGGCGGATCCTTTCAGCGATCAGCTCGGCGCCGAGCCCGGCGCAGCCGGACAGGGCGCGGGCGAGGCCGTCGCCGTCGTCGAACTGGCGGGTGCCGGAGCGCCGCTCGGTCACGCCGTCGGTGACGCAGAGCAGGCTGTCGCCGGGGCGCAGGTCCAGGGTCTCGCTGGTGTAGGTCTCGTCCTCGACCACGCCGAGCAGGGTCTGCGGGCGGGCGGCGGTGCGCACGGTGCCGTCGGGGCTGAGGACGAGCGGCAGCGGGTGGCCGGCGGAGGCGAGGGTGCAGCGGACCCCGCCGTCGTACGGCGTCAGCTCGCCGTAGAGGAGGGAGAGGAAGCGGGTCTGCGGGCCCTCCCCGGTGGCCAGCGGGCGTCCGCCGACGGCGACCAGGGCGCGGGCGGCGGCGTCGGCGGCCTCGGTGGCGTCGTCCAGGAGGAGCTGGTTGAGGCGGTCCAGGACGTCCGCGACCCGGTAGCCCTCACGCGCCAGCAGGCGCAGCCAGGGGCGGGCGAGGCCGATCACCACGGCGGCCTCCGGGCCCTTGCCCTGGACGTCGCCGACCGCGAAGCACCAGCGGCCGTCGCCCGCCGGGAACAGGTCGTAGAAGTCGCCGCTGGGGCCGCCCTTGTCGCAGGGCTCGTAGACCAGCGCGCTGCGCACGCCGGGGATCTCGGCGACGGCGCCGGGCAGCAGGCCGCGCTGGAGGACGGCGCTGATGGTGGCCTGGCGGGCGTACTGGCGGGCCGCGCCGATGGCCAGGGCCACCCTGCGGCTGAGGTCCTCCGCCAGCCCGGTGATCTCGTCCGGGAAGCCCGCCGGCCCGCACCGGCCGATGACCAGCGTGCCGAGCGGCCGGCCGCCCGCGATGAGCCGGTACGACAGCGCCGTCCCGTCGGCGCCCTGCGGGCCGAGCGCGTGGCCCGGCCAGGGGTAGGGGTCGGGGCCGGAGCGCAGCCCGCCCGGCGGACACGGCGGCTCCTTCTCCAGGGCGCACCGCAGCTCCTCGATGCGGGCCTCGCTGGCGTGCCAGACCCGGGCGGGTCCGCCGCCGGCGCCGCCGCGGACGGTCGCCTCGTCCTCCAGCCAGACCGCGCACCAGTCGGCGAGCCGGGGCACGATCAGCTGGCCGGTGAGCGCGGCGACCAGGTTCTCGTCCAGTTGTCCGGCGAGCAGGTCGGAGGCCTCGGCGAGGAAGGACAGGGCGCCCCGGCCGAGCCAGTCCCGGTCGCCGTCGGCGCGGTGCGGCTGCGGGGCGAGGTCCTCGGCGACCTCCAGGGCGGGGTCGGGGACGGGTCCGTCCAGGGCCTCGCTGCCGCCCGGTGGCAGGCGCGCCCAGACGGTCTTGGCGCCGGTGCGGTAGGTGACGCCCCAGGACTCGGCGAGCGTCGCGACGAGGCGCAGGCCGCGCCCGTACTCGGGGGTGTCGTACGGCGCCTCGCCGCTCGTGGCGTCCCGCGGGGCGCGGGACGGGTGCTGGTCGCGCACCTCGACGACGAGCGCGCCGGTGTCCTCCAGCTGCCACTCGACCTGCACCTCGGTGCCGGCGTGCACGACGGCGTTGGTGACCAGCTCGCTGACGACGGCCATGGCGTCGTCGGCGAGCCGTGCGCAGACCCCGGGCATCCCGTCCAGCGCGGCCCGCACGAGCGCGCGGGCCGAGCCCGGAGCGAGGGGGCTCCCGGGCAGCGTGGCCCGCCCCCGCGTCTCACCGGGCTGGACGCCGCTCTCCCGTTGCGTGGGTATGGCCGCCATATCCATGCGGTCAGGGTGACAGACGGGGGGCGCCCATAAGCGCTGAGTCACGGAAGTGACCAGAAGACGGAACGTTTCGGGCGCGGGTGAGCATGAAAAGCAGCGCGGGACCGCGTCACCGTGCGGCTCCGCCGCGTGGGCACGAACCACCGCGCCCCACGCCAGCCGCCGGCGGTCCCGAGCCGCCCCCTCCCAGAGCGCGCTACGCCTCCTTGGCCCCCGCGTACATCTCCTCGATGAGGTGCTTGTACTCCCGCTCCACCACCGGCCGCTTCAGCTTCAGGCTCGGCGTGATCTCGCCGTGCTCCACGTCGAGGTCCCGCGGCAGCAGGCGGAACTTCTTGATGGTCTGCCAGCGCTGGAGCCCGGCGTTGAGCTCCCGCACGTACCCGTCGACCATCTCCACCGTCTGCGGCGCGGCGACGATCTCGGCGTACGACTTCCCCTCCAGCCCGTTCTCCTTCGCCCACTCCTCGATCGCGATCTCGTCCAGGGCGATGAGGGCGGTGCAGTAGTTCCGGTCGGCGCCGTGCACGAGGATGTTGGAGACGTACGGGCACACCGCCTTGAACTGCCCCTCCACCTCGGCCGGGGCGACGTACTTGCCGCCGGACGTCTTGATGAGGTCCTTCTTGCGGTCGGTGATGCGCAGGTAGCCGTCGGGCGACAGCTCGCCGATGTCGCCGGTGTGGAACCAGCCGTCGGACTCCAGCACCTCGGCGGTCTTCTCGGGCAGCTTGTGGTAGCCCTCCATGACGCCGGGGCCGCGCAGCAGGATCTCGCCGTCGTCGGCGATGCGGACCTCGGTGCCGGGCAGCGGCTTGCCGACCGTGCCGGTGCGGTAGGCCTCGCCGGGGTTGACGAAGGAGGCCGCGGAGGTCTCGGTGAGGCCGTAGCCCTCCAGGATGTGGATGCCGGCGCCGGCGAAGAAGTAGCCGATCTCCGGGGAGAGCGCGGAGGCGCCGGAGACGCAGGCCCGCAGCCGGCCGCCGAAGGCCTCGCGGAGCTTGCCGTAGACCAGGCCGTCGGCGACCTTGTGCTTGGCGGCGAGCCCGAACGGCACGGAGGCGGTGCCGGTGCGCCGGAAGTTGTCCTGGCTGGCCTTGGCGTACTCGCGGGCGACCTCGGCCGCCCACTGGAAGATCTTGTACTTGGCCGCGCCGCCCTCGCGGGCCTTGGCCGCGACGCCGTTGTAGACCTTCTCGAAGATGCGCGGCACGGCCGCCATGTACGTCGGCCGCACCACCGGCAGGTTCTCGATGATCTTGTCGACCCGGCCGTCCACGGCGGTGACGTGCCCGACCTCGATCTGTCCGGAGGTGAGCACCTTGCCGAAGACGTGCGCGAGCGGCAGCCACAGGTACTGCACGTCGTCCATGGTCACCAGGCCGGTCGCGGCGATGGCCTTCGCCATGTAGGCCCAGTTGTCGTGCGGCAGCCGCACGCCCTTGGGGCGGCCGGTGGTGCCCGAGGTGTAGATGAGGGTGGCGAGCTGGTCCTTGGTGATCGCGCCGACCCGCTCCTTGATCAACTGCGGGTGCTGCTCCAGATAGGCGGCGCCGCGCTGCTCCAGATCGGCGAGGGTGATCACCCAGTCGTCCGTCTCCACGCCGGCCGGGTCGATGACGACGACCTTCGTCAGGTCCGGCAGCTCGGCGCGCTTCTCGGCGGCCTTGGCGAGCTGGGCCGCGTCCTCGGCGATCAGCACCCGGCTCTCGGAGTCGGAGAGGATGAACGCGGACTCGTCGGCGTTGGTCTGCGGGTAGACGGTGGTGGTGGCACCGCCGGCGCACATGATGCCGAGGTCGGCGAGGATCCACTCGACGCGGGTGGAGGAGGCGAGCGCCACCCGCTGCTCGGGCTCGACGCCCAAGTCGATGAGCCCGGCCGCGATCGCGTACACCCGGTCGGCCGCCTGCGCCCAGCTGAGCGACCGCCAGTCGTCCGGGCCCTGCCCGGCGGACGGCGGGACGGGGTAGCGGTAGGCCTCGGCGTCGGGTGTCGCCGCCACGCGCTCCAGGAAGAGGGCCGCCACGGACGGCGGACGGTTCTCGATCAGGGTCTGTGTGTCGCTCACGACATCCTCCGGGGGCCCGCGACGGTGCGGCTGGCTCGGTGCGGCTGGGTTAACTCACGTGACTCGGTGCGTGCTGGGTCAACTCACGGCGGGGGTTTCGGGCTGTTGTTTAACTCACCAGTAACTATCGAGCAGGGATCAGGGTAAGGGGCGACCGCCCGCTGCGTAAGGGGCCTCGGCCTGTCACTTTCCACTCAGAGCGACGTTACGCACGCGTAGGGGCCCGCCGCACTTTCGCACGACGGGCCCCACATGCCCGGTTTGCGGGCGTCACCGGTTGTTCCCTCCGGTTACTTCTTGCCCTTGGCCGACCCCGCGCTGTCATCGCTGGACAGCACGGCGATGAAGGCTTCCTGCGGAACTTCCACGGAACCCACCATCTTCATCCGCTTCTTGCCTTCCTTCTGCTTCTCCAGCAGCTTCCGCTTACGGGAGATGTCACCGCCGTAGCACTTGGCGAGGACGTCCTTGCGGATGGCGCGGATGGTCTCGCGGGCGATCACCCGGGAGCCGATGGCGGCCTGCACCGGCACCTCGAAGTTCTGCCGCGGGATCAGCTCCTTGAGCTTGGCGACGAGCCGCACGCCGTACGCGTACGCCTGGTCCTTGTGGGTGATCGCCGAGAACGCGTCCACCTTGTCGCCGTGCAGCAGGATGTCGACCTTGACGAGGCTGCTCGACTGCTCGCCCGTGGGCTCGTAGTCCAGCGAGGCGTACCCGCGCGTCTTGGACTTCAGCTGGTCGAAGAAGTCGAAGACGATCTCCGCGAGCGGGAGCGTGTAGCGGATCTCGACCCGGTCCTCGGAGAGGTAGTCCATGCCGAGCAGCGTGCCGCGCCGGGTCTGGCACAGCTCCATGATCGCGCCGATGAACTCGGTGGGCGCCAGGATCGTCGCCCGCACGACCGGCTCGTACACCTCGGCGATCTTCCCCTCGGGGAACTCGCTCGGGTTGGTGACGGTGGCCTCGGTGCCGTCCTCCATGATCACGCGGTAGACCACGTTGGGGGCGGTGGCGATCAGGTCGAGGCCGAACTCCCGCTCCAGCCGCTCCCGGATCACGTCCAGGTGCAGCAGGCCGAGGAAGCCGACGCGGAAACCGAAGCCGAGGGCGGCGGAGGTCTCCGGCTCGTAGACCAGCGCCGCGTCGTTGAGCTGGAGCTTGTCCAGCGCCTCGCGCAGCTCCGGGTAGTCGGAGCCGTCCAGCGGGTACAGACCCGAGAAGACCATCGGCTTCGGGTCCTTGTAACCGCCGAGGGCCTCCGTCGCGCCCTTGTTCTGGCTGGTGACGGTGTCACCGACCTTCGACTGCCGGACGTCCTTCACACCGGTGATGAGGTAACCCACCTCACCCACGCCCAGGCCGTCGGCCGGCAGCATCTCCGGCGAGTTGACGCCGATCTCCAGCAGCTCGTGCGTGGCGCCGGTCGACATCATCCTGATGCGCTCGCGCTTGTTGAGCTGGCCGTCGATGACACGGACGTAGGTCACGACACCCCGGTAGGAGTCGTAGACCGAGTCGAAGATCATCGCGCGGGCGGGGGCGTCGGCGACCCCGACCGGCGCCGGGATCTCCTTGACGACCTTGTTCAGCAGCGCGTCCACGCCGAGCCCGGTCTTCGCGGAGACCTTGAGCACGTCCTCCGGGTCACAGCCGACCAGGTTCGCCAGCTCCTCGGCGAACTTCTCCGGCTGGGCGGCCGGCAGGTCGATCTTGTTCAGCACCGGGATGATCGTGAGGTCGTTCTCCATCGCCAGGTAGAGGTTGGCGAGGGTCTGCGCCTCGATGCCCTGGGCGGCGTCGACGAGGAGGATGGTCCCCTCGCAGGCGGCGAGCGACCGCGAGACCTCGTAGGTGAAGTCGACGTGCCCGGGGGTGTCGATCATGTTGAGGATGTGGGTCGTTCCCTGGTCGGGGCCCTCGGTCGGGGCCCAGGGCAGACGCACCGCCTGGGACTTGATCGTGATGCCGCGCTCGCGCTCGATGTCCATCCGGTCGAGGTACTGAGCACGCATCTGCCGCTGCTCGACCACACCGGTCAGCTGGAGCATCCGGTCGGCGAGGGTGGACTTGCCGTGGTCGATGTGCGCGATGATGCAGAAATTGCGGATCAGAGCCGGGGCGGTACGGCTCGGCTCGGGCACATGGTTAGGGGTCGCGGGCACGCAGGGTCCTGTCTCTTGAGGCGCCTTATGCCTCGGGTCGGATCGTTACGTAGTCTCCATGGTCCCACGCGCAGGGACCGGGGGCCGTTTTGGGCCGTCCGGAGGGCCACTGGTACTGTAGATGGCTGTGCCTCATGCCCTCTCAGCGCGAGGCACGACAGGTAATTTTGGATCACCGGTACGGGACCCCCGCGGCCCCGCGCCTGAACCTGAAAAGGCTCCTTCGTGGCGAACATCAAGTCCCAGATCAAGCGGATCAAGACCAACGAGAAGGCTCGGCTGCGCAACAAGGCCGTCAAGTCCTCCCTGAAGACCGCGATCCGCAAGGCCCGTGAGGCCGCTGCCGCGGGTGACGTCGAGAAGGCCACCGAGCTGCAGCGCGCTGCCGCGCGTGCGCTCGACAAGGCCGTCTCGAAGGGCGTCATCCACAAGAACCAGGCTGCCAACAAGAAGTCGGCGCTTGCTTCCAAGGTCGCGTCCCTCAAGGGCTGAACCCCTTTCTGATCTGACCGCCGGAAGGACCCAGAGCGGGCCCTCTCTCATCCGCTCCCGCCCGGCACCCCGAGCCTGTTCGCGGCCTGCGTTCGCCACGCGGGAACGGGCTCACCAGCTTGAACCGAGGACCCCGGTCCCTCGCCCTTCCCCAGGGCGGGGGCCGGGGTTTTTCGGTTGCCTGGGAGTCGGCTTCTTGTGCGGGGGGAGGTCGGCTCGGGAGGGGCGGGGCGGGGCGGTCGGGTGTTCAGGGCGTTCGGGGCTCCTGGGGCGTTCGGGGCGCCTGGGGCTCCTGGGGATTCAGGGTGCAGCCCAAGGGTTGGCTGCCCCGCCCCGGGCCCCTCTTCCCGTGCCCCTCTTCGCTCGCCCCTCTTCGCTCGCCCCTCTTCCCTCGCCCCTCTTCCCGGGCTCGGTCCCGGCGGTGTCTATCCGCGTCCGCGGGAGCGGGCGGCGCGGGCGATCGTCACGACCGCCTTCTCCAACGCGTACTCGGGATCGTCCCCGCCTCCCTTCACCCCGGCGTCCGCCTCGGCGACCGCCCTGAGCGCCACCGCGACCCCGTCCGGCGTCCAGCCCCGCATCTGCTGCCGTACCCGGTCGATCTTCCACGGCGGCATGCCCAGCTCACGCGCCAGATCGGCCGGCCGGCCGCCCCGGGCCGAGGACAGCTTCCCGATCGCCCGCACGCCCTGCGCCAGCGCACTGGTGATCATCACCGGCGCCACGCCCGTCGCCAGCGACCATCTGAGCGCCTCCAGCGCCTCCGCCGTCCGGCCCTCCACGGCCCGGTCGGCGACCGTGAAGCTGGAGGCCTCGGCACGCCCGGTGTAGTACCGCCTGACGACCGCCTCGTCGATCGTCCCTTCCACGTCGGCGACCAACTGCGAGACCGCCGAGGCCAGCTCCCGCAGATCGCTCCCGATGGCGTCGCAGAGCGTCTGGCACGCCTCGGGCGTGGCCGACCGCCCGGAGGAACGGAACTCCCCCCGCACGAAGGCCAGCCGGTCCGCGGGCTTGGTCATCTTCGGGCAGGCCACCTCCCGCGCCCCCGCCTTGCGCGCGGCGTCCAGCAGCCCTTTGCCCTTGGCGCCGCCGGCGTGCAGCAGCACCAGCGTGATCTCCTCGGCGGGCGAACCGAGGTACGCCTTCACGTCCTTGACCGTGTCGGCGGACAGGTCCTGCGCGTTGCGTACGACCACGACCTTGCGCTCGGCGAAGAGCGACGGGCTGGTCAGCTCGGCGAGTGTACCGGGCTGTAGCTGGTCCGGGGTCAGGTCACGTACGTCCGTGTCGGCGTCGGCGGCCTTGGCGGCGGCCACCACCTCCTGCACGGCACGGTCGAGCAGGAGGTCCTCCTGGCCCACGGCGAGGGTCACCGGGGCGAGAGGGTCGTCATTCGCAGTCTTCCTGGCCATCGCTTACAGCATCCCACGCGGCACTGACACCGAAGCGCTCCCGGCACCCCGACCGGTCCCGGAGCGGACCCCGAGTGCGGCTCGGGGACCGGCCCCGACGCGAGGGCCGCGCCGGGCCCGGGGTCACGGCTCCTCGCGCCAGCCGTCCCACTCCCCCGCGAACGCGTCCAGCTCGGCGGGGTCGAGCCGGTCGTCCGCGTCCCGCAGCACCACCAGCCACTGGGCGTCCTCGGCGTCGTCCTCGCCGGCCAGGGCGTCCCGGACCAGCCGGGGCTCCTCGTCGATCCCGAACCGCTCCCCGAGCGCCTCGGCCGCCTCCTCGGCGGCGTCGCGATCGGGCAGCACCAGCACATGTCTCACATCACTCACGGGGCCATTCTCCGGCACCGGGGACGACGCGAAGGGGCAGGTCAGTCCCGGGGGAGCGAGACGTACGACGAGGCTTCGGCAGCACGTTCCACGCCTCGGCCACTCGGCCCGCTCCGAGCCTCGGCCCGGTCCGCATCTCAGCCACTCGGCCCGCTCCGCGCCTCAGCCCTTCGGGACGATCTGCACGTCGAGGTCGACCCGGATGCTCGGTCCGACCACCGCGATGCCCCTGGCCAGCATGGACTGCCAGCTGACCGTGAAGTCGTCCCGGTGCAGCTCGGTGGTGGCCCGGCAGGCGGCCCGCACCTCGCCCTCCATGCCGTTGCCGACCCCGAGGTACTCGGTGTCGAGCGTGACCGTGCGGGTCACACCGTGCAGCGACAGCGCCCCCGTGACCGCCCACCGGTTGCCGCCCTTGTGCACGAACCGGTCACCGTAGAACTCCAGCGTGGGGAACCGCCGCACGTCCAGGAAGTCCCCCGACCGCAGATGGTCGTCGCGCATCCGGACCCCCGTGTCGATGGACGCCGCGTCGATCACGACGTGCATCGCCGACCGCTCCACCCGCTCGGCGATCCGCACCACCCCGGCGAACGAGTCGAACCGCCCGTGGATCCGGGCCAGCCCGATGTGCCGGGCGGTGAAGCCGATCGAGGAGTGCATGGGCTCGATCTCCCAGTCACCCGGCGCCGGCGGCTCCGGCGGATGGGCCACCTGCAAGGTCACATCGCCCAGCGAGGCGAGGGAGTTCTCGCCGACCAGCGCGATGGCCCGGTACGGCGCGTAGCCCTCCGCCGACACCGCCAGCCGGTACTCCCCCGCCGGCACCGTGGCCAGGAACGAGCCGTAGGGGTCCGTACCACCGGTCACCACCCTGCGGCCCATGGGATCGCTGACCACCAACTCGGCGCCTCCGACCGGCTCGTTGACCGGGTCGACCACCCGGCAGCTGAGCACTCCGGCGTCCGGCGGTGTCCGGACCGCCGCCAGGGGACTCATCCGTTGTATCCGGTTCGTCCGGTTACCCAGCCAGCGGCCGAACATCTACGACACCCCTGTACGCCTCGACATCATCTGTTGCCGAAGATCCATTCGATCACCGATGCGGCTTTCGAGGCAACACGGGCATACATCAAGGGAATCCAGCGCATGCGCCGGAACTGAGCGGAATCAGCCCTTCAGGCCGAAGTCGCGCACCGTCGGCACACAGCTCAACTCGATGCCGAAGCGCTCCCGGTAGACCGTCAACGCCTCCTCGTCCGTCTCCAGCTCCCGCGTCTCCTGCCTGCCGTCCACGGTGGTCGTCCTCAGCCTGCGCCCGCTGAGCGTGATCCTCCCTCCGTCCTCCGTGAGCCGCGAACAGACCAGCGACCGCGTGAAGTGCGACCGCGGCGACGTGTTGTGCCACCAGGCGCCGGCCGCGAAGTCCCCGAGCACCCTGGGGCGGGTCTCCAGCCGGTACTGCGGCCTGCCGTCCCGCACGACGTCCAGGTCCCCGGTGTCCGGCGCGGCACCACCGCGCACCCCGGCCGGGTCCCGCCCCGCCTCCACCACCCGGAACCTGCCACCGGGGTCGTCCTGCTCCCCGCGTTCCGCATAGGCGAGCGGACAGTGGCTGTGCGCCCCGAACCCGACGTCGGCGAGCCAGGTGTCCCCGTCCGCCGTCCGCACCCGCAGTGCCAGGTGGTCGTACGGGATCCCGAGCCGCCCCTCGTCGTCGTACACGCGTCCCGCGAGCAGTTCGACCTCGTAACCGAGGGAGGTGAGCAACGTCCCGAACGCGCCGTTCAGTTCGTAGCAGAAGCCGCCCCGCCGGGCCGTGGTCACCTTGTCCAGCAGCCGCTTCTCCTCCAGGGTGATCTCCTCTCCGAGGTGGACCGACAGGTTCTCGAAGGGAACGGTCCGCAGATGGCGCAGGTGCAACTCGCGCAGCGCCTCGCTGGTGGGCCGCGGTGGGCGCGCGAGGCCGAGCCGGCGGAGATAGGCGTCGATCTGTACCGGGGTCATGAGCCCAGTCTGCTCCAGCATTTGCCCACCCTCGCCGGGCCGGGCTTCAGTCCTCTCTCACCACCCCCATCCGTCCGCCCCTGCCTCCGGTCCCCGTGACGGCGAGCGCCCCGTCCCGGTCGGTGCGCAGGACCACCGCGCCGCCGGCCCGCAGCGCGGCCGTGGTCGCCGGGGCCGGATGACCATAGGGGTTGCCGGCACCGGCGGATACCAGCGCCACCCTGGGTGCCGCGAGACGCAACAGCTCCGGCTCCTGATAGGCCGAGCCGTGATGGGCCACCTTCAGGATGTCCACTCCCGCCAGGTCCGCCGCCGCCGGGGACCGCACCAGCGCCTGCTGGGCCGGGGGTTCGAGATCCCCGAGCAACAGCAGCCGCAGTCCGCCCGTGCGCACGAGCAGTGCGACGCTGGCGTCGTTCGGCCCCTCCGGCTCCCAGCCGGCACCCGCGCCCTGCCATGGCGGGGGTACGCGCGGGCTCTGCGATGGCGAGGGCGGTGGCGAGGGCTGTGCCGGTGGCGAGGGCGGTGGCCACAGCACCCGCCAGGTGAGCGGTCCGGTGCGCCGCTCCTCTCCCGCGACGGCGGTCGTGACCGGGATGTGCCGCTCGGCCGCCTCTCTTCGGACGAACTCCGCCTGGTCCGCGGGCTCCGCGAACGCCGTGGTCTCGATCGCGGCCACCGCGCGGCCCCGCAGGACTCCGGGCAGGCCCGCCACATGGTCGGCGTGGAAGTGGGTGAGGACGAGAAGGGGAACACGAGTGACGCCCAGCCGTCGCAAGCAGTCGTCGACCAGTGCCGGATCGGGTCCGGCGTCCACCACCACGCCGGCGCCCTCGCCCGCCGCCAGCACGGTGGCGTCGCCCTGGCCGACATCGCACATCGCGAACCGCCAGCCCGGTGGCGGCCAGCCCGTGATCACCCGGGTCAGCGGCGCCGGCCGCGTGACCAGCAGCACGAGCAGCACCGCGAGCAGCCCGCACCACGCCGGGTGCCGCAGCAGTCTCCGGCCGGCCAGGACGACGGCCACGGTGACCGCCGCCAGCGCCAGCGCGCCCGGCCAGCTCCCGGGCCAGTCCACTCCCGCGCCCGGCAGCGCCGCCCCGGTCCGGGCGACGCCGGCGATCCACCGCGCCGGCCAACTCGCGCACCAGGCCAACAGCTTGGCCACCGGCATCGCCACCGGCGCCGCCGCGAGCGCCGCGAACCCCAGGACCGTCGCCGGTGCCACCGCCACCTCGGCCAGCAGATTGCACGGCACCGCCACCAGACTCACCCGGGCCGACAGCACCGCCACGACGGGCGCGCACACGGCCTGCGCGGCGGCGGCGGCCGCCAGTGCCTCGGCGAGCCGCGGGCACACCCCGCGCCGTCGCAACGCCTCGCTCCAGCCCGGCGCCAGCACCAGCAGGGCACCGGTGGCCAGCACGGACAGCAGGAACCCGTAACTGCGGGCCAGCCACGGGTCGTACAGCACCAGCAGCAGGACGGCCGTGGCCAATGCCGGCACCAGTGATCTACGGCGCCCGGTGGCCAGGGCGAGCAGCGCGACCGCGCCGCAGGCGGCGGCCCGCAGCACACTGGGGTCGGGCCGGCAGACGACCACGAAGCCCAGTGTCAGCGCCCCCGCGAGCAGGGCCGTCGCCCGCAGGGAGAGCCCCAGGCGTGGCGCCAGGCCGCGACGCTCGGCCCGTTGGGCCAGGCCGGGCGGTCCGATGAGCAACGCGAGCAGGACGGTGAGGTTGCTGCCGGAGACGGCGAGCGTGTGCGCCAGGTCCGTCTCCTCGAAGGCGTGGTCCAGCTCGGGCGTGATCCGCGAGGTGTCCCCGACGACCAGCCCCGGCAGCAGCGCCCGCGCGTCTCCCGGCAGGTCTTCGGTCGCGTCCCGCAGGCCGGCTCGGAGCCGTCCCGCCCAGCGTTGCGGCCCGCTCGGCCCGGCCACGATCCGCGGCTCCGGACGGCCGCGCACCCGCAGCACGGCCGCGATCCGGTCACCGCCCGTCAGCCCGGGCGCCAGCCGCCCGGCCACCCGCAGCCGCGTGGACGGCAGCAGCCCGAGCCAGGCGGCCCGCCCGGCCGGCACGCTCTGTCCGGCGCGGTCCGGCGGCGGCCCGGAACTCCCGCCGCCCGCGGCACTCTCCTCCGGTGCCGGGACATCCGGGTCGACGACCAACAGCACGGGCGTCCGCGTCCGCACACGTCTTCCGTCGGCCTCCTCGACGCCGCGCACCTCGGCCCGGGCCAGCACCGCCGCGGGTGCCGCGTGATCACCGCGCACACGTGGCCTGCTCAGCCGGGGATCGCCGCTCACCTCGACCTCGGCGGTCACGGTCGCGTACCGCCGGGCCAGCTCCGGCACCGGCCCACGACGCACGTCGGCCCCGTGCAGCCCGGCGGAGGCGGCTGCCGCGGCGGCACAGAGCAACACCGCGGCGACGGCGGCACGCGCCCATCCGAACCGAGCGCGCACCCACCGGACCCGCTCCGCCCACCCGGCCCTCTCCGCCCAGCGGACCCGCTCTGCCCACCGAGCCCTCTCGGCCCAGCGTCCCTGCCCCGTCACCGCCGTCCCTGTCACCGCCGTCCCTGTCGACGCCGTCCCTGTCGATGTCCCTGTCACCGCCCTCTCTGTCGACGCCCTCCGCCGAGCAGCGACCGGGTCATCGGCCGGCGGGTCCGTCTCAGCCCGTCCGGCCCCGCCCGCCCCTCCCGGCCGCCGCACCGACAGCAGGAGTGCCCCGCCGACCAGGCCGACGGCGGAGGTCACCGCGGCCCAGGCCCCCGGCGCGTCCACGGTCAGGGCCGCCGTGGCCCAGGCCGCGAGTGCGGGCGGTACCAGGCGCAGGTCCATGGGGCCGCTCCGGTCGGTGCGCGGGGTGCCATCCCGCTCGGGCTCGGCGCGCGGGCCGGTCTCGTCGAGCACGCGGCTCATGGCCGTACCAGGTCGCGCAGATCGGTGAATCGGCGGTCGCCGATGCCGTTGACCTCGCGCAGTTCGTCCACCGAGCGGAAACCGCCGTGCTGGGTGCGGTAGTCGATGATGTGCTGGGCCAGCACCGGGCCGACCCCGGGCAGGGTGTCGAGCTGGTCCACCGTGGCCGTGCTCAGGGAGACCGGCGCCGGTGGGCCCGTGCCGGCGGATCCGGTGAGCGACCCTCCTGCCGGGGCGGGCGGGGCGGCGGCGCCGGCGGGGGTGCCGACGACGACCTGTTCGCCGTCGACCAGGAAGCGGGCTCGGTTCAGTCCTTCCGTGCTCACGCCCGGCCGGACCCCGCCCGCCGCCCGCAGCGCGTCGGCCACCCGGGCGCCGGCCGGCAGCCGCCGGATCCCGGGCTTCCGGACCTTGCCGCTGATGTCCACGACGATCTCCGGGCCCGGTGTCGCGGACGTGCCCACGGCCGGTCCGGCGGTTGCTCCCCCACCCTTCTTGGTGAAGGGCGCCTGGGCACGCACCACCTGAGGGGCGCTCACCTGCTGGGGTCGGCCCGCCCAGAAATGCTGCACGGCGAACACAGCGGCGACCACGAGCACCACGGCGAGCGCCACGGCTCCCCGCCGCTCCACTCCGTAGCGGGTCTGGAGCCACACCGGCATCCGCTCGCGCAGCGCCAGCCCGGCCCGCTCCCGCCGGCCCGGCGCGGGCCCGGACACCCCCGGCACCGGCTCCGATTCCGGCGTCGGCTCCGGCTCCGGCTCCGGCTCCGGCTCCGGCTCCGGCTCCGGCAACCGCACCCCGCCGCCCGGTTCAGACGCGGCGGCAGCCGCTGCCCGCTCCCGGATCCCGCCCGACACCGACGTGGTCACGGTCGCCGTCCGCCTGGAACCCGAACGCGGACTCAGGGCGGGTGCCAGGCCCGTCGCCGTTGCCGTCGGTGTGTCCCCGAAGCTGTCCCGGACCGGCGGCGCGTTCCCCGACTCCCGCCACCGCGCGGCCCGTTCCCCGAAGAGGAGTTCCGCTCGGCGGCGCAGTTCCTCCGCCGGTGCGGACGGGCGACGGCGGGCATGGCGGCGGCCGGTGGAGCGGCGCTGCCGGACGCGGCCGTCGGAGGCCGGGGCGCGGCCGGGGCCGCTGGTCGCGATTGCTGTGCGTGAGCGAGATCGAAGTGCCATGCGACGAGGATGGGGGATTTCCCCCGACCGCGATGATCTTGGTGAATTCCCGTGGACGACCGCCCGGTTGTGGACAACTCCGCCACTCACACGGGTGAAGCCGGACGGTCCTTGGCCTCACCGGTACCAGGCCGTACCCGGAACCACCGTTGTCAGCGTGGCGAGACGACCGCGCCCAGCAGTCCGGGCCCGGTGTGCGCTCCGATCACCGCTCCGACCTCGCTGACATGCAGGTCGGCCAAGCCCGGCAGGCGCGCCCGCAGCCGGTCGGCGAGGGCGGCGGCGCGGTCGGGGGCGGCGAGATGGTGGACGGCGATGTCGACCTCGGCGTTGCCCGCCCGCTCGGCGGCCAGTTCCTCCAGGCGCGCGATCGCCCTGGACGCCGTACGGACCTTTTCGAGCAGGTCGATGCGGCCGGCGTCCAGCTGGAGCAGGGGTTTGACCGCGAGCGCGGAGCCCAGCAGTGCCTGCGCGGCACCGATTCGTCCGCCGCGGCGCAGATAGTCGAGGGTGTCGACGTAGAAGAAGGCGGAGGTGCCGTCGGCGCGCTTCTCGGCGGCCGTGACGGCTTCGTCCACCGTGCCGCCCGCTTCCGCGGCCTGGGCCGCGGCGAGCGCGCAGAAGCCGAGCGCCATCGCGACCATTCCGGTGTCCACCACCCGCACGGGCACCGGTGCCTCGCGCGCCGCGAGGACCGCCGCGTCGTAGGTGCCGGACAGTTCGGCGGACAGGTGCAGGGAGACGATGCCGCACGCGCCGGACTCGGCGACCTCGCGGTAGGTCTCCGCGAACACCTGGGGGCTGGGGCGCGAGGTGGTGACGGGGCGTCGCTTCTGAAGTGCCTGGGCCAGGGAGCGGGTCGAGATCTCGGTGCCCTCTTCCAGGGCCTGGTCGCCGAGGACCACGGTCAGCGGGACCGCGGTGATGCCGTGACGCTCCATCGCCCGGGGCGGCAGGTAGGCCGTTGAATCGGTGACGATCGCGACATGGCGGGACATGAGCTGGAGGTTACCTGGCGTAGTACGCACTCGGCAGCCCGGCCCCTGTCCTGCCGTGCGGGCGCGGCTCGCTCAGGTGGTGCTCTCGGGGCGGGGCTTCTTCTGCCATGGTGCGGTGGGGCGCCATGACGGCGGGGCGATCGCCTCGGGGGCGGGCTCCTCGGCGGCGCGGGCCCCGGACGCCTTCGGCCAGGTCTGTTCGGCGGCCTGGCCGTCGGCGGTGGCGGGTGCGTCGGGCCACGGCGGGGGTGCCTGGCCGGGCTCGGCCCGCGTCCAGTGGCGCAGGGCGTCCGCCTCGATGTCGATCTGTGCGCTGAGGGTGCCCAGGTCGTCGTCGGCGAAGCGGCGGGCCCGGTCGCGGACGGCCCAGCGCAGGGAGTCCGCGGACTTGGTGATCCGCTCGGTCCGGCCGCGCAGCTCGGGCAGGCGCGCGGTGAGCGTGGCCCGGTCCGGCTCGGACTCCAGACGCTTGAGGTCGGCGTCCAGTTCGTGTCCGTGTGCGCTGAGCCGTTCGAAGAGGCCGAGGGACTCCTTCAGCGACTCGTCCTCCGCCGCGCCCGCGTGCAGCGCGTCCTGGGTGGCGCGCATGGAGGTGCGCAGCGCGAGCCTCAGCTGGGCGATCTCGCCGGCGGGTCCGAGCTGCGCGAAGGACTTGGCGCGCAGGGTGTGGTCCTCGACGGTGCGGCGGGCCTGCGCGAGGGTCCGGTCCACACCGCGCTTGGCGGCGCCGACCGCCTTGACCGTGGCGTACGCGCCCAGGGCGACGAACAGCAGGAAGAGCAGGGCGAACACGGTCAGCACGACTTCCATGACGCTCCTCCTCCGGTCGGCACGGCACGAGCCGCTGTGCTCTCCACGGTAAACGCAACGGGCAGGTTCGGAGTTCCGCAAGAACCCCGAACCTGCCCGTAGGGGACTACCCCGAGCCGGTGAACATCCTCCGGTTGTTACGCGGGGACGATGTTGACCAGCTTCGGTGCCCGCACGATCACCTTGCGGATGCCCGCGCCGTCCAGCGCCGCGACGACCTTCTCGTCGGCCAGCGCCACCTTCTCCAGCTCCTCCTCGGAGATGGTGGGCGGCACCTCCAGCCGGGCCTTGACCTTGCCCTTGACCTGCACCACACAGGTCACGGTCTCGTCCACGACGTAGGCCGGGTCGGCGACCGGGAAGTCCTGGTGGACGACCGAGTCGGTGTGCCCCAGCTTGCGCCACAGCTCCTCGGCGATGTGCGGGGCCAGCGGGGCGACCATCAGCACCAGCGGCTCGGCCACCGACCGCGGCACGGCGGCGCCGGCCTTGGTCAGGTGGTTGTTCAGCTCGGTGACCTTGGCGATGGCGGTGTTGAAGCGCAGGCCCTCCAGGTCCTGGCGGACGCCGTCGATCGCCTTGTGCAGGGCGCGCAGGGTCTCCTCGTCGGCCTCGGCGTCGGTGACGGTGACCTCGCCGGTGTTCTCGTCGACGATGTTGCGCCACAGCCGCTGCAACAGCCGGAACTGGCCGACCACCGCGCGCGTGTCCCACGGGCGGGAGACGTCCAGCGGGCCCATGGCCATCTCGTACAGGCGCAGTGTGTCGGCGCCGTACTCGGCCGCGATCTCGTCCGGAGTCACCGCGTTCTTCAGGGACTTGCCCATCTTGCCCAGCAGCCGGCTGACCTGCTGGCCCTGGTAGTAGTAGGCGCCGTCGCGCTCCTCCACCTCGGCGGCCGGCACCGCGATGCCACGGCTGTCGCGGTAGACGTAGGCCTGGATCATGCCCTGGTTGAACAGCTTGTGGAACGGCTCCGCGGAGGAGACGTGCCCCAGGTCGTACAGGACCTTGGACCAGAAGCGGGCGTACAGCAGGTGCAGCACCGCGTGCTCGGCGCCGCCGACGTACAGGTCGACGCCGCCGTGCGGCCGGCCCTCGCGCGGCCCCATCCAGTACCGCTCGATCTCCGGGTCGACCAGCTTCTGGTCGTTGTGCGGGTCCAGGTAGCGGAATTCGTACCAGCAGGAACCGGCCCAGTTGGGCATGGTGTTGGTCTCGCGGCGGTACTTCTTGGGGCCGTCGCCCAGGTCCAGCGTGACGTTGACCCATTCCTCGTTGCGCGACAGCGGCGTCTCGGGCTTGGTGTCGGCGTCGTCCGGGTCGAAGGTGCGCGGGCTGTAGTCCTCGATCTCGGGCAGCTCCAGCGGCAGCATCGACTCGGGCAGCGCGTGGGCGATGCCGTCCTCGTCGTACACGATCGGGAAGGGCTCGCCCCAGTAGCGCTGGCGGCTGAACAGCCAGTCGCGCAGCCGGAAGTTGACGGTGCCCTCGCCGATGCCCTCGCGCTCCAGCCATTCGGTGATGCGCGCCTTGGCCTCGACCACGCCCAGGCCGTTCAGCCGTACGTCGTCGCTGTCGGAGTTGACGATCTTCGCGTCGTAGGAGACGAAGGCGTCGTCCCAGGTGGACGGGTCGGTGCCGCGGCCGTCGGTCGGCTCGACCACGCAGCGGATCGGCAGCTC
The DNA here is from genome assembly GCF_001514055.1 of Streptomyces corchorusii. Classification (NCBI taxonomy): domain Bacteria; kingdom Bacillati; phylum Actinomycetota; class Actinomycetes; order Kitasatosporales; family Streptomycetaceae; genus Streptomyces; species Streptomyces corchorusii. Next base: position 491,034 of record NZ_KQ948351.1, on the reverse strand, counting down.
GAAGGCGCGCGCGAAGGCGAAGTCGCGGCTGTCGTGCGCGGGGACGGCCATGATCGCGCCGGTGCCGTAGCCCATCAGGACGTAGTCGGCGATGAAGACGGGGACCCGCTCGCCGTTGACCGGGTTGGTGGCGAACGCGCCGGTGAAGACGCCGGTCTTGTCCTTGGCCTCGGCCTGCCGCTCGACGTCGGACTTCGAGGCGGCCTGCGCGCGGTAGGCGGCGACGGCCTCGGCCGGGGTGGCGTGGCCGCCGGTCCACACCTCGTGCGTGCCCTCGGGCCACGCCTCGGGGGTGAACTTCTCGACCAGCGGGTGCTCGGGGGCCAGCACCATGTAGGTCGCGCCGAACAGGGTGTCCGGGCGGGTGGTGAAGACCGTGATGCGCTCGCCGTCGATCGGGAAGTCGACGCGGGCGCCCTCGCTGCGGCCGATCCAGTTGCGCTGCTGCAGCTTGATGGCCTCGGGCCAGTCCAGCTCCTCCAGGTCCTCCAGCAGCCGGTCGGCGTAGGCGGTGATGCGCATGTTCCACTGGCGCAGCTTGGCCTTGAAGACCGGGAAGTTGCCGCGCTCGGAGCGGCCGTCGGCGGTGACCTCCTCGTTGGCCAGCACGGTGCCCAGGCCCGGGCACCAGTTGACCGGCGCGTCGGAGGCGTAGGCCAGGCGGTACTCGCCCAGGATGTCGGCGCGCTCGGCGGCGGTCAGCTCGTTCCACGCGCGCGTGGAGCCCGGAATCGCCCGCTCACCGGACTCGAACTGGGCGATCAGCTCGGAGATCGGGCGGGCCTTGCGCGCCTCCTCGTCGTACCAGGAGTTGAAGATCCGCAGGAAGATCCACTGGGTCCACTTGTAGTACTCCGGGTCGATCGTGGCGAACGACCGGCGCTTGTCGTGGCCCAGGCCCAGCCGGCGCAGCTGGGACTTCATGTTGTTGATGGCGGCCTCGGTGGTGATCCGCGGGTGCTCGCCGGTCGCGACGGCGTGCTGCTCGGCGGGCAGGCCGAAGGCGTCGAAGCCCAGGGTGTGCAGGACGTTGTGGCCGGTCATGCGCTGGAACCGGGCGTAGACGTCGGTGGCGATGTAGCCCAGCGGGTGGCCGACGTGCAGGCCCGCACCGGAGGGGTACGGGAACATGTCCATGATGAACTTCTTGGGCTTGGCGACCAGCTCCGGGTCGCCCGCCAGGTCGCCCGTGGGGTTCGCCGCCGCGTAGGTGCCGTCGGCGTCCCAGAAGTCCTGCCAGCGTGCCTCGATCTCGGCAGCCATGGCGGCCGTGTAGCGGTGCGGCGCGGCCTCCGCCGACGCGGCGGTGGCAGCGGGGTTCGTCTCGCTCATGATCCTCAAAGCTCCATCGATCGTCTCTGCCTGCGGCTGTGACATCCAAAGAAACGAAAAAACCCCTCGCACAGGAGGGGACGCCGCGCCGATGCCGACCTCACGGGTGGACCGGGGTCGGTACTGATCAGCGCGGCCCGCTAAGCAGAAGGCGTACGGCACGCATGGCGTTAGGGTACCGCAGCCCTTGAGCAAGCCGCGAGGCGCTTCCGTATCCCTGGTGGACATGTCACGCAGCCCGCCGGAACCGAACGAAGCTCAATGATCACTTCTCGTCACGTCCCCTACGGGACACCTCCCCCAGTCGCATGGTCCGTTGATAACAACGCAATAACTCAAACCCCGTACTGATCGGTATGGCGCCACTTAGAGTGCGGCAGCGGGACCGCTTTCCCGAAACTGCTCGGAGTTGCCCCCATGAACCCTCGTCGTAGTACCAGCTCGCTCCCCAAACCGGGCCGCTCGGCCTATGGGGTGGCGTCCGCTGTCGTCCTGCTGCTCATACCCGTGGCCGTGCTGGTCGGAGGCAGCCAGTTCCGCGAGTTCCTGAACTTCGGCGCGGGCGTGCTGTCCCTCGTCTCGCTGAGCTGCTCGGTGATCTGGGGCCTGTTCGCCCAGGACCGGATCTTCCTCAACACACGGCAGCGGATCATCGGCCAGGCGGTGCACCGGACGACCGCGGTCGCCTCGATCGCGTTCCTGCTGCTGCACATCACCACGAAGATCGCGCTCGGCCACACGCAGCTGATCGCCGCGATCATTCCGTTCTCGCTCGGCGTCACCGGAATCGCCGGTCTGATCGGACTGGGCTCGCTCGCGGGCCTGCTGATGATCTTCGTGGGCATCACCGGCGCCCTGCGCAGCAATTTCGCCACCCCGGCCCCGGTCGCCGCCCGCTGGCGGGCCATGCACATGCTGGCCTACCCGGCCTGGTGCGCGGCGCTGGTCCACGGCCTCTACGCGGGTCGCTCGGCCAAGCCGGTCTTCGTGATCCTCTACGCCCTGTCCCTGCTCGGCGTGATGGGCGCCCTCGCGCTGCGCGCCGCGCCGCGCCCGGTCAAGCGGAAGGTCGCCGACCGGCTGGTGGCCCTGTTCGGCAGCTCGGAGCGGCCCGGACTCGACGAGCTGGACGCGAGCCGCTCGCGGGTGGCCGAGTCGGCGCTGCCCGGCTTCGACGGCCGGCGCGATCCGCGCACGGCGTCCGCCGAGACGGTGGCATCCCCGCTCTACCAGACCCCGGCCGCCCCCGCCGCCGGGCCCGACGCCGGCTTCGCGGCGGCCTACCGCGCGGTCTCCACGCCGGGCCGCCCCCAGCAGCCCTACCCGGCCGACCGGACCGCCCGCATGGACGTGCCGATGGATCTGCGGCCCACGGAGGCCGTCCCGCGCGTGGACGGCCCCTCCAGCACCTCGGGAAGCTGGCCGATCCCGTCCCCGCCACCGGTCGGCGAGGCCCCGCCGTCCGCGTACGACCCGCTCCAGGACACCGGATACACCATCCCGGTCTACGGCGATCCGGGCCCACCCGGATACGGCGGAAGTGACGTGTACGACACCGGTGAGACAAACGGCCTCTACGGCACGTACAACCCGACCGACACGTTCGCCAGCGGTCCCGCCACCGAAACGCTGCCCGGCCCGTCCTACGAGACACCGGGCTCGGGCGAACCCTGGAACACGCCTTCCGGAGGCTTTAAGTGAACGAGGCCCTGCCCGACGTCCCCGAAGTCCGCGTGGTCGGACTTCCCCAGCTCACGTCGGGCTTCGACCTTGTGGAGCGGCTCGATCTGCCCATGCACCTGAAGGTGCACGGGCCGCTCGACCCGCTGGGCGGCGAGCAGCTCGCCCAGCTCGCCGAAAGCATCAACCTCAGGGGCCGCGGCGGCGCCGGCTTCCCCTTCCACAAGAAGCTGCGCTCGGTCGCCGAGTCGGCGATCAAGCGCGGGGTGCGGCCGGTCGTCGTGGTCAACGGCAGCGAGGACGAACCGGCCTGCCGCAAGGACACGGTGCTGATCAACCGCGCCCCGCACCTCATCCTCGACGGCGCGCTGCTGTGCGCCGAGGCGCTCGGCGCCCGCACGCTCGTCATCGGCGTCACCCGGGAGTCCACGCAGCGCTCCATGGAGGCCGCGCTCGCCGAACGCGGCCTGAGCAACAGCCGTAGATCGGCGCTGCGCGCGTGGGTGCAGCGCAACCCGGTGCGCATGGTCACCGGCGCCGCCGCCTCGCTGATCCGCTCCGTCGACGGCGGCCCGGCGATCCCGCCCGGCCGCAAGATCAGCGCCTCGCAGAGCGGTGTCGGCGGCGCGCCCACGCTGCTGTCGAACGCGGAGACGTTCGCGCAGCTGGCCATCGCCGCCCGCATCGGCCCGGAGCGCTACGGCAACACCGGTCTGTACGACGAACCGGGCACCGTGATGCTGACGGTGTCCGGCGCGGTCGCCCGTCCCATGGTGATCGAGGTCCCCACGGGCGTGCCGCTGCGCTACGTGCTGCAACTGGCCGGCGCCCCGCCGGTGCCGCAGGGCGTGCTGACCGGCGGCTACCACGGCAAGTGGATCGACGCGGCGACCGTCAACGAGGCGATCGTCTCCCGCAACTCGCTGGACGCGGTGGGCGGTTCGCTGGGCGCGGGCGCGATCCTGCCGATCAGCCAGGAGACGTGCCCGCTGGGCGAGTCGCTGCGGGTCGCGCAGTGGCTGGCCGAGGAGAGCGCGGGCCAGTGCGGGCCCTGCTACCTGGGGCTGCCCGCCGCCGCGCGCGGGATGGAGGACATCCTGAACGGCGGCGGACCGGCCGCCCTGGAGGCGCTGAAGCAGGTCGCGAAGAACGTGAAGCGGCGCGGGGCGTGTTCGCACCCGGACGGCTCGGCGATGTTCCTGGAGTCGACCATCAAGGCGTTCACCGACGACCTGGCCGCGCACGTCCTCGGGAACGGCTGCGGACGGCCCGTGGAGGGCGTCCTGCCGCTCTTCGAGGGGGGCAGGGCTCCCACGGGTGTGCCGGGCGGCGCAGAACCCGCGGAGAACGGCGCCAGCCGCCAGAAGATCTACGTCGACTGGACGCTCTGCCGGGGTCACGGGCTGTGCGCGGACATCCTCCCGGAGGTGTTCGAGCTCGGCGCCGACGGCTTCCCGACGGTGGCCCAGGCGCAGGTGCCGCGCTACGCGGAGGCCAAGGCGCTGCGCGCGGTGCGCCGCTGCCCGGCGCTGGCCCTGCGCATCGAGGAGGACACGCGCGGGCAGGCGCCGTCGCGCAACCTGCCGGTCCTCTCCCAGGGCCGCGGCCGGCGCGCGCTCGGCCGCTGAGCACACGCGAGGGGGGGCGGGCCACCCGGTGCGGGTGGCCCGCCCCCTCGCTCGGCCACGCCGTGCCGCAACACGCCGAAGGCGGACCATCCGTCGGGATGGTCCGCCTTCGACTTCTGTGGAGCTAAGGAGAATTGAACTCCTGACCTCCTGCATGCCATGCAGGCGCTCTACCAACTGAGCTATAGCCCCTTGTTCTGTTGTTTCGCCCGGTTCCCCCGGCGACGACGTAAACATTACAGGGCGGAGGGCGCAGCACAAAATCGGTTTCGGCCTCGCACCGATACGCCCGCTAATGTCGGTTTTCATGGCCATGATCGCGTCGCCTTCAGCCCACCGCGGGGTCCCGGTCGCGCTGGGCGTGTGCCTGGTGTCCTTCGCCGCCTTCTGGGCAGCTCAGCGGGCCGCGCACGTGTCCATGATCGATCTGATGGTCTACCGCGCCGAGGGCGCCACCGTGCGCGCCGGCGGCGACCTGTACGCGCTGCGCGCGACGGCCGCGCACCTGCCCACCACCTACCCGCCGTTCGCGGCCCTGCTGTTCACCCCGCTGCCCCTGCTGGACACCGCGCTCCTGCGGGCGCTGGCGACGGCCGGGAACCTCGCGCTGCTGGTGGTGTTCGTCCGGCTGTCGCTGAAACTCGTCGGCCACGCGCGCGGGGAGACCGTGTGGTGGGTGGCGGCGCCGGCCGTGTGGTGCGAGCCGGTGTGGACGACCGTGCGCTACGGCCAGATCAACCTGCTGCTGGCGGTCCTGGTGCTGTGGGACCTGACCCGCCGCCCCGAAGGCGGGTCCGACCGCTGGACGGGGGTGGGCCTCGGGCTGGCCGCGGCCGTCAAGCTGACGCCCGCGCTGTTCCCGGTGTTCCTGCTGGCCACGGGCGTGGTGGCCCGACTGAGGGGCGGTCGCGGGGAGCCGTGGCTGCGGCACGCGCGCGGGGCGGCCGTCGCATTCGCCGGGGCGACGCTGCTGGCGGCGGCCGTCCTGCCGTACGACTCCTGGCGGTTCTGGACGCGGACGCTGTTCCGCGCGAGCCGGGTCGGGCATGCCGAGGACACCGCCAACCAAGCCCTGCGCGGGGTGCTGGCCCGCCTTCTGCACACACCCGAGCCGGGAGCGCTCTGGATCGCCTGCGTGGCCGTGGTGGCCGTCCTGGGCCTCGCCGTGGCCGTCCGGGCGGAGTTGCGGGGGCAGCGGGCCTGGGCGGTATGCGTCTGCGCGGTCACCGCGCTGCTGATCAGCCCGGTCTCCTGGACCCACCACTGGGTGTGGTGCGTGCCGCTGGTGCTGCTGCTGTGGACACGCGGGCGCCGGGCGGCGGCCGTGGGCACCCTGCTGGTGTTCTGCTCGTACGCCCCGTGGTGGGTGCCGCACGGGACCGGGCGGCCGGAACTGCACCAGTCGGGAGCGGAGTTGACGCTGTCGGCCGTCTACGGAGGTGTCGGCGCGGTCTTCCTCGCGCTGGCCCGGACATCGTTGCCGAAGGCCGGGCCGGGCGGGGTCCGCGTCAAGCCGTGACGAACTGGTAGAACCTCTTGAGCGTGCAGTGCTCCTCCAGGAGGCGGCCGTAGATCGGCTCGCCCTCCAGTTCCCGGTATGTCTCGATCGGGTCGCCTTTTATGATCAGCGCCCGCGCGCATTCCTCGCACCAGTACTGGTAATCGGGATTGATCGGCTCCATGTCGCGCACGATCGGGGTACCGCTCCCGCACCAGTCGCACTTTCGCCTGTGTGCACCCATCGATCAGCTCCAGCTGTGGCCGCAGGCCGTGCACACGTAGGAGATTCCGCCGTTGTCGCCGAGGACCTGCGCCACATGCGCGGAACCGCAGGAAGGGCAGCTCAGCCGGGTGGTCGTATCCCGTATCAACGCCGCACCGAGGAGGTGGCCGACCTCCTCAAGGATGCTCGCAGGCATCGCTACTCCCTCCCGTCGGGCCGCGCCCCCTTCCGGCCGTTTGATTCTGCCACGACCGGACCGATACGGTCAGCGACGCCTCAGTACCAGTCCGGACACGGCCCCCGCAGAGACCGCCCCGGCCGGCGCCCGGGCGCACACCGGGAACGCCTCCGCGGAGGGATACGGGCGCGGCGCCCCGAACGACTCAATCCGGTGCAGGAACAGTGTGCCGAGATCCGCGACGCCGATCCGCCGGCCGTCCGCGGTCGGCGAACGTGCTGTGGACGCGCGGCCGGACGCAGAAGATCCCGCCCCCTGCGGGGACGGGATCCTCATCACCGATCTTTGACGACTCAACGGAGTGTCGATCAGTGGAGCTAAGGAGAATTGAACTCCTGACCTCCTGCATGCCATGCAGGCGCTCTACCAACTGAGCTATAGCCCCTCGCGCTCTCCCCGCTCGGCGGGGCGAACAAGAAGAACTCTAGCCTGTGACCTGCCGGAAAGTGAAATCCGGGGCCCGGGGGGGGGCGGGAGGGTCAGACGTCGTCGCCGAGGACGGGCTCCGGGAGGGTGCCCGCGTTGTGCTCCAGCAGGCGCCAGCCGCGGGCGCCCTCGCCGAGCACGGACCAGCAGCAGTTGGAGAGCCCGCCGAGGCTCTCCCAGTGCCGGGCCTCCAGGCCGAGGAGCCGGCCGATGGTGGTGCGGATGGTGCCGCCGTGGCTGACGACGACGAGCGTGCCGTCCTCGGGCAGCTTCTCGGCGTGCCGCAGCACGACGGGGGCGGCGCGGTCGGCGACCTCGGTCTCCAGTTCGCCGCCGCCGCGGCGGACCGCCTCGCCGCGCTTCCAGGCGGCGTACTCCTCGCCGTGCCGGGCGATGATCTCCTCGTGCGTGAGCCCCTGCCAGACGCCCGCGTAGGTCTCGCGCAGCCCCTCGTCGCGGGTGACGTCGAGGCCGGTGAGGGCGGCCAGCTCGGCGGCCGTGTGCGCGGCCCGTCGCAGGTCGGAGGAGACGATCGCGTCGGGCCGCAGGGAGGCGAGCAGCCGGGCGGCGCGGCGGGCCTGGCCGATGCCCGTCTCGGTCAGCTCGACGTCCGTGGTGCCCTGGAAGCGGCGCTCCACGTTCCAGGAGGTCTGGCCGTGCCGCCACAGGATGATGCGGCGGCCCCGGCCCTTGCGGTCGGTCACCTCTCCGGTGGCGCTCATCACCACGCCCCGCCCGGCTCCTGGTCGGCCTCGGCGGCCTGCGCCCTGGCGTGCTCCTCCGCCTTGCCGCGGGTGGCCTTGGCGTCGGCGGGCAGCTCCAGCTCGGGGCAGTCCTTCCACAGCCGCTCCAGGGCGTAGAAGACCCGCTCCTCGCTGTGCTGGACGTGGACGACGATGTCGACGTAGTCGAGCAGGATCCAGCGGGACTCCCGGTCGCCCTCGCGGCGGACCGGCTTGGCCCCGAGGTCCTTCAGGAGGCGCTCCTCGATCTCGTCGACGATGGCCTTGACCTGGCGGTCGTTCGGCGCGGATGCCAGCAGGAAGGCGTCCGTGATCGACAGCACGTCGCTCACGTCGTAGGCGATGACGTCGTGGGCGAGCTTGTCGGCCGCCGCCTGGGCGGCGGTGTTGATGAGCTCAAGGGAACGGTCGGTGGCGGTCACTACATGGCTTTCCGTCGGCGGTCTTTTGTCATCAAGGGTCTCACGGACCGCCCGGCGCACCCCACGTGATTACGGCATCACGTGGGGTGCCCCCGGCCGCGCGCCGGTTCGCGGGCGGCCCGGGGTCAGGAGGAGGACGGCTTGTAGTCGCCGCCGAGGATCACCGAGACGTCGGCGCCGGAGGAGACGCTGCCCTTGGCCACGGAGCCGGCGGGCAGCCCGAGGGTCTTGGCGACCTCGGTGGCGTTCGCCTTGTCGGCGGCGTCCGCGTAGAGCACCTTCGAGGCGGCCTGGGTGCCGGGGGCGGTGCCGCCCTCCAGGAAGGTGAAGCCGCCGTTGAGGAGCACCACGCGGGCCTTCTCCGTGTCGTCCTTCACACCGGTGGCGTTCTGGACGGAGACCCGGACCGAGGAGCCGGCGTCGGGGCTCTTGGCGGTGCCGCCGAGGATGTCCTTCACCACGCTGTCGCTGGTCTGCGCGGTGAGGGTGCCGTCGGACTGCACGGGCAGCAGGGCGGTCCTGTAGTCGCCGCTCTTGGCGAGGTCGGCGAGGTTGGCGAGGAAGCCGCCGAGGTCCTTGTCGGTGAGCGGCGGGTCCAGGATCTGCGCGAGGGTCTGCACGGTGGTGGTGGCGGAGGACGGGTCGGAGGACATCTTGCGCAGCACGCCCTGCATGACCTGGCCGAACCGCTCAAGCTGGGCGTTCTGGGACTCGCCGGCGGCGCGGTAGGTGGCGTAGGCGACGGCCATCTTGCCGCTGAGGGTCTGGCCCTGGCCCTTGTGGACGAGCGGGGCGGTGCCCTTCTTCTTGGTGTCCGGGTCGGGCACGTCGGTGTTGGTGTCGATCTCGATGTTGCCGACGAGTTCGACGAGGTTCTGCAGATACGGGGTGTCGAGGCGCCAGGTGCCCTGGATGCTGGTGCCGAGGACCGTGTCGAGCTGGCCGCGGGTGCCGGAGGCGCCGTCGTCGTCCACGGACTTGGCGAGGGTCGTGGTGGAGCCGTCGTCGTCGGTCAGCGCGAGGGAGTTGGGCAGCAGGACCGTGGTGCCCTGCTTGGTGGTGGTGTTGTCGACCAGCAGCGCCGTGGAGGTGCCGCCCTTGCCCGTGTTGTGCAGGTGGACGACGATCACGTCGCGTTTCTGGGCGGTGACCGGCGTGGCGGTGCCGGTCTTGCCGTCGGACGAGGACAGGCCGGGCAGTTTCCCGGCGAACCAGAGGTAGCCGACACCGCCGACCGCGACGAGGGCCAGGACGACGACGAGGGCGATGATCCGGCTGCGGGCGCGGCGGCGGGCCTCCTCGCGGCGCTCGGTGCGGTTCTCGGTGAACTTCAGCCAGTCGATGACGTCCTCGGAGTCGCCGTCGGGCTCCTCGACGAAGGCGAACTGCTCGGTGTGGTAGTCCTCTTCCCCCGTGGGGCGCTCGGTGTCCCCCGGCGTGAGGGTGTCCTGCGGGATCCGGGTGTCGTCGGGGACGCGGGTGTCCTCCGCGGGGCCGGCCTGGTGCGGGATGTAGGCGCCCTGCCCGGCGATCCGGGGCTGCTGTCCGCTGCTCGCCGCCTGCCCGTAGGGGTCGTAGCCCGTGGCCTCCTGGGTGCCGGTGGCGTACGGGTCGTACGGGGTCTGGGTGCCGTAGGGGTCGTAGGCGTGCGGCTGTTGGACCGCGCCGTAGGAGGGCGTCTGCTGCTGCGGGCCGGTGGCGTAGGGGTCGTAGCCGTAGCCCTGCTGCTGGGCGTACGGGTCGTAGGTCGCCTGCTGGGACTGCGGAGCCTGCTGTGCCGGGACCTGCCCGTACACGGGCCGGCCGTACTCGTCGTAGCCGACGACTTCGTACGGGCCGCCGCCGTAGCCTGCGTCACCCGTGTCGTATCGGTCGTTCACCGGTGCCCCTCTCGGCTCACTCGCCGCGGTACAGCTCGCGCTTGTCGATGTAGCGCACGACTCCGTCCGGCACCATGTACCAGATGGGGTCCCCCTTGGCGACTCTCGCACGGCAGTCTGTGGACGAGATGGCGAGCGCGGGCACCTCGACGAGGGAGACTCCGCCTTCCGGCAGGCCCGGGTCGGTGAGGTTGTGGCCGGGGCGGGTGACGCCGATGAAGTGCGCGAGGGAGAACAGTTCCGCCGAGTCGCGCCAGGTCAGCAGTTGGGCGAGGGCGTCGGCGCCGGTGATGAAGAAGAGGTCGGTGTCGGGGTTGAGGGCGCGCAGGTCGCGCAGGGTGTCGACGGTGTAGGTGGGGCCGCCGCGGTCGATGTCGATGCGGCTGACGGAGAACTGGGGGTTCTCGGCGGTCGCGATGACCGTCATCAGGTAGCGGTCCTCGGCCGGGGAGACGTTGCGGTGGGACTTCTGCCACGGCTGGCCGGTGGGGACGAACACCACCTCGTCCAGGTGGAACTGCGCGGCGACCTCGCTGGCCGCCACGAGGTGCCCGTGGTGGATCGGGTCGAACGTTCCGCCCATGACGCCGAGGCGCCGCTTGCCCGTGTGGGCGGGGCCGTTGCCCGGTCCGTGCTGCGGGTGCTTCACCGTGTCGTCGGCGCTCTCGTGCGCCGGACCGGTAGGCATGTCCTGCTGTCCCATGCGTGCAGACCCTACCGGCCCGGCCTCAAGCGTCCGGCCGGGGACGGGTTCCCCGCTCAGCGGTCGCGGTTGAAACGCGTGGTGATCCACAGCAGGAGAAGCAGGATGAACAGGGCGCCGCCGCCGGTGAGGGCCGGGTTCAGGCTGTTGTGGTTTCCGCCGTGCTGCTCGCCCTCGGCGGCAAGGGTGACCAACTGGGCTGCTGCGCTGTGGAAGCTCATCTTCGGCAGGACCTATCGCGTGTGGGCGGAATAAAGATGTCGGCCCATCGTAAGCGGGCGGCCGTGCGGCGATCACGCCGACTCCGCCGTTGGGACCGGAGGGCGCCGACGGCCCAGGCGCGGCCAGGAGCGGTCGGTGCCCGGCGGCGGGGAACTTTCGCCGCTCGTCAGTCGTCCTTCCGCTTGTAGCCGCGCAGCAGGAACCAGGCGGTCAGTACACAGCCGAGGACCATCACGATCAGCACGACGCGGAGCAGGTTTCCTGACCCGTGCTGGACGGCGCTCGCGGCGGCCTCGGTCAGCCAGGCGGCTGCGGGGTGGTGCTCCATGACGTGGACTCCTTCAGGGGTGTACTGCCCGTCCAAGGTATCTCCGCCTAGGCTGGGCCCCGCCTCGGGGGCACAGTGGGCACTCACACGCACATGGGGGAAGACATGTCCGACGACGGCCACCAGCACACGGGGCACGAGCGGGTGCCGAGCAGGCAGCGCAGGCGCTTCCCGGAGATCTCCACGCGCGCGTACGAGCACCCGGCCGACCGCTCGGCCCTGGTCGCGCTGCGCAAGCTGAGCGGGTTCGACACCGTCTTCAAGGCGCTCAGCGGGCTGCTGCCGGAGCGGAGCCTGAGGCTGCTGTTCCTGTCCGACTCGGTGCGGGTCTCCGAGCGGCAGTTCTCGCACCTGCACGACATGCTGCTGGACGCCTGTTACATCCTGGACCTGGACAAGGTCCCGCCGATGTACGTCACGCAGGACCCGCAGCCGAACGCGATGTGCATCGGCCTGGACGAGCCGATCATCGTGGTCAGCACGGGACTGGTGGAGCTGCTCGACGAGGAGGAGATGCGGGCGGTCGTCGGGCACGAGGTGGGGCACGCGCTGTCCGGGCACTCGGTGTACCGCACCATCCTGCTGTTCCTGACGAGCCTCGCGCTGAAGGTCGCCTGGATCCCGCTGGGCAATCTGGCGATCATGGCGATCGTCACGGCGCTGCGGGAGTGGTTCCGCAAGTCGGAGCTGTCCGCCGACCGGGCGGGTCTGCTGGTGGGCCAGGACGTCCGGGCCTCGATGCGGGGGCTGATGAAGATCGCGGGCGGCAACCACCTGCACGAGATGAACGTGGACGCGTTCCTGGAGCAGGCCGAGGAGTACGACTCCGGGGGCGATCTGCGCGACTCGGTGCTGAAGATCCTGAACGTGCTGCCCCGCTCGCACCCGTTCACCACCGTGCGGGCCGCCGAGCTGAAGAAGTGGGCCGAGTCCCGGGACTACCAGCGGATCATGGACGGGCACTACCCGCGGCGCGGCGAGGACGGGGACGCCTCCGTCAGCGACTCCTTCCGCGAGTCGGCGGCCAGCTACGCAAGCGATGTGAAGGCCTCCAAGGACCCGCTGATGAAGCTGGTCACGGACCTGGCGGGCGGCGCGGGCGACCTGGGCGGCCGGGTCCGGCGGGGCTTCGACGGCTTCCGGAGCCCGCCGCCGGCCAAGGGGGACGCCCCGGGTGGCGGCGAGGAGTAGGCGCCGGGCCCGGCAGGGGGGGCACCGCCTCCGGCGCCGTCCCACTCCAGCGCCGTCCCACTCCAGCGCCGTCCCCCTCCGCGCCGCGCCTCTCCGCGCCCCTCACACCTTCGGCTGGGCCCCCGTGGCCAGGGTCCCGCACAGGGCCGTGGCGCTGTCGGTCTCGTAGGGATTGGTGCCCGCGGGGCCGCCCGACCGGGCCGTCTGGCCGGCCAGGAGGGGACGGAGGTAGGCCGAGGCGTCCTCGGCGCAGGCGAGGGGGCCCGCCTGGACGTAGGACGTGACCAGCTGCACCTGGTGGGTGCGCAGGTCGTCCCGGTCGAGGCGGAAGGTCACCTCGCGGCGGACCGTGAAGAGGGAGGCGGGGGCGCCGGCGGCGGCGCCGGTGGGGCGCAGCGCGTAGACGAAGGTGTGGTCGGCGGTGACCTCCAGGGTCGCCGAGTCGGCTTCGGCGGCGTGCAGGCTGCCGAACACGCGGATCCTGCCGTCGGCCAGCTGGGCGCGGGCGGGGTCGATGCGGACCACCCAGCCCGTGGCCGCGTGCCGGCCGTCCGCCGCCGGGTGGTCGAAGCTCTGGTCGAACTGGTCGAGCTGGTCGGAGTCGATCAGCGCCCGGGCGGGGCTGACCTCACGGCCGCTGAGCACCTCGGGGTAGAGCGAGGAGCGGACGACGTAGTCCTTGGCGGTGGTGAGGGCGGTCACCACCTGGCTGTCGGAGAAGTGGGCGGTGCCGCGTGAGGCGGGCAGGGGTATGCCCTCGGCGCCGGTCTCGTACGGGGCGGCGGGGCTGCGCGCGTAGAGCCTCTCGGGGTCCGTGGTGCCGGGCACCTTGCCCTGGGGGGCGAGCGGGATGACGGTCATCCGGAGGGATTCCACGGCCCGCCGGGTCTGCGGGGAGCCGTAGGGGTGGCGCACGCCCATGTAGATCGCGGTGGCGAAGGCGACGGCGATCAGCAGGACGAGGACGAGGGCCTGCCGGGTGAGGCCCCGGTGCAGGGGCGGGCGGCGGCGGACGGCGGGGGCGTGCTCGGCCATCCGCTCCTCGGCGGAGAACTCCTGGAGGCGGGCAGCGCGGACGAACGATTCGTCGAAGACGACGGATCGGTATTCGTCCTCCGCACCGCCGGGGCCGCCCTCGGGTGTCCCCTCCGGTGGGTCTCCAGGCCCGCCCATACTTTCAGGGTAGGTCTCGTGAGCCCTGGGTAAACGCCTCGCTCCGCGACAACTTCTGACAGGTTCTCATCCAGCGCGGGCGAGGTGCTCAGGGAGAGGGCGGGACGGCCGAGACGGCCGGCCGGGAGCGGTCGGCGGCGGGGCCGGGGGCGGACGCGCTGCCCTGTTCGAGGCCGGTGGAGGCGGGGGCGGGAACGCGGTCGCGGGTGCCCGAGGAGCCTCCCCGGTAGACGGCGGCGAAGGCCAGGGCGACCATGCCGATGCCCATCACGACGGCGAGGACCCAGGCCACGGGCCGGTGCCAGCGGACCTGCTTGCCGTAGGCACCGAAGGGGCCGTGGTGATCGCCGAGGACGTAGGTGTCGTCCAGCTCGTCATCGTCGTGGTCCCGGCCGAATGCGCCGCCCTCGGGGCCGTAGCCGTCGTCGTAGCGCTCGCCCCGGGCGCGGGCGCGGCGGGCCTCGGCCTCGGAGGCCTCGGCTCTGGCCTGGGCCGCGGCCAGAAGGCGCTCCACGGCGGTCGGCTCGTGGAAGACGGCCGCCTGTACGAAGGCCTCGTCGAAGACCACGGAGGCGAACTCTTCGTCCGACACCCCGTGGTCGTGGTCGTCGTCGGGCTCCCAGCCGTCAGGGAACGGCGTGCCCCCCACGTCCTCCGGCACGTGTCCAGAGTAGACCTGGGGGGTCAATTTGGGCAGACGGTACGGACATTCGTCTGCCTGGTGAGACGCCTTGGGGTCCGCGCGGCAGGACGGTTCGCCGGACGGGGCCCGGGACAGCGGGCCCGCGGCCGGACGGGGGAACCTCAGCGGCGGACGTGTCCGTCGCCGGTGACGATGTACTTGGTGCTGGTCAGCTCCGGCAGGCCCATCGGGCCGCGGGCGTGCAGCTTCTGGGTGGAGATGCCGATCTCGGCGCCGAAGCCGAACTGGCCGCCGTCGGTGAAGCGGGTGGAGGCGTTCACGGCGACGGTGGTGGAGTCGACCAGCTGGGTGAAGCGGCGGGCGGCCTGCTGGGAGGTGGTGACGATGGCCTCGGTGTGGCCGGAGGTCCACAGCCGGATGTGCTCGACGGCCTTGTCCAGCGAGTCCACCACCGCGGCGGCGATGTCGTACGACAGGTACTCCGTCTCCCAGTCCTCGGTGGTCGCCTCGACCACGGTGGCCTTGGAGTCCTTGGCGTAGGCCATGACCCGCTCGTCGGCGTGGACGGTGACGCCGGCCTCGGCGAGGGCGTCCAGGGCGCGCGGCAGGAACTCGGCGGCGATGTCCTGGTGGACCAGGAGGGTCTCGGCGGCGTTGCAGACGCTGACCCGCTGGGCCTTGGAGTTGATCAGGATCTCGACGGCCATGTCGATGTCGGCCTGGGCGTCGACGTAGACGTGGCAGTTGCCGGTGCCGGTCTCGATCACGGGGACCGTGGACTCGTTGACCACGGTCCGGATCAGGGAGGCGCCGCCGCGCGGGATGAGGACGTCGACCAGGCCGCGGGCGCGCATCAGCTCGCGGACGGAGTCGCGGCTCTCCCCGGGCACGAGCTGGACGGCGTCGGCGGGCAGCCCGGCGCCGCCGACGGCGTCGCGGAGCACCCGGACGAGGGCGGAGTTGGACTCGTAGGCGGAGGCCGAGCCACGCAGCAGGACGGCGTTGCCGGACTTCAGGCAGAGGGCGGCGGCGTCCACGGTGACGTTCGGGCGGGCCTCGTAGACGATGCCGACGACGCCGAGCGGGACGCGGACCTGGCGCAGGTCGATGCCGTTGGGGAGGGTGGAGCCCCGGACGACCTCGCCGACCGGGTCGGGCAGCTTCGCGACGTCGCGGACGTCGGAGGCGATGGCGCGGACCCGCTCCGGGGTGAGGGTGAGCCGGTCGACGATGGCCTCGCTGGTGCCGTTCTCCCGGGCCTTGGCCACGTCCTTGGCGTTGGCCTCGACGATCTCGGCGGTCCGGACCTCCAGGGCGTCGGCGATGGCGAGCAGCGCGTCGTCCTTCACGGCGCGCGGGAGCGGCGCGAGGTCGGCGGCGGCGGCCTTGGCCCGGTAGGCGGCCTGGGTGACCGGGGACATCGAGTCGTACGGCGAGAGCGTGGTCATGAGGGCAGGGTAGTGCGCGGGGCGCGGCGGTTCAGCGGTCGTCCCACACCCCGAGACATCCCAAAAGGGGTGAACCTTCCTGGGCGGGGGAACGGCCGGCCCGCTCGCTCCGGCGCGGCGCACCCGGCCGGCACCCGCTCACCCGACCCCGGCTCGCCGCCCCGGCCCGCCCCGGCCCCGCTCAGAACGGGTGCACCCCCACCGGTGTCGCCGGGGCGGGGCCGTAGCCCTCGGCGATGCGGTGGTGGTAGGTCTCCCGGTCGATGACCTCCAGGCCGACGATCTCCCAGGGCGGCAGGCCCGCGCTCTGCCGGTGCTCGCCCCACAGGCGCAGCGCCACGGCGGCGGCGTCGTGCAGGTCGCGGGCCTCTTCCCAGTACCGGATCTCGGCGTGGTCGGTCGCGTATCTGCTGGTCAGCAGGAAGGGGTGGTCGTGGGCGAGCTGTTCCAGGGCCCGCCGCAGCTCGGGCAGGGGGACTCTCTCCCCGGAGACGCTGAGGGTGACGTGCCACAGCCTGGGCAGGTCCTTGGGCTCCTCATAGGTGTCCCCGGCCGCGACGCTCGTCAGAGCACCGCGGGACGCCGCCCCCGGGCGCACTCGTCTCACGACGGCCTCCTTCACGCATGGCACGCACGGCTCGCATGGCTCATACGGCTCACACGGCTCGCATGCTCGTATGGCTCGCTCGGCCCCTTGACGGAACCCGTCCCTTCAACATGTCCCCCAGACAAAGTTGAGCAGGCCGCAGGGCTCCGCGTGGTGGTTTTACGGAACGTCCCCCACCGGGGGCGCTCCGCACGCCCCGTTTCACGAGCCGTTCCGCGGGCTTCAGGTGTGCAGGAGGACCAGGTCGTCCCTGTGTACGACCTCGCGTTCGTACGCCGGGCCGAGCTCGCGTGCCAGCTCGCGGGTCGAACGCCCGATCAGCCGGGGGATCTCCTTGGCGTCGAAGTTGACGAGTCCCCGGGCCACCGCGTGGCCCGTGGTGTCCCGCAGCTCGACGGGGTCGCCCGCGCTGAACTCGCCCTCGACGGCGGCGATCCCGGCGGGCAGCAGCGATGTGCGCCGCTTGACGACCGCGTCCACCGCGCCGTCGTCCAGGATCAGGGCGCCCTGCGGGGTGGAGGCGTGCTGGAGCCAGAGGAGCCGCTCGGCGGAGCGCTTGCCGGTGGCGTGGAAGTAGGTGCCGGTGTCACCGCCGGCCAGGGCCTCGGCCGCGTGGACGGCGCTGGTCAGCACCACCGGGATGCCGGCGGCGGCGGCGATCCGGGCGGCCTCCACCTTGGTGACCATCCCGCCGGTGCCGACGCCGGCCTTGCCCGCGCTGCCGATCTCGACGCCGGCGAGGTCCTGCGGGCCCTTCACCTCCGCGATCCGGGAGGTGCCGGGCCTGCTGGGGTCGCCGTCGTAGACGCCGTCGATGTCGGAGAGGAGGACCAGCAGGTCGGCGTGGACGAGGTGGGCGACGAGGGCGGCGAGGCGGTCGTTGTCGCCGAAGCGGATCTCGTCGGTGGCGACGGTGTCGTTCTCGTTGACGATCGGGAAGGCGCCCATCGCGAGGAGCTGGTCGAGGGTGCGGGAGGCGTTGCGGTGGTGGGCGCGGCGGCTCATGTCGTCGCTGGTGAGCAGGACTTGGCCGACGCGGACGCCGTAGCGGGCGAAGGAGGCGGTGTAGCGGGCGACGAGCAGGCCCTGGCCGACGCTGGCGGCGGCCTGCTGGCGCGCGAGGTCCTTGGGGCGGCGGCGCAGACCGAGCGGGGCGAGGCCGGCGGCGATGGCGCCGGAGGAGACCAGCACGATCTCCTTCTCGCCACCGCTGCGGATCTTGGCGAGGACGTCGACCAGCGCGTCGACGCGGTCGGCGTCGAGGCCGCCCGCGGCGGTGGTCAGCGAGGAGGAGCCCACCTTGACGACGATCCTGCGGGCCTCGCCCACGGCCTGCCTTGCCCTTGCCACCTGCGGTCCGTCTCCTTCACGTGCGCGTTCCGGCACCGTGCTTCCCGGCGTCCTCAATCTACGGGAAGCCGAGCGCGGCGCGCCCGCGGTGCTCAGCCGCCGGACAGTCCCGGTCCGGGCCCGCCGGCGCCACCCCGGCGACAGGAGCTCTCCCCCGACGGCCGCCGGGCCCTCCCCGCCGACGCCACCCCGGCGGCAGGACCTCCCCCTCGACGGCCACCGGACCCCGGCCCGCCGACGCCACCCCGGCGACAAAACCTCCCCATCGACAGCCACCGGGCCGGGACCACCCTCGCCGATGGCGCCCATCTCCGGCCGGACGGCACCACCTTCGTCCAGGTCCCCGGACCCCACCCCCAACTGGTGTGCCCCCGCACCGGTTTCGGCCGGTGCCGGGCGGGGCGGTACGGCCGCGTTCGCGGCGGTCTGCGACCATGGACCCCATGCGCAGAAGAGGTTCGGCACGGGCAGGGTTGGGCGGGGTCCTCGGTGGGCTGCTGGTGATGTCGGTCGCGGCGTGCGGCAGTTCGGACCACGGGAGTGCCGCCTCACGGGACCGGTCCGACGACACGCAGCCGCACAAGACGGTCCTCAAGCGCGTACCCGGCGTCGGGGACCGGCTGTGGCGGCAGGTACCGGCCGACTCCCGCCAGGTGGTCGCGGTGTACGGCGCGGGGAAGGACTCCCCCGACTCCACCGTCGCCCTGTTCACCAAGCACGGCGCCGTCTGGAAGCAGGAACGCTCCTGGCCGGCGCACAACGGGCGGAAGGGCTGGACGGCGGACCATCACGAGGGTGATCTGCGCAGCCCGGTGGGGGTGTTCACGCTCAGCGACGCGGGCGGCGTCCTCGCCGACCCGGGGGCCAGGCTGCCGTACACCCGGTCCTCGGCCTTCCAGGCGCCCCACTACTGGAAGAAGGCGTACTGGCACGACTTCGACTACGTCATAGCCATCGACTACAACCGCGTCAGGGGCACCGCGCCCAATGACCCGACGAGGCCGCAGGGCCAGTCGAAGGGCGGCAGCATCTGGCTGCACATGGACCACGGCAGCGGCACGTCGGCGTGCGTGAGCCAGTCCGAGTCGGCGATGCGGTACCTGCTGCGCACCCTCGATCCCCGGCTGCACCCCGTCGTGGTGATGGGCGACAAGGCCGAGCTGAAGGCCTGACGGGACCTCAGGGCGCGGCCGGTCCGCGCCCCGGGCGGGTCGGGGGGGGCCGGTGAGAGCCGGGACGCGGACTGCGCCCGGCTCCGCGGCCGGACGCTCAGGCGTGCCGGTGACGCCACCCCAGCCACGCGGACTCGATCATGTCGTCCAGGCCGAGACGGGCCGTCCAGCCCAGTTCCGCGTGGATGCGGTCCGCCGAGGCGACCACCCTCGCCGGGTCTCCGGGGCGGCGGTCGGTCACCTCGGGCGTCAGCCGCTCGTTGCCGGTCACCTTCAGGATGCGGTCCACCATCTCCCGGACCGAGCTGCCCTCGCCCCGGCCGATGTTGAGGACGAGCGAGGTCCCCTCCGGGGCGTCCCGCAGACGTGCCGCGGCGGCCTGGTGGGCGGAGGCGATGTCCTGGACGTGAATGTAGTCACGCACGCAGGTGCCGTCCGGCGTGTCGTAGTCGTCGCCGAAGATCCGCGGCGCCTCGCCGGCCTCCAGCCGCTCGAACACCATGGGGATGAGGTTGAAGACACCCGCGTCGGACAGCTCGGGGGCGGCGGCTCCGGCCACGTTGAAATACCGCAGGGACACGGCCCGGATCCCGTGGGCCCTGGCCGCGGCGGCGATCAGCCACTCGCCGACCAGCTTGGTCTCGCCGTAGGGGCTCATGGGGAGGCAGGGGGTGTCCTCGGTCACGAGGTCGACGTCCGGCATGCCGTAGACGGCGGCGGACGAGGAGAAGACGATCCGGCCGACACCGGTGGCCGCCATCGCCTCCAGCAGGGTCTGCAGACCGGTGACGTTCTCGCGGTAGTAGTGGAGGGGCCGCTCCACCGACTCCCCCACCTGCTTCTTGGCGGCGATGTGCACCACACCCGTCACGGCGTGGTCACGCATCGTCCGCTCCAGGAGGGCCTGGTCCAGCACGCTGCCCTCGACCAGCGGGACATCGCCGGGCACCCGGTCGGCACTGCCGGTCGACAGGTCGTCGTAGACGACCACGTGCTCGCCGTTCTCCGTCATGGCGCGCACCACATGCGCACCGATGTACCCGGCGCCGCCCGTGACCAGCCAGCTCATTCCCGTGCCTCCTCGGTCTGTGTCGGTAGGAGAGCAGACTCGTTCATGGACTACGGAAAATCGAGTCGGGTAATTTCGGACAACTGCGGCAAAAACCCGGCGTGGTGAGGCGGGGTGAAGTTCCCCGCCGATCCGGGTGGGAGAATGTTCCGAGCGAGTAAAGGTCCGGCCTCCGCGGCTGTTCCGCGCCGCGACCGCCCCGCTACCTTGCTCACGGAAACATCAAGTGAATCCTTTACTCTGATGCGACGGCGCGCTGCGCCGCCGGCGGGCGGAGCGTGCTCTGGCCTCGGCCCCACGCTCTCGTGATCAGTCTCGGAACAGGTTGTAAGGATGCCCAGACTCTCTCTCGTCATCCCTGTCTACAAGGTGCAGGGCTACCTCGCCGAGTGCCTGGACTCGGTGCTCGGGCAGGACTACACGGACTTCGAGGTCATCGCGGTCGACGACTGCTCACCGGACGGTTCGGGCGCCATTCTCGACGAATACGCGGAGCGGGACGCACGCGTTCACGTGATTCACCTCACGGAGAACGTGGGGCTGGGGCGTGCGCGCAATGCGGGCATGGAGAAGGTTCAGGGCGATTACGTCCTCTTCCTGGACAGCGACGACACTCTGACCGCCGGGGCGCTGCGGGCGATAGCCGAGCGGCTGGAAGCCGCCGGGGACCCCGAGATCCTCGTCTACGACTACGCCCGCAGCTACTGGGACGGCCGGGTCCGCCCCAACCAGCGCGCCGAGCTGCTCCAGCCCGACGGGCCGGAGACCTTCCCGCTCTCCGAGCGGCCGAAGCTGCTGGACCTGCTCCAGATCGTCTGGAACAAGGCCTACCGCCGGGACTTCGTCCTCCGTCACGAGCTGACCTTCCCGCCCGGCTACTACGAGGACGCCCCCTGGACGTTCTGCTCCATGATCAGCGCCGAGCGCATCGCGGTGCTGAACCGGGTCTGCGTGATGTACCGCCAGCGCCGCGAGGGCGGCAACATCCTGAAGACGGTCAGCCGCAAGCACTTCGACGTCTTCGACCAGTACCGCCGCGTCTTCGACTACCTGGACGCCCATCCCGAGTTCGCGCAGTGGCGCGGACCGCTGTTCCGCAAGATGGTCGACCACTTCCTCACCATCCTGGACCGGCCCGACCGGCTGCCGGCCGACGCGCGGGCGGAGTTCTTCCACCGCGCCTCCGCCGACTACCGCGCCCGGCTCCCCGAGGGCTTCCAGCGGCCGGGCGGCGGCCGTGGCCACAAGTACGCGCTGCTGGAGAAGGACGCGTACGCGGCGATGGCCGGTGCCACCGCCGCCGTGAAGCTCCGCAAGGCGGTCAGGACCCGCACCCGTACGGCCGTCAACCGGTCCAAGCGCAGCGCGATGGGCGTCTACTACCAGTCGCAGCTCCGGCTGCCGCTGGACGAGAACCTGGCGCTCTTCTCCGCCTACTGGAGCCGCAGCGTCTCCTGCAACCCGGCCGCCATCGACGCCGAACTGGCCCGGCTCGCCCCGCACGTCCGCCGGGTGTGGGCGGTCCGGCCGGACGCGGTGGACCGGGTGCCCGAGGGCGTGCGGTACGTCCGGGTCGGCTCCAAGGAGTACTGGGCCGCGCTCGCACGCGCCAAGTACCTGGTCAACAACGTGAACTTCGCCGACAGCGTGGTCAAGCGCGAGGGCCAGATCCATCTCCAGACCCACCACGGCACCCCGCTGAAGACCATGGGCCTGGACCAGCGCAAGTACCCCGCCTCGACGGACATGGACTTCGACAAGCTCCTGGAGCGCTGCGACCGCTGGGACTTCAGCGTCAGCTCCAACCGCTTCTCCACGGCCGTCTGGGAGCGGGTCTACCCGTGCTCCTACGTCTCGCTGGAGACCGGCTACCCCCGCAACGACGTCCTCGTCAACGGCACGTCGGACGACGTCCGCCGGGCCCGCGCGGCCCTCGGGCTCGCCGACGGCACCCGGGCGTTCCTGTACATGCCCACGCACCGCGAGTACCAGCCCGGCTTCGTGCCGAGCCTCGACCTCGCCCGCCTCGCCGACGAGCTGGGGCCGGACGTGACCCTGCTGGTGCGCGGCCACTACTTCTACGGCGGCTCGGCCCACGTGGCCGAGCTGCGCCGCAGCGGGCGGATCGTCGACGTGTCGGGGCACCCCCGGGTGGAGGAGCTGTACCTCGCGGCCGACGCGCTGATCACGGACTACTCCTCCGCGATGTTCGACTACGCCGTCCTGGACCGGCCGATCATCATCTACGCACCCGACTGGGACATCTACTCCGCCGTGCGCGGCACCTACTTCAACCTGCTCCAGGAGGCGCCGGGCGCGGTGGCCACCTCGCAGGCCGAGCTGATCCACCTGCTCGGCTCGGACGAGTACCGCGGGCCGGACGCGACCGCGCGCCGCGACGCCTTCCGCCGCCGGTTCTGCGAGTTCGACGACGGACGTGCCGCCGAGCGCGTGGTGCGCCGCGTCTTCCTCGGCGAGACGGAGCCGCTGCCCTTCGTGCCGTTCGCCGAGCGTTCCCACGCACCGGCCCCCGCCCAGGCGCTCGCAGCCGTCGAGCGGGCCTGACCCCCGAGAAGGAGATCGACAAGCATGGCCCCTCGGCTCAGTGTCATCGTCCCCATGTACGACGTCGAGCACTATCTGCCGGCCTGTCTCGACTCGCTGGCGGCGCAGACGTTCGAGGACTTCGAGGTCCTCATGGTGGACGACGGCTCACCCGACAGTTCGGCGGCGATAGCCGAGTCCTACGCGGAGCGTGACCCGCGGTTCCGGCTGATACGCAAGGAGAACGGAGGGCTCGGGGCCGCCCGCAACACCGGTATCGCCCACCTCTCCCCCGAGTCGGAGTTCCTGACGTTCGTCGACAGCGACGACCTCGTCCCGCCGGACGCCTACCGCCTGATGGTGGGCAGCCTCGACGAGACCGGCTCCGACTTCGCCACCGGCAACGTCTTCCACCTCAAGGGCGAGAAGACCTGGCAGGTGCCGCTGATGCGGATGCTCGCGGGCGAGGCACGCCAGCGCACCCACATCTCCGAGTACGCCAAGCTCGTCGCCGACCGCATCGCCTGCAACAAGGTGTTCCGCCGGACGTTCTGGGAGAAGCACGGCTTCGCCTTCCCCGAGGGCCGCCTGTACGAGGACACGCCCGTCACCATGCGGGCGCACTACCTCGCCGAGGCCGTCGACGTCATCTCCGAGCCCTGCTACTACTGGCGGCTGCGCGAGGGCGAGTCCGCCCCCTCCATCACGCAGCGCCGTACCGACCCGGCCGGTGTGCGCGACCGGGTGACCTCCGTCCTGGAGATCAGCGACTTCCTGGGCCGCCAGTCCGGCGAGACCTTCGCCCGCCTCAAGCAGGAGTACGACACCCGCGTCCTCGTGGACGACCTGCGGCTGTTCCTCAACGTGGTGCCCGACGGCGACGAGGAGTACCGCGCCGAGTTCCTGCGCTCGGCCAACCGCTTCCTGGACCACATCGACCCCAAGGTCGTCATGGCCCTGCCGACGCACCTGCGGGTGCAGTGGCTGCTGGTCCGCAAGCACCAGCTCGACGAGCTGATCACCCTGCTGGCCTCGCAGCGGCGCAAGGAGGCCATCGAGGTCACCGGCCTGGTCCGCAAGTACGCCTCCTTCCCGGCCCTGGCCGACGCCGACCTGGACGTCCCGCGCAAGGCGCTGCGCATCGACCGGGACCTGCGCATGCGCGCCCCGCTCCAGGACGTCCGCTGGTCCGAGGGCAAGCTGGTGCTGGGCGGGCACGCCTGGATCGACAAGATCGACCTGCCCTCGAAGCGCTCCTCCGTCAAGGTCCTGCAACTGCGCAAGGACAAGTCCCGCCGCCGCATCGTGCTGCCCACCCGGAACACCGAGTCCCCGGAGCGCACCACGGACTCCGGCCAGGACCGGTACAACTACGACTGGGCCGGCTGGGAGGTCACCATCGACCCGGCCAAGCTGCGCAAGGGCGGTGAGTGGCAGGAGGGCCTGTGGCACGTGGGCCTCGGCCTGTACGCCTCCGGCCTGGTGCGCCGCGCCGCCGTGCAGTCCAGCGGCGGCGCCGCCTGCAACTTCCCGCCGTACCGCTGGCTGGACACCGACTTCCGGATGCTGCCGTCGGTCGAGCGCGGTGCGCTCAAGCTGCGCATCGAGAAGGTCCGGGCGCTGATCACCGGCTGGACCATGGAGGGCGACCGGCTGCGGGTGACCGGCGACATCCGGGTCCCGCTGCACGCCGGCGAGCGGGTGGCGCTGCGGGTGAAGAACCAGAAGGGCGCCGAGGTCCACGAGTACCCGGTCGACGTGACCGAGGAAGGCGGCGCGCACCGGTTCTCGGTCGAGATCCCGGTGGCCGACGTGGCGCTCGTCTTCCACGAGGGTGTCGACGCCCTGACCCGGCCCGAGAAGCGCGTCTGGTCCACCGTGCTGGTGGCCACGGACCCCAAGGGCACCCAGCGCCAGTTCAGCACGGTCCTGAAGGAGGGTCTGGCCGACGGGCGGTACGACCTGCCCGCCTCGCTGGGTGAACACGCCGACCAGGGCGAACTCGCCGTGATCGGCGGCCACAACGGGTACCTCAAGCTGGCCGGCCGTACCCGGCGGGCCGTGATCGACCGGGTCGGTCTGGAGGACGGCCGGATCACCATCACCGCGCGCACCGACGCCCGGCTCACCGGCTCCCGGCTGCTGCTCAAGCCCCGGGCGCGGTTCGAGGAGCGCTTCGTGGAGCCGCGCTGGTTCGAGGACGGCCGTTTCGAGGTCGCCTTCGACCCGTCCACGCTCGGCGGCAACGGCGACGTGCCGCTGCGCGCGGGCCGCTGGAACCTCTTCCTGCGCCCGGCCGACGGCGAGGGCCCCGACGTACCGTTCGTCACCGACCGGCTCGCGGCGGCGCAGTTCCCGCTCCGCGCCGAACTCGGTGGCCGCCGCTACTGGCTGGAGAACCGCTGGGCCGACTTCCCCCAGCTGAACTGCCGTTCGGAGCTGGACGACCTGGAGCGCGGCCCGTACCGCCAGCGGCAGCTGCGCGAGGAGGTGTACGCGCCCCTGCGGCAGCAGCCCCTGAAGGACCAGGTCTTCTACCTCAGCTACAACGGCAAGCAGTTCTCCGACAGCCCGAAGGCGATGTACGAGGAGCTGGTCGCCCGTGGCTCGCAGCTCAAGCACCTGTGGGCCGTGCGCGACGGCCAGGTCCTGCTGCCGGAGGGCGTGGAGCGCGTCCGCATGTGGGGCCGCGAGTGGTACGAGGCGCTGGCCTCCAGCCGCTACATCGTCACCAACGGCCACCTGCCGGACTGGATCGAGCGGCGCCCCGGCCAGGTCATCGTCCAGACCTGGCACGGCACGATGCTGAAGAAGATCGGCCACGACATCGACACGCTGCACTTCGACCGCCGCTACCAGGAGAAGCTGGCGCTGGAGGCGAAGCAGTGGAGCCTGGTGGTGTCCTCCAACCGGTTCAGCACGCCGATCCTGAAGCGCGCCTTCTCCTACGACGGGGAGATCCTGGAGGCGGGCTACCCGCGCAACGACTACCTGTACTCGCCGGAGAAGGACGCCATCGCGGAGCGGGTGAAGAAGCAGCTCGGTCTGCCGAAGGGCAAGAAGGTCGTGCTGTACGCGCCGACCTGGCGGGACGACCAGGCGCACAGCCAGGGCCAGTACCTGTTCGACCTGCGGATCGACATCGAGGACGCGCAGCGGCGGCTGGGTGACGACCACGTCCTACTCATCCGCCGCCACTCCAACGTGGTGGACGCGGTGCCGGGTGCCGGCAACGGCTTCGTGTGGGACGTGTCGGAGTACCCGGACATCGCCGAGCTGTACCTGGCGGCCGACATCATGATCACGGACTACTCGTCGGTCATGTTCGACTACGCCCACCTGAAGCGGCCGATGCTCTTCTTCACCTACGACCTGGAGCACTACCGGGACACCCTGCGCGGCTTCTACTTCGACTTCGAGCAGGACTCGCCCGGTCCGCTGGTCTTCACCTCGAAGGAGCTGATCGACGCGCTCCTGGACATCGACGAGGTGTCCGCCGAGTACCAGGACCGCTTCGACCGCTTCCACCACCTGTTCTGCGACCTGGACGACGGCCACGCCTCGGCGCGGGTCGTGGACCGGATGCTGGAGCAGGCCAAGGAGCTCTGAGCGAGCACGCGACAAGGGGCGGGGCCCGGAGGTTCGACCTCCGGGCCCCGCCCCTTGTCCCGTCCGGGAGGACGGCGGCCGGTCAACGCCCCCGGCGCAGACGCCGCTTGAGCGCCCTGAGCACACGGGCGGGGGTGTACCGGCCGCTTCCCCCGCTCCGTGCGGGCGCCGGTCCGGAGGCGGTCGCGGGCCGCTGCTGCGGCTCTGGCTTCGGCTTCGACTCGGGCTTCGGCTTCGGCTTCGGCCTGGGGACCAGCGTGGTGAGGGCGGTGAGTTCCTCGACGAGCCCCTGGGAGATCAGCAGGCAGCGCAGCCGGGAGAGCGGCGGAAGCTGGTCCACGAGCGTCTGCGGCATGTACGCGCGCACCAGGTCCCCCGCCAGCTTCACGTGCAGGGCGCGGACCTCCTCGGGCAGGTCGGCGAAGCGCCCGTCGAAGCGGCCGAGGATCTCCAGGGTGAGCCAGCGGTACAGCAGCTTGTTCCGCTGGGCGCCGGGCGGGACGTGTGCCGCCACGATGGTCAGCACCTCACGCACGTTCGCGTAGAAGGGGACGGGGTCCGGGACCTCCTGGGTCAGGTGCGGGAAGTCGTCCCGGCGGACCAGGTAGTAGCAGTCGTAGTCGGACACGACGGAGATCGACCGCGCGTGCAGGTAGGCGGGCACGACGAAGACCTGCTCCTCGGCCAGCCGCAGGCCCTCCGCGAACCGCAGTCCGTGCTCCTCGACCAGCGAGCGGCGGAACAGCTTGTGCGCGGTGAGGGACCAGACGCCCTTGGAGGTGAAGATGTCACCCCCGTCGACGTTCTCCCGGAACGGGGTGACCGGGGCCTTGCGCCCCACACCCTTGATCTTCCCCAGCACCACGTCGGAGTCGTTGCGCTCGGCGGCGGCGACCAGGCGTTCCAGCGCCTCGGTGCCCAGGTAGTCGTCGGGGTCGGCGAAGAACAGGAACTCGCCCCGGGCCATCCCGATGGCCCGGTTGCGGGGGCCGCCCGGTGCGCCGGAGTTCTCCTGGTGCACCACCCGGACCCGGCCGGGGTGGCGTTCGGCCCAGGTGTCGAGCAGATCACCGCTGCCGTCGGTGGAGCCGTCGTCCACCGCGACGATCTCGATCCGCTCGAACCCGATCGACTGACCGGCGATGGACTGCAAGCACTCCGGCAGATGATCGGCGGCGTTGTAGACAGGAATGATCACGGACACGACAGGACGGTCGGCGGGCGCGGAGCCCATATGTCTTCCCCCCACGGGACACGACGTACAAGCGGCGGGGAGCGCCGGTCAACGCTCCCCTCCGCAACGGTCATGTCACCGTAGCGCCCGCCACACGTCGGCTCGATGTCACCCGTACGACGATCGGCGCGAAGTTGTGTAAAGGTGCTGTAACAGCCGAAGCACCCCTCCCGCGCGCCCGGGACCGCGCCCGGGACGGCCCGCCTAGAAGGGCTCGAAGTCGTCGAACTCCCGCTGCGGGTCGTCCCGTTCGGCCTGCCGGTCCCTGCGGCGCTGTGCCGCGGGCCGGGGCGCGTCGAAGCGGTGGTCCTCGCCGCGGCGGCCGAGCATCTCGGCGCCGGCCATGGCCGTCGGCTCCCAGTCGAAGACGACCGCGTTCTCCTCCGGACCGATGGCGACGCCGTCACCCGCGCGGGCGCCCGCCTTCATCAACTGCTCCTCCACACCGAGGCGGTTGAGCCGGTCGGCGAGGTAGCCGACGGCCTCGTCGTTGTTGAAGTCGGTCTGCCGGACCCAGCGTTCGGGCTTCTCGCCGCGCACCCGGAACAGCGGCTCGCCGCCGGCCTCCTCGCGGGTGACGGTGAAGCCCGCGTCGTCCACGGCCTTGGGGCGGATGACGATCCGGGTCGCCTCCTCCTTCGGCTTGGCGGCACGCGCGCCCGCGACCAGCTCACCGAGGGCGAAGGTCAGCTCGCGCAGCCCGATGTGCGCCACCGCCGACACCTCGAAGACGCGGTAGCCGCGGGCCTCCAGGTCGGGGCGGACCATCTCGGCGAGGTCCTTGCCGTCCGGCACGTCCACCTTGTTCAGGACGACGATGCGGGGCCGGTCGCCCAGCCCGCCGTACTGTCGCAGTTCCTCCTCGATGACGTCGAGGTCGGAGGCGGGGTCGCGGTCGGACTCCAGGGTCGCGGTGTCCAGTACGTGCACCAGCACGCTGCACCGCTCCACGTGCCGCAGGAACTCCAGGCCGAGGCCGCGGCCCTGGCTGGCGCCGGGGATGAGGCCGGGCACGTCCGCGATGGTGTAGACGGTGGAGCCGGCGGTCAC
This sequence comes from Streptomyces corchorusii, assembly GCF_001514055.1. Taxonomy (NCBI): domain Bacteria; kingdom Bacillati; phylum Actinomycetota; class Actinomycetes; order Kitasatosporales; family Streptomycetaceae; genus Streptomyces; species Streptomyces corchorusii. Next base: position 462,619 of record NZ_KQ948351.1, on the reverse strand, counting down.
CACGCCCAGGTTCGGGACCAGCGTGGTGAACGGATAGTCGGCGATCTTCGGCTTGGCCGCGCTCAGCACGGAGATCAGCGAGGACTTGCCGGCGCTCGGATAGCCGACGAGGGCCACGTCCGCGACGGTCTTCAGCTCCAGGACGATGTCCTGGAGGTCGCCGGGCTCGCCGAGCAGCGCGAAGCCGGGCGCCTTGCGGCGGGCGGAGGCCAGCGCCGCGTTGCCGAGGCCGCCCCGGCCGCCCTGCGCGGCGATGTACGAGGTGCCGTGGCCGACCAGGTCGGCGAGCACGTTGCCCGCCTTGTCCAGGACGACCGTGCCGTCCGGCACCGGCAGGACCAGGTCCTGGCCGTCCTTGCCGGAGCGGTTGCCGCCCTCGCCGGGCTTGCCGTTGGTGGCCTTGCGGTGCGGGGAGTGGTGGTAGTCGAGCAGCGTCGTGACCGACTGGTCGACCGTCAGGATGACGTCGCCGCCCCGGCCGCCGTTGCCGCCGTCGGGGCCGCCGAGCGGCTTGAACTTCTCACGGTGGACGGAGGCACAGCCGTGGCCCCCGTTACCCGCGGCGACGTGCAGTTCGACGCGGTCCACGAAGGTGGTCATGGTTCAGTGCCTCCAGAAGGAACGTCCGGGTATGTCTTTGGGGTAACACGCGAAAGGCGGACCCGCCTTCCCGACCGGGAAGTGAGGTCCGCCTCGCGAAAAGCTTCCGATCAGCCGTCTCAGGCGACCGGAACGATGTTCACGACCTTGCGGCCACGGTGGGTGCCGAACTGCACCGAACCGGCCTGGAGGGCGAACAGCGTGTCGTCGCCGCCGCGGCCGACACCGGCGCCCGGGTGGAAGTGGGTGCCACGCTGGCGGACCAGGATCTCACCCGCGCTCACGACCTGACCGCCGAAGCGCTTCACGCCGAGCCGCTGGGCATTGGAGTCGCGACCGTTCCGGGTGGACGATGCGCCCTTCTTGTGTGCCATTTCTCCTCAGTCCCTTACTTCGCAGCCGCGGGGATCTCAGTGACCTTGATCGCCGTGTACTGCTGGCGGTGGCCCTGACGACGGCGGTAGCCGGTCTTGTTCTTGTAGCGCAGAATGTCGATCTTCTGGCCCTTGTGGTGGTCCACGACCTCGGCCTGGACCTTGATGCCGGCCAGCACCCACGGGTCGCTGGTCACGGAGTCGCCGTCGACAACGAGCAGGGTCGAGAGCTCGACCGTGTCGCCAACCTTGGCAGTGGAAATCTTGTCAACCTCAACGATGTCGCCGACAGCAACCTTGTGCTGGCGACCACCGCTGCGCACGATGGCGTACACGCGGATCTCACTTTCGCTCGAAGAAACGGCACCCCCGCAGGCCAGTCGCCCGGGAAACCCACGGACAACCTCTCCCGGCCAACCGTGTGCCCGGGAGGAAGAGGTTTACGGGGATGTGGCGTGTTCAGTGGACACGCCGACGGTCAAGGTTACGGGCCCGGACCGTAGGGGTCAAACCGGGCCCGGGCTCAGCCGGACACCGCGGCCACGTAGCCGGCGTACGCCTTCCTGATGCCCTCCGGGGACAGCTCCAGGTGCTCCAGGATCGTGTAGCGGCCGGGCCGGGTCCGCGGCGCGTACTCCACGGCGCGGACGAACTCGTCGTCGCCGAACCCGATCTCCTCGGCCACCACCGGCAGCCCGTGCCGGCGCAGCACCTCGGCCATCAGCAGGGCGTGCTCGGTGTCGCCGCGCAGGTGCATGGCGAAGGCGGCGCCCAGTCCCACCTGCTCGCCGTGGCTCGCCGCCCGCTTGGGGTAGAGCAGGTCGAGCGCGTGGCTGATCTCGTGGCAGGCGCCGGAGGACGGGCGGGTGTGCCCGGCGATCGACATGGCGATGCCCGACAGCACCAGCCCCTCGGACAGCACGGTCAGGAACTCGTCCTCGCCGCAGCCGCCCGGGTGCCGCAGCACGGCCTCGCCCGCCTGGCGGGCCATGGCCGCGGCCAGGCCGTCGACCTTCTCGCCGTTGACGCGGTTGGCCAGCTCCCAGTCCGCCACCGCGGAGATGTTGGACAGGGCGTCACCGATGCCGGAGCGCACGAACCGCATCGGCGCCTCACGGATCACGTCCAGATCGATCAGGAGGGCGATGGGGGTCGGTACCCCGTAGGAGCCACGGCCCGCGTCGTTGTCCAGGATGGAGACGGGCGAGCAGATCCCGTCGTGGGAGAGGTTGGTGGCGACGGCGACCATGGGCAGGCCGACGCGCGCCGCCGAGTACTTCGCGCAGTCGATGACCTTGCCGCCGCCGAGACCGACCACCGCGTCGTAGTGACCCGACTTCATCTCGTCGGCCAGCCGGACGGCGTCGTCCAGGGTGCCGCCGCCCACCTCGTACCAGACCGCCCCGGGCAGCGAGGGCGCGAGGCGCTCGCGCAGCCGCGCCCCGGAGCCGCCGCTGACGGCGACGGCGAGCCGCCCGGAGTGCGAGATCCGCTGGTCGGCGAGAACACTCGCCAGGTCGTCCAGGGCACCCGCGCGGATGTCCACCACGACCGGCGAGGGAATCAGCCGGGTCAGTACTGGCACGCGATCACCCGTCCGCGGGCGAGGTCGTCGTGGTTGTCGATCTCGACCCAGCTGACCTCGCCGATCGGCGCCACGTCGACCTTGAAGCCGCGGTCGACCAGCTCCTGGTACCCGTCCTCGTAGTACAGCTGCGGGTCCCGCTCGAACGTCGCCCGCAGCGCGTCGGCCAGCTCCTCGGCCGCGTCACCCTCGATCAGGGTGACGCCGATGTACTCGCCGGTCGCCTCCGCCGGGTCCATCAGCTTGGTGATCCTGCGGACCCCCTTCTCGGGGTCCACGACGACCTTCATCTCCTCGTCGGCCAGGCTCTTCACCGTGTCCAGGGCAAGGATGATCTTCTTGCCGTCGCCGCGTGCGGCGAGCAGGGTCTTCTCGACGGAGACCGGGTGCACGGTGTCGCCGTTGGCGAGGATCACGCCGTCCTTCAGCGCGTCACGGCCGCACCACAGGGAGTAGGCGTTGTTCCACTCCTCGGCCTTGTCGTTGTCGATGAGGGTGAGCTTCAGGCCGTACTTCTGCTCCAGGGCCGCCTTGCGCTCGTACACGGCCTCCTTGCGGTAGCCGACGATGATCGCGACCTCGGTCAGCCCCACCTCGGCGAAGTTGCCCAGCGTCAGGTCCAGGACCGTCAGCGACTCCTCCGCGCCCTCGGGGCCCACCGGCACCAGGGCCTTGGGCAGGGTGTCGGTGTAGGGGCGCAGACGGCGCCCGGCGCCGGCCGCCAGAACGAGGCCTATCATCGCGGTTTCTCTCCTTTGTTTCAGCTGTGCCGAGGCACTGTACGTCTTGACTCGGCTCCGGCGCCCCGAGGAGAACTCGCTCCAAGGCCCCGACAAGGGGTGTGGTCCTGCCCTGAGGGACAGGACCACACCCCGGTGGGACGAGACTCAGTCCTCGTCCGCGGCGGTGGAGACCGTGGTGGTCTTCTTCGCCGTCGACTTCGCGGCGGTCGTCTTCTTCGCCGTGGCCTTCTTGGCCGTCGTCTTCTTCGCGGCCGTCTTCTTGGCCGCGGTCTTCTTGGCGGCCGTCTTCTTCGCCGTGGCCTTCTTGGCCGCCGTCTTGCGGGCGGTCTTCTTGGCCGGCGCGGCCTCCTCGGCCGCCGGCTCCGCGGCAGCCGTCTCCTCCGTCACCGGAGCCTCGGCGACCGGGGCTTCCGCCGCCGGGGCCTCCTCCGCCGCGGCCGACGGAACGACCACGACGGCCGACTCCTCGGGCGCGGTCGGCGCGGTGGCCTTGCGCACCGCACGGCGGCGCGGGCGGGCCGGGGCGGCGGCGCTCACGGCCTCCGCCGGCTCCTCGACCGAGGCCGCGTCGACCGGAGCGGGCTGCTCCGCCGGTGCCTCGGCCGCGGGCGCCGTCTCCGGCACCGTCACGACGGCCGCCTCGGCACCCTCGGGCGAGCCGGCCGGGGCCGACACCTTCCGGGTCGCCCGACGGCGCGTACGGCCCTTGGGCGCGGCCTCCTCGGCGGCCGGGGCCTCGGCCTGCGGCGCCGGGACCACCTGGTCCTCGACGGCCACCGGCTCGGCCAGCGCCTCGGCGGCCGGCTCCGGCTGCACCGGGCGCGCCGCCGCCTGCTCGGCGGTGACCTCCTGGGCGGTCGGAACCGCGGCCTCCGCGGTCTCCGCGGCGGCCTTCCCGGCCTTGGACGCCCGCTCGGCCCTGGGCGCCTTCTCCGCCTTCGGCGCGCCCGCCGGAGCCGACACCCGGCGGCTCGCCCGGCGCCGCGTACGGCCACGGGTGGCCGCCGCCTCCGCCTCGGCGACGCTGCTGTAGAGCTCCTCGTCCGGCGCGAACTCGGGCGCCGGCAGGGCCACCGGCTCGGCGACCTCGGCGGCCACCTCCACGGCGGTCTCCACCTCGGGCTCGACGGCCTCGCCGGTCTCCACGGCCACGGCGGCGGTCTCGTGCACATGCTCGTGCACGGGCTCCGGCGCCTCGGCGCCCCGGCCGCGCTTCTTGCGCTTGCCGCCGCCACCGTTCGCGGTCGCCTGGTCCAGGTGGACGATGACACCGCGCCCGTTGCAGTGGACACAGGTCTCGGAGAACGACTCCAGCAGGCCCTGGCCCACCCGCTTGCGGGTCATCTGGACGAGACCCAGCGAGGTCACCTCCGCGACCTGGTGCTTCGTACGGTCGCGGCCCAGGCACTCCAGCAGGCGGCGCAGCACCAGGTCCCGGTTGGACTCCAGGACCATGTCGATGAAGTCGATCACGATGATGCCGCCGAGGTCGCGCAGCCGCAGCTGGCGCACGATCTCCTCGGCCGCCTCCAGGTTGTTCCTGGTGACCGTCTCCTCCAGGTTGCCGCCCTGGCCGGTGAACTTGCCGGTGTTGACGTCGATGACGACCATCGCCTCGGTCCGGTCGATCACCAGCGAACCGCCGCTGGGCAGCCAGACCTTGCGGTCCAGCGCCTTGGCGAGCTGCTCGTCGATCCGGTAGGTGGCGAAGACGTCGACCTCGGAGGTCCACCTCGACAGCCGGCCGGCCAGGTCCGGGGCGACGTGCGAGACGTACCCGTGGATCGTCTGCCAGGCCTCGTCACCGCTGACGATGACCTTGGAGAAGTCCTCGTTGAAGATGTCGCGCACGACCCGGACGGTCATGTCCGGCTCGCCGTACAGCAGCGTCGGAGCGTTGCCGCCGTTCTTGGCCTTCTTCTGGATGTCCTCCCACTGCGCCTGGAGCCGCTCGACGTCCCGGCGCAGCTCGTCCTCGCTCGCGCCCTCGGCGGCGGTGCGCACGATGACGCCCGCGTCCTCGGGGACGATCTTCTTGAGGATGGTCTTCAGCCGGGCCCGCTCGGTGTCGGGCAGCTTGCGGCTGATGCCGGTCATCGAGCCCTCGGGGACGTACACGAGGTAGCGCCCGGGCAGGGAGACCTGGCTGGTGAGCCGCGCGCCCTTGTGCCCGATCGGGTCCTTCGTGACCTGCACGAGGACGGACTGGCCGGACTTGAGCGCGGACTCGATCCGGCGCGGCCCGCCCGCCATGCCGAGCGCCTCGAAGTTGACCTCACCGGCGTACAGGACCGCGTTGCGGCCCTTGCCGATGTCGATGAAGGCGGCCTCCATCGACGGCAGCACGTTCTGGACCTTGCCCAGGTAGACGTTGCCGACGTACGAGGTCGACTGCTCCTTGTTGACGTAGTGCTCGACGAGCACGCCGTCCTCCAGGACGCCGATCTGCGTACGGTCGCCGTGCTGACGGACGACCATCACGCGCTCGACGGCCTCGCGACGGGCCAGGAACTCGGCCTCGGTGATGATCGGAACGCGGCGGCGCCCCTGCTCACGGCCTTCCCGGCGGCGCTGCTTCTTGGCCTCCAGACGGGTCGAGCCCTTGATGGACTGCACCTCGTCGGACGGCTCGCTGGGCTTGCGCGGCTCGCGGACCTTGACGACCGTGCGCTCCGGGTCGTCCTCGGACGGCTCGGCGTCCACGGAGGTGTCACCGGCCCGGCGGCGCCGGCGACGGCGCCGGCGGCTGCTGGAGCTGGAGCCGCCGGACTCCTCGCCGCGCGCCTCCTCGGCGTCCTCTTCCTCCTGCTCGGCGGTGTCCTCGGCGTCCTGCGCCGCCTGCTCGGCGGCCAGTTCCTCGGCGTCGCCGTCCAGGCCCTCGGACTCGCCCTCGGCCGCGTCACCGCGCCGGCGACGGCGTCCGCCCCGGCGGCGGCGACGGCGGGAGCCGGACTCCTCGAAGCCCTCGGCGCCCTCGGTCTCGTCGCCCTCCTCGCCCTCGGCGAGGTCCTCGGCGGCCTCCGGGGCCTCCTCGGCCTCCTCCGGCTCCTCGTCCTCGACGGCGGTGTCGGCCGGCCTGCTCTCCTCGGCGGCGGCACCGCGGCGGCGCCGGCGCCGGCGGCCACCGGCCTCGGCGCGCTCCTCCGCGTACTCCTCGGTCTCCTCCGCCTCCACGGCCTCGTCGACCTCGGCGGCCTCGGCAGCCGCCTCGGCTGCGGCCCGCTGCGGCGTCTGGAACTGGGGCTCGGTGAACACCGGCGCCTGGAAGACGGCGACGGCGGGGCGGGCGGGCCGGCGCGGGGCCTCGGCCTCCTCCGCCTCGGCGGCCGGCGGGGCGGTGGTCCGGCCGGGCTCGGCGAACCCGGACGCGGCGCGGACGACCCTGCGCCGGGCCCGGCGGGGCGCCCCGGCCTCGGCCTCGGCGGCCGGTGCGGGAGCCTGCGGCGCCTGGACGGGCTGGGTGGCCGCGGCCGGCTCGGTGGTGTGCGTGGTCGCGGGGACCTCCGGGGTGTGGGCGGTCACCGCGGCCTCGGCCTGAGCGGCTTCCTCGGTGGCGGGGGCGGTGTCGGGCGTGGACACCCGGCGCGTGGCACGACGACGCGTACGGCGCGGAGCGGCCTCCTCGGCGGGGGCGACGGCCTCCGGCGCCTCCTCGACGGCCTCAGCGCTCTCGGCGGCCTCAGCGGCCTCGGCGGCCGGAGCGGCCTCCACGGCCTCCCCGGTTTCCACGGCGTCCTCGGGGCCGGGCGTGGACACTCGGCGCGTGGCACGACGACGCGTACGGCGCGGAGCGGCCTCCTCGGCGGGGGCGACGGCCTCCGGCGCCTCCTCGACGGCCTCAGCGGCCTCAGCGGCCTCCGGCTGCGCCACCGGGGCGGCGACCGGAGTCTCCTCGGCGCCCTTCGGAGCACCGGTGGGCGCGGAGGCCCGGCGGGTGGCCCGGCGACGCGGACGCGCGGGAGCGGCTTCCTCGGCGGCGGGCTCCTGCGGGGTCTCGGCCTCGGCGGCAGCCGCCGTGGCGGACGCGGCGGCCGGGACCACGGTCTCGGCGGCCTCGGCGGACGACGGCGAACCGGCGGGCGCGGACGCCCGGCGGGCAACACGCCGACGCGGACGCGCGGGAGCGGTCTCCTCGGCGGGCGCGGCCTCGCCGGCAGCGGCCTCCGTCACCTGAGCCTCGGCGGCCACGGCGGACTCGCCGGCCTCGGCGGCCGGCGTCGACACGCTGCGCGTGGCCCGGCGCCGGGTGCGGCGCGGGGCGGCCTCCTCACCGACGACGACCGCGCCGGCCTCGGGGACGGCGGCGGTCTTCTCCGGCTCGGCCGGTACGACGGTCTCCGCGGCCTCGGCGGACGACGGCGAACCGGCGGGCGCGGACGCCCGGCGGGCCACACGCCGGCGCGGACGCGCGGGAGCGGCTTCCTCGGCGGGCGCGGCCTCGCCGGCAGCGGCCTCCGTCACCTGAGCCTCGCCGACGTCCTCGGTCACCTCGGTGACCTCGTCGGCCTCCGCGGCCGGTATGGCCGGCACGGTGACCTCCGCGGGCGCCTCCGCCGCGGCGGGCGGGCCCGCCGGGCGAGAAGCGGCACGGCGACGCCTGCGCGGCGGCAGGGTGTCGCTCGGAGTGTTCAGTTCGGAACCCTCTTGGGGTTCGGTCGGTTCGAGCATGCGGGCGTTTCTCCCGTCAGGCTCCCGGGCGCCGCACCTGGTCCGGCGCCGGTCTCAGGGGACCGTCCGCCGTTGACGTCCGCGGCCCGCGCGATGCGCGATGGCCGCCGTCCGGGGCGCGGGCGCCGCACGGGAGCACTCTGTGTCCTGTCTCGCCGGTTCCGTACGCCTTGTCGGTACGGCCTGGCGAAAGTCTTCTGGTCGGTGCGCTGCCCGACCCAGGTGGCTCCCGAGTACGAGGGCGGCGCTACGACGTCCGTCCCTACGCGGGACCTTCCGGCGCCGTCGCGGCGGCGGCCGGCTGGGCCGTCAGGGCCCCGGCAGCCTCGCGGTCGGGCGCGAGCGGGTCGGTCACCGTGCCGGTCTCTTCATCGAACAGCCCCTGCGCCAGCCTGGTCACCGCTGCGGGGACCGGCGGCGCCAGGTCGGCCACGGCGCGGAGACCGGACAGGACGTCGTCGGGTCGTACGGCAGGCGTCACGTGCCGAACAACCAGCCGCAGTATCGCACAGGGCTGGTCGCTCGGCCTATCAGCCGGCGCACCGTGCGTCTCCAGGCTCACCACGGCCGGGCGGGCGTCGAAGGTGCGGACGCCGTTCTTGGTCAACCGCTGCACCTCGACGGTGCCGGCCTTGGTGAAGGCCTCGACCGCGCGTTCGGCGTCGGCCGGGTCGACGCCGTCCAGCCGCAGCTCCCACACGGAGGCCGTCAGCCGGTCGGCGAGGCCCGAGGTCCGCGCCTCTACCGCCTCGACGACGTCGAGCCCGGCGGGCAGCGACTCGTCGAGGAGGACGCGCAGGGTCTCGGGATCGCGCGCTTCGGTGAGCGCGATCTCCAGGTACTCCGCCTCGCTGCCCGTGCCGGTGGGTGCGGCATTGGCGTACGACACCTTCGGGTGCGGCGTGAACCCGGCCGAGTACGCCATGGGCACCTCGGCGCGGCGCAGCGCACGCTCGAAGGCGCGCTGGAAGTCTCGGTGGCTGGTGAACCTCAGGCGGCCGCGCTTGGTGTAGCGCAGACGGATGCGCTGCACCGCGGGTGCGGGCGGCGGGCCTTCGGGCTGTCGCTTGCCCAGTGTCCTAGTCCTTCGTGAGAGCGGTCGTACTCCTACCAAGAGTACGTGTGTCGCGGGCGATGGGTTCCCGCCGGTCCACCGCCTGTCGCCGCCGGGGCTCTCCGAACAGCATCCGGCGGACGTCCGCGCGGGCCTGCCGCACGGTCTCCCGGGCCGTGGCCAGCGCCTCCCGCGAGACCCGGCCCACCGCGCGCAGGCCCTGCGCGAGGGGCCGCAGGACCGCGTCCCGCACGACGTGTCCGACCGGGGTGAGGACGGTCCGGTACACCCAGCGCACCGGCTCCACGAAGATCCACCGGAAGAGGGTGCCCAGCGCGCGCCCGACGACCAGGGAGATCCGCCCGGCGACCCGCCAGGCGTGCCCGAGGGCCTCCCCCGCCTCGCGCCCGACGACCGCGAGGAACCGGCCGACGGGTGCGAGCACCCAGCGCCACAGCGCGAGCGCGGGCAGCACGAACAGGACGCGGCCCGTCCAGTACAGGGCCAGGCCGGCACCGGTGACGACCAGTCCCAGCAGCCACCCCACTCCCCGCGCGCACCAGGCGACGGCCCGGCCGACGGGCGCGAGCACCCAGGTGTACAGCCACCGCGCGGGTACGACGAGCAGGTACCGCAGCAGCCGGGCGACGGCCGTGTACGCCCCGGCGCCGAGGGCGGCCAGTACCGCGCCGGTTCCCTTCAGCAGCCAGGTCAGTGCGTGCCCGACCGGGGTGAGCACGCGCGCGTACACCCACGCGAGCCCGGCTGCGGCCCCGCGCGCCAGCCAGGCGAGGGCGTGGCCGACGGGCGTGAGGAGGTACCGGTGGCACCACACGGCCGGCACCACCAGCAGGACGGTGCCGAGCCAGGCGAGGGCGTGGCCGACGGGCACCAGGACGTACCGCCACACGCCCGCGAACGGCCACACGAACACGGCCCGGCCGGCCCACAGCAGGGCCCGCCCGAGCGGCCGGAGCACGGTGTCCCGCAGGAACCGCCCGGTGACGACGAGCGCGTCCCACACCATCCGCACCGGCAGGACCAGCACCAGGACGACGATCCGCACCGGGAGGCGGACGGCGACGACGAGGCACCCTTCGGGCCGGTGGGAGGCGGGCGGCGGCTTCTGGAGGTCCATACAGGGGTAGACGCGCGGACCGCCCGTTCGGATCCGGTCAGGTCACGCGCGCTGTGCGGGACTCCGGCCCGGCGGGCTCCCCGAACGCCGACAGAGCCCCCTCTCCGTCGGAAGAGGGGGCTCTCGGGGCCGCAGAGTGGCGGTGCCGCGCTCGCGTCAGTGCGTGTGGCCGCTCGCGGCCGGCGTCGGACCCGCGTTCTTCACCGTCAGGGGGAGCAGCTTCTTGCCGGTCGGGCCGATCTGGATGTGGGTGTCCATCTGCGGGCAGACGCCGCAGTCGAAGCACGGGGTCCAGCGGCAGTCCTCGACCTCCGTCTCGTCGAGGGCGTCCTGCCAGTCCTCCCAGAGCCAGTCCTTGTCCAGGCCGGAGTCGAGGTGGTCCCAGGGCAGGACCTCCTCGTAGCCGCGCTCACGGGTGGTGTACCAGTCGACGTCCACGCCGAAGGGGGCGAGGGCCTTGTCGGCGCACCGCATCCAGCGGTCGTAGGAGAAGTGCTCGCGCCAGCCGTCGAAGCGCCCGCCGTCGTCGTACACCGCGCGGATGACGGCGCCGATGCGGCGGTCGCCGCGGGAGAGCAGGCCCTCCACGATGCCGGGCTTGCCGTCGTGGTAGCGGAAGCCGATGGAGCGGCCGTACTTCTTGTCGCCGCGGATCTTGTCGCGGAGCTTCGCGAGGCGCTCGTCCGTCTCCTCGGCGGAGAGCTGCGGGGCCCACTGGAAGGGGGTGTGCGGCTTGGGGACGAAACCGCCGATCGAGACCGTGCAGTGGATGTCGTTCGAGCCCGAGACCTCACGGCCCTTCTGGATGACGCGGGTCGCCATGTCGGCGATCTGGAGGACGTCGTCGTCGGTCTCCGTCGGCAGGCCGCACATGAAGTACAGCTTCACCTGGCGCCAGCCGTTGCCGTAGGCCGTGGCGACCGTACGGATCAGGTCCTCCTCCGAGACCATCTTGTTGATGACCTTGCGGATGCGCTCCGAGCCGCCCTCCGGGGCGAAGGTCAGACCCGAGCGGCGGCCGTTGCGGGTCAGCTCGTTCGCCAGGTCGATGTTGAAGGCGTCGACGCGGGTGGAGGGCAGGGACAGGCCGATCTTGTCGTCCTCGTAGCGGTCGGCGAGGCCCTTGGCGACGTCGCCGATCTCCGAGTGGTCGGCCGACGACAGCGACAGCAGGCCGACCTCCTCGAAGCCGGTCGCCTTCAGGCCCTTGTCCACCATCTCGCCGATGCCCGTGATGGAGCGCTCGCGCACCGGACGGGTGATCATGCCCGCCTGGCAGAAGCGGCAGCCGCGCGTGCAGCCGCGGAAGATCTCGACCGACATGCGCTCGTGGACCGTCTCGGCCAGGGGGACCAGCGGCTGCTTGGGGTACGGCCACTCGTCCAGGTCCATGACCGTGTGCTTGGACACACGCCACGGGACGCCCGACTTGTTGGGGACCACACGGGCGATACGGCCGTCGGGGAGGTACTCGACGTCGTAGAACGCCGGTACGTAGACCCCGCCGGTCCTCGCGAGACGGAAGAGGACCTCCTCGCGGCCACCGGGGCGGCCCTCGGCCTTCCACTCGCGGATGATCCGGGTCATGTCCAGCACGGCCTGCTCGCCGTCGCCGATGACCGCCGCGTCGATGAAGTCGGCGATCGGCTCCGGGTTGAAGGCGGCGTGGCCGCCGGCCAGGACGATCGGGTCGTCGATCGTGCGGTCCCTGGACTCCAGCGGGATGCCGGCCAGGTCCAGCGCGGCGAGCATGTTCGTGTAGCCCAGCTCCGTGGAGAAGCTGAGGCCGAACACGTCGAAGGCCTTCACCGGGCGGTGGCTGTCCACCGTGAACTGCGGGACGCCGTGCTTCCGCATCAGCTCCTCCAGGTCCGGCCACACGCTGTAGGTGCGCTCGGCGAGGACGCCCTCCTGCTCGTTGAGGACCTCGTAGAGGATCATGACGCCCTGGTTGGGCAGGCCGACCTCGTACGCGTCCGGGTACATGAGCGCCCAGCGGACGTCGCACTCGTCCCACGGCTTGACCGTGGAATTGAGCTCTCCACCGACGTACTGGATCGGCTTCTGCACGTGCGGGAGCAGAGCTTCGAGCTGCGGGAAAACCGACTCGACAGGCATCTCGCGAACCTTCATGAGCTGACAGGGGGGACCATCAAGCCTAACCCGCCCGGCGGCCTCCCCCGAACGCTCAGCGAACCGCCCCGGACCTGATCTCCTCCCAGAGCCGGGGCAGCTCCGCCTCCTCCGCCGCCGCCCGTGCCTCCTCCCTGCCGTACAGCACCCCGTAGGTGAACGCGCTCTCCCCCGCCGCGTGCGCCACCGCCGCGAGCTCGCGCAGGGTGCGGCGGGCCATGACGCTGTCCTGGTGGTCGCCCAGGACGGTGGTCAGGGATTTCATGGCCTTGGTCAGGGCGCGGGCGGGGGCGCCCAGCGCCTCGGTGGCGGCCTCGGCGGCGTAGCGGGTGCGCTTGGCCTTCTTGCGGGCCTCGTGCAGGGCGAGGTCGCGGTCCTGCCCCGGCGGCAGCGCCAGCGCGTGCTCCAGGACGTCCGTCAGCTTCTTCTCGTCCTTGTGCACGGCCTTGGCAAGGGCCTTCCCCGGCTTCTTGCCGGCCGCCCCGCGCAGCGGCGGGTCCGCGAGGAGGGCGTCCAGGGCGTCCAGCAGGGCCAGATAACGGCGGGAGTCCAGCACCCCGGTGAGGTGGGCGTGGGCGCCGCCGCGCCGGGCCCGGGACCACGCGCTCAGCCGCTCGGGGACGGGGCCGGTGACCAGGGTGGCCGGGAGCGCGTCGAGGGCGGTGGTCAGGCGGTCGGCCAGCACCTCCTGGTCGCGGTCGACGCCCAGCTCGCCGGCGAGCCACTTCAGCTCGGCGCCGACGGGGTCGGTGACGGTGCGGTCCAGGAGGGCGCCGAAGGTGCGCAGGGTGCTGCGGGCGCGGCGGGTGGCGACCCGCATGCGGTGCACGGCGTCGGGCAGGTCGCGGCGGACGGCGGGGTCCAGTTCGACCAGCGCGTCCCGCTGGGCGCGGAGGTAGGCGAGGACGTGGTCGCCGGCGGTCACCGGCGGCGGGGGCCCGGCCTGCTTCCGGCGCCGGCCGCCGGCCGTCTCCTCCAGGGCACGCGCCAGCTTCGACGGCGACCGGGACGGCCGTACGCCCGCCTTGCCCAGGCGTTTCTCCAGCTGGTCGAGGAGGGCCGGGTCGCCGCCGTCGGCCAGTTCCACCTCGATCTCGGTCCACTGGGCGGCCCCGCTCCCGCCGCTCAACCGCTCGGCGGTCACGGCGTCGACGCTGGCCTCGGCCAGCAGCGCGCCGTCGGCGTCGACCAGGTGCCGGACGTCGCGGGCGGAGCGCAGCCGGACCAGCGGGACGAGCGCCGCGTCCCGGACGCGGGAGCGGACGAGGGCCGCGATCTCCTCGGGGACGGTGTCGGAGAGCGGGGCCTGGATCTCGTCGCGGACTCCGGGGGCGACCGGGAACTTCAGGTGCCAGCCGGCGTCCGCGCCGCCGGTGCGGCGGCGCAGGGTGAGGGCGGCGGCGGCCAGACGTTCGTCGACGGTGTCGTAGTACGTGGCGTCGAGTTCCATCAGGCCCTTGTCCAGGACGGCCGCCACCGCCCCGACACCGGTCAGGTCCGGCAGCCCGCTGTCGTCGGACTCGTACTTGCGCTCGATCTCGCGTTTCGCATCCGCCATGCACCGAATCTAGTAGTCCGGGGCGCCGGTACGGCAGAGGGCGCCGGGTCTACGCCGACATGGGCCGTTGCACCTTGATCGACTGCAACAGTCCGACCGCGACCCAGACCGCGAACATGGACGAGCCGCCGTACGACACGAACGGCAGGGGCAGACCGGTGACCGGCATGATGCCGAGGGTCATGCCGATGTTCTCGAAGGACTGGAAGGCGAACCAGGCGACGATCCCGGCGGCGACGATCGTCCCGTACAGCTCGGTCGAGTCACGCGCTATCCGGCAGGCGCGCCACAGGAGGACACCGAGCAGGAAGATGATGAAGCCGGCGCCGAGGAAGCCCAGCTCCTCCCCCGCGACCGTGAAGACGAAGTCGGTCTGCTGCTCGGGCACGAACTGGCCGGTGGTCTGCGAACCGTGGAACAGCCCGGCCCCGGTGAGTCCGCCGGAGCCGATGGCGATGCGGGCCTGGTTGGTGTTGTAGCCGACACCGGCCGGGTCCAGGTCGGGGTTGGCGAAGGCCGCGAACCGGTTGATCTGGTACTCGTCCAGGATGTGCAGCTGCCAGATCGCGACGCAGCCGATGACACCGGCGGTGAGCAGACCGAAGACCCAGCGGTTGGAGGCGCCGGAGGCGAGCAGCACGCCGAGGATGATCGCCACCATGGCCAGTACCGAGCCGAGGTCGGGCATGAGCAGCAGGATCAGGATCGGGACGGTGGCCAGGCACAGGGACTGGAAGACGGTCCGGTGGTCGGGGTACGGCTTGTCGCCCGCGTCCACCCGTGCGGCCAGCATCATGGCCATGCCGAGGATGATCGACACCTTGAGGAACTCGGCGGGCTGGAGCGAGAAGCCGCCGATCACCAGCCAGTTGCGCTGGCCGTTGATCGTGGCGCCGAGCGGGGTGAGGACCACCAGGGCGAGGAGCACCGACAGGCCGTAGAGGATCGGCACGGCGTTGCGCAGGGCGCGGTGGCCGAGCCAGACGGTGCCGATCATCAGGGCGATCCCGATGCCGAGGTTCATCAGGTGCCGGAGCAGGAAGAAGTACGGGTCGCCCTGGTTCAGCTCGGTGCGGTTGCGGGTCGCCGAGTACACCAGCAGGGAGCCCAGCAGGGACAGGGCGGTGGCCGCGAGCAGTATCGGCCAGTCCAGCCGGCGGGTGAGCGAGTCGCGGGCGAAGATCCTGGTCCAGCCGGCCCGCTCGGGGCCGTACCCGGAGACGGAGAAGCTGTTCGCGCCGGTCATGAGGGCATCCTCCGGCTTCCCCTCCTGCGAGGCCGTCTGCGGGTGTCGCGGTTGCCCGTGCCGGGCGAGGGCGTGGTGCCCGCGGGCTGCTGGCCGTCGCCGTTGGTCGGGTTGTTCTTCTGGGCGGTCTCGGCGTCCTTCGCCGGGTCGCCGGCGACCTTCGGGGCGGCGATGGTGCCGTCCGTGCGGACCTTGGGCAGGCCCTTCTGCGGCTCGGGCAGCAGCGCCTTCTTGCTGTCGATGGAGCCGTCGCCCTGGACGCCGTAGAGCGCGCTGTAGATGTTGCGCACGGCCTCACCGGAGGCGCCGGAACCCGTACCGGCCTGGGCGATCGTCATGATCACCGTGTAGTCCTTGGAGTAGGTGGCCAGCCAGGACGTGGTCTGCTTGCCGTAGACCTCGGCCGTACCGGTCTTGGCGTGCAGCGGGATCTTGTCCTGCGGCCAGCCGCCGAACTTCCAGGCCGCCGTACCGCGGGTGATGACGCCCGCGAAGGCGTCGTCCATGCCCTTGAGGGTGGCCTGGCTGACGGGCAGCCTGCCGCGCTTCGTCGGCTTGATCTCCCGCACCGTCTTGCCGTCGGCGCTGATGATCGCCTTGCCGATGGTCGGCTGGTACATCGTGCCGCCGTTGGCGACGGCGCCGTAGATCACGGCCTCCTGGATCGGGGTGACGAGGGTGTCACCCTGGCCGATGGAGTAGTTGATCGAGTCGCCCTCGCGCATCTTGTTGCCTTCGAGGCAGTTCTCGTAGGCGATCTTCTCGACGTAGGAGCCGTCCTTCTTGCCGGTCTTGCACCAGGCGTCCTTGTTGGCCTTCCAGTACGCCTGCTTCCACTGGCGGTCGGGGACGCGGCCGGTGACCTCGTTGGGCAGGTCGACGCCGGTCTCCTTGCCGAGGCCGAACTGGTGGGCGGCCTTGTAGAAGTAGTCCTTCGGCTGGCCCTTCTTGGGGTTGATGCCGCCGTCCTTCTTCCACTCCTTGTCGGCCAGGTAGTAGAAGACGGTGTCGCAGGAGACCTCCAGGGCGCGGCCCAGGGGGATCGGGCCGAAGTTCTCGCCCTCGAAGTTCTTGAAGACCTGGCCGCCGACCGAGTAGGAGCTGGTGCAGGGGTAGCGGCCGTCGAAGTCGTAGCCGGCCTCGACCGCGGCGGCCGTGGAGACCACCTTGAACGTCGAGCCGGGAGCGGCCTGGCCCTGTATGGCCCGGTTGAGCAAGGGGTAGTCCGAGTCCTTGCCGGTGAGGGCCTTGTAGTCCTTGGCGGAGATGCCGCCGACCCAGACGTTCGGGTCGTACGTCGGCGCCGAGGCCATGGCGACGATGCGGCCGGTCTTGGCCTCCATCACCACGACGGCACCGGAGTCCGCCTTGTAGTTGGTGCCGGTGATCTTGTCGAACTGCTGGCGGGCGGCCTTCATCGCCTTGTCCAGCTCGTACTCGGCGACCCGCTGGACGCGGGAGTCGATGCTGGTGACCAGGTTCGAACCGGACTCGGCCGCGTCCGACTTGGCCTTGCCGATGACCCGGCCGAGGTTGTCGACCTCGTAGCGGGTGACGCCGGCCTTGCCGCGCAGCACCTTGTCGTACGTCCGCTCCAGGCCGGAGCGGCCCACCATGTCGGAGCGCAGGTAGGGCGAGTCGGAGTCCTTGGCCTGCTGGATCTCGGCGTCGGTGACGGGCGAGAGATAGCCGAGCACCTGCGCGGTGTTGGACTTGCCGGGGCCCGGGTAGCGGCGGACGGCCTCGGGCTCGGCGGTGATGCCGGGGAAGTCCTCGGAGCGCTCGCGGATCTGCAGGGCCTGCTTGGCGGTGGCCTCGTCGGTGATCGGGATCGGCTGGTAGGGCGAGCCGTTCCAGCAGGGCTGGGGGGTCTTGGCGTCGCACAGCCGGACCTTCTGCATGACCTCCGCGGGGCTCATGCCGAGGACGCCGGCCAGCTTGGTGAGGACGGCCTTGCCGTCGTCCTTCTGCTTCAGCAGGTCGGTGCGGGAGGCGGAGACCACCAGGCGGGTCTCGTTGTCCGCGAGGGGGACGCCCCGGGCGTCCAGGATGTCGCCGCGCACGGCCGGGTCGACGACCTGCTGGACGTGGTTGCCGGACGCCTCCTTCTGGTACTCGGCGCCCTCCCGGATCTGGAGGTACCACAACCGGCCGCCGAGCGTGCCGAGGAGGGAGAGAACGAGGATCTGGATGACGACGAGCCGGATCTGGACCCGTGGGGTCCGACCGGTCTCGGGGATGTTGGTCACTGCGGCTGTCTCCCCCTCTCAGTGCGCCTGTGCGAGAACGCGTACGAATGATGAACGACCGGCCTGTGAACCCGCGTTCCGGGAACGCTTACCCGTTCGAGTGAACTCATCGGAGGCCGGCCCACCGGTGTGGAACTGCCCGTCCCTCACAGCCGCTTGACCCCCTTGATGCGGCCGACCCGGGCGGAGCGCGTGCGCGCCTTGGCCTTCAGGGCGCCCAGACCGCTGCGCTGGCTGCCGATGCGCAGACCCGTGCCGGAGGAGAGCCAGCCCGAGGAGATGTCCCCGGCCTTGGCCGCAGGCCCGGTCTCGGTGAGCGGGTCGTTGTCGGCGCGGCGGGCCAGCCACATCACGCCGGGCACGACGAACGGGGCGAGCAGCAGGTCGTACAGGGCGGCGGAGAACAGCAGCCCCGGCAGGCCGACATGGCGGGCGGCGGTGTCGCCGACCAGGGCGCCCACCCCGGCGTAGAGCAGGGTGGAGCCGATGGCGGCGGCGACCACGACGGCCATCGGGCCGCTCGCCGACTTCAGCCGGCCGTTCTCCGGCTTGACGAGCCCGGCCAAGTAGCCGATGACGCACAGCACGAGCGCGTACCGGCCGGCCGCGTGGTCGGCCGGCGGGGCCAGGTCGGCGAGGAGACCGGCGCCGAAACCGACGAGGGCGCCGCCCACGTGGCCGTAGACCATCGCCAGGCCGAGGACGGTGAGCAGCAGCAGGTCGGGGACGGCGCCCGGCAGGTGCAGCCGGGCGAGGACGCTCACCTGGATCACCAGGGCCACGACGACCAGCGGGGTGGCGAGCAGGATCCGGTTGACACGCATGGGGATACAGCTCCTACTGCTGCTCGTCGGTGGCGGGGGCGTCGGCCGACGGGGTGACCGTCACGGTCACCGTCGGCGTCGGGACCGGCTTCGGCTTGGCCGGGAGCACGGTGTCCCGCGGGTCCTGCTTCGGTGGCGCCACGACCACGCCGACGATGTCGAGCTTGGTGAAGCTGACGTACGGGGTGACGTACAGCGTGCGGGTCAGGCCGCCGCCGGAGGGGTCGACGCGGGAGACCACGCCGACCGGGACACCGGGCACGAACGGCTTGTCGGCCTGCGAGCCGAACGTGACGAGCCGGTCGCCCTTCTTCACCTCCGCCTTGCCGTTGAGCAGTTCCACGCGCAGCGGGCGGTCGCCCTGCCCGGAGGCGAAGCCGAGTTCGTCGCCGGCCTCCATGCGGGTGCCGACGGTGAAGTCCGGGTCGTTGGCGAGCAGCACGGTGGAGGTGCTGGGGCCGACGGTGGTGACCCGGCCGACCAGGCCGTCGCCGTTCAGGACGGTCATGTCCCGCTTGATGCCGTCGTCGGCGCCGGCGTCGATGGTGATGGTCCAGGAGAAGCCCTGGGCCGAGCCTATGGCGATGACCTGGGCGCCCTTGATGCCGTACTGCCCCTCGCCGGCCACCTTGAGCAGCTTGTCGAGCTGCTTCAGGCGGCTGCGGTTGCGGTCGTCGCTGCCGAGCTTGGCCTTGAGCGCCGCGTTCTCCTTCTCCAGCGCGGCGAGCCGGTCGTGCCGACTGCCGGAGGCGCGGACCGCGGAGACGGCGTCGCCGACCGGGTTCACCGCGGAGGACAGCCCGTTCTCGACCGGGCCGAACACCGCCGCGGCGGCGTGCCGGGCACCGTCGACCGGGGAGTTCCGGCCTCCGCGGATGTCCACCGTGATCAGCGCGAACGCGATGGCGACCAACAGGACCAGGAGCAGCCGGCTCTCTTTCGTGTCCCTCACGTGCGGCGGCCGTGCCCTTCCTCAAGTAGGAATTCGTCGGACCCCTAGGGAACGCGCGTGCTGTGCCGCGGCCCAAGAGGCCCATTCGTGGGAGCTTATGCCTCTATGTCAACGATCCGCCGCACGAGAGGAGAACGTCTCGTACGGCGGAATCGAAGAGTCGCGTCATCTGCGCGGCTGGGCGTCCAGGACCTGCTGGAGCGCCTCGAACTCCTCGACGCACTTGCCGGAGCCGAGCGCGACGCTGTCCAGGGGGTCCTCGGCGATGTGGATCGGCATGCCGGTCTCCCGCCGCAGCCGCTCGTCGAGCCCGCGCAGCAGGGCTCCTCCGCCGGTCAGAACGATTCCCCGGTCCATGATGTCGCCGGACAGCTCCGGCGGGCACTTGTCGAGGGTGGTCTTCACCGCGTCCACGATCGCGTTGACCGGCTCCTCGATCGCCTTGCGGACCTCGGCCGCCGAGATGACGACGGTCTTCGGCAGCCCGGACACCAGGTCCCGGCCGCGGACTTCGGTGTGCTCGTCGGTGTCGAGGTCGTACGCCGAACCGATGGTGATCTTGATCTGTTCCGCCGTGCGCTCACCCAGGAGGAGGCTGTACTCCTTCTTGATGTACTGGATGATCGCGTTGTCCAGTTCGTCGCCGGCGACGCGGATGGACTGGGCGGTGACGATCCCGCCGAGCGAGATGACCGCGACCTCCGTGGTGCCGCCGCCGATGTCCACCACCATGTTGCCGGTGGCCTCGTGGACCGGCAGACCGGAGCCGATGGCGGCGGCCATGGGCTCCTCGATGATGTGCACCTGACGGGCGCCGGCCTGGGAGGACGCCTCGATGACCGCCCGGCGCTCGACGCCCGTGATGCCCGAGGGCACACAGACGACGACCCGCGGCCGGGCCAGATACCGCCGCTTGTGGATCTTCAGGATGAAGTAGCGGAGCATCCGCTCGGTGATTTCGAAGTCGGCGATCACGCCGTCCTTCAGCGGACGAACCGCCACGATGTTGCCCGGCGTCCGGCCGATCATCTTCTTCGCTTCGGCACCGACCGCGAGGATCCCACCCGTGTTGGTGTTGATCGCCACGACGGACGGCTCGTTCAGTACGATCCCGCGACCCCTGACGTACACCAGCGTGTTGGCGGTCCCGAGGTCGACAGCCATGTCACGGCCGATGAACGACATTGAGTTCCCCATCCGGATTCATCTGGCCGTCCTGAGCGTTTGAGGGCATGTCAGGTCGGCGAGGCGGGTGCTGTGACGTGAAGGCTTCCATCGTAAACGCGCCTGCACGAACACTGCGCGAGGGTCTCCGCCATTGTCACCAGATGGCGTGCCGCCCCGCTTGTGGAGACGGGCGTTCGGGGGCGCTCGTTCCCTCAAATGCCAGGACTGTGCCAGAAAGGTCCGGGCGTGGTCCCGGACCCTCTCCGCGGCGGACGGACGTTACGCGCGGCCGGGGAAGAAGATCTTCACCTCGCGCTCGGCGGACTCCTCGGAGTCGGAGGCGTGGATCAGGTTCTCGCGGACGATCACGCCGTAGTCACCGCGGATCGAGCCGGGCGCGGCGGCGATCGGGTCGGTCGGGCCGGCGAGCTGGCGCACGCCCTCGATGACCCGCTCGCCCTCCACGATCAGCGCGACGACCGGACCGGAGGACATGAACTCCACCAGCGGCTCGTAGAAGGGCTTGCCCTTGTGCTCGCCGTAGTGCTGCTCCAGCGTGTCCTGGTCCAGTGTGCGCAGTTCCAGCGCGGTGATCTGCCAGCCGGCCTTGCGTTCGATGCGGCTGATGATCTCGCCGGTCAGGCCACGACGGACGGCGTCGGGCTTGAGGAGGACGAGGGTGCGCTGGCTCACGGAAGGCTCCTTACACGGCTTGCGGGTGCGGTGGGACGAGGTTACAGGGCGTGTCGGGGCCGTTGTTACGCAGCGTCAGGCGTGGAGGAGGAGGACTGGGCCTGGGCCGCGAAGCGGGCCTTCGCCTCGTCCACCTTTCTCCCGAAGTGCACCGACGCCCACCACAGGGCCGCGAACACCGCGCCCAGGAAGTACATGGTGGGGACGACGACACCGGAGGCGATCAGCGCGATCTGCAGGGCCCAGCCGAGGGCCACCCCGCCGGGCCGGGTCACCATGCCGCACAGCAGCACGCACAGCAGCATGGCGATGCCGCTGACCAGCCACACCGTCGACGTGGACAGGTCCGGGTCCTTCATGGCGACGAGCCCGGCGAAGCCGATGACGAAGAACTCGCCGATCAGGGTCGATGCACAGAGCGTACGCATGGTCGAC
The DNA here is from genome assembly GCF_001514055.1 of Streptomyces corchorusii. Taxonomy (NCBI): domain Bacteria; kingdom Bacillati; phylum Actinomycetota; class Actinomycetes; order Kitasatosporales; family Streptomycetaceae; genus Streptomyces; species Streptomyces corchorusii. Next base: position 441,200 of record NZ_KQ948351.1, on the reverse strand, counting down.
TCAGCCCTTCCCCAGCAGCAGCCGGGCCTCGCCGACCGTGATGACGGAACCGGTCACCAGCACACCGCCGCCCGCGAACTCGCCTTCCTCCTCGGCCAGCGTGATCGCGGCCTCCAGGGCGTCCGGCAGCCGCGGCTCGACCTGCACGCGCTCGTCGCCGAACACCTCGACGGCGATCGCAGCCAGCTCGTCCGCGTCCATGGCGCGAGGGCTGGAGTTCTGCGTGACGACGACCTCCGCGAAGATCGGCTCGAAGGCCTCCAGCAGCCCGCGCACGTTCTTGTCGCCGCTCGCGCCGACGACCCCGATCAGCCGGGTGAAGTCGAACGCCTCCCGCACGGCCTCGGCGGTGGCCTCGGCACCCGCGGGGTTGTGCGCGGCGTCCAGCACGACGGTGGGAGAGCGCCGTACGACCTCCAGCCGGCCCGGGGACGACACGGCCGCGAACGCCTTGCGCACGGTGTCGATGTCCAGCGGCTCGGCGCGCTGCGCGCCCACGCCGAAGAACGCCTCCACGGCGGCGAGCGCGACGGCCGCGTTGTGCGCCTGGTGGGCGCCGTGCAGCGGCAGGTAGACCTCGTGGTACTCGCCGCCGAGGCCGCGCAGCGTGAGGAGCTGCCCGCCCACGGCGACCTGCCGGTCGACGACGCCGAACTCCAGCCCCTCACGGGCCACGGTGGCGTCGACCTCCACGGCCTTCTTCAGCAGCACCTGCGCCGCGTCCACCGGCTGCTGGGCCAGGATGACGGTCGCGTCCTGCTTGATGATGCCGCTCTTCTCGCCGGCGATCTGCGCGTGCGTCTCGCCGAGCCGGTCGGTGTGGTCGAGGTCGATGGGGGTGACGACGGCGACGTCGCCGTCGATCACGTTGGTGGCGTCCCAGGAGCCGCCCATGCCGACCTCGACGACGGCGACGTCCACGGGAGCGTCCGCGAAGGCCGCGTACGCCATGCCCGTGAGCACCTCGAAGAAGGACAGCCGGTACTCCTGCTGCCCGTCGACCATCTCGACGTACGGCTTGATGTCCTGGTACGTCTCGATGAACCGCTCGGCGGTGATCGGGGCGCCGTCCAGGCTGATCCGCTCGGTGATCGACTGCACGTGCGGGCTGGTGTAGCGGCCGGTGCGCAGCTCGAAGGCGCCGAGCAGGGCCTCGATCATGCGGGCGGTGGAGGTCTTGCCGTTCGTGCCCGTGATGTGGATCGAGGGGTACGACCGCTGGGGCTCGCCCAGCACGTCCATCAGCGCGGCGATGCGGCTGACCGAGGGCTCCAGCTTCGTCTCGCCCCAGCGGGTGGCCAGCTCGGCCTCGACCTCGCGCAGGGCCTTGTCGACCTCGGGGTCCTCGGGGCGGGCGGGCACGTCCGCCTGCGCAGGGCCGCCCTGGGTGCGCAGGGTGCGGCTGCCGGCCTCGATGACCGCGAGGTCGGGGTCGCGGGTGGTCTCGGCCTCGATGATCTCGTCGAAGGAGTCGAGGGGGTCGGGGGTGTCGCTGGTGCCGGGCGCTTCGCTCACGGGGCCAGTCTACGGAGCGGACGCCTGCGGCGGGGCGCCGGTATGGGGTGGCTTGTCTCGCGGACCGGGCGGCGCGGGTGGGGCTTGCCTCGCCGACCGGCTGCGGGGCACTCGGGGGCGGGGCGGCTTGTCTCGCCGTGCCGCTGCGGGGCGCTCGGACGCGGGGCGGGGCGCATGCCTCGCCAACCCGCTGCGAGGCGCCGGTAGGGGGTGGCATGTCCCGCCGGCCGGCCGCGGGTGCGTGGTGGGCTGGTCGCGCAGTTCCCCGCGCCCCTGAGTCGGCGAAGGCCCCGGCGCCTCATCGGCACCGGGGCCCTCCCCAGGGCGAGTGGCTCACACCTCCGGCAGGTTCTCCAGCTGGGCGGTGATGCGGGCGATGTCCTCGTCCGCCTTGGCCAGGCGCGTGCGGATCTTGTCCACCACGTTCTCCGGGGCCTTCGCCAGGAACGCCTCGTTGCCGAGCTTGGCCGTGGCCTGGGCCTTCTCCTTCTCCGCGGCGGCCAGGTCCTTGGCCAGGCGCTTGCGCTCCGCGGCGACGTCGATCGTGCCGGAGAGGTCGAGGGCCACCTCCGCGCCCGCCACCGGCAGGGTCGCCGTGGCCGTGAAGGCGTCGCCCTCCGGCTGGAGGCGCAGGAGCTGGCGGATCGCGGCCTCGTGCGGGGCGAGCTGCGTGCCGTCCAGCGTCAGGCGGGCCGGGACCCGCTGGCCGGGCTGGAGACCCTGGTCGGCGCGGAAGCGGCGGACCTCGGTGATGACCGACTGGAGGGTGGAGATCTCCTGCTCGGCCGCCGCGTCACGGAAGCCGCTGTCGGTCGGCCAGTCGGCGATGACGATCGACTCGCCGCCCGTCAGCGTGGTCCACAGGGTCTCCGTGACGAACGGGACGACCGGGTGGAGGAGCTTCAGGGTGACGTCCAGGACCTCGCCGAGGACCCGCTTCGAGACCTCGGCCGGCTCGCCGCCCGCCTGGAAGACCGTCTTGGACAGCTCGACGTACCAGTCGAAGACCTCGTCCCACGCGAAGTGGAAGAGGGCGTCGGAGAGCTTGGCGAACTGGAAGTCCTCGTAGTACGCGTCGACCTCGGCGACCACCGAGTTGAGGCGGGAGAGGATCCAGCGGTCGGTCGCCGACATCCGCGAGGCGTCCGGCAGCGGGCCCTCGACCGTCGCGCCGTTCATCAGCGCGAAGCGTGTCGCGTTCCAGATCTTGTTGGCGAAGTTGCGGGAACCCTGGACCCAGGCCTCGCCGATCGGCACGTCGACACCCGGGTTGGCGCCGCGGGCCAGGGTGAAGCGCAGGGCGTCGGAGCCGTACTCGTCCATCCAGTCCAGCGGGTTGACCGCGTTACCGAAGGACTTCGACATCTTCTTGCCGAACTGGTCGCGGACCATGCCGTGCAGGGCGATGGTGTGGAACGGCGGGGTGCCGTCCATCGCGTACAGGCCGAACATCATCATCCGGGCGACCCAGAAGAAGAGGATGTCGTAGCCGGTGACCAGGACGGAGTTCGGGTAGAACTTCGCGAGCGACTCGGTCTGTTCGGGCCAGCCGAGGGTGGAGAAGGGCCACAGGCCGGAGGAGAACCAGGTGTCGAGGACGTCGGTTTCCTGGTGCCAGCCCTCGCCGGTCGGCGGCTCCTCGTCCGGGCCGACGCAGACGACCTCCCCGTCGGGGCCGTACCAGACCGGGATCCGGTGCCCCCACCACAGCTGGCGCGAGATGCACCAGTCGTGGAGGTTGTCGACCCAGTCGAAGTACCGCTTCTCCATCTCCTGCGGATGGATCTTGACCTTGCCCTCGCGGACGGCGTCGCCGGCGGCCTTGGCCAGCGGGCCGACCTTGACCCACCACTGCATGGACAGGCGCGGCTCGATGGTGGTCTTGCAGCGCGAGCAGTGGCCGACGGAGTGGACGTACGGCCGCTTCTCGGCGACGATCCGGCCCTCGGCGCGCAGCGCGGCGACGATCGCCGAGCGGGCCTCCAGGCGGTCCATGCCCTGGAAGGGACCGTGGACGGTGATGACGGCGTGCTCGTCCATCACGGTGATGGTCGGCAGGTCGTGGCGCTGGCCGATCTCGAAGTCGTTCGGGTCGTGCGCCGGGGTGACCTTGACGGCGCCGGTGCCGAACTCGGGGTCGACGTGCGTGTCCGCGACGACCGGGATGGAGCGGTCGGTCAGCGGCAGCCTGATGAGCTTGCCGACGAGGTGCTTGTACCGCTCGTCGTCCGGGTGGACGGCGACGGCCGTGTCGCCGAGCATCGTCTCGGCGCGGGTGGTGGCGACGACGATCGAGTCGTCCCCGTCGCCGTAGCGCATCGAGACCAGCTCGCCGTCGTCGTCCTGGTACTCGACCTCGATGTCCGAGATCGCGGTCAGACAGCGAGGGCACCAGTTGATGATGCGCTCGGCGCGGTAGATCAGCTCGTCGTCGTAGAGCTTCTTGAAGATGGTCTGGACGGCCTGGGACAGGCCCTCGTCCATGGTGAAGCGCTCGCGCGACCAGGCGACGCCGTCACCGAGGCGCCGCATCTGCCCGGAGATCTGCCCGCCGGACTCGGCCTTCCACTGCCAGACCCGCTCGACGAAGGCCTCGCGGCCCAGGTCTTGCCGGGACTTGCCCTCCTTGCCGAGCTCGCGCTCGACCACGTTCTGCGTGGCGATACCGGCGTGGTCCATGCCGGGCTGCCACAGCGTCTCGTAGCCCTGCATCCGCTTGCGGCGGGTGAGGGCGTCGATGAGCGTGTGCTCGAAGGCGTGCCCGAGGTGCAGGCTGCCCGTGACGTTCGGCGGCGGGATGACGACGGTGTACGGCGGCTTGTCGCTCTTCGCGTCCGCCTCGAAGTAGCCCCGCTCTACCCAGCGCTCGTACAGCGGCCCCTCTACATCGGCCGGCGCGTACTGGGTCGGCAGTTCGGTGTCGGGCGCGGGTGGCTGCTGCTGAGCGTTCTCGGTCACGGGGGTCAGTTTAGAGGTGTCACGGGGTGGTCCCGAAACGCCTTTGTTCTGTAACGGTGCGGCCCCCGGTGCCGTGCCGTTCCCGTGCCTGGGTCAGGATGTCAGGAACACATAAGCTCTGGAGGGGAACCCAGGAATGAGCAACAACCAGCCGGGCCCGTACGGCCAGCCGCCCCAGCAGCCGGGTCCGTACGGCCAGCCGGGGCAGCCTGGACCGTACGGCCAGCCGGGGCAGCCTGGACCGTACGGCCAGCCGGGCCCCTACGGCCAGCCGCCGCAGGCTCCCCAGCCCGGCTACGGCTACCCCCAGCAGGCCCCGCCGGCGCAGCAGCCGGGCTACGGCTACCCGCAGCAGGGCGCACCGCAGCAGCCCGGCCCGTACGGCCAGCAGCCGAACCCCTACGGGCAGCAGCAGCCGTACGGCATGCCGCAGGCACCGCAGCCCGGCGGGGGCAAGAAGAAGACGGGCCTGATCATCGGCGCGGTGGCCGTGGTGGCCGCCGTGGCGGTGGGCGCCTACTTCCTGCTGAGCGGGAGCGGCAGCGGCGGCGCCGCGGACGACGGACCGCACAAGCTGACGACCCCGGCGACGGTGCTGTCCGAGTACAAGAAGTCCAAGGGCGACAGCGGCAGCATGACGCCAAGCGACCTGAAGGACGCCGAGAAGTGGGGCGTGCACGACCCCAAGGACGTCAGCGCCGCCTACGACGCCGGGGACCCGGACAACCCGCTGAGCAAGAAGCAGATCAACTTCGGGGGTGTCTACGGCACCATCGACGACCCCGAGAAGACCGTCGACGCGATGTTCGCCTACTTCAAGTCCGAGTCGCAGAAGAGCAGTGGCGGCAAGGACGTCGTCCTGAAGGGCGAGCCGACGGCGTACGAGCCGGCCGGGCTCGACGGCGCGGTCCTCAAGTGCCAGCAGGCCACGGCCCCCACGGGTGCGGGCAGCGGCGGGCCGAAGGACGTGACGCTCACGATCTGCGTCTGGGGCGATCACAGCACCATCGGCATGGTCATGCCCATGGACTACGCCAACCTCGCCGCGGGCCGCGGCAGCGACCCGGCGAAGGACGCCGAGCTGACCGCCAAGTTCCGCGCGGAGGTGCGGGTCAAGGCCTGACGCGTTCGGCGCCGACAGCGAAGGGGCCCCGGTCGGTCGACCGGGGCCCCTTCGTGTGCGTGACGGGTGCGGCTACGCCGTCTTCTGCTCCCCCGAGCCCCGCCCGCGGGCGTCCCTCGGGATCAGCGTCGGGTTGACGTTGGAGAGGACCACGTCGGCGGTGATGACGACCCGGGCGACGTCCTTGCGGGACGGGACCTCGTACATCACGCCCTGGAGGACCTCCTCCATGATGGCGCGCAGGCCGCGGGCGCCGGTCTGGCGCAGGATGGCCTGGTCGGCGATGGCCTCCAGCGCCTCGCGCTCGAAGTCCAGCTCCACGCCGTCGAGTTCGAACAGGCGCTGGTACTGCTTGACGAGCGCGTTGCGGGGCTCGACCAGGATCTTCAGGAGCGCTTCGCGGTCCAGGTTGTGGACCGAGGTGATCACCGGCAGGCGGCCGATGAACTCGGGGATCATGCCGAACTTGACCAGGTCCTCCGGCATGACGTCCTCGAAGACGTCCTTGGCCTCCAGCTCGCGCTTGGAGAGGATCGTGGCGCCGAAGCCGATGCCCTTCGCGCCGGCACGCGCCTCGATGATCTTCTCCAGGCCCGCGAAGGCGCCGCCCACGATGAACAGCACGTTCGTCGTGTCGATCTGGATGAACTCCTGGTGGGGGTGCTTGCGACCGCCCTGCGGCGGGACGGAGGCCGTGGTGCCCTCCAGGATCTTCAGCAGGGCCTGCTGGACGCCCTCGCCCGACACGTCACGCGTGATCGACGGGTTCTCGCTCTTCCGCGCGACCTTGTCGATCTCGTCGATGTAGATGATCCCGGTCTCGGCCTTCTTGACGTCGTAGTCGGCCGCCTGGATGAGCTTGAGGAGGATGTTCTCGACGTCCTCGCCCACGTAGCCCGCCTCGGTCAGCGCCGTGGCGTCGGCGATCGCGAACGGGACGTTCAGCATGCGCGCGAGCGTCTGCGCGAGGAGCGTCTTGCCGGAGCCCGTGGGGCCCAGCAGGAGGATGTTGGACTTCGCCAGCTCGATGGCGTCGTCCCGGCCGCTCGCGCCGCCGTTCTCGCCCGCCTGGACCCGCTTGTAGTGGTTGTACACCGCGACGGAGAGGGCCTTCTTCGCCGCCTCCTGGCCGACCACATAGCCTTCGAGGAACTCGTAGATCTCGCGGGGCTTGGGCAGCTCCTCCCAGCGCACCTCGCTGGTCTCCGCGAGCTCTTCCTCGATGATCTCGTTGCAGAGATCGATGCACTCGTCGCAGATGTACACACCGGGCCCTGCGATGAGCTTCTTGACCTGCTTCTGGCTCTTGCCGCAGAACGAGCACTTGAGCAGATCGCCGCCGTCACCGATGCGTGCCACGGTGTGCTTCCCCTTCGCCTGGGAGACGCCTGGACGCTATGAGTCCAGCGGCTCCTGGTGCTGCCTTATGTCCGACGGTACCTTGCCGGGCCCGGTGTTCGGGCCCCCCTTGGCAGGGTTCACTTTGACGTGCACCGTGCCAAGAGGGGCCGGACGTGCGCGGTTGCGCTGTCAGCGGACCGTGCTGTTGTTCAGCTTGCGGGTGGAGATGATCTGGTCGACGAGGCCGTACTCCAGCGCCTCCTCGGCCGTGAGGATCTTGTCCCGCTCGATGTCCTCGCGGACCTTCTCGATCGGCCGGTTCGAGTGCTTGGCCAGCATGTTCTCCAGCTGCTCACGCATCCGGGTGAACTCGTTGGCGATGATCTCCAGGTCGGAGAGCTGACCGCGGCCGGTGGAGCCGGCCGGCTGGTGGATCAGCACCCGGGAGTTCGGCAGCGCCATGCGCTTGCCGGGGGTGCCCGCGGCGAGCAGGATGGCCGCGGCGGAGGCCGCCTGGCCCATGCAGACCGTCTGGATGTCGGGCTTCACGAACTGCATGGTGTCGTAGATCGCCGTGAGGGCGGTCATGTCGCCACCGGGGCTGTTGATGTAGATCGAGATGTCCCGGTCCGGGTCCATCGACTCCAGGCACAGCAGCTGCGCCATGACGTCGTTGGCGGAGGCGTCGTCGATCTGGACGCCCAGGAAGATCACGCGCTCCTCGAAGAGCTTCGCGTACGGGTCGTACTCGCGGATGCCCTGGGAGGTGCGCTCGACGAAGCGCGGGATGACGTAGCGGCTGTCGGGGCGGGGCCCTTCGTACATGCCGCTGGCGGCGCCGGGGAAGTTGCTCATGGGGTTCACCGTCCTGGTGGCGTTCGGGGGGCTGGTGTCTCGGCGGTGCGTGGCGTGGCCGGACCGGTCAGGCACCGGTGCCGCCGCCTCCCGGAACACCCGAGGCGTGCGTGATGATCTCGTCAATGAGACCGTACTCCTTGGCCTCCTCCGGGGTGAACCAGCGGTCGCGGTCGCCGTCGCGGATGATCGCCTCGACCGTCTGGCCCGAGTGGAGGGCGGTCAGCTCGGACATGCGCTTCTTGGTGCGCATCAGGTACTCGGCCTGGATCTTGATGTCCGAGACCGTACCGCCGAGGCCCGCGGAGCCCTGGTGCATCATGATGTCCGCGTGCGGCAGGGCGAAACGCTTGCCGGCCGCGCCGCCGGTCAGCAGGAACTGGCCCATCGAGGCGGCCATGCCCATGGCGATCGTCACCACGTCGTTCGGGATGTACTGCATGGTGTCGTAGATCGCCATGCCGGCCGTCACCGAGCCGCCCGGGCTGTTGATGTAGAGGTAGATGTCCTTGTCCGGGTCGGCGGCAAGGAGCAGCAGCTGCGCGGTGATCTTGTTGGCGATGTCGTCGTCAACCTGCTGGCCGAGGAAGATGATCCGCTCGTTGAGCAGCCGGTTGTAGACCTGGTCGCCGAGGCCACCACCGATGGAAGGCTCGCCGGCGGCGGAGGGCATCAGATTCGTCACGTATCCACCTGCTCGTCTTACGACGGCGCCGGGCCGTCTCATTGTTCTGCCTTTCATGGACCCTAACGCGACGTTCCCTCCGGGGAATCCCGGTAAGTGAGCTGTTCGCTGTCAGCGCAGGTCGCTCCGCCAGGGCGCCGGGGAACGCCCGGGAATGCGCGCCGGCGGGCCGCTCCCGGCCCGCTACGGCACCGGGTCCCGGGGAAGCCGACGGGCCCCGGGGGGAAGCCCCCAGGGCCCGTCGTACGTGCCTCACAGGCGCCGCAGGGCCGCTCAGCCCTCGGTCTTCTCCTCGGCGGAGTCGGACGCCTCGGTGGCCTCGGCCTCGGCCGGCGCCTCCTCGGTCTCCTCCTCGTCGTCCAGGTCGACGACCTCGCCGTTGGTGTCCTTCACCGTGGCGGACTCGACCACGACGGCCAGGGCCTTGCCGCGGGCGACCTCGCCGACCAGCAGCGGCACCTGGCCGCCCTCGACGACGGCCTGGGCGAACTGGTCGGGGGACATGCCGGAGGAGGCCGCACGCCGCATGAGGTGCTCGGTGAGCTCCTCCTGGTTGACGTTGAGGTTCTCCTTCTTGACCAGCTCGTCGAGGACGAACTGGGTCTTGATGCCCTTGACCGCGGCCTCGCGGGTCTCGGTCTCGAACTCCTCGGCGGTCTTGCCCTGGATCTCCAGGTACTTGTCGAGGGTGAGGCCCATCTGGGCGAGCTGGTGGTGCTCCAGGTTGTGCTTGCGGGTGTTGATCTCGTCCTCAAGGAGCTTCTCGGGGACCGGGACCTCCACCAGCTCCAGCAGCTTCTCCAGGACGCGCTCCTGGGCCTGCGTGGCCTGGTCGAACTGCTTCATGTTGGCGAGGCGCTTGCGGCTGTCGGCCTTCAGCTCCTCCAGGGTGTCGAACTCGGAGGCGAGCTGCGCGAACTCGTCGTCCAGCTCGGGCAGTTCGCGGGCGGCGACCTGGGTGACCTTGACGGTGACCTCGGCCTCCTTGCCCGCGGCGGAGCCGCCCTTCAGCTCGGAGGTGAAGGTGGCCTCCTCACCGGCGGACAGGCCCTTGACGGCGTCGTCGATGCCGTCCAGCAGCTCGCCGGAGCCGATGGTGTAGGAGACGCCGTTGGCGATGCCGTCCTCCAGCACCTCGCCGTCGACCTTGGCCTCCAGGTCGATGGTGACGACGTCGCCGTCCTCGGCGGCGCGCTCGACGGGAGAGGTCGACGCGAAGCGCTCACGGAGCTGCTCCACGGACTTCTCGACGTCCTCGTCCGTCACCTCGACGGCGTCGACCTCGACCTCGATGCCGGAGTAGTCCGGGATCTCCAGGGCCGGGCGGACGTCGACCTCGGCGGTGAAGTTCAGCGTCTCGCCGTCCTTCAGCTCGGTGATGTCGACCTCGGGCTGGCCCAGCGGGCTCAGCTCGGCCTCGTTGACCGCCTCGGTGTAGAACTTGGGCAGCGCGTCGTTGACGGCCTCCTCCAGCACCGCACCGCGGCCGAACCGCTGGTCGATCACGCGGGCGGGGATCTTGCCCTTGCGGAAGCCCTTCACCGTGACCTGCTGGTTGATCTTCTTGTACGCCGCGTCGAGGCTGTCCTTGAGCTCCTCGAAGGGCACCTCGACAGTGAGCCGAACCCGGGTCGGGTTCAGGGTCTCCACGGCGCTCTTCACGGTTCGGTCTCCTTGTGGCTGACTTCTCGGGTTCTGCCGGAGCCCGATGGGTCCGGCGGATTTCGCCGCCCGGAGGAGTTCGTAGGCCGTGGGGGCCGGGGACACACGGGCGCGCAGCTTGCATAGTAACCGCAGCCGGTCAGCGCCCCAAAAGGCGATCATCACGACGTCACTGAGCCGGACGTCACGAGCCGGTGGTCGGGGTGGCGGGATTTGAACCCACGGCCTTCCGCTCCCAAAGCGGACGCGCTACCAAGCTGCGCCACACCCCGTCTGGTGCGACACGTAGGGTACATGCCCCGGCCCGATCCGTCGGCCGCGTTCTCCGGGTCGGGACGCGCGGTGCGGCGCGACCCGACTCGTTGGCCTCGGTGCCGGGCGACCCGCTAGGATGCCTCCAGTGCCGCGGTCACCGACCTGCGGCGCAGTGTTGCGGGCGTAGCTCAATGGTAGAGCCCTAGTCTTCCAAACTAGCTACGCGGGTTCGATTCCCGTCGCCCGCTCTGGATGCCGAAGGCCCAGGCGAGAGGGTGTTTTCCTCTCCCTGGGCCTTCTGCCGTTCCCGGGTGGCGGTGCGCGGTCGCCCGGGGAGCCGGGATCGGACCGTCCGGGCCGCCGCGCATGCGGAGCGTCGCTGGCCGCGTACTGTCGGTGAGCGGGTAGGGCGCGGTGGACCACGCCCGCACTCAGGGCCCCCGGCTCCCCCGCCGGGTCAGAACCTGATCGAGTCGATGGAGTCCGCTATCGAGTTCAGGAACCGGTTGATCGAGGGCGCCATGCCGGTCGAGGCGAGGAAGAAACCGAAGAGGATGGCGACGATGGCCGGGCCGGCCTTGATGTTCCCCCCTCGGATCAACACCACCAGGATGATCGCCAACAGCAGCACCACAGACAGTGAAATGGCCACAACTGATCACACCCTCGGTCGGTCCGCTCTCCCGGCCCGGAGGTACGGCCCGCGCACCCCCGCCAGAACCATCGTGCCACCAACCCGCCCCCCTTATGCGGGTCCTGACGCAACGCCGGACGGGCACACATGCGCAGGACACCTCGCACAGGAATGCGACCGGCGACGCGGTCACGAAATCCACACGAATTCACGGGGCTTCGTTTCAATAACCACGCAACGCATGGGACAGGGAATCCACGTACGGGACACAGAGGCGATGTATGCCCGAATTAGTCTGTATTAATCGGTACATCCGGGGCGAACGGACGACACCTGTGTGCCCATCATCACGTCGACCAGGATGGCAAGTTCGGCGAATTACGGGGTACCCGCGCGGGATAACCAGGAATGACAGTGCGGGTTTTACGGAATCCCACAGCCGACGCTAGGGTGCCTGAGATGTTCGACGCCGCAACGTCCCCCGGCCACAGCCGCAGGCCTCTCCCCCCGGCACAGCCGCCGGTGCGCGGGGTGCCCGACCGGCCCACCCCGACGCCCGCGCAGGAGCAGTCGCGGACCGCCAGACCGGGCAGACAGCGCGACGCGTTCTTCGACAACGCCAAGTACCTCGCGATCGTGCTGGTGGCCCTGGGACACTCCTGGTCGGCCATCAAGACCGACAACCGGGCCCTGGAGGGCCTGTACAACGTCGTCTACACCTTCCACATGCCGGCGTTCATCGTCATCTCCGGCTACTTCTCCCGCAGTTTCGACATGCGCCCGGACCGGCTGAAGCGGCTGGTCACCGGCATAGCCGTCCCGTACCTGCTGTTCCAGATCGCCTATTCGCTGTTCCGGCGCTACGCGGGCCAGGCCGACGACCCGATCAGTCTCGTCTCCCCGTACTACCTGACCTGGTTCCTGTGCGCGCTGTTCATCTGGCGCCTGACCACCCCCCTGTGGAAGCTGGTCCGCCGGCCGCTGCCCCTCGCCCTGGGCATCGCCATGGTCGGATCGGTCACCCCGGGCCTCGACGACAACCTGGACCTCGGCCGCGTCCTGCAGTTCCTGCCCTGCTTCGTCCTCGGCCTGCTGCTGAAGCCCGAGCACTTCGCGCTGATACGGCGGCCCGCGGTGCGGGTGCTGTCCGTACCGGTGTTCGCCGCGGCCCTGGCCGTCGGCTGGTGGACCGTGCCGCGCGTGGACGGCGGGTGGTTCTACCGGCAGAGTTCGGCGCAGGACATCGGCGCCCCCTGGTGGACCGGACCGCTGATGACGCTGGCCATGTTCGGCTGCGCGCTGCTGCTGACCGCCTGCTTCCTCGCCTGGGTGCCGGGCCGCCGGACGTGGTTCACCGCCCTCGGCGCGGGGACGCTGTACGGCTATCTGCTCCACGGCTTCGTGGTCAAGGGCACGCTCTACGCGGGCGGGTTCGACCTCGCCGAGCAGTACGGCGCCCTGGGGACGGTCGCCGTCACCGTCCTCGCCGCCGCCGCCGTCACGGTGCTGTGCACCAAGCCGGTGCAGCGCGTCTTCCGCTTCGCGATGGAGCCGAAGATGGAGTGGGCGTTCCGGGAGGACGCGGCCGAACTGGCCCGCGAACGGCAGAAGCAGCGGGAGACGGTCGGCGTCTAGCCGGTCCCGCTCCCGGCCAGGGGCCCCTCAGGCTTCGAGACCGAGAAGTGCGCGCGTCCTGGCGTACTTCTCGGCCAGCCGGGTCCGGGTCGGCTCGTCGAGCGCCGCGAGCCGCCGCGGGTCGGCGTTGTGCGCCAGGTCGGCCTCCTTCACCAGCAGCGCGCCCGGGGTGGCGAGGATGCGGCGCGCGTACGCCTCCAGTTCCTCCCCGGGCCGCTTGGTGAGGGCGTCCACGATGGCCTTGGTGCGCGGGGTCAGGTCGGCGGCGGCCAGCCACTGACGGCTGAGCGCGTCGTCCTCGACCGAGTCGTGCAGCCAGGCCGCCGCGATCTGCTCCGGGTCACCGCCGCGGGCCCGCACTCCCTGGGCGACGGCCGCGAGGTGTTCGGCGTACGGCAGCCCCGCCTTGTCGGTCTGCCCCTCGTGGGCGGCCCGCGCGACGGCCTCGACCTCTGCGAGCGTGAGCCGGGTCATGGCTCCAGTGTCCCCCGCCCCGTACCCGGCGGCCACCACGGGGAGGCCGCGGCCCGGCGGGCGGGTCAGCGGCCGTTCGCCGTCGGCTGGCGGCAGATGAGGAGCAGGGCCCGGTCGTCGTTGACGTCCTTGGCGACCGCCTCGATGAGGTGCCAGGCGGCGCCCTGGAAGCCGCCGGCCACATAGCGGTCGGCCTCGCCGGTGAGCCGGTCGATGCCCTCCACGATGTCCCGGTCGGAGGTCTCCACCAGTCCGTCGGTGAACAGCATCAGGACGTCGCCGGGGCGCAGCGAGCCCTTCACGGGGTCGAACTGGGCGCCGTCGTACACCCCGAGCAGCGGCCCCTCGGCGGCCTTCTCCTCCCAGCGCCCGCTGCCCGCGCTGAGCTGGAGCCCCGGCGGGTGCCCGGCGGAGTAGAGCTCGTAGTCCCCGGAGTCCAGGTCCAGGACCAGGTGGATGGAGGTCGCGAAGCCCTCGTCCCAGTCCTGGCGCAGGAGGTAGCCGTTGGCGGCCGGGAGGAAGGCGTGCGGCGGGAGGGAGCCCAGCAGACCGCCGAACGCGCCGGACAGCAGCAGGGCGCGCGAGCCCGCGTCCATGCCCTTGCCGGACACGTCGGTGAGCACGGCCTCCAGCGTCCGGCCGCCGTTCGTGCGGGCGGCGACGACGAAGTCGCCGGAGAAGGACTGGCCGCCCGCCGGGCGCAGCGCCATCTCGTGGTGCCAGCCCTGCGGCAGCTTCGGCAGCTTGCTCTGCACCCGGATCCGCTCGCGCAGGTCGAACAGCATGGTGCCGCCGCGCCGCCAGGGCACGCCGACCCGGCTGCGGAACTGCGCGGTCAGCAGCCCGAAGAACCCGCACGCGGCCACCACCAGGACCACGCCGGGGGTGACCCGGGAGGGGCCCTCGGTGTAGGGGCCGAGCCGTACCGACTCCACGATCAGCGCGGTGGCCGCCGCCGCGTACAGACCGAGCAGGCTCGCCGGGCGCAGCAGCAGGCCGCCGGCGACGATCGGCAGCACCAGGGTGGCCGGGGAACACCACACGGAGTCGAGGAGGGTCATGGTCGCGAGGACCGGGACCATCAGGAGCAGTCCGGCGAAGGCGATCCAGTCGGAGCCGTCGCCGCGGAAGTAGTCCACGGCGCTTCTGCGCAGGCCGACGCGGGCCCGGTGCCACTGCATCTTCCACCGGGCCGTGAACGTCTCGGCCTTCGCGCGCCGCTGTCGTCCTGCTGCCATCAGTTCGCGACCCTATCCAGCGGACCGGCTGCTTGGCACGGGAGGTCCCACTTGTCCCCCTGTGGGATTCCACTTAGCCGCCCGTCGGCCGGGTTCCGGCGGGCCGCTCCGGGGTCGAAAATCACTGGCTCGCCCCCCTTCGCCCTGATAGGCATGGCGCATGGGGACTGAGAGCGGGACCGAGTTGAGGACGCTGCGCCCGGAGGAGTTCGACCGGTGGTGGGACCACTTGGTCCGCGCGTTCGGCGGCGGGGCGGCCTCCGCCGAGGAACGGGAACTGGACAAGTCGCTCACCGAGTTCGACCGTTCCCTGGCCGCCTGGGACGGGGACGCGCTCGTCGGCACGTCCGGGGCCTTCAGCTTCCGGATGACCGTGCCGGGCGGGGCGGTGGTGCCCACCGCGGGCGTGACGATGGTCAGTGTGTCCGCGACGCACCGGCGGCGCGGGGTGCTGACGTCGATGATGCGGCGGCTGCTGGACGACGCGCGCGCCAAGGGCGAGCCGCTGGCTGCGCTGTTCGCCTCCGAGCCCGCGATCTACGGCCGCTTCGGGTACGGCGCGGCGACCCTCCAGCTCATCGCCGAGATCGACACGGGCCGGGTGACCCTGGCGGTGCCCGAGGGCACCGATGAACGGCGCGTGCGCTACGCGGCGCCGGCCGATGTGCTGGCGGGGTGCGAGGCGGTGTACGCGGCCCTGGTGCCCCGGCGCCCGGGCATGCTGGCGCGGCGGCCCGGCTGGGAGCGGGCCGCGCTGCTCGACCCGGAGAGCGAGCGGGAGGGCGCGTCGGCCCTGCAATGCGTGGTCGCCGAACAGGACGGTGAGATCACCGGGTACGCGCGCTTCCGTACGAAGATGGGCTGGGGGCGGAGCGGTCACGACGGCACGGTGACGCTGGAGGACCTGGCCGCGCTCGATCCGGCGAGCGAGGCCGCGCTGTGGCGCTTCCTGTTCGGCATCGACCTGATGACGACGCTGAAGGTGCGGGCGCGGCCGGTCGACGACGCCTGGCAGTACCTGGTCTCCGACATCCGCCGCTGCCTGCCGCAGACACGGGACGCCGGGTACGTCCGGCTGGTGGACGTGGGGGCGGCCCTGTCGGCCCGTACCTATCTGACCCCGGTCGACGTCGTGTTCGAGGTCGAGGACGCCTTCTGTCCCTGGAACGCGGGGCGTTGGCGGCTGACCGGCGACCCGAAGGGCGCGTCCTGCGAGCGGACGGCCGACGCGGCCGATCTCGTCCTGTCGGTGCGGGAGTTGGGCGCGGCGTATCTGGGCGGGGTGACCCTGCTGTCGCTGGCGGCGGCCGGGCGGGTGCGGGAGCTGCGGCCGGGGGCGCTGACGGAGGCGTCGGTGGCGTTCGGCTCACCGGTGGCCCCGTGGCTGCCCCACGGCTTCTAGGTCGGCGTGTGTCGCAGGCCGGTCGGCGTGTGTCGCAGGCCGGTCAGCGTTTCTGGCAGGTCGGGCACCAGAAGAGGTTGCGGGCGGCGAGGTCGGCGGTGCGGATGCCGCCGCCGCAGATGTGGCAGGGCAGGTTCGCCCGGCGGTAGACGTACACCTCGCCGCCGTGGTCGTCGACGCGGGGCGGGCGGCCCATGGCCTCGGGGGTGTGCTCCGGGCGGACGGTGTCGATCCGGTTGTTCCGGACGCCCTCCCGCATCAGCGCGGCCAGGTCGGTCCAGATCGCGTCCCACTCGGCCGGGGTGATGTCCCGGCCCGCGCGGTAGGGGTCGATGCCGTGCCGGAACAGCACCTCGGCGCGGTAGACGTTGCCGACGCCGGCCACGATCTTCTGGTCCATGAGCAGGGCGGCGATCGTCGTACGGCTGCGGGAGATCCTGCGGTAGGCCGTGCCCGGGTCGGCGTCCGCGCGCAGCGGGTCGGGGCCGAGCCGGTCGTGGACCGCCCGCTTCTCGGCGTCCGTGATCAGGGCGCAGGTGGTGGGGCCGCGCAGATCGACGTACGACGTGTCGTCGGCGAGCCGGAGCCGGACGGTGTCGGCCGGCGGGGGCGCCGGGGCGTCCCCGAAGCCGACCTTGCCGAAGAGGCCGAGGTGGATGTGGACCCAGTCGCCGTCCCGGAAGCCCAGGAAGAGGTGCTTGCCGTGGGCTTCCGTGGCGGTCAGCTCGGTACGGTCCAGAAGGGCGGCGGCGTCGGAGAACTTGCCCTGGGGGCTGGTGACGCGGACGGTCCGTCCCGCGAAGCGCTCGGCGTAGTCCTGGGCCAGCCGGTGGATCGTGTGCCCCTCTGGCACGGGTCCCCGTTCCTTCCCGCCCCCTGGGGGGCTCAGTCCTGCTGCGGGTGGTGGGCCGGGATCGGCGGGAGGTCGCCCGTGGTCTCGTACGCCGACAGCATGTCGATGCGGCGGATGTGACGCTCGTCACCGGAGAACGGGGTGTTGAGGAAGACCTCGACGAACTTGGTCGCCTCCTCCGTGCTGTGCATGCGCGCACCCACGGCCACCACGTTGGCGTTGTTGTGCTGCCGGCCGAGCGTCGCCGTCTCCTCGCTCCAGGCCAGCGCCGCGCGCACGCCCTTCACCTTGTTCGCGGCGATCTGCTCGCCGTTGCCGGAGCCGCCGATGACGATGCCGAGGGCGTCCGGGTCCGCGGCCGTCCGCGCCGCGGCACGGAGGCAGAAGGGCGGGTAGTCGTCCTGGGCGTCGTAGATGTGCGGCCCGCAGTCGACGGGCTCGTGGCCGGCGGCCTTCAGCCACTCGACGAGGTGGTTCTTGAGTTCGTAGCCCGCATGGTCGGAGCCGAGATACACGCGCATGCAACGAGTGTGACACGCCCGTATCGGGGCAGCAGCCCCAGGGTGTCGGCGGGCACCCAGGGCGTTGCATGTGAGGCAGGCCATAGATCCTCAAGGGAACCTCAAATAACGATACGGATTCAGAGGTTCCCGAATTCGTTCACCTCGGATTCACTGGACCGACTCGTACACCGCTCGTGCGGGCAGCTCTACCTGGCGCAAAGGAAATCCGTCCATGACCTCTGGTTCGGGCCTCCAAGCAGGACTGAAAAACCGCCATCTTTCGATGATCGCGATCGGCGGCGTCATCGGAGCCGGCCTTTTCGTCGGCTCCAGTTCCGGTATCGCCACCGCGGGACCGGGCATCCTCCTGTCCTACGCCCTCGTCGGCACGCTCGTCGTCCTCGTGATGCGGATGCTCGGCGAGATGTCCGCCGCCAACCCGACCTCCGGCTCGTTCTCGGCGCACGCCGACCGCGCGCTGGGCCGCTGGGCCGGGTTCTCCATCGGCTGGCTCTACTGGTTCTTCTGGGTCGTCGTGCTCGCCGTCGAGGCGACCGCCGGCGCCAAGATCCTCGAAGGGTGGATCCCGGCCGTCCCGCAGTGGGGCTGGGCGCTCATCGTGATGACCGTGCTGACCGCGACCAACCTGGTCTCCGTCGGCTCCTACGGCGAGTTCGAGTTCTGGTTCGCCGGGATCAAGGTCGTGGCCATCGGCGCGTTCATCGTCGTCGGCCTGCTGGCCATCCTCGGTGTCCTGCCGGGCGTGCACGCCGACCAGGCGAGCTTCGGCAACCTGACCTCGCACGGCGGATTCCTGCCGCACGGTCCGGGCTCGATCCTCACCGGTGTGCTGCTGGTCGTCTTCTCCTTCATGGGCAGCGAGATCGCCACCCTGGCGGCCGGCGAGTCCGAGGACCCGCAGCGCGCGGTCACCAAGTCCACCAACAGCATCATCTGGCGGATCGGCGTCTTCTACCTGGGCTCGATCCTGATCGTGGTCTCGCTGCTGCCGTGGGACGACGCGTCCATCGCGAAGGACGGCTCCTACGTCGCGGCGCTGAACTCGCTGGGCATCGCGCACGCCGGTCAGATCATGAACTTCATCGTGCTGACCTCGGTGCTGTCCTGTCTGAACTCCGGCCTGTACACGGCCTCCCGCATGGCCTTCTCGCTCGGCGAGCGGGGCGACGCGCCGAAGGCGTTCGCACGGGTCAACGGCCGGGGTGTGCCGATGGCGGCGATCCTCGCGTCGGTGGTGTTCGGCTTCGTCGCCGTCTTCTTCAACTACCTGTCCCCGGACAAGATCTTCCTCTTCCTCGTCAACTCCTCCGGCGCGGTGGCCCTGTTCGTGTGGCTGGTCATCTGCTTCTCGCAGCTGCGGATGCGGAAGATCATCCAGCGCGAGGCGCCGGAGAAGCTCGTCGTGCGGATGTGGCTGTACCCGTACCTGACCTGGGCGACGGCCGCGCTGATCGTGTTCGTCCTCGGCTACATGCTGACCGACACCAAGCACGACGGCCGCGAGACGGTGCTGCTGTCGCTGCTGGTCGCGGCGATCGTGCTGGTGATCGCCGTCGTGAAGGAGCGGATCCGGGCCGGCCGCCCGGCCCCCGCGACCGAGGCCCCGGCCGACAAGGTGTCCATCGGCTGATCCGGCCCGGCACGGCCGCACGACCTGGCCGCATGACCTGACGCAGGCTGTCAGGTCGTGCGGCCATGCTGTGTTCCGCCTTCCCACTCGGCTCCGTCCAGCGGCCCGAGCCGATCGCGCCCGCCCGTACGGCGAAGGACGCGGTGGCCGCCGTGCGGCAGTGGGGGCGGTTCCGTACCGGGCGGGGCGGTTCCTGGTGCGGGTGCTGGCAGCCGGGGACCGGGAGCGGGCCCGGACCGTGCGGGACCCGGCGCTCGCACTGCCGGCCGACGGCACGCTCGGCTTCGCCTTCGGCGCGGGCGACCGGGGTGCGGGGCTGTACGGCGCCGGAACGCACAAGAGGCTCGCCGGGGTGGAGACCTACGACCCGGCGAACCTCTTCCGCATGGACTACGGCGTCAGCGCTTGTCGACCAGCTTCCAGGCGGTGGGCAGCGCGCCCATCGCCAGGGCGGCCTTGAGGGCGTCACCGATCAGGAACGGGGTGAGGCCGGCCGCGACGGCCTGGGAGGCGGACAGGTGGGCGGCCAGGGCCAGGTAGGGGACGCCGACCGCGTAGACGACGGCCTCGCCGAGGATCATCGTGCCGGCCATGCGCAGCGGGGAGCGGTCGGCGCCGCGCCGGGCCAGGGCGCCGACGAGGGCGGAGGCGAGCAGCATGCCGAGGACGTAGCCGAAGGAGACCATGCCCGCGCCGGAGGCTCCCTGCGCGAACCACGGCACGCCCGCCACACCGGCGACCGCGTACAGCGCGAGGGAGAGGAAGCCGCGGCGGGCGCCGAGCGTGGTGCCGACGAGCAGCGCGGCGAAGGTCTGGCCGGTCACCGGCACCGGGGAGCCGGGCACCGGCACGGAGAGCTGGGCCGCGAGACCGGTGAGCACCGCGCCGCCGACGACGAGGGCGACGTCACGGACGCGGGACGCGGGCAGCAGGTCGGCGAGGACGGCGCCGGGGCGGGCGGTGGCGGTGGCGGTGCTCATGGGGACTCCGCGGGTGACGGGGACATGCTGGGACAGGGTGACGCTATCCGAGCCGCCCGCGGCCGATCACCGTCAGCGCCCGACAAAGGGCGGAACGAGAGCTTCGTGGGCTCCGGACAAAGAGGGCCGGTTACACCGGTCGTTGGGTGACCCTGATCACTGAGGCAGGGACGTTTCGCTCACGGGAAGCGGATGCCGGCGGAACTGTGCGGTCTCACCAAACGAACCCGGGTCACACGGGTCGGGTTCGTTCCCGGGGTCGGCCGCGTACCGTACACCGCGGTGGCGCACTGGGGGTCGAAGTGGCGGTCGGCGGCTGGGTGGACCGGGAGACGGGCACCGTGGTCGAGCACGAGCCGCTGGGCCGACGGGACGTGCCGGCGCGGGGGCCGCTCGGCGTCCGCACCCGCCCGCCGGTCCGGGCCCGAGCCGCTGCCTGCCGGTGGGCGAGTATCGGACGCTCCTGGGCCTCCCACTCGATCGAGGGTGACGCGTCGCACTCCCGCCCGTGGTCGTGTAACCGTGGATTCACGATGCGTACCCCGGGCGTCCGGATGGTGGGCGGGTCTGTCGTGCGCGTGGACGGGCCGCCCAGACTGGCGGGGTTTTTGCCCGCTCATCGCACTGGGAGAGCCGCCCCCCATGCACAGCAGTACGACCGAACAGACGCCGCCGCAGCAGCGGGCGGACGCCTCCCTCTCCCACGGCCTCAAGCAGCGCCACCTGTCGATGATCGCCCTGGGCGGGGTGATCGGCGCGGGCCTCTTCGTCGGCTCCGGCGCGGGCATCGCCGCCGCCGGCCCGTCCATCGTGATCGCCTACACCCTCTCCGGCGTGCTGGTGATGCTGGTGATGCGGATGCTCGGCGAGATGTCGGCCGCCTACCCGTCCTCGGGCTCCTTCTCGGCGCACGCCGAGCGGGCGATCGGCCCCTGGGCGGGGTTCGCCGCGGGCTGGTCCTTCTGGGTCCTGCTCTGCACGGCGGTGGGCCTGGAGGGCATCGGCGCCGCGAAGATCGTCCAGGGCTGGCTGCCGGGCACCCCGCAGTGGATGTGGGTCGCGCTGTTCATGGTCGTCTTCTGCGGGGCGAACCTGGCCGCCGTGAAGAACTTCGGCGAGTTCGAGTTCTGGTTCGCCGCGCTGAAGGTGGGCGCGATCAGCCTGTTCCTGATCCTGGGCGGGCTGGCCATCGCGGGTGTGCTGCCCGGCACCGACTCCCCCGGCGCGTCGAACCTGACGGACTTCCTGCCGCACGGCAGCGAGGGCCTGCTGGTCGGCCTGCTCGCCTCGGTCTTCGCGTACGGCGGCCTGGAGACGGTCACCATCGCGGCGGCCGAGTCGGAGGACCCGGTGCGCGGTGTCGCCTCAGCCGTCCGCACGGCGATGTGGCGGATCGCCCTGTTCTACATCGGCTCGATGGCGGTCGTCGTCACCCTCGTCCCCTGGAGCTCCGCGGAGGTCGTGGCGAAGGGCCCGTACGTCGCCACCCTCGACCACCTGGGCATCCCCGGCGCGGGCCAGCTGATGAACGTGGTCGTCCTGGTCGCCCTGCTGTCCGCGATGAACGCCAACATCTACGGCTCCTCGCGCATCGCCTACTCCCTGGTCGAGCGCGGCCAGGGCCCGAAGGCGCTGGCCAGGCTGTCCGGCGGAGTCCCGCGCGCCGCGGTCCTCACCTCCTGCTTCTTCGGCTTCGTCTGCGTGCTGCTCAGCTACTGGCGCCCGGACGACGTCTTCCCCTGGCTGCTGAACATGATCGGCGCGGTCATCCTGGTCGTCTGGATCTTCATCGCGGTCTCCCAGCTGCTGCTCCGCCGCCGCATCGAGCGCGAGACCCCCGAGAGGCTGGTCGTGCGCATGTGGGGCTTCCCCTGGCTGACCTGGGTCGCCCTGGCCGGTATGGCCGCGATCTTCGTCCTGATGGCCCGCGAGCCGGACACCCGGGTCCAGCTCTACTCGACGGGCGGGATGACGCTGGCCCTGGCGGCGGTCGGGTACGCCTGGCAGCGGGCGCGGGCCGGGCGCTGACCGTCGTACCCCGGCCGAGGCCCCCACGTGCGACACGTGGGGGCCTTTCTGTTGCCCCGAGGTTGTTATTGCTAGCGTGCAGTTGCAAGATACTTGCAATAAGGTTCCGGAGGGGATCACCCATGCCCGTCTACACGCTGCCCGACCTGCCCTACGACTACGCGGCGCTCGCGCCCGTGATCAGTCCCGAGATCATCGAGCTGCACCACGACAAGCACCACGCGGCCTATGTGAAGGGCGCGAACGACACGCTGGAGCAGCTCGCCGAGGCGCGGGACAAGGAGTCGTGGGGCTCGATCAACGGCCTGGAGAAGAACCTGGCCTTCCACCTGTCCGGGCACATCCTGCACTCGATCTACTGGCAGAACATGACGGGCCCGAAGGACGGCGGCGGCGAGCCGCTGGCCGCCGACGGCGTGGGCGGACTGGCCGAGGCGATCAAGGAGTCCTTCGGCTCCTTCGCCGCCTTCAAGACCCAGCTGTCCAAGGCCGCCGCGACCACCCAGGGCTCCGG
This sequence comes from Streptomyces corchorusii, assembly GCF_001514055.1. NCBI lineage: Bacteria > Bacillati > Actinomycetota > Actinomycetes > Kitasatosporales > Streptomycetaceae > Streptomyces > Streptomyces corchorusii. Next base: position 418,894 of record NZ_KQ948351.1, on the reverse strand, counting down.
CTGGGGCGTCCTCGCTTACGAGCCGCTGAGCGGGCGGCTGGTCGTGGAGCAGGTCTACGACCACCAGGGCAACGTCGGCCAGGGCTCCACCCCGATCCTGGTCTTCGACGCCTGGGAGCACGCCTTCTACCTCCAGTACCGCAACCAGAAGGTCGACTTCGTCGAGGCCATGTGGCGGGTCGTCAACTGGCAGGACGTGGCGAAGCGCTACGAGGCGGCGAAGGCCCGCGCGGACGTGCTGCTCCTGGCCCCCTGAGAACGTCCTGCCTCGTGATCGTCTTCTCACCCTTCACGACGGCGGGCGGATGAGAGAAGACCCCCGTGAGGACGTGACTCACGGGGGTCTTCCGTTGCGCGGCGCCGAGGGTTACAGGTTGCTGAAGTCCGGGCCCTTGGTGCGGGTCCGCTTGATCTCGTAGAAGCCCGGTACCGAGGCCACGGCGATCGTGCCGTCCCACAGGCGGGCCGCCTCCTCGCCCTTCGGGGCGGGGGTGACGACCGGGCCGAAGAAGGCGATCTGCTCGCCGTCGGGGCCGGGCACCGCGATGACCGGGGTGCCGACGTCCTGGCCGACCTTCTCGATGCCCTCCTTGTGGGAGGCGCGCAGCTCGGGCTCGTACGGGGTGGAGTCCCAGTGGTCCATGAGGGACTCGGGCAGCCCCACGTCCTTCAGGGCGGCGGCCACGGCCGGCTTCTCCGGGCCCTCGCCCTGGTTGTGGATGCGGGTGCCGAGCGCGGTGTAGAGGTCGCCGAGCACCTCCGCGCCGTGCTCCTGCTGGGCCGCGATGACGACGCGGACCGGACCCCACGCCTTGGTCGCGAGCATCTCGCGGTACTCCTCGGGCAGCTCGTCGAGCCTGTTCTCGTTGAGCACGGCGAGGCTCATCACATGCCAGCGGACCTCGATGTCCCGGACCTTCTCCACCTCCAGCACCCAGCGGGAGGTCATCCAGGCCCAGGGGCACAGCGGGTCGAACCAGAAGTCGACGGGGGTCTTCTCCGACATGTCTCTCCTCATGGGGAACCCTTTCTGAGGGAAACGCCGCCGCCGGCCGCGCCATTCCCCGTCAGGAGCACATGGCAGGATCGGTGCTGTTCAGCCGCCATCCACGCGATCACGAGGGAGTGCCGTCCGTGCCCGGTGAGAATCTGTCCCGCGACGAGGCCCGGGAGCGGGCCGCACTGCTGTCCGTCGACGGCTACGAGGTGTCCCTGGACCTGCGGTCCGCCGTCGGCGACGCGGGAGGCGAGCCGCGCACGTTCCGCTCGGTGACCACCATCCGCTTCCGCTGCAACGAGCCGGGCGCCTCCAGCTTCGCCGATCTGGTCGCGCCGAGCGTAACGTCCGTGTCGCTCAACGGGCGGGACCTGGACCCGGGCGAGGTGTTCGACGGCTCCCGGATCCTGCTGGAGGACCTGGCCGCGGAGAACGAGCTGGTGGTGGACGCCCAGTGCGCCTACTCCCGCACCGGCGAGGGCCTGCACCGCTTCGTCGACCCGGAGGACGGCGAGGTCTACCTGTACACGCAGTACGAGCCGGCCGACGCCCGCCGCGTGTTCGCGAACTTCGAGCAGCCGGACCTGAAGGCGCCGTACCGCTTCGAGGTGCGGGCGCCGGAGGGCTGGACGGTGTGGAGCAACGGCACCGGTGAACTCGCCGACGGGGTCTGGCGGTTCGCGGAGACGAAGCCGATCTCGACGTACATCACGTGCGTGGTGGCGGGCCCGTACCACTATGTGACGGACACCTACACCCGGACCTTCGAGGACGGCACGAAGCTGGAGATCCCGCTCGGCGCGATGTGCCGCAAGGGTCTCGCGCCGCACTTCGACGCGGACGACGTGTTCCTGGTGACCAAGCAGGGCCTGGACTTCTTCCACGACCACTTCGACTACCCGTACCCGTTCGGGAAGTACGACCAGGCGTTCGTGCCGGAGTACAACCTGGGCGCGATGGAGAACCCGGGCCTGGTGACCTTCCGCGAGGAGTACATCTTCCGCGGGAAGGTGACGCAGGCGTCGTACGAGGCGCGGGCCAACGTCATCCTGCACGAGATGGCGCACATGTGGTTCGGCGACCTGGTCACCATGGAGTGGTGGGACGACCTGTGGCTGAAGGAGTCCTTCGCGGACTTCATGGGCACCTTCGCGAACGTGGGCGCGACCCGCTTCAAGGACGCGTGGATCACCTTCGCCAACCGCCGCAAGGCCTGGGCGTACCGCGCGGACCAGCTGCCGTCCACGCACCCGATCACGGCGGACATCCGTGACCTGGAGGACGCCAAGCTGAACTTCGACGGCATCACCTACGCCAAGGGCGCATCGGTGCTGAAGCAGCTGGTGGCCTACGTCGGCCAGGACGCGTTCCTGGAGGGCTCCCGGCGCTACTTCAAGCGGAACGCGTACGGCAACACGCGCCTCGGCGACCTGCTGTCGGTGCTGGCGGAGACCAGCGGCCGGGACATGACGGCGTGGGCGGCGTCATGGCTCCAGACGGCCGGGGTGAACTCGCTGACCCCGCAGGTGCTGCTGGACACCGAGGGCGGCCGGATCGCCGAGCTGGCGATCCTCCAGGAGGCCCCGGAGTCGCACCCGGAGCTGCGCCCGCACCGGATCGCGGTGGGCCTGTACCGGCGTACGCCCGAGGGCGCGGTGGAGCGGTACGCGCGCGTGGAGACGGACGTGCACGAGCCGCGCACGGTCGTGGCGGAGCTGGCGGGTGCCGAGGCGCCGGAGCTGGTGCTGGTCAACGACGACGACCTGACCTACTGCAAGGTCCGGTTCGACGAGACCTCGCTGGTCACGCTGCGGTCGCACCTGGGCGCGCTCACCGATCCGCTGGCCCGCGCGCTGTGCTGGTCGGCGCTGTGGAACATGACGCGGGACGCGCTGCTGCCGGCGCGGGACTTCGTCGACCTCGTGCTGCGCTTCGCGGGCCGCGAGTCGGACATCGGGGTGCTCCAGATGCTGCACGCCTGGGCGAACTCGGCACTGACGCACTACGCGGCGCCGGACTGGCGGGAGACCGGCGGGGAGCTGCTGGCCGAGGGCGCGCTGCGGGAGCTGCGGGAGGCGGAGCCGGGCAGTGAGCACCAGCTCGCGTGGGCGCGGTTCTTCGCGTCCGTGGCGTCCGCCGAGCCGGACCTGAAGCTGCTGGTGGACCTGCTGGACGGCACGGTCGAGATCGACGGGCTTGAGGTGGACCAGGAGCTGCGCTGGGCGTTCCTGGAGCCGCTGGCCGCGCACGGGGCGGCGGACGAGTCGGTGCTGGCGGCGGAGCTGGTCCGGGACGACACGGCGTCCGGCAAGCGGCACCAGGTGCGCTGCCTGGCCGCGCGGCCGTCGGCGCCGGTCAAGGCGCAGGCGTGGGCGCAGGTGGTGGAGTCCGACGCGCTGTCGAACGCGCTGGTGGAGGCGACGATCTCGGGCTTCCAGCAGCCGTCGCAGCGGGAGCTGACCGCGCCGTACGCGCAGCTGTACTTCGCGGCGATCGAGCGGGTGTGGCGCGAGCGGTCGATCCAGATCGGCATGGACGTGGTGCGGGGTCTGTTCCCGGCGTACCAGGACCGGCCGGAGACGCTGGACGCGACGGACGCGTGGCTGGAGGCCCACCGGGACGCGGCGCCGGCGCTGCGCCGGCTGGTGCTGGAGGCGCGGGACGACCTGGCGCGGGCGCTGCGCGCCCAGGAGTGCGACGCGGCGGCCGACCGCTGAGCTTTGGCCTGAGCTCGCCCGGCCGGTGACCGTTACGAAATTCGGGCAAACAGAGCCGTAACCCCTGGTCCGCACCCGATCGGACCAGGGGTTTTGCTTCCCTACTCGGCATCCGAACACCTGACCTTTAGTACCGTCTTGTCCGCATTTATCGACGGGCGTGTAACAGCGGTTACGGTCCGGACCGGGCGCGGGAATCCCGAGGCCATGACCCACAACACCCCGCTCTCCCCCCGCCCCCTCCGCCACCTCGCCGACGCCCACCGCCGCGTCCTGACGGCCGCCCAGCTGCGCGCCCACGGCGTGACGGCGGCCGAACTGGCCGGGCGGTGCCGGCCCGACGGCCCCTGGCAGGAGCTGCTCCCGCACGTGATCCTGCTGCACTCCGGCCCGCCCACCGGCGAGGAGCGGCTGCACGGGGCCCTGCTGTACGCGGCCCGCGCGACGGAGCCGGGCGTCCCGGTCCAGCCGACGGCCGGGAGCCCGCACCGGCCGCTGTACCAGGAGGCGGTGCTCACCGGACTGGCGGCGCTGACCCTGCACGGCTTCTCGTCCACCCCGCCGCCGGCCGCCCTGGACCGCGTGGACGTCCTGGTCCCGCGCCAGCGCCGGCTGCGCTCCACCCGCTACGTCCGGGTCCTGCGCACCGCCGACCTGCCCGCCCCGCAGCCGGTGACCGGGCTGCCGGTGGCGCCGGTGCCCCGGGCGCTGGCGGACGCGGTGGCGGAGCTGAGGGACGGGGAGGCGGTACGGCGGCTGCTGACCGAGGCGGTGCGCGGCGGCCACTGCGAACCGGCGGCGGTCGTCCGGGAGCTGACCCTCGCCAAGCTGCTGACCCGCCCGCACGTGGTGGACGCCGTGGACGCGCTGCTCGCGGAGGGCCGCTCGATCGCCGAGGACCGCCTGTACCGGATGGTCCGCGAGTACGGCCTGCCCGACCCGGTCTGGAACGTCGACCTGCGCCTGCCCGGCGGCCCGCACCTGGGCGGCCTGGACGCCTACTGGCCGGACCAGGCGGTCGCCGTCGAACTGGACACGCGCGCGCCCCGGCAAGGCCACCGGCAGGACCAGGGACAAGGCCAGGGCCAGGACGGCGACGCGCTGTGGTCCGAGTACGCCCGCAAGCGCGAGCACCTGGAACGACTCGGCATCACGGTCGTGTACATCACGCCCAGGAAGCTGCGGGACTCCCTGGAGCAGCAGGCCGCGGTGGTGCGGACCGCGCTGATGGCGTCCGGGGACCGCGACCCGGCGGCGTACGTCGTGGTGCTGCCCCGGTAGCGACGGCCGCCCGCTCCTCCAGTTTTCCTGCGCCGACCGGGTGAGCGGTCACCGGAACGGACGAGCAGGGCGGGCGGGGCGGGGGCGGGCCACGGTAGAGGAGAGTCATGAGACACCCCCGAATAGCGGCAGGCACGTGCTCCCTCCTCCTCGCGGCCGCGTGCGCGTTCGCCGACCCGGCGACGGCGCAAGTGGCGCCCCGCACCGTGGCCGGCGGCTACGTGGCCCTCGGCGACTCCTACTCCTCCGGTGCCGGAGCCGGCGACTACCTGGACTCCGGCAAGGAGTGCAAGCGCAGCAGCCGGGCCTTCCCCGTGCTGTGGGCCGAGGCCCACGCGCCGGCGTCCTTCACCTTCGCCGCGTGCAACGGCGCCGGCGCCGACGACGTCCTGGCCGACCAGCTCGGCCACCTCAGCCCGCGCACCGGACTGGTCACGCTCACCGTCGGCGGCAGCGACTCGGGCTTCGTCTCCGTCATCGCGAACTGCGCGCTGGGCGGCGCCAAGGGGTGCCTGTCCGCCGTCTCCCGGGCCCGCACCACGATCGACGGGTCCCTCTCGGCGAGCCTCGACCGGCTCTACTCGGCCATCCGGGACCGGGCCCCCGCCGCCCGTGTCGTGGTGCTCGGCTACCCGCACCTGTACCACCTCCAGGGCGCCTGCGCGCTGGGCCTCCCGGACAGCGAACGCGCCACGCTGAACGACGCCGTGGACCACCTCAACGCCGTGATCGCCCGGCGCGCCACCGCCCACGGGTTCGTCTTCGCCGACGTCACCGCCGCCTTCGCCGGGCACGAGATCTGCTCGTCCCGGCCCTGGCTGCGCGGTGTCGACGTGCTGGCGATCACCGAGTCGTACCACCCGACGGCACCGGGACAGTCCCTCGGCTACCTCCCGGCGCTCACCCGGGTGTCGTGACCGCTACAGCGGCTCGGGCAGGCGCGGGGCCTGCGCGTGCACGCCGTCGAGCAGGGCGGCGTACGCCGCGATCATGCGCGTACGGCTGAAGCGTTCGCGGCTCGCCGCCAGCGCCGGGGCCAGTACGGCGCGGTCGGCGACCGCCGCCGACCAGGCCAGGGCGATGGCCTCGGGGTCCTGCGGGGTCACGAACCCGTGGCCCCGGACGATCCGCGCGCTGTCGCCCACGTCCGTCGTCACCGGGACCGCGCCGCACATCATGCCCTCGATCAGGCACAGCGGCGCCGCCTCCCCGGAGACGGAGGTGAGGGCGACGACGTCGGCGGCGGCGTACACGGTCTCCATGTCGTGGCGTACGCCGAGCAGGCGCACCCGCTCCGCGAGGTGCCGGTCGGCGCCGAACGCGATCTCGATGTCGGCCCACAGCGCCGGGTTGCCGCCGTTCATGCCCGCGCCGCACATCAGCACGTGCCCCTCGGGCTCGCGGGCGAGCCAGGCGCGGGCGGCGCGCAGGAAGAGCGGGACGTTCTTCATCGCGGCGTAGCGGGCGGCGAAGACGGTCACCGGTGCGGGGGCCGGGATGCCCAGCGAGGCGCGCAACGCCGCCCGGGCCGCCGGGTCCGGACGGAAGCGGAGCAGGTCCACCCCGTTGGGGATGACGTGCAGCAGCTCGCGCGGAACGCCGGCCGCCGCGTAGGCGTCCCGCGTGGACTCGGCGCAGCACACGCAGGCCACCACGGTGCCGTCGGCGATCGCGGCCTTCAGCTCGGCCAGCGCCGGGCCCTGGTTCTCCGGGTCGGAGCGGTGCAGGCAGACCACCACCGGGCGGCGGGGCAGCCCGGCCTGGTCGATCAGCGCCAGCGGCTGCTCCTTCAGCGACAGGATCACGTCCGCCGCGGCCATGGACCGGGCGGTTTCGGCCAGCTCGGGCCCGCTGAAAACGTTCGCCGCGACCGTGCCGTCCACCAGCCCCGCGGTGCGGCCGAGGGAGGTGACGCCGACCCCGCCGGCGGTCAGCGCCCGGTAGCAGGCGTCGTCCTCCATGCGCTGCCGGGTGGCCTCGCGGTGGACCTCGCCGTGGATGCTGAGTACCTGGTGGGACTGGCCGCCCTCGGCCAGTCCCAGAACGACGTCGGAGTGCACGATCCGGGCCCCTCCGGAGAAGAAGCCCTCGTAGACCGACAGCACACGCAGTCCGTGCCTCGCGCGCACACGACCACCCGCCTCGCACAAAAATCGAGCCATCCCCGTGAACAGCGGGTTAGCCGATATGAGGCGGTACGGACATTGCGCCCGAGTGAACGCGAAGCTACGCCGACGAAACGTTGGCTAACAGAATTCCTTCTCCAGCACGTCCCGCGTGTCCCCGGCCCAGTCCCCGTTGAAGTTGACCGCCACGGAGTGCCGGCCGTCCGCCGTCGACGCCGCCTCGGACACCGAGCCGTGGATGCCGCCGTCGTGTCCCCAGACGCGCACGCCGCAGGTCAGCCGGGTGTTCATGAGGCCGAGGCCGTACCGGATGTGAGGGGCGTCGGCCTCGGTGGCCACCGTCGTCTTCATCTCCTTCAGCTGCCGGGCCGGGAGCAGCTCGCCGCCGAGCAGGGCGCCGTAGAAGCGGGACAGGTCGGCCGAGTCCGAGATCATCTCTCCGGCGGAGGAGGCGATGGACGGGTTGAGCTCCGTGACGTCGTACGCCGGGCCGCCGGGGACCGCGAACGTCGAGTACGCCCTGCTGCTCGGCCGCGGCAGGGTGACCCGCGCGCCGGGCACGGAGGTCGCCCCCAGGCGCAGCGGGGCGATGATCCGCCGCTCGATCTCGGTGGCGTACGGCCGCCCCGTCACCTTCTCGATCACCATCCCGGCGACGACGTAGTTGGTGTTGGAGTACCGCCAGGAGGTGCCCGGCGCGAAGTCCGGCGCGTGCCGCATGGCGAGGTCCACCAGGTCCCGCGGGGTGAGGGTGTCGAAGCGGTGCCGGAAGAAGCCGTCCTGGGTGAAGTAGGCGCTGCGGAAGCCGGGGTCGGCGAGGTAGTCGTGGATGCCGCTGGTGTGGTTCAGCAGGCGCCGGAGGGTGATCCGGCGGCCGTCGTGGCCGTGGCCGCGGACCACGCCCGGCAGCCACCGGTCCACCGGGTCGTCGAGCGAGACCCGGCCCTCCGCCTCCAGCTGGAGCAGGACGGTGGCGACGAAGGTCTTGGTGATGCTGGCGACGCGGAAGCGGTCGGCGGCCGAGCGCGGCTCGCCCGTGCGGGTGTCGCCCACGCCGGCGGTGGCGGACCAGACGCCGTGGCCGTCGCGCGCGGTGACGGTTGCGCCGGGGGCACCGGCCTCGACCGCCGCCTCGACGGCCTCGCGGGTGCGCTCGTGGGGTGCGGGACCGGCCGCGACGGCCGGCCCCGCGAGGGCCGCGGTGAGGAGCAGGGCGGTGCCGCCCACCCAAGCTGTGCGTGCGCGCATGTCTTCCCCAACCTGTGGTGTGCCGGTGCGGTCGGGGGGAGGGACCCGGGAGCGTTGTGCGAAGGTTGCCCGGGTGTACTCCGGTTGAGTGAATATCAGCCCTTCTTCAGCACCAGCTCGGTGTTCCGGTCGGCCGCCTTGCCCGCGAAGGTCTTGCTGGCGCCGGGCGCGTTGAAGGACAGCTCGCGGTAGAGGGCGGCGAGGCCGGTCTGCGAGAGGTCCGCGAAGTCGGTGCGGTGCGGGGCCGCGGACTCGATGAGGGTGGTGAAGACGGAGAGCGTGCCGTCCTTGTTGTCGACCAGCTCGACGATGCGGGCGAGCTGGGGGTAGTCGATGTGCGAGGCGGTGGAGACCTCCCAGAAGGAGCGCCCGCCGGAGGCCGCGTGCGGGGTGATGATGTTCTTGTGGACGTGGCCGTTCACCCAGGCGAGCACATTGTGGTGCCGGGAGAGGAGGGCCACGAGTTCCTCGCCGGTGTGCCGGCGCTCGCCGGGGCGGGCCGGGTCGGGGCGGGTGTTGGTCATGGTCTTGCTGGTGTGGTGGCTGAAGACGACGGCGTAGGAGTCCTTGTTGTCCGTCAGGGTCTTGTCCAGCCACTTCAGCTGGGCGGTGCCGAGGGAGCCCTCGAAGTGGCCGCCGGCGTCGTTGGTGTCGAGGCTGATCCCGATGACGTCGTCGGAGACCCGGAAGGAGTAGTACTGGGTCCCGGCGTCGAGGTTCGCGGAGGAGTAGCCGTGCCCGACCGGGCCGACGCCCTGGTGGGCGGGGTCGAGGTGGGCCTTGAGGTAGTCGGCGGGCGTGTACGGCGCCCGCTTCTCGTCGGGGGTGACGGCGCGCATGGCGCGCGCGTGCGCCTTGAGGAAGTCCCGGTAGCCTGCGCCGCGCGGGTCCCGGGCGTTCTTGTTGGTGTCCCGGAACTTCTCCGCCTCGGCGGCGGCCACGGTCATCAGCTTCCTGCCGCCGATGGCGGCCTCGGCCAGGTAGGGGTCGCCGTGGGACCCGTAGACGCCGAGCTGGAGCATGTCGTGGTTGCCGACGGTGGAGTACCAGGGCAGCTTGAGGCCGGGGCTGCGCACCTCGCGGATCGCGGCGGCCAGGAAGCCCTCCAGGTGCGGGAAGCCGAGCGCCTTGTCCTGGTCGCGGAGGGCGGCGTCGGGCTGCCAGTACAGCTTCAGACCGCTGTTCTGCACGCCCTCGTAGTGCGCCGGGTCACCGGAGTTGGGGGTGAAGCGGCCACCGCTCATCACCTTCATGTACCACTCCAGCTCGCACCGCGCGTTGTTGTCGGTGTTGTCGCCGGTGGTCATGACGAAGTGGAGCGGAGCGCCGGTGACGGGCCCGCCGCGCAGCGCGTTGACCCGCTCGACGAAGGCGATGGCACCCTGCACGGTCAGCGCCTCCTGCGGGCGCCAGGCGTGCGGGTCGGCGGCGCGCACGAACTCGGCGCGCAGGGGGTGCTGCACGTCCGTCAGGTGCATGTCAGTGAATTGCACGAACGCGGCGAGGGCCTTGCGGCGGCTCGCGCGGCCGGCCTTGGGCGTGGCCAGCTCGCCGCGCACGACCCGCTTCCAGCCGGGACCGTCGCCGAGGCGGCGGTAGCCGGAGCTGTTGCGGGGGGCGGCGACGGAGGCGAGTGTCGTGCCCTTGGTGTAGGGGGCGAGCGGGGCGGCGGCGGAGGCCCGCCCGCTGTGGGCGACGGGCTCCTCGGCGGCGGTGACGGCCTCCCCGTCGGTCGGGCGCAGGGCGTAGCCGACGCCCGCGGAGAGCGAGACCGCTCCGGCGGCGGCGAGGACGGTACGGCGGTTGACCCCCGGAGCGGAGGTGGCGACAGAGCGTATGCGCGGCATGCGCGGTCTCCCCGAGTGCGAACGCGTCGGCAGTGGTCGCGGGCCGTCACGGACGCGAACGCCCCGCTCACTGTGGATCGTTGGCACCGGGGGTGACCTGCGCGTGAACGCGGCGGCAACGCGCAGCGCCAATCACCGTACGTGGATCACGGGTCACCGGGCGCGGTCATGGAGCGGATCGCCGGTGGACCGGCACCGGTCACTCCTCGTTCAACTGCCGGGGTAGGGGAAGGCCCTCCAGGTGTCCGTGCGGCGGCTGTTCGCGCCACAGCCGCAGCGCGGTGTCGACCAGCCGCACCCGGGTCAGCCCGGGTACGGCGTCGAGGTCCTGCCAGGCGGCGAGGTCGGTGGAACCGCCCACCTCGTAGCGGAGTTCGCCGCCGACGACCTCACCCGTGTAGAGGATGCGCACCCCGTGGTGATCGGTGCGGCGGCGCGGGCGCCCGCTGGTGAAGACATGGCGCGAGGAGTCGATGCCGAGGAGACCGGTCACCTCGATGCGGTAGCCGGTCTCCTCGCCGACCTCGCGGCGGACGGTGTCGTACGGGTCCTCGCCGTGCTCCATGCCGCCGCCGGGCAGCACCCACTCGGGCGTGCCGTCCGGCGCCGGTGAGCGGGCGAGCAGAAGCTGTCCGTCGCGGACGCACACGGCGTAGGCCGCCACCCTCAATTTCCGTCGCATGGACGGACGTTAGCGCGCGGTGTCCGGGTTGGCGGGCGAATACTCCGGCGCGGACCAGCGCAGGGGCAGGGCGGCCGGGGTGCACACGGCCTCGGTGAGCGTGAAGCGGACGGTACGGGCGCCGTCCGGGGCGAACTCGGTGCGGGCCTCGCCGGTGAGCTGGAGGGTGGTGCCCGTCTCCCAGTCCAGGAAGAGCAGACCGGCGCGGGGGTCGGTGCGCAGGTTGCCCAGGCTGAGGAACATGGCGTTGCCGGGGTAGTCCGGCCAGGTCAGCTCGCGCGGGGACGTGACCTCGACGAAGCCGGGGTTGCCGCCGCGGTGGCTGGCGTCGGCGCCGGCCCCGTGCACGGTGGCGAGGAAGAAGGTGTCGGCGGACCGGATGAAGCCGGCTTCCCCGTCGCCGAGTTCGGTGAGGTGGCGGGGGGTGCCGGGGGTGCGGTCGACCGTTTCGTACGACTCCCTTCGCTGGATGTGCCTGGGGCAGTTGGAGAAGACCTGGTCCGCTTCCACGGTGAATCCGGTCGCCGTGGGGTGAAGGCGGCCGTTGAGGCGCATCCGGCGGCGGGTTCTCGGGTCCAGGGCGATGGTGCCGACGCGTGGTGGGCCGTCGTCCGGCTGCGGGTCCGCCATGGTGCTGCGTACCCACCCGGCGGTGTCCGCCTCGACGGCTATCCGCCTCGGGCCCGTCGCCCGTACGAAACCCGGTGCTCCGGTGAGTGCCGAGGCCCACACCCGTCCCGTCCCCGGGTCCGCCGCGCCCACGATCAGCAGGGGCTGCTGCTCCAGGAAGGCCGCTGCGACCGGCTTGATGTCCTGGCCGAGGGAGCGGCCGACGTGGTCGGCCCGGTCGCGGACGCCGGCCTGGTCCTGGATGGCCCTGGAGCCCGCGTGAAACACGCCCATGTCTAGAAGAAACCGCAGGTCGGGGCGGAGGCGTGCGGGGCGGGGGCCTCTTCGGCGCCGTGCGGGACGGAGATCTCCAGGCGGGTGCCGTCCGGGTCGTGGAAGAAGATCCCGCCGGAGGACGCGCCTTCCCGGTGGGCGACCACGCCGTCGTGGGCGAACTCCACCCCGGCGGCCCTGAGCGCCGTCTCGTACCCCCGGACCCGGTCCATCGTGTCGGCGGTGAAGGCCAGGTGGTGCAGTCCGGCCCGGTGGCGGTCGTACGCCCCCCGCGCCTGCTGCCAGAGGGTGAGGAGGAACTGGTCGCCGCCGCCGCCGAGGAACGCGTAGCGCCGGTCGTCCTCCTTGCCCTCGGCCAGCACGGTGAAGCCGAGGACGTCCCGGTAGAAGGCGAGCGAGCGGTCGAGGTCGGTGACGTTCAGGCCCGTATGGCCGGTGCTCAAGCTCATGACTCTTCCCTTCGGCGTGCCCTCACCGGGCATCTATAACCGTCGTTCATTATGTTAGGAGGTTAGACTCCGCTGAGTCAACCACTCACGTAGGCTTGACCGGTTAGCCGAGGAGGAGTGCCCGATGCCCAGCGCCCACGACCCCCGCCCGCTCACCGGAGAGCCGCTCGCGCTCGACCTGCTCAACACCCGGTGGAACAGCGACGGCGTCATCCAGGACCTGCTCGCCGACACCGAGGGTCTCGCGGTCTGGCTCGCGGGCAACGGGCTGGCCGGAACCCACCCGGCCGACGCGGCGGTGCTGCGCCATCTGCGCACGGCGCGCGAGGCGGTCAAGGCGGCCGTGGACGAGTCACCGCAGCGGGCGGCTCCGCTCGTGGACGCCGTACTGGAGCACGGCCGCATCCGGGCCCGGCTCACCGCCGGCGGTCCGGCCGAGGAGCCCGAGTTCGCGGACCCCGCCTGGGGCCCGGCCTGGCTGGCCGCCCGGAACTACCTGGAGTTGCTCACCAGGGCTCCCGAGCGGATCCGCACCTGTGCCGGCGGCGGCTGCGTCCTGTACTTCTTCGACACGTCCCGCAACGGCACCCGCCGCTGGTGCTCGATGGCCGCGTGCGGCAACCGGGCCAAGGCCTCCCGGCATTACGCCCGTTCGAGGGAGGGTTGAGCGAAATCCGGACGATACCGGCCGACTTCACTCATATCTCATCGCGGGTTTTCCCCATACCTTGATTTCGATTCGGTCAACGGTCCCCAAAATCACAACCCTTCGGTCAGGCTGAGCGCTCCCGTCCGCTCGTTCCTTGACCTGAGGGATGCCGATGACCCACACGCCCGAGCGTGATCCGATATCCGGTCCGAGACGCCTGGCCCGCATAGCCGTGGCCGTGGGCGTCGTGGCCGCCCTCTCTGCGGCGGGGCCGGTGCCCCTGGCCCTCGCCGCGGACCCGGCCCCCGCCCCGGCCGCCGACCCCGCCGTCAAGTCCGCCCACGACAAGCTCGGCTCCGACGACGCCGCCCTGCTCGCCGAGGCCAAGGCAGACGGCGACAAGAGCGTCACGATGATGATCGCGACCTTGCCCGGGAAGACCGAGCAGGTCGCGGCGGAGCTGGACGCGGTCGACGGCGGTCTGGTGGGCCGTACCGACGACAAGCTCGGTTACGTCCGCGCCACCGTCCCGACGGGCCGGGCGGACTCGGCGATCGCCGCCGCCGTGAAGCTCTCCTCCGTCCAGGCCATCGACCTGCGGCAGGAGATCCCGCTGGACGACCCGGCGCCCAGCGGCGCCGCGTCCTCCTCCGGTGCCGCCACGTATCCGGCGCCGGGCAGGAACACCCCCGCCGAGAACCCGTACAACCCCTCCTTCGAGACCGGTGCCGTCGACTTCGTCGAGGACCACCCGAAGGCGGACGGCCGCGGCATCACCATCGGCATCCTGGACTCCGGCGTCGACCTCGGCCACCCGGCGCTGCGGAAGACCACCACCGGCGAGCGGAAGATCGTCGACTGGGTGACGGCGACCGACCCGGTCGTCGACGGCGACGGCACCTGGCGGCGCATGACCATCGGTGTCTCCGGCCCGTCCTTCTCCATCAGCACCGCCTCGCAGGGCACCGAGAAGTTCACGGCGCTCGAGGGCTCGTACAAGTTCAACTACATGTACGAGTCCGCCACCGCGGGCGGCGACGAGAAGGGCGACCTCAACCGGGACGGTGACACCACCGACGCCTGGGGCGTGCTCTACGACCCGGCCGCCGGCACGGTCCGCGTCGACACCAACGACAACCTGGACTTCACCGACGACCCGGCGATGAAGCCGTACAAGGACGGCTACCAGGTCGGGTACTTCGGCACCGACGACCCGGCGACGGACGTCGTGGAGCGCGTCCCCTTCGTGGTCGAGACCCGCAAGGACGTCGTCTACAACTCCTCCGGCGCCAAGGCCGACTACGTCAACATCGGCGTCATCGAGTCCGAGCACGGCACCCACGTCGCCGGCATCACCGCCGCCAACGGCCTGTTCGGCGGCAGGATGAACGGCGCGGCCCCCGGCGCCAAGCTGGTCTCCTCGCGGGCCTGCACCTGGACCGGCGGCTGCACCAACGTCGCCCTCACCGAGGGCATGATCGACCTCGTCACCCAGCGCGGCGTCGACATCGTCAACATGTCGATCGGCGGCCTGCCCGCGCTGAACGACGGCAACAACGCGCGCGCCGAGCTGTACACCCGGCTCATCGACACCTACGGCGTCCAGCTGGTGATCTCCGCCGGCAACTCCGGCCCCGGCGCCAACACCATCGGCGACCCCGGCCTCGCCGACAAGGTGATCTCCGTCGGCGCGACCATCTCCAAGGAGACGTGGGCCGCGAACTACGGCTCGGCGGTGGAGAAGAAGTACGCGATGATGCCCTTCTCCTCGCGCGGCCCGCGTGAGGACGGCGGCTTCACACCGACCCTCAGCGCGCCCGGCGCCGCGATCAACACCACCCAGACCTGGCTGCCGGGCTCCCCGGTCGCCGAGGCGGGCTACGCGCTCCCGGCCGGCTACTCGATGCTCCAGGGCACCTCGATGGCCTCCCCGCAGGCCACCGGCGCCTCCGCGCTGCTGCTGAGCGCCGCGAAGCAGAAGGGCATCGACCTCACGCCCGCCAAGCTGCGCACGGCGCTGACCTCGACCGCCGACCACATCAAGGGTGCGCAGGCGTACGAGGAGGGCGCGGGCCTCATCGACATCGTGGACGCGTGGGAGTCGATCAAGGACGGCGCCACCGCGCACGAGTACACCGTCAAGGCCCCGGTCGACACCGCGATCGACTACGCCCTCAAGACCCCGGGCTACGGCACCGGCCTGTACGACCGCGAAGGCGGCCTGAAGGCGGGCGAGAAGAAGACGTACGACGTGACGATCACCCGTACGTCCGGCCCGGACAAGGCGGTCCGGCACGAACTGCGCCTGGCGAACAACGCCGGCGGCACCTTCCGGATCGTCGGCGACGACGACGTCAGGCTGCCGCTGAACCAGCCGGTCACCGTCAAGATCCAGGCCGCCCCGAAGTCCGAGGGCGTCAAGAGCGCCATCCTGGAGGTCGACGACCCGCGGACCGAGGGCACCGACCAGCAGATCCTGTCCACCGTCGTGGTCGCGGCCCCGGTGAAGTACACGTACTCCGCATCCGGTTCGGTGCAGCGCAACAGCACGCGCTCCTACTTCCTGACCGTGCCCGAGGGCGCGACGTCGCTGGAGGTCGCGATCGGCGGGCTGAAGGACAAGAGCCAGACCCGGTTCATCGCCATCCACCCGTACGGCGTCCCGTCCGACAACACCTCGACCCCGTACTGCTACAACAACTACCTGGACGGCAACGGCTGCAAGCCCGACGTGCGCTCCTACGCCGACCCGCAGCCCGGCGTCTGGGAGGTCGAGGTCGAGTCCCGGCGGACCTCCCCGCTGCTCGACAACCCGTACCGGCTGGACGTCACCGTCCTCGGCGCGGCCTTCGACCCGGAGACCGTGACCGTCCCCGAGGCCAAGGTGGGCACCCCGGCCACCGCCTCCTGGAAGGTGACCAACACGTACGCCGCGCTCGACGGCAAGCTGGTCGGCGGCCCGCTCGGCTCCTCCAAGACGGCCCGCCCGGCCGTCAAGGAGGGCGAGACCCAGACCACCACGGTGGAGGTCCCGGCCGGTGCCACCTCGCTCGACGTCGCCATCGGGGGCGTCTCGGACACGGCGGCCGACCTGGACCTGATGGTGTACGACGCGTCCGGCAAGGAGGTCGGCAAGTCCGCCGACGGCGACTCGGAGGAGGCGGTGTCCGTGCCGTCCCCGGCCGCCGGCACCTACACCATCGAGGTCGTGGGCTACTCCGTCCCGTCCGGCTCGACCGACTACGACTACCGGGACGTGTTCTTCTCCACCGCGCTCGGCTCCGTCACGGTCGACGGCTCGGCCCCGGTGAAGCTCGGCACGGGCGCCTCGGCCACGGTGACCGGCCAGGTCACGGCCACCGCGCAGGCTCCGGCCGGCCGCGAGTTCTTCGGGCGGGTCCAGCTCGTGAACGCGCGCGGCACGGTCGCGGGCAGCGGCAGCGTGAAGATCGAGAAGGTCACTCCGTAACGGGGTGACACCCCCGAGGAGGGGCGGGCGTCCCGACGGACTCCCGCCCCTCCTCGCGTCACTCGGCCGGGTCCGTGGGCTTTGGGACCGAACCGACGGGACGGCTCAGCCGGCACCCTCGGTTTCCGCGCACTTCATCCGCCCGGACTCCGGAACCGCCTTTTCCACCCAGGCTCGCGCCCACTCCAGGGCGTCACCCGTCCCCTCCGGCGGGGCGTCCCCGTCCCGGTAGGCCGACGGCGCCTCGCCCTTTGCGGAGGGCACGAGCACCAGCATCCGGGCGCCCACCCGGTAGTAGCGCTCGGCGTCCGGCTCCGGCGTGCGGAACTCCAGCCGGCGCGTTTCCCCGCCGGCCGGCTTGTACGCGCGCTCCACGCGCAGGACGACCCGGAACCCGGGGCCCGCCCCGGCCGGCCCGGCCTGGGCCACCCGGCCCTCGGCCACGGCCGAGGCGCAGGCCACCAGCCCCTCGGCGCTCAGACTGGCCGCCGCGCCGGGGTCGACGTCCGCGTGCCCCTGCTCGGACAGGGTGTGCACCGTTGCCCCGGCCCCGCCCAGCAGCAGCACCGCGCCCAGGGCGACGAGGAGGTGGCGGCGCCGACGCGGGGCGCCCTGCTGCGGGGGCTCGGTCTGCCACCGTGGCGTCGTCATGGTGTTCCCTCACGGTCGGTCTTCACGGTCGGTCCTGAGACGCGGGGGCAGCGGTGAACGTTCGGCTCAGGAGCCGTCGTCGGAGGAGCAGGCCAGGGTCCGGGAACCGGGCAGGGCCTCGGTGATCCAGGCGCGCTCGGCCGCCACGCGGCGGTCACCGACGGCCCACAGGCTCGCGTACCGCTCGCCCCGGCCGACCCGCACCAGCACGTGCTCTCCCGCGCGGGGCGCCGGCCGCGCGTCCGCGCGGAGCAGGAAGCGGACCTCGGCCGGGCCGTGCGCGGGCCGGTAGGAGCGGACCACGGTCAGCGTGACCCGGCTGCCGGGCGCGTCCTCGTCCGGTTCCACCCGCGCCACGGTGCCCTCCACGACGAGCCGGGAACAGGCCAGCTCCCGCTCCGGGTGTGCCGGCCGCCCGCCGGCCCCGGCCTCCTTGCCCGTCGCGTCGGCATTCCCCTCGGCCGCCGACGAGGCCCCGCTCTTGTCGCCCGCCCCGCCGGCGCCACCGCCCTGGGCCACCAGCCAGCCGAAGCCCAGGACCAGGGAGAACGCGGCGGCACCGGCGAGCGAGCCGAGCGCGATCCGCAGGGTCCGGCGGGGCCCGCCCGCCCGTCCGGGGCGGGGCGGCGGCGCCGGGCGGGCGGGAGCGGAGGGGCGGGTACGGCCGCGGGGGCGTGGGGCGGGGGGCAGGGCGGAGACGGTGTCCGGGGACGCCTGTGCCGCTTCCTCGGCGCTCTCCTCCCCCGTCAGCGCCTCGGCCAGCCGCGCCAGGTGGTCCCGCAGCAGGGCCACGTCGGCCTCGGCCGCCCGGTGTTCGGCGAGGACGGCGGGGTCCCGCCGGGCCTCCTCCGGCAGGGGGTCCCCGGTGATCGCGGCCATGAGGGCGTCCATGCCGTCGTACTCCCCGTGCTCGCGGTACTCGCCGTTCCCCCGCTGTCCGTGCTCCCCGCGTTCCCCGTGCTGTCCGGCGCGTCCGGCGCTCCGCTCGTGCTCGTGTCCGGCGGTCATGTCACGCCACCTCGTCCTCGTGCAGCCGGTCGCGCAGTGCGCGGACCGCCGTGTGCAGCCTGCTCTTGACCGTGCCCTCGGGGATGCCCAGCTCCTCGGCGATGGCCCGCACCGGCAGGTCGGCGAAGAAGCGCAGCACGACCACCTGCCGCTGGGCGGCCGGCAGCTCGTCCAGGCCCCGGGCGACGGCGAGGGACAGCAGGCTGGTCTCCTCGCCGGAGGCGTGCGCGGGCGCGCGCAGCGCGGCCAGCCGCTCCCCCAGCCGTTCCTGGCGCCGCTTGGCCCGGTGCCAGTCCATGGCCAGGTTGGAGGCGACCACCGCCGCCCACGCCGACACGTCCCGCGGTGCCTCGCGCCCGCTCGCGGCCCGCTCCAGCAGCCGCAGCCGGACCTGCTGCACCCCGTCCGGCAGGTCCGACTGCGGTACGCCGCCGAGCGCGAGCACCGCCCGCACCCGGCGTTCCTGGGCCGCGTCCAGCGGATCGCCGCCGGTACCGTCCGCACCGGCGGCGTACGCCGCCCCTCGGTCGCGGCGCGCCTTTCCGCGCAGCACAAGCCACCCCCTCACGCGTTTGCCCCTACGACGTGGCGGCGGGCCGAAACGTTCGGCCGGCGCCCGACGTCTTCAGAGGCGTACGTCACACCCTCGTATGGCCGGGACCCGGACGGGCAGGGGCGGGACAGCACAGCTTCCGGCGCGGGCCCCCGGCGGAGGGAATTCCTCCAGCTCGGCCGGGTGTTCCGTGAAGCTCCGGAACCATCCGCCGGGTGCTCGTGTCCCACTCCTCGGGCACGCGGGACAAAGAATTGGACAGGTGGACCGGGGTCGGCCGCATGATGGAAATGCCCCGGTCAGGCAAGAGACACATAGAGGGAGTCGCCGTGAGGGTCGGAATCGTCGGAGCCACCGGTCAGGTGGGCACGGTCATGCGCAGGATCCTCACGGAGCGGAACTTCCCGGTCACGAAGCTGCGCCTGTTCGCCTCGGCCCGTTCCGCCGGGACCGTGCTGGACGGCGTGACGGTGGAGGACGCGGCGACCGCCGACTACACCGGCCTGGACATCGTGCTCTTCTCCGCCGGCGGCGCGACCTCCAGGGCGCTGGCCGAAAAGGTCGCCTCCCAGGGCGCCGTCGTGATCGACAACTCCTCGGCCTGGCGCAAGGACCCCGAGGTCCCGCTGGTGGTCTCCGAGGTGAACCCGCACGCCATCGCCGACCGCCCCAAGGGCATCATCGCCAACCCGAACTGCACCACGATGGCCGCGATGCCGGTGCTCAAGCCGCTGCACGAGGAGGCCGGCCTGGAGGCGCTGGTCGTCGCCACCTACCAGGCGGTGTCCGGCTCGGGCCTCGCGGGCGTGGCCGAGCTGCACGGCCAGGTGCAGAAGGTGGCCGCCGACGCCGACAAGCTCACCCACGACGGCGCGGCGGTCGACTTCCCCGAGCCGCAGGTCTACCGGCGCCCCATCGCCTTCAACGTGCTGCCCTTCGCCGGCAACCTCGTCGACGACGGTCTCAACGAGACCGACGAGGAGCAGAAGCTGCGCAACGAGTCCCGCAAGATCCTGGAGATCCCCGGCCTGAAGGTCTCCGGCACCTGTGTGCGCGTGCCGGTGTTCACCGGCCACTCCCTCCAGGTCAACGCCCGCTTCGCCCGCCCGCTCTCCCCGGAGCGCGCCACCGAGCTGCTCGCGAAGGCGCCGGGCGTGGCCCTCTCCGACATCCCGACCCCGCTCCAGGCGGCCGGCCAGGACCCGTCGTACGTCGGCCGCGTCCGCCGCGACGAGACGGTGGACAACGGCCTCGCCCTGTTCGTCTCCAACGACAACCTCCGCAAGGGCGCCGCGCTGAACGCGGTCCAGATCGCGGAACTGGTGGCGGCGGAACTCTCGGCGAAGTAACCCCCGTCTCCCGGCAAGGGGCGGCCCCTCCCGGCCGCCCCTTTCCCGTGTCCCGGTGCCGCCCGCGGCCCGGCGTCCGCCGCCACCGCGGGCGCCGTACCCGTGCGGCCTACCCCCGGCGCACCTCGTACAGGAAGCACCCGTACTCCACCGCCCGCACGTGCACCACGGCCACCCGCGGGTCGCTGAAGGCCTCCGTCAGGGCGGGGCCGAAGCCGTCCGCGTGCTCCACCAGACGGCCGCCGAGGATGCGGCCGTCGGCCGAGTAGCGGCGCAGGACGCGGTGGGAGCCGGTGAAGGGCAGGGCGTCGCCGGCCGGGCCGGGGCAGTCCCCGGCGTGGATGAAGACGGGGCCCTGCTCGTCGTAGGCGCCCGGGTCGGCGCCCGTTCCGGCCGCCCAGCGGCGCAGCGGCGCGTACGAGACCAGGGCGATCAGCTCGCCCGGCGTGCTGTGGCGCAGGCAGCAGCGCAGCGGGGCGCCGCCCTCCGCGTCCGGCACGGCGGCCACGGGGCGGCCGGCGTCGTCGGCGGTGCGCAGTTCCTTGAGGACCTCGGCCGGGACGGGCCGTGCGGTGTACGTGGTCATGCGCCCAGCGTCCCGCCGCGACGCCGCGCCGACCGGCGGGATACGGACATCGCGTTCCCCCTCGATCCCATGGAAGGATGACGCAACCGACACATAACGAGGAGATGACCGCGTGCCTGGCACAAACCTGACTCGCGAAGAGGCGCAGCAGCGGGCCGAGCTGCTCACCGTTGACTCGTACGAGATCGATCTCGACCTCTCCGGCGCGCAGGAGGGCGGTACCTACCGGTCCGTGACCACGGTGCGCTTCGACGTCGCCCGCGGCGGCACCGAGTCCTTCATCGACCTGGTGGCCCCGGCCGTCCACGAGGTGGTCCTCAACGGTGACCACCTGGACGCCGCCGAGGTCTTCAAGGACTCGCGGATCGCCCTGCCCGGCCTGCTGGAGGGGCCCAACGTCCTGCGGGTCGTCGCGGACTGCGCCTACACCAACACCGGCGAGGGCCTGCACAGGTTCGTCGACCCGGTCGACGACCAGGCGTACCTGTACACCCAGTTCGAGGTCCCGGACGCCCGCCGCGTCTTCGCCTCCTTCGAGCAGCCGGACCTGAAGGCCACCTTCCAGTTCACCGTGAAGGCGCCCGAGGGCTGGACGGTCATTTCCAACTCGCCGACCCCGGAGCCGAAGGACAACGTCTGGGTCTTCGAGCCGACCCCGCGGATCTCGACGTACATCACCGCGCTGATCGTCGGCCCGTACCACTCCGTGCACAGCGTGTACGAGAAGGACGGGCAGTCCGTGCCGCTCGGCATCTACTGCCGGCCCTCGCTCGCCGAGTTCCTGGACTCCGACGCGATCTTCGAGGTCACGCGGCAGGGCTTCGACTGGTTCCAGGAGAAGTTCGACTACGCGTACCCGTTCGAGAAGTACGACCAGCTCTTCGTGCCCGAGTTCAACGCGGGCGCCATGGAGAACGCGGGCGCGGTGACCATCCGCGACCAGTACGTCTTCCGGTCCAAGGTGACCGACGCGGCGTACGAGGTCCGCGCGGAGACCATCCTGCACGAGCTGGCCCACATGTGGTTCGGCGACCTGGTCACCATGGAGTGGTGGAACGACCTGTGGCTGAACGAGTCGTTCGCCACCTACACCTCCATCGCCTGCCAGGCCGCGGCCCCCGGCTCGCGCTGGCCGCACTCGTGGACCACGTTCGCGAACTCGATGAAGACCTGGGCGTACCGGCAGGACCAGCTGCCGTCCACGCACCCGATCATGGCGGACATCCGCGACCTGGACGACGTCCTCGTCAACTTCGACGGCATCACGTACGCCAAGGGCGCCTCCGTCCTGAAGCAGCTCGTCGCCTACGTCGGCGAGGACGAGTTCTTCAAGGGCGTGCAGGCGTACTTCAAGGCGCACGCGTTCGGCAACACGCGCCTGTCCGACCTGCTGGGCGCCCTGGAGGAGACCTCCGGCCGCGACCTGAAGACCTGGTCGAAGAAGTGGCTGGAGACGGCCGGGATCAACATCCTGCGCCCGGAGGTGGAGACCGACGCCGAGGGCGTGATCACCTCCTTCGCCGTCCGCCAGGAGGCCCCGGCGCTCCCGGCCGGCGCCAAGGGCGAGCCCACCCTGCGCCCGCACCGCATCGCGATCGGCCTCTACGACCTCTCCGACGCCGGCAAGCTGGTGCGCACCGAGCGGATCGAGCTGGACGTCGACGGGGAGCGGACGGCCGTGCCGCAGCTGACGGGCAAGCGCCGCCCGACGGTGATCCTGCTCAACGACGACGACCTGTCGTACGCGAAGGTCCGCCTGGACGAGGAGTCCCTGAAGGCCGTCACCGAGCACCTCGGCGACTTCGAGGCGTCCCTGCCGCGCGCGCTGTGCTGGGCGTCGGCCTGGGACATGACGCGGGACGCCGAGCTGGCCACCCGCGACTACCTCTCCCTGGTGCTGTCGGGCATCGGCAAGGAGTCCGACATCGGCGTGGTGCAGTCCCTGCACCGCCAGGTCAAGCTGGCCATCGACCTGTACGCCGCCCCGACCGCCCGCGAGGCCCTGCTGACCCGCTGGACCGACGCCACGCTGGCCCATCTGCGCGCGGCCGAGCCGGGCAGCGACCACCAGCTGGCCTGGGCACGTGCCTTCGCGGCGACCGCGCGCACCCCGGAGCAGCTCGACCTGCTGGAGGCCCTGCTCGACGGCACGCAGACCGTCGAGGGCCTGGCCGTGGACACCGAGCTGCGCTGGGCGTTCGTCCAGCGGCTCGCGGCCGTCGGCCGGTACGACGAGGCGGAGATCGCGGGCGAGTACGAGCGGGACAAGACGGCGGCCGGCGAGCGGCACGCGGCCACCGCCCGCGCGGCCCGCCCGACGCCGGAGGCGAAGGCGGAGGCCTGGTCCTCGGTCATCGACTCCGACAAGCTGCCGAACGCGGTGCAGGAGGCCGTGATCGGCGGCTTCGTGCAGACCGACCAGCGGGAGCTGCTCGCGCCGTACACGGACAAGTACTTCGAGGTCGTCAAGGGCATCTGGGACTCCCGTTCGCACGAGATCGCCCAGCAGATCGCGATCGGCCTCTACCCGTCCGTCCAGGTCTCCGAGGAGACCCTGGCCAAGACGGACGCCTGGCTGGCCTCGGCCGAGCCGACCGCGGCCCTGCGCCGCCTCGTCTCGGAGTCCCGCGCGGGCATCGAGCGGGCGTTGAAGGCCCAGGCGGCGGACGCGGCGGGCTCCGCCGGGTAACCGCCGGTACGACGACGGGGGCGCCCGGTGCCACACCGGGCGCCTCTGCGCGCTCCGGACGGAGGAGGACACCGTGAGCGACGGCGCGTGGGTCAGCACCTCGATGCCGTATCTGACACCACCGAAGCAGGGGCAGTCCGACGCCTGGAGAGCCGAGGCCGCGGCGCGCGGCGGCAAGGGCACCCAGCGCATCGTGCGGGCCGGTGAAGTGCCCGCGCCGGAAGAGGTCGCCGCCCTCCTCGGGCTGCCCGCGGGAGAGACGGTCGTGGTGCGCCGCCGCATCATTCAGCTCGACGACGAGCCCTGCGAGCTGACGGACACGTACTACCCCGCCGACATCGCCCGGGGAACCCGTCTCGCCGAGAGAGGCAGGATCCCTGGCGGAGCGGTGACCCTGCTCGCGGAACTCGGCCACGTCGGCAGGCGCGTGCGTGAGGACGTGACCGCTCGGCTGCCGAGTGCGCAGGAGCGCGACGCCTTGCGCCTGGAACCGGACGAGCCGGTCCTCAAGCTCAGCAGGGTCACGCTGGACGGCGGCGACCGGCCCATACAAGTCGACCTGATGGTCATGCCGGCGCACAGACAGCGGTTGCGTTACGAGATGCGGATCGGGTGACCGTGGCCGCCACGAGGCGGTTGCGGCTGCCCGGCTCCCGCCGGAGTGACCTGTCCGCGGAGCGCGGCATGCCGATGCCGGGCGGGATGGGGTCCCGCCCGGCAACGGGGTGGGTTCAGCGGTTCGGGGGTGGGATCGGCTGTCAGTTGACGACGACCACCACGACGCCACCGCCGCCGAAGCCGGGGACGAAGCCCGAGCCGTAGAAGCCGTTGCGGAAGCCGTTGTAGAAGCCGTTGCCGTAGCAGTTGTTGAACCCGAAGCCGCGGTCGAAGCAGCCGCGGTTGGTCGTGACCTGGTGCGGGGTGGCCGCCGAGGCCGTACCCGCCGTACCGATCGCGGCACCACCCGCCAGGAGGACGCCGGCGGCGGATACCGCGAAGAGACGCCTCACGCTACGTGCTGTCATGGGCTACCTTCCTTCCACGCCCTCACGGGGTTTCCGGTCCGGGGGCGATGGCCGCGGCCGCGGTGCGAACGTGGCACGGCGCGGTCATAGGCGATGCCGCGGGGGACGAGCAGCAGCCCTGGCCACAACGGCTGCCGGCCCCGTTGATCCAGGGCACTCGCCGCCTGCGGCGGGCACACCCCTGATCGCGGCCCTTTTACTTCACGCTAACCGGGCCTCGGTGAGTCAGCATCTCGGACAGCGACGGACCGTGACCGCCCGGCCGCGGCCTCCGTCCGGTGGACGGCCCTCGCCCGCCTCCGAACTGCCCCGCCACCGTCGCCCCGAACGCCAGCGCCATGCCCGCGAGCTGTACCGGGGTGAGCGTCTGGCCGAGGGCCGCCCAGCCGACGACCGCCGCGGCCAGCGGGGAGAGGGGGCCGAGGAAGGCGGCCTGGGTGGCGGGGAGCCGGCCGATGCCGCGGAACCAGAGCCAGTAGGCGACGGCCGTGTTGGCCAGGGCGAGGTAGAGGTAGCCGCCGGTGGCACGGGCGTCGAGGGCGGGCGGAGCGCCCTCGGCCAGGAGGGCGACCGGGGCGATGAGCAGGCCGCCCGCGGTGAGCTGCCAGCCGGTGAGCGCGAGCGGACCGACGCCGTCCGGGCGGCCCCAGCGCTTGGTCAGCACGGTGCCGGCGGCCATGGCGGCGGTGGACGCGAGGGCCGCGAGGACGCCGACGGGGTGGAGCGCGCCGGCCCCCTTCAGCACGACGAGGCTGACGCCGAACGCGGCCACCAGCCCGGTGAGCAGCGTGCGCGGGGCCGGCCGCCGACCGAGGAGCAGGGCGGAGAGCCCGACGACGAACAGTGGTCCGGCCGAGCCGACGACCGCGGCCATCCCGCCGGGCAGCCGGTACGCCGCGACGAACAGCAGGGGGAAGAACGCGCCGATGTTCAGCGCGCCGAGCACGGCCGCCTTGGCCCACCAGGCACCGCGCGGCAGCACCCGGGTGAGCGCGAGCAGCAGCAGCCCGGCGGGCAAGGCCCGCGCCAGGGCCGTGAACAGGGGGCGGTCCGGCGGCAGAAACTCGGTGGTGACCGCGTAGGTGGTGCCCCAGGAGACGGGGGCGAGGGCGGTGACGGCGATGACCGGGGTGAGGGGACGGGTCGGCATGGGAGGGCCCCTTCCGAGGGCGTGGGTGCCTATGGCGGCTCGGCTCACTGCTAAGTAGCTTAGCTCTAAGCTACTTAGCGTCAAGTGGCTTTCTTGCGGGCGAGCGGATTGCCGTCGATACTCTCCGCATGCAGCCACAGCCCGCGGACCCCGTCGACGCGATCATCGAGCAGTGGGCGCGTGTGCGGCCCGACCTGGACACCCGGGCCATGGAGGTCTTCGGCCGGATCTTCCGGCTCTCCCGCACCATGGGCGACCGGATGGAGAGGGCGTACAAGCCCTACGGCATCTCCCGCGGCGAGTTCGACGTCCTGGCCACCCTGCGCCGGTCCGGCGAGCCGTACACCCTCTCGCCCCGCGAGCTGTCGGCCACGCTCATGCTCACCACCGGCGGGATGACCGGCCGGCTCGACAAGCTGGAGGGCGCGGGACTGCTGCGCCGCTCCCCCGACCCGCACGACCGGCGCGGCCTGCGGGTCACCCTCACCGAGGAGGGGCTGCGGCTGATCGACGAGGCGGTGGGCGCCGGACTGGCCCAAGAGAGCGCCGCCCTGTCCGCCCTGGACGCCGAAGAGGCCGGCCACCTGGCCGGCCTGCTGCGGAAGCTACTGGACGCGACGGCCGACTAGGGCCGCGGCGGGACGCTCACGAAAACGCCGGGGGCGCCGGTCCCGGGCGGGTACGGCGTGCGCGCGTACCGGCGGGAGGAGCGGCGCCCCCGGCGAACGGACCGACGGTCGCTCAGGCCTTGGCCCGGGCGTCGGACTGGACGTCGATGTTGGACGAGGTGGTGTCCTTCTTGGCCCGGGACTTGTCGAGCGCCATCACCAGACCGGCGATGACCAGGAACAGCACCACCGGGGCGAAGACGTAGAGGCCCAGCGTCTGGATGACGCTCAGGCCCTTGCCGGGGTCGTCGCCGTCGTCGCGGGTCAGCGCGAGCGCGGGGGACGACATGAGCAGCATCATCAGCGTCGTACCGGCGGCCAGGGCGCCGGCGCGCAGGGCGTTCTTCTTGTCCACGGAAATCAAGTTAGCGAACGGCCGTCGGGGCCGCGCGGCCGGGGTGCCCGTACGGGGGCGGGGGGCGTTCAGCGCAGCACCTCCAGCAGGGCCCTGAGCCGGGGCGAGGCGACCAGTTCCTCCAGCGGCACCGGGCGGCCGTCGGCGTCGGCGACCGGCAGCCGCCAGTTCGGGTACTGGTCCCAGGTGCCCGGCAGGTTCTGCGGGCGGCGGTCGCCGACGCCGTCCGGGAGCCAGACCCCGACCAGCCGGGCGGGGGTGCGCAGCAGGAAGCGGTGGACGGCGCGGATCTCCTCCTCCTCGTCGGAGCCGGGTGGTCCGGCCGCCGGGCTGTCCAGCAGACCGAGGCTGCCGAGCAGGGCGAGCCACTCCGCGGCGTCGGCGGCGGCCTCCGCGCGTTCCTCGGCGGCCGAACGGGTCAGCAGGCCGAGGCGGTCGCGCAGTTCGACGTGGTCGCCGGTGAGCCGGGCGGCGGTGGGCGGCAGGTCGTGGGTGGTGGCGGTGGCCAGGCAGTCGGCGCGCCAGCGCTCGGGCGGCAGCGGGCGGCCGTCGCCCTCCCAGTCCCGTTCGAACCAGAGCACGGAGGTGCCGAGCACCCCGCGCCGCTGGAGCGTCTCGCGCACGCCGGGTTCGACGGTGCCGAGGTCCTCGCCGATCACGACGGCACCCGCGCGGGTCGCCTCCAGGGCCAGGATCGCGAGCATGGCGTCGGCGTCGTAGTGGACGTAGGTGCCGTCGGTGGGCGGGCTGCCCTGGGGGACCCACCAGAGCCGGAACAGGCCCATGACGTGGTCGATGCGCAGCGCGCCGGCGTAGCGGAACAGGGCGCGCAGGAGATCGCGGTAGGGGGCGTGGCCGGTCGCGGCGAGCCGGTCGGGGCGCCAGGGCGGCAATCCCCAGTCCTGGCCGCGCGCGTTGAAGGCGTCCGGCGGGGCGCCGACGGACATCCCGGCGGCGAACACGTCCTGCTGGGCCCAGGCGTCGGCGCCCGCCGGGTGCACGCCGACGGCCAGGTCGTGCACGATCCCGACCGGCATGCCGGCCTCGCGGGCGGCACGCTGGGCGGCGCGGAGCTGGCCGTCGGTGAGCCAGGCGAGACGGGTGTGGAACTCCACCCGGTCGGCGAGCTCCTCCCGCGCCCGGGCGGTGGCGGCCGAGCGGGGGTCGCGCAGCCCGTCCGGCCAGCGGTGCCAGTCGGAGCCGTGGACCTCGGCGAGGGCGCACCAGGTGGCATGGTCGTCCAGGGCCCGGCCGTGGGCGGCGCGGAAGGCGTCGTAGGCGGCCTGGCGGCCGGGCCCGAGGGGGACCCGCGCGACCAGCTCCAGCGCCTGACGCTTCAGCTCCCACACCGCGTCCCGGTCGATGAGGGCGCCCTTGTCCAGGACGGCGGCGCGCAGCCGCCCGGCCCGCTCCAGCAGCCCGCCCAGCCGCTCGCGGTCCTCGACGTAGGCGTACTCGGGGACGTCCTCGACCCGCAGGTGGACGGGGTCGGGGAAGCGGCGGGAGGAGGGGCGGTACGGGGAAGGGTCGGTGGGGGCGCCCGGTACGGCCGCGTGCAGCGGGTTCACCTGGACGAACCCGGCACCGGCGGTGCGTCCGGCCCAGCCGGCCAGCTCGGCGAGGTCGGCGAGGTCGCCCATGCCCCAGGAGCGGCGGGAGAGCAGGGAGTAGAGCTGGACGAGCAGGCCGTAGGAGCGGCCGGGCGGGGCGGGCAGCCGGTCCGGGGCGACGACGAGGCACGCCTCACCGGTCCGCCCGTCGGGCGCGGTGGCGGTCAGCCGGTGGACGCCGAGCGGCAGATCCCCGGCGCCGTCCCGTTCCGCCCCGTCCTCGGTCTCGACGCGCAGCCGGGTGCCGGCGGGCAGCGCGGTGAGGGCGGCGGGCGGTTCCGCGCCGGCCCACTGGACCACCGTCGGCGGCAGCAGGCGCTCGCGCAGCTCGCGTTCCCGGGCCGCGAGGGCGGCGCGCACGGCGTCCGGGCCGGCCGCGTCGACGCCGAGGGCGGCGAGGGCGGCGGTCACGGCGGAGGCGGGGACCTGGACGGTACGGTCCGGGGCGGGGCGGTAGGACGTGGCGACCCCGTGCAGCCCGGCCAGCCGGGCGAGGTCCTCGGTGGGGTGCTCGTCGGGCGCCGCGGCCATCTACAGCCCCGGCGCGAAGGAGTCCGGAACCGGGTCGGACTCGCTGGTCAGCGGGGCGGCCTCGGCGAGCGGGGGCTCACTGGTCAGGGGCTCGGCGTCGGGGAGCGGCGGCTCGCTGGTCAGCGGTGCCTGCGCGCAGGCGCTCTCCGCGCTGAAGACGCACAGCGGCGTCGTACCGGTCTCGGCGGACGGCTCCGCCACGGGTTTGAGCTGGGCCGGGATCGTGAGTCGGGCCGGTGCGGCCACGGGGGCCTCCTTGTCGGTGCGCGGATGCTGCGGCGTGGGACGGGTCACGGCAGGCCTACCCCGTGAGCCCGCCGCCACGCGCGGCAGAATCCGGTGCCGGGGGTGATCCGGGTGATCCGGCGCCGCCCCGGTGATCGATAGAGGGGGTGTGAGACTGTTCCGCCCCATGGGGGGCCAGCGGGAGAAGGACGACGGGAGCGGCGGGGACGCGGCCCTGTTGCGGGCCGTCGCGCAGGGGGACGCCTCGGCGATGGCCGCCCTGTACGACCGGCACGCCGGGTGGCTGCACGCGCGGCTGACGCGCCGGTGCGCCGACCCCGAGCTGGTGCGGGAGGTGCTCCAGGACACGTTCGTCACGGTGTGGCGGTCGGCGGCCGGGCACCGCGGGCAGGAGGCGGGCGGCTGGCTGTGGACGATCGCCGCGCGCCGGCTGGTGGACGCGCGGCGGGCGCAGGAGCGGGCCGCGCGGGTCGCGGGACCGCTGCCGGAGCCGGAGTCCTCCGGGCGGTACGGGTCCGCCGCCGCGCCGTCCGCCGAGGACCGGGTGCTGGCGGGTCTGGAGTACGGCGACGTGGGCACCGCGCTCGACCGGATCTCCCCCGAGCTGCGGGAGGTGCTGCGGGCGACGGTCGTCGACGGGCTGAGCACCCGTGAGGCGGCCCGGCTCCTCGGCATCCCGGAGGGCACGGTCAAGTCCCGGGCCCGCCGCGCCCGCGCGGAACTGCGCGAGGCCCTGGCCCAGCTGAACCCGTCCCCGTTGGGAGGCACGGCATGACCCACCGCGACAGCCACCCGTGGCACGTCGGCGACGACCAGGCGACCCGCTACGCCGAGGGCACCCTGCCGGAGCCGGACGCCTGGTCCCTGGAGAAACACGTGGAGGACTGCGCGCGGTGCGCGTCCCGGGTGTCGGCCGCGGTCGGCGGCACGGCGGCGGGGACGGTGCTGGCGGCGGTACGGGCGGCGGTGCTGGAGTCGGCGCCGGGGGCCGCCGTATCGGAGGAAGCGGTGCCCGGCCGGGCGGCGATGACGCCTTCGGCGGGGGCGGCCGGACCGACGCAAGCGGTGCTCGGCGGACGGCCCGTGGTGTCGCGGCTCGCCCGGCTGCTGTGGGCCGCCGGGCCCGCCGTGCGCGGGGCCTGGCTGCCGGCCGTGCTGGGCGTGGCCGTGGCCGCGCTGGCCCTGTCGTACGGGGCCGGGTTCCCGGGGGCACGCGCGCTGCTGCTGGCCATCGCCCCCGTGGTGCCCGTCGCCGGGGTCGCCCTGTCCTACGGACCGCACGCGGACCCCTTGCACGAGGTCACCGCGGCCACACCGGGCGGCGGGCTGCGGCTCGCGCTCACCCGGACGGTCGCCGTGCTCGCGGTGAGCCTGCCGCTGCTGACCCTCACCGGACTGCTGCTGCCCGCCTCCGGCGCCCCGGCCGCGGCGGCCTGGCTGCTGCCCGGGCTGGCACTGGCGCTGGCCTCGCTGGCGCTGGCCTCCTTCGTCGGGTGCCGGGCGGCGGCCGGGGTGACGGGCGGCGGCTGGCTGTGCGCCGTCCTGGCACCGATGGCCGGCGCGCCGGGCGGTGCGGCGACCCTGCGGCTGGCCGAGCAGCTCTCCCGCTGCCTGGACGGCGTCGCCGCGCAGGGCGCGTGGGCGGCGGCGGCCGTCCTGAGCGCGGCCCTGCTGACGGCGCGGCGTCCGGCGTACGACCGCCCGCTGCGCCCGTGACGGCACCCCCACCGCTTCCCCCGGCGAACCCCGCACCGCAGCCACGCTGACCAGGGGCTGCCACCCCGGTCGCTTCCGGCCACACCGCATGACCACCGGTCGACCCACCCCTGACACCCCTGGCCGGCGCCGCGCCCACGCGCGCCCCCGACCGCACCCCGGGACCCGCCGACGGGTCCCCGTGCCCTCCCCTGGAGAGACGATGAGTTCCATACGTGTGACCGGCCTGCGGGTCCGGCACCGCAAGACGCTCGCCCTCGATTCGCTCGACCTGGTGCTCGGCACGGGTGTGCACGGGCTGCTGGGGCCGAACGGGGCCGGGAAGACCTCGCTGATCCGGGTGCTGGCCACGGTGGCGCGGCCGGACGCCGGCCGGGTGGAGCTGCTCGGTGCGGACACCGCCGGGCACCGCGGGCTGGCCGGGGTGCGGCGCCGGCTGGGCTATCTGCCGCAGGAGTTCGGCTACTACCCGGGCTTCACCGTGCGGGAGTTCGTGGCGTACGTGGCCTGGCTGAAGGAGATGCCGGCGGCGGACGTGCCGGCGGCCGTGGAGCGGGCGGTGGCCCGGGTCGGCCTCGCGGACCGCATCGACGCCAAGGTCCGGACGCTGTCCGGCGGCATGGTCCGCCGGGTCGGCATCGCGCAGGCCATCGTCAACGACCCCGCCGTGCTGCTGCTGGACGAACCGACCGCGGGTCTGGACCCGGAGCAGCGGGTGGAGTTCCGCGAACTGCTGCGCGCGCTGGGCGCCTCGGCGACGGTGGTGGTCTCCACCCACCTGGTGGAGGACGTGGCCGCCGCCTGCACCGAGGTCACCCTGCTGGACGCGGGCCGGATCGCGTACCGGGGCACGCCCGAGGCGCTCACCCGGCTCGGTGAGGCGTCGGACGGGCCGGGCGACCATCCGATCGAGCGCGGGTACACGGCGGCGCTGCGGGCGCACCGCGCGCCGGGTGCGCGGGAGGCGGTGCGATGACCCTCGTCACCGAACACGTCACCGGGCCTGAGGCGGCCCCGCGTGCGCCGCACCCGCTGCGCGCCGAGTGGGTGCGGGGTTTCGCGCCCTGGGCCGGGGCCGCCGTACTGCTGACGCTCGGCGTGACGCTGTGGGCGAAGGCGGACCAGTGGCAGGGCGGGTGGTCGGAGACCGCCGGCCAGGTGCACTCGGCGATGCTGATCACCCTTCCGCTGGCCGTGGCGGCGGGCTGCTGGCAGGGCGGCCGGGAGCGCCGGCGCCGTACCGAGGAGCTGTGGGGGACGACCGTACGGCCGCCGCTGGTCCGTCTGCTGGCCGCGGCGCTGCCCGTGACGGTCTGGGTGGCCGCGGGCTACCTGCTGGCCGTGGCCCTGGCCCACCTCGCCACCTGGCCCTACGCCCAGGGCGACCGTCCCCACCTGGCGCTGCTGCCCGGGGACACGGTCGCCATGGCGGCGGGCGCGCTGACCGGGCACGTGGTGGGCCGGGCGGTGCCGACGCGGCTCGCGGCGCCGCTGCTCGCGATGGCCGGCTATGTGGGCCTCGGGATGGTGACGGTCGACGACTCGACCCCCGGCC
This sequence comes from Streptomyces corchorusii, assembly GCF_001514055.1. NCBI lineage: Bacteria > Bacillati > Actinomycetota > Actinomycetes > Kitasatosporales > Streptomycetaceae > Streptomyces > Streptomyces corchorusii. The sequence goes on along the minus strand of NZ_KQ948351.1, from coordinate 386,834 downwards.
GGGTCCTGAGTCCGACCGTCCCGCCCTTCGCCGGCGGGCTGCCCGTGTGGTGGCAGCCGTGGGCCATGGCGGTGTGGACGGGCGGGCTGGCGGTCGCCGCGGCGCTGGCGTACGCGGCCCGGCGCCGGGTGACGGCCCTGCTGCCGCTGGCCGCCGCGCTGGCCGCGGGCACGCTGCTCGGGCAGACCGGGAACGGCCTGTGGCACGCCGATCCGATCGCCCGCCGTCAGGTGTGCGACACCTCCACCACGCCGGCGGTGTGCGTCAACGCCCGGTACGCCGGGATGCTCCCGCAGGTCAGCGACGCGCTGTCGGGGGTCACGGAGAAGCTGCACGGCGTGCGGAACCTGCCGGTGCGGTGGGCGGACCACGGCGGCGCCCCGCGCGCCGACGAGGCCCGGCTGCCGGGCATCACCCCGCTGGGCTGGTCGGCCGTACGGGGGCGGCTGACCGATCCGGAGCAGTTCGCGTGGGAGGCCGTCGCCGCGCTGGAGGGCTACGACTGTCCCGGGCAGACCCGGACGGCCCGGGGGGCGCTCAGGGCGGACGACGCGGTGGAGTACTACCTCGCGCCGACCGCGGCGCGGAAGGCGATCGACGAGAACGACGCCCGGGGCGACGCGACCCGGCGCGCCGACCTGCGCGAGCGCCGCGCCGCCCGGGCGAGGCTGGCCGGCATGGACGAGCGGACCCGCCGGGAGTGGCTGTCGGCCTACTTCGCGGCCCGCGCCGACTGTGACGCCGAGGGGGTGCCGGCCCTGTGACCGGACTCGACTCGAAGGAGGTGCCGGCCCTGTGACCGGACCCCTGCTGTACGCCCGCTCCCGGGCGCTGCCCGCCACGCTGGCCGCGCTCCTCGGCACCGCCGCCTTCGCCCTGTGGGCGGCCGGCCGGCTGGACGCCTACCTCGATCCCGACCGCCGGGTGCCGATCGTCGCGCTGGCGCCGCTGCTGGCGTCGGCGGTGATCGGCGCGAGCCTGTACAGCGCCTCGGACGAACTGGACCGCACGGCCGTACGCCCCTGGTGGCCGCGCCGGCTGGCCCAGCTGACGGCCCTGACCGCACTGGCGGCCCTGCTGGTCGTCCCGGCCGTGCTCGGCCACGCGGACACCTTCGGCCCGCCCGCCGTCATCCGCAACACCCTGGGCTGCACGGGCGTCACCGCGACGGCGGCCGTCCTCCTGGGCGCCCGCCTGAGCTGGCTCCCCGCGTTCGCCTACGTGTCCGCCGTCTACCTGGGCTCCTCCGCCGCCCGTGGCCGCGCGGGCACGGTGTGGGCCTGGCCGATGCAGCCGGGCGCCCAGCCGGGCGCCTGGGCGGTGGCCCTGGCCGCGTTCGCGGTGGGCGCGGCCCTGTACGCGGCGCGCGGCGCCCGCCCGGACGGGCCCCGGGGCTGAGCTCCGGGGCGCGGAGCCGGCCTGAAGGGGCGCGGGGAGCCGCGCGCAGGCGCCCCACGCGCCCACGGCCACCGACGCAGGCGCGGACACACCGGCCCGGACCGACTAGGCGGAGATGCCGTCGATCCGGGCCAGGGCGTCGTCCGCGCCGTACGGCTGCAAGTACGGCAACCAGCGCGGGTCACGATGCCCCGTGCCGATGATCCGCCAGGCCAGCCCCGTCGGCGGAGCCGGTTTGTGCCGCAGCCGCCAGCCCAGTTCCACGAGGTGACGGTCGGCCTTGACGTGGTTGCAGCGGCGGCAGGACGCCACCACGTTGTCCCAGACGTGCTTGCCCCCGCGACTGCGCGGGATGACGTGGTCGACGCTGGTTGCGACGCCACCGCAGTACATGCACCGGCCCCCGTCGCGCGCGAACAGCGCACGGCGGGTCAGAGGAACAGGCCCCCGATAGGGGACCCGGACGAATCGCTTGAGCCGGACCACGCTGGGTGCGGGGAGGGTGACGGTTGCGCTGTGCATATAGGCGCCGGATTCCTCCAGGGAGACTGCCTTGTTCTCCAGGACGAGGACGAGCGCGCGGCGGAGCGGTACGACGCCGAGCGGCTCGTACGACGCGTTGAGGACCAGGACATGCGGCACGGGTGCCTCCTTGGGCGTCGGCGGCGCGTGGCTCGCGCCGGGACGATCTGAGGTCAGTCTCTCCTCATGCCTGGTGAACGCGCCACCATGTCCCGGTAACGGGCTGGGAGTGTTTTCGACCACACCCTCATTCATCCCCCGGATCATGGCCTGTTCAAGCCCGCGTGAGCCGCGTCTCTCCTGCACGCCTCCTGTGCGGATCGGCACGGGGCATACACAATGCCCCGTTAGTGTGGTGGTCCTGTCCGTCCGGTGACCTTTTCGTGACCTTGACCGCCCGCCGGTACGGACCGCGCAGCACCTGGGAGGTACCTGCCGTGTCGTCCCTGCCCGCCGCCGTCCTGGCCGCCGGCGCATCGCCGTCTCCTTCGCCGTCGCCGTCGGGATCGTCGGCCCCGGCCGTGCCGACGCTCCAGGACGCCCAGGAGAGCGCGACGAACGCGGCGAGCTGGGTCGAGCAGAACTGGTCGACGTGGCTCGCGATGGGTCTTCAGATCCTGCTGATCCTGGTCGTGGCGGTGGCACTGCGGGCGGTGGTGCGGCGGGCGATCACCAAGCTGATCGAGCGGATGAACCGCACCGTGCAGGCGGTGGACGGCAGTGCGCTGGGCGGGCTGCTGGTGAACGCCGAGCGGCGGCGGCAGCGGGCGGCGGCGATCGGTTCGGTGCTGCGGTCGGTGGCGAGCTTCCTGATCCTCGGCACGGCCGCGCTGATGGTGCTGGGCACCTTCAAGATCAACCTGGCGCCGCTGCTGGCGTCGGCCGGTGTCGCGGGCGTGGCGATCGGTTTCGGCGCGCGCAACCTGGTCACGGACTTCCTGTCCGGCGTGTTCATGATCCTGGAGGACCAGTACGGCGTCGGGGACGTGATCGACGCGGGTGTGGCGACCGGCGAGGTGATCGAGGTCGGGCTGCGCGTGACCAAGCTGCGCGGCGACAACGGGGAGATCTGGTACGTCCGCAACGGCGAGGTCAAGCGGATCGGCAACCTGTCCCAGGGCTGGGCGACGGCCGGGGTCGACGTGACCGTGCGGGCGAACGAGGACCTGGACCGGGTGAAGGCCACGCTGGTCGAGGTCGCCGAGAAGATGGGCAAGGAAGAGCCCTGGAACGAGCTGCTGTGGAGCCCGATCGAGGTGCTCGGACTGGACTCCGTGCTGATCGACTCCATGGTGGTCCGGGTCTCGGCCAGGACGATGCCGGGCAAGTCGGTCACGGTGGAGCGGGAGCTGCGCTGGCGGATCAAGCGGGCGTTCGACGCGGCGAGCATCCGCATCGTGGGCGGTGCGACGGCCGTCGAGGACCAGCAGGACGCCCCCGACCCGACGGCCGCGGTCGCGGCCCCGGTGGTGTACTCCGACGCGGAATCCCCGCAGTCGGCGGCGGCCACCCCGATAGTCCCGCAGCGCTCGGCGCCCCCGGGGAAGTAACGGAACGGTTCGGCACACACGTTCGAGTGAACGGGCGGGGCATTCCGGCGCGGGGAGCGCGCGGGGTGCCCCATCGTTCCGGCCATGAATACCGACCACCCTGGGGAGCCGGACCCCATGGCCCGGATGGACCCCGTCCAGCTCCTGGCGGCGTACGAGACGGTCTCCCCCATGCCCGTACGCCCCGAGTTCATCGAAGGCCGGGCTTACGTACCGCTGGCGCCGCCCGGTGACGGGCACAGCGACATGGCTCTGTCGCCGTGCTTCCAGCTCCGGTCGGCAGCGGTCCCTCATGCCGGCATCGGCAACGGCTTCCGGTTCGCCGACCCGGCCCACGACACGACAGCGTTGGTCATCCCCGACTTCTACGTCATGCGCCGCGAGCCGACGAGTACGGACGAGGCGCACTTCGCCGCGCATCCCGGCTGGTACCCCATCGACATGCTCGCCCTGGTCGGCGAAGTCACCTCCACGAACCACGAGACCGACACCGGCCCCAAGTTCCGTACCTATGAGGGCGCCGCCCCAAGCTGACGCGGCTGCCGTGCCGTGCACGCCACCGCTCCCAGCGGCAGCGCGACCGCCACCGCCGTCCGGCCGCCTCTCACCCGGTCTCCCCCAGCCTCGTCACCTGGCACAGCGCCACGAACGCGCTCGCCCTGCGCTGCCCCGGCATGTCCGTCAGTCCCTGGTCCGCGCGCAGCAGGACCCGGGCCTCACCCGACGACCGGTCCACCGTCAGGGAGCCGGTGACGGCGTGCCGGCCGCGGAACGGGCGCCACTGGAAGTCCCACGCCCCTGCCCCGCCCGTCACGTCGTACGCCCGCTCGGACGCGGCGATCCTCGCCCGCAGCCGCTCCGCCTGACCCGCCGGGAACGCCCGCTCCTGCGTGGCCCGGAGGGCGTCCACGGTGACCGGGACACCGGTGCCCCGCGCCCGGCGGACCAGGGCCGCGTACACGTAGAGGGCGGCGAGCAGACTGAAGACGGCCCACACGAGCAGGGTGACGACGAGGTCTTCGGCGAGCGACCGGGACAGATCCGCGTCCACGACGTCGCTCAGGCCCACCGTCGCCGGCAAGGGCGCGAAGCCGGACATCGTGACCAGCCACAGCCTCCAGAGCAGCCTCCCGTCGACCATCCCCACTTGCCCCATCCCCCCACGTCCGTTCGCCGCCCGAATGCAGGGCCCCGTGACCAGCGAAAACCACCTCCATGACGCACTCGTGACGCGCCCTTGACCCTCGCCCGAACACAGATCGACTTCACAGGAACCCCACGTTCCCTCCGCATCCGGTGATCGTCTAGGGTCGCCCCCACAACGGGTCCTTGTTCTGGAGCGCGACGCCGCCCGGGGGCCCGTGTCGAATGTGGGGAAACATGCGCAAGCTCGCCATCGGCACCGCCCTGTCCGGCGCCCTGGCCCTCGCCGGCCTGGCCGCGCCCGCCGCGTCGGCGGCCGGCACGCCGGACCTGACGTTCACCGGTGTGACCGTGAACAAGGGCAAGCCGATCGTGGTCGGCACCACCAAGGCGGTGAACGTGCCGGTGTCGTACACCCTGACCCGGCCGAAGGACCTGGTCATCGACCAGGAGAAGACGGCGCAGGGCGTGCTGCTGTACCGCGGCACGCTCAAGTCGCCCGACAACGAGCTGGGCCCGCGCAAGGCGCCCGTCTGCGCCCCCACCGCCACGACGGAGACGACCGTCACCGAGGACTGCACCGAGACGATCACCGCCGTTCCGGACCAGGAGCTGTACGAGGCCGCCGACGCCGGCACCTGGAAGGCCGCCGGCGTCTACGCGCACAGCGACGGCAGCGCCTCCGACGACTACCTGCACAGCGAGTACGACCTCACCATGTGGGGCAACCTCGCGTCGGTGCAGATCAAGCGCGCCGCCCGGCTGACCGTGAACGCCGCCCCGGAGCCCGTCGTCAAGGGCCGGACGCTGACCGTCAAGGGCAAGCTGACCCGCGCCACCTGGGCGACCGGCACGTACACCGGGTACAAGGGCCAGAAGGTCGTCCTCCAGTTCAAGGCGGACGGCGGCGCGTACGCGAACGTCAGGACGATCACGTCCGGCACCGGCGGCGCCCTGTCCACCACGGTGAAGGCGGGCAAGAGCGGCACCTACCGCTTCGTCTTCGCCGGTACGGCCACCACGGGCGCGAAGACGTCCGCCGGTGACCACGTGACCGTGAAGTGACTCCGGGCGCTCCCCGTACCGCGACGCCCCCGAGGTAACGACTCTGTTGCCTCGGGGGCGTTGTCTATTGACGCCCCCTTCGTCCTCGGCTTACGTTCCTCCCACCCCAATAGGAAAGTTTCCTAACAGTGATCTCCCGGGCGGCCGTTGATCAAGACTGGACGTCATGCCCAGGTCACTGAAAAGCTGGGCGGCTGGAAAGGCAGGTGTCGCACCCCATGGCAGGAACCGCCGGTACGCCGGGCACCCCGCGCGTCCTGCGCGCCATGAACGACCGCGCCGCCCTGGACCTGCTGCTGGAGCACGGGCCGCTGTCGCGCACCCGGATCGGCAAGCTCACCGGCCTGTCCAAGCCCACCGCCTCCCAGCTGCTGGCCCGTCTGGAGGCGGCCGGACTGGTCCGGGCCACCGGCACCAGCGAGGGCCGGCCGGGTCCCAACGCCCAGCTCTACGCGGTCAACCCCACGGCCGCGTACGCCGCCGGGCTCGACGTCACCCCGCACCGCATCCGGGCCGCCGTCGCCGACATCACCGGCCGCACGGTCGGCGAGTACGAGCTGCCCACCCCCGGCCGGCGCCCGGCGCACCCCGTCGTCCGGCAGGTCACCGACGCCCTCGACGGCGCCGTCAAGGCCGCCGGGCTCGCCCGGTCCGACGTGCACCGGCTGGTCATCGGCACGCCCGGCGCCTTCGACCCCAACACCGGACGACTGCGCTACGCCTCCCACCTGCCGGGCTGGCACTCCCCCGCGCTGCTCGACGACCTCGCGGCGGCCCTGCCGATGCCGGTCGAGTACGAGAACGACGTCAACCTCGTCGCCATCGCCGAGCAGCGGCTCGGCGCGGCCCGCGGCCACGCGGACTTCGTGCTGCTGTGGAACCAGGAGGGCCTCGGCGCCGCCCTGGTCCTCGGCGGCCGGCTGCACCGCGGCTGGACCGGCGGCGCCGGCGAGGTCGGCTTCCTGCCGGTACCGGGCACCCCGCTGGTCCGGCAGGTCACCAAGGCCAACAGCGGCGGCTACCAGGAGCTGGCCGGCTCCCAGGCCCTGCCGAAGCTGGCCCGGGAACTCGGTGTCGAGGACGTGCCCCCGGGGCCGTACACCGAAGCCGCCACCCTGCTCGTCGCCCGCGCCGCCGACCACGCGGGCGGTCCGCACCGGGAACTGCTGCGGACCTACGCCACCCGGCTGGCCACCGGTCTCGCCTCGCTCGTCTCCGTCCTCGATCCCGAACTCGTCGTCCTGAGCGGCTCCGCCCTGACGGCCGGCGGCGAGGTGCTGCGCGCCCTCGTCCAGGCCGAGCTGGAGGAGCTGGCCGCGGCCCGGCCCCGGCTGGTCGTCGGCGACGTCCACGAACACCCCGTGCTGCGCGGCGCGCTGGAGTCCGCGCTCGCCGCCACCCGCGACGAGGTCTTCGACACCTCGCGCTGAGCGCCCCCTCTTTCCCGACCCGTCCCCCTGGGAGACCTCGCCATGCCCACAGCCATACCCGGAGTCGCCCGAAAAGCGGTGTTTGCCCTGACCGCCTCCGCCGTGCTCCTCACCGCCGCGTGTACCGGCCAGTCCGACTCCGGTGCCACGGACGATCCCTCGAAGGACACGACGATCAACTTCTGGCACGCCTGGAGCGCGCCGAACGAGGTGAAGGCCGTCAAGTCGCTGGTCGCCGGCTTCGAGCACGCGCATCCCAACATCCACGTGAACGTCGTCGGCAACATGACCGACGACAAGATCAACCAGGCGCTGCGGGCCGGTGGCGAGAAGGCCCCGGACGTGATCTCGTCGTTCACCACCAACAACGTGGGCAAGTTCTGCTCCTCGGGCGCGCTGGTGGATCTGAACCCGTTCTTCAAGAAGTCCGGGATCGACCCGGAGAAGACGTTCCCGAAGCCGATGAACGAGTACACCCGGTTCGACGGCAACCGCTGCACGGTGCCGCTGCTCGGTGACGCGTACGGGCTCTACTACAACAAGACGGCGTTCGAGAAGGCGGGCATCGCGCGTCCGCCGAAGACCTGGTCCGAATTCGAGGCCGACGCCAAGAAGCTGACGATCCCCCAGGGCAGCGGGTACAAGCAGCTCGGGTTCATGCCGAACTACCACGGCTGGGAGTCCACCACCGAGCACTACCTCGGCCAGTTCTCGCCGACGTACTTCGACAAGGACGGCAAGTCGAACCTCGCCAAGGACCCGGCCTTCGCGAAGGGCTTCACGCTCCAGAAGAAGCTCGTGGACGAACTCGGCGGATTTGAGAAGCTGGAGAGGTTCCGCGCCACGCTGGGCGACGAGTGGGGCCCCAAGCACCCCTTCCACACCGGCCAGGTCGCCATGCAGCTCGACGGCGAGTGGCGGCTCGGCATGGCCGAGGAGGCGAAGCCGGACTTCGAGATCGGGACCGCTCCACTGCCGGTCCCGGACGACCAGGCCGACCAGTACGGCAAGGGCTACATCACCGGCACCATCGCGGGCATCGCCGCCACCAGCCACAAGCAGAACGCGGCCTGGGAACTGGTGAAGTACATGACCACGGACACGGACGCGGTGGTCGGCTTCGCCAACGACATCCACAACGTGCCCTCCACGCTGGCCGCGCTGAAGTCGCCGAAGCTGAAGTACGACCCGCGGTTCAAGACCTTCCTGGACATCGCCGCCGACCCGGACTCCACCACGACCCCCGCCTCGGTCAACGGCGGTGTGTACCTGGTGACGATCCAGCAGTTCGGCTACGACTACGAGAGCGGCAAGGTCACCGATCTCAGGGCCGGGCTGAAGAAGACGGCCGCGCAGATCGACACGGACATCGCGCAGGCCCAGTGATGACCGCCGTGACCCTCGCGTCGAAACGCCGGCGCTCGGCCCTGCGCACGCTCGCCTTCATGTCCCCGTGGCTCATCGGCTTCGCGGTCTTCTTCGCCTACCCGCTGATCTCCACGGTCTACTTCTCCTTCATGCACTACGACGGCTTCCGGCCGCCGACGTGGAGCGGCGGGAAGAACTGGACGTACGTCTTCGAGCACTACCCGCTGTTCTGGCCCGCCCTGCGCAACACGCTCTGGCTGGTCGTGATCATGGTGAGCCTGCGGGTGCTCTTCGGGCTGGGCGTCGGACTGCTCATCACCAAGATCAAGACCGGTACGGGCGTCTTCCGCACCCTGTTCTACCTGCCGTACCTCGCCCCGCCGGTCGCGGCCACCATGGCCTTCGCGTTCCTGCTCAACCCCGGCACCGGCCCGGTGAACTCACTCCTGGAGAAGGCCGGGCTGCCGGCGCCGGGCTGGTTCAACGACCCCACCTGGTCCAAGCCGGCGCTGACCCTGCTGGCCCTGTGGGGCGTCGGCGACCTGATGGTCATCTTCATGGCCGCGCTGCTCGACGTACCGACGGAGCAGTACGAGGCGGCGGAGCTGGACGGCACCTCGGCCTGGCAGCGGTTCCGGTACGTGACCCTGCCGAACATCTCCCCGATCGTGATGTTCGCCGTCGTCACCGGCGTGATCCAGACCATGCAGTACTACACCCAGCCGCTGGTGGCCGGGAAGGTCGCCTCCGGCGTGATCCAGGGCGCCGGCACCCAGTTCGAGCCCGGCTACCCCGACAAGTCCACGCTCACCCTCCCCCAGCTCGTCTACAACCTCGGCTTCCAGCGCTTCGACTACGGCTCGGCGTGTGTGGTGGCGCTGGTGCTGTTCGCCCTGTCGATGGCGTTCACCGCGCTGCTGATGCGGCGCCGGGGCGGCCTGATCCAGGCAGGTGACTGACCATGACGCAAGTTCTGGAGCAGCCGGTGAAGCCGGCGCCGCTCGTCACCGGCGCCGAGCGCGCCGCCCGGCGCCGGGCGGCGCTGGAGTGGATCGCGGTCCACGCGCTCGGCGTGGCCGCCGCGCTGTTCTTCACGCTGCCGTTCGTGTTCGTGTTCCTGACCTCGCTGATGAGCGACAGCCAGGCCCTCAGCCGGGACCTGGTCCCGCACACCTGGGAGTGGGGCAACTACCGCAAGGTCTTCGACACGCCCGGCTTCCTCACCTGGTGGAAGAACACGCTGCTGTACGCCGGTCTCGGCACCGTGCTGACCGTGGTGTCCTCGATCCCGGTGGCGTACGCGCTCGCCAAGTTCCGCTTCCGGGGCCGCAACCTGTCGCTCATGCTGGTGATCTCGATGATGATGCTGCCCCCGCAGGTGGTCGTCATCCCGATGTACCTCTTCTGGGCGAAACAGCTGGACCTGTCGGGCACGCTGTGGCCGCTGATCGTCCCCATGGCGTTCGGCGACGCGTTCTCCATCTTCCTGCTGCGCCAGTTCCTGATGACGATCCCGAACGAGTACCTGGACGCGGCGAAGGTGGACGGCTGCGGCGACCTGCGCACCCTGCTGCGGGTCGTGCTGCCCATGGCGAAGCCGGGCATCGCCGCCGTCGCCCTCTTCCAGTTCTTCTACGCCTGGAACGACTACTTCGGGCCGCAGATCTACGCCTCGGAGAACCCCGGCGCCTGGACGCTGTCCTACGGCCTGGAGTCCTTCAAGGGCGCCCACCACACCGACTGGAACCTCACCATGGCCGCCACCGTGCTGGTCATGGCCCCCGTGATCCTCGTGTTCTTCTTCGCCCAGAAGGCGTTCGTCGAGGGCGTCACCCTCACCGGAGTAAAGGGTTGAACTGGCTATGAAACTCACCGTGGTCGGCGGCGGCTCGACCTACACACCGGAACTCGTCGACGGCTTCGCGCGGCTCAGGGACACCCTGCCCGTCGAGGAACTGGTCCTGGTCGACCCGGCCGAGGACCGGCTGGAGCTGGTCGGCGGGCTGGCCCGGCGGATCTTCGCCAAGCAGGGCCACGGCGGCCGGATCGTCACGACGTCCGACCTGGACGCGGGAATCGACGGCGCCGACGCCGTCCTGCTCCAGTTGCGCGTCGGCGGCCAGGCGGCCCGGCAGCAGGACGAGACCTGGCCGCTGGAGTGCGGCTGCATCGGCCAGGAGACCACCGGCGCGGGCGGCCTGGCGAAGGCCCTGCGCACGGTCCCGGTGGTCCTGGACATCGCCGAACGGGTCCGCCGGAGCAACCCGCGCGCGTGGATCATCGACTTCACCAACCCGGTCGGCATCGTCACCCGCGCCCTGCTCCAGGCCGGGCACCGGGCGGTCGGCCTGTGCAACGTGGCGATCGGCTTCCAGCGGAAGTTCGCTGCCCTGCTCGGCGCGGCCCCGGCGGATGTGCACCTGGCCCATGTGGGCCTGAACCACCTCACCTGGGAAACCGGTGTGCGTCTGGGCGGACCGGAGGGCGAGAACGTCCTGCCGAAGCTCCTGGCCGAGCACGGCGGGGCCATCGCGGACGACGTCCGCCTCCCCCGCCCCCTGCTGGACCGCCTCGGCGTCGTCCCCTCCTACTACCTGCGCTACTACTACGCGCACGACGAGGTCGTCCGGGAACTGCGCACGAAGCCCTCGCGGGCGGCCGAGGTGGCGGCGATGGAGCGCGAACTCCTGGCGATGTACGGCGACCCGGCCCTGGACGAGAAGCCGGCCCTGCTGGCCAAGCGCGGCGGAGCCTTCTACTCGGAGGCGGCCGTGGACCTGGCGGCGGCCCTGCTGGGCGGCGGGGGCAGCCCGTACCAGGTGGTGAACACGCTCAACAGGGGAACGCTGCCCTTCCTCCCGGACGACGCGGTGATCGAGGTGCAGGCGGCGGTCGGCCCGGCCGGCCCGGTCCCGCTCCCGGTCCCCGCCCTGGACCCGCTCTTCTCGGGCCTGATCGCGAACGTGACGGCCTATGAGGACCTGGCCCTGGAGGCCGCCCTGCGCGGCGGCCGGGACCGCGTCTTCCGCGCGCTGCTGGCACACCCCCTGATCGGCCAGTACGCGTACGCAGACGCCCTCACCGACCAGCTGATCGCACACAACCGGGAGCACCTCGCGTGGGCCTGACCGCACCTGACCCCCTGACGGTCCTCGCCATCGACGCGGGCAACAGCAAGACCGACGTGGCCGTGGTCAACGCCGCCGGCGAGGTGCTGGCCACGGCTCGCGGCGGCGGTTTCCGGCCGCCCGTGGTGGGCGTGGCCGCGGCGCTGGACGCGCTGGCGGAACCGGTGGCCCGGGCGTTCGCGGACGCCGGGGTCACCTCCGTCGGCCATGTCGCGGCCTGTCTGGCCAACGCCGATCTGCCGGTGGAGGAGGAGCAGTTGGCGGCGGCGCTGCACGCGCGCGCGTGGGGCGCGTCGGTGGAGGTCCGCAACGACACCTTCGCGATCCTGCGCGCGGGCGTCGCCGAGCCGCGCGGGGTGGCGGTGGTGTGCGGCGCGGGCATCAACTGCGTGGGCATGCGGCCCGACGGCCGTACCGCACGCTTCCCGGCCATCGGCCGTATCTCCGGTGACTGGGGCGGCGGCTGGGGCCTGGCGGAGGAGGCCCTGTGGCACGCGGCGCGCGCGGAGGACGGGCGCGGCGGACCGACCTCCCTGGCCCGCACCCTGCCCGCGCACTTCGGCCTGCCGACCATGTACGCCCTCATCGAGGCGCTGCACCTGGAGCACCTGGACCACGACCGCCGGCACGAGCTGACCCCGGTCCTGTTCGCGACGGCGGCGGACGGCGACCCGGTGGCCCGCGCGATCGTCACCCGGCTCGCGGAGGAGGTCACGGTGATGGCCACGGTCGCGCTGAGGCGCCTGGACCTGCTGGACGAGGAGGCCCCGGTCCTCCTCGGCGGCAGCGTCCTCACCGCCGGCCACCCGCTGCTGAACGACACCGTCCGCACCCTCCTGGCGGCCCGCGCCCCCAAGGCCGACGTCCGCGTGGTGACGGCGAGCCCGGTGCTGGGGGCGGTCCTGCTGGGCCTGGACCGGCTGGGGGCGGATGCGGGGGCGCAGGAGCGGGCGCGGGGCCACTGGGAGGGGGGCCGATCCTGAGTCGTCCGGGGGGCGGAGCGGGGCAACAATGTGACCAGAGGTGCGGACCCGACCTCGGGAGGCATCATGAGCACATCAGCCGAGCCACGAGTGTCCGGTCTCGAAGTCCGGTCCATCGACTACGTCCCGCTGGACGAGCGGCACGGCAAGCTCTGGCACCTGGGCCCGCTGTGGTTCATGTCCAACGCGCAGATCGCCACCCTGGCGGTCGGGCTGGTCAGCATCACCCAGGGCGGCAACCTCGTCTGGTCGCTGCTGGCCATCGTCTCCGGCACCGTCATCGGCACCTTCTTCATGGCCTTCCACTCCGCCCAGGGCCCCCAGCTCGGGCTGCCGCAGATGATCCAGTCCCGGCCCCAGTTCGGCTACGTCGGCGCGCTGCTGGTGTGGCTGTTCGCCTATGTGCAGTACGCCGGGTTCAACGTCTTCAACAGCATCCTCGCCGCCGGCTCCCTGCACGCCACGCTGCACGGCGGCGTCAAGCTGTGGGTCGTCGTGGTGACCGCCGTCGCGCTCGTCATCGCGCTGGTGGGCTACGACATCATCCACAAGGCCGAGCGGATCCTGACGTACACCTTCCTGGTGATCTTCGGGATCTTCACCGTGGGCGTCCTGGTCACCCTGCACTACCCGGCGGGCTCCTTCGACCTCGGCGGCTTCCGGTGGACGCCGTTCCTCGCGCAGTTCGGCGTGGTCGCGGGCTACCAGATCAGCTGGGCCATCTACGTCTCCGACTACTCCCGCTACCTGCCTCCGGACGTGACCGTCCGCAAGACCTTCTACTGGACCTACTTCGGCTCCGCGCTGGGCGGCATCTGGCTGATGGTGCTCGGGGCGCTGCTGGCGGCCTGGGCGGGCCCGGGGACCTTCCAGACGATCCCGGCGATCGACGCCGCGGGGGACAAGGTGTTCACCGGGTTCGGCGCCGTCGTGCTGCTGTTCTCGGCCCTCGGCCTGGTCTCGGTGACCGCGCTGAACATGTACGGCGGGTCCCTCACGCTCATCAGCGCCATCGACTCCTTCCAGCGGGTCCGGCCGACGCTCGCCGTACGGCTGGTCACCCTCGGCCTCACCGCGGCGCTCTCCCTGGCCGGCGCGCTGGCCGCGACGTCGAACTTCCTGGCGAACTTCGAGAACTTCCTGCTGCTGGTGCTCTACCTGTTCATCCCGTGGACCGCGGTGAACCTCATGGACTACTACGTGGTGCGCCGCGGGCACTACGCCATCGCCGAGATCTTCAACCCGCACGGCATCTACGGCCGCTGGGGCCGGCACGGCATCATCGCCTACCTCGTCGGCTTCGCCGCCATGGTCCCGTTCTTCTCCGTCGGCACCCTGTTCCTCGGCCCCGCCGCGAGGGCGCTGGGCGGCGCCGACATCTCCCTCTTCGTCGGCCTCCCCGTCAGCGCGCTCCTGTACTGGTGGCTGACCCGCTCGATCGACGTGGCGGCGGAGACCCGGCTGGCGGCGGCGGAGGCGGCGGCCCTGGAACAGGCCGCACACGAGCACCGCGAGCCGTGAGGCCGTCCCCGGCCGGCCCGTCGCCCGGGGAACCGATCCCCCGTCACCGGCGTGTTCCAGCACGGGGGGTGGTGCGTGAGCCGGTACGCGCCCCCGGGCACGCGGCGATCCGATCAAGATCCAGTGAAGGCCGGTGCGCAATGTCGGTGCGGCCGGTGATACTGGGCGGCGTACGGATGACCATGGGGGAGGTCGAGTGACACACCCGCCGAAGAGCAGCGCGGCGCCACCGCCGGCCGGGTCCGCCGGTGCGGCCGGTCTCCCCGGCATCCCCGCCCAGCCCGGGCCGCCCGGGTTCCCCCCGGCCGTCGCTCCGGGGGTGCCGCCCGCGCGCCGGACCGCCTTCGCCGAGGGTGCCGAGCGGCTGCGGGCCGCCGCGACGACCGAGCCGGGGCGGCTGCGGATCATCGGTGCCGTCCTGGCGCTGCTGGTCGTCGCGTTCGGGGCGGTCACCGCCTGGCAGACCAGCGCCCGCTCGGCCGCCGCCGACGACGTGCTGCGCCGCAGCCAGCCGCTCAGTTACGGCGCGGCCGGCATCTACCGGTCGCTGGCCGACGCCAACACCGCGGCCTCCAGCGGGTTCCTGGCGGGCGGGCAGGAGAACGCCCCCTCCAGGGAACGGTACGAGAAGGACATCCGCTCCGCCGCCGCCGGGCTCGTCACCGCCGCCGCCAACGCCGAGCCGGGCTCGGCGTCCGAGGAGACCATCGCCGGGCTGAACCGGCTGCTGCCCGAGTACAAGGGCCTCATCGAGCGGGCCCGGATGTACAACCGGCAGGGCTACCCGGTCGGCGGCGCCTATCTGCGGTACGCCAACGAGAAGATGCAGAAGGAGATGCTCCCGGCGGCGGAGGACCTCTACACCACCCAGAACCGGCGGCTCGACGCGGACTACGCGGACGCGACGCCGTACCCGTGGGCCGCCATCGGGCTCGGGCTGCTCGCGCTGGCCGCGCTCGGCTGGGCCCAGCACCGCACCTACCGGCGCACCCACCGCGTCCTCAACCACGGCCTGGTCGCCGCCAGCGCCGCGACGGCCGTCGCCCTGCTGTGGCTGGTCGTGGGCCACATGGTCGCCCGGTCGGGGCTCGACGGCTCGTACGAGCACGGCATCCGCTCGCTCAACGTGCTCCACGACGCCCGGATCGCCTCCCTCAAGGCGCGCGGCAACGAGAACCTGAGCCTGGTGGCGCGCGGCGCCGAGACCGTCACGGTCGACGGCACGACGTACGACGCCTACTACCGCGACTTCGACCAGGACATCGCCGTGCTCGGCAAGGGGCTGACCGAGGCGGCGCGGCTCGCCGACGACCAGGGGGGCACCGCCCCGGTCAAGGCGGCCGAGGACGACATGGCGGTGTGGAAGCAGCGCCACGCCGCGGCCCGCGCCGAGGACGAGAACGGCAACTACCAGCAGGCGCTGGACAAGGTGATCGGCGCCAAGGACGCGACCGCCGAGTGCTTCGACGGCGTCGACCGCAGCCTGGCCCGGGCCATCGCCCATGAGCGGGCCGAGTTCCAGCGGGCGGCCGGGGACGGGCGGGACGCCATGACCGGGCTGCCGGCGGGCGCCGCCGTCCTCGCGGTGCTGGGCGCGGCCGGCGCGGTCGCCGGCATCGGCCGCAGGCTTTCGGAGTACCGGTGAAAGGGGGCGAGTCGATGGACGTGAGCCGTGCGCGGTCCGCCCTGCGAGGCTGGGGCGGGGTCGCCGTGATGGCGGTGCTGTGCGCGCTGGCGCTGGCGTTCGTCCTGCTGCTGCCGTGCACCCAGCAGGCGCCGGACGACGCGCGGCCGGCCGGGCAGAAGGCCGTCACCGGCACCCAGGCCCGCGCCGACGGGTGCGTGGACGCCGAGGCGCACGAGCGGACACCGGCGCCGTCCGGCGCGGACGGTCCGACGATCGACGCGATCAAGGCACGCACGGGCGCCAAGCGGAAGCTGATCGTCGGCGTCGACCAGAACAGCTACCGCTGGGGCTACCGCAACCCCAACACCGAGGGCGCCCGGCTGGAGGGCTTCGACATCGACCTCGTCCACCGGATCGCCGAGGACATCCTCGGCGACCCGGACGCGGTCCAGTTCAAGGCCATACCGACCAACCAGCGCATCCCGGCGATCGAGGACGGACGCGTGGACATGGTGGTCCGCACCATGACGATCACCTGCGACCGGCTGGAGCACGTCGCGTTCTCCGCGCCCTACTTCAAGACCGGCCAGCAGGTCCTCGCCCCCAAGTCCTCCCCGATCAAGGGCTACGACGCCTCGCTGGCGCACAAGAAGGTGTGCACCGCGGCCGGTTCGACCGCGCTCGCCAAGCTGGAAGCCGACCGGAAGGGCGGCCGGCTGCCCGCCACCACCGACCTGTCCACCACCGTGCCGAACCAGCTGGACTGCCTGGTCCGGCTGCAACTCGGCGAAGTGGATGCGGTGGTGACCGACGGCGCGCTCGCCGCGAGCCAGGCCGCGCAGGACCCGACCGTCGAACTGAAGGGCGCGCCGTTCACGACCGAGTACTACGGCGTGGCGATGAAGAAGGACGCCGGCGATCTGGTACGCCGGGTCAACCGCGTTCTGGTGGACTACCGCGCACACGGCTGGCAGACGTCGTACGACGACTGGCTGTCGGCGACACTGGGCAAGGACTCGGCCGCGTCGAAGCCGCCCGCGCCGCAGTACCGGCGCAGCAGTTGAGCCGTACCCGACCGGAACAGACAGCAAGCGAGAGGTGATCGATGGGCGTCACGGACCCCGCCGGGCCGGTGATGGACCGGGACGAGGTGGACCGTGCGCTGGCGCGGCTCGGCCAGGAGCACGAGGCGATCGAGACCTCGCTGCTGGCCCTCCAGGACCACGCGGGCCGCAGACTCCTCGAAGGCGCGCGGCTGACCGGCGTCACCAAGGAGCGCTGGCAGGCCACGGAGGCGCGGATCACCCGGCTGTGGACGTACTTCGACGCCTACACGGCCGCGCTGCGCGGCGCCCGTGAGATCCGCGCCCGGCGCCGCTGGTCCAGCCGGGAGGACCTGGCGGAGCTGACCGAGGTGCTGCGCGGCGAGTCCGTGACCGTCCCCGGCGGCGGGAACGGCAGGCTGAGCGAGTCGTTCTCGCTGTCCGCGCTGGTGGACCGGATGAACGAGCTGTACGCGACGAGCCTGGACATGATCGTCGCCGCCGACGCGGTCTGGTCGGCGCTGCCCGCGCGGATCGATTTACTCGCCGCGGAACTCCAGCGCACCCGGCAGCTCGCGCACTCGGTGGGGGTGCGCCCCGGCGAGCACCCGGCCGGTGACGACCTGGAGCGGATCACCCGCACGCTGACCGGGCTGCGCGAGGACGTCGTCTCCGACCCGCTCGCCTTCTGGGTGCCGGCCGAGGGCAGTTCGGCGCCCGGCGGCGGACGCCCGGACACCACGGTGTACGACCGCGAGGCCCGCGCCCTGGAGGACGTGCGCCGGGAGATCGACGCGGTGTTGACGGTCCGTCAGGACGCGGAGGCGCGGCTGATCCGGCTGCGGGACGTGCTCTCGCGCGCGGACCGCACCCTGGCCGAGGCGCGTACCGCGCGCGGTGAGGTGCTGGCGAAGATCGCCGCGACCGAGGTGCCGGTGGTGAGCGGGCCGCCGACCGCGCTCCAGGAGCAGCTGGCGACCGCGGCCGAGTACCGCAGGCAGGCCCAGTGGTACCGGCTCTCCCCGCTGCTGGAGTCGCTGGAGGAGAAGGCGGAGGACGAACTGCTGCGCGCCCGCGAGTCGTTGACCGCGGTCACCGCGCCGCTCGCGGTCCGCGCCGAGCTGCGCGGCCGGCTCGACGCGTACAAGGCGAAGGTCGCCCGGCACGGTCTCGCGGAGGACCCGCTGCTGGTCGAGCGGTACGACGCGGCCCGCCGCATGCTGTGGAGCGCGCCCTGCGACCTGCGCGTGGCGGAACAGGCCGTACTGCGCTACCAGCAGGCGGCGGCGGAACTGCTCGGCAGCGCGAGCGCGCCGGAGGACCGTAAGGGGGGCGAGTCATGAGTCAGCCGGGGCAGAGCTGCCAGCGGCCGGGCTGCGAGGGGACGTACGAGGACGTCGGCGGCGGCGAGCTGTACTGCGACACGTGCGGTCTCGCACCGGTCGTCTCGGCGACCGGCATGGTGGGCTCGCCGCCCACCGGGGTCGCCCGGGGAGCGTCCGACAGCGGCAGTTCCCGCAGCTCGCGCACGACCTCGCAGTCGTCGAGGTCGCGCCGCTCGGTGTCCGGGCGGCTGTCCCGGTCGCTGTCGGGGAAGCCCACGGGCCGCTCGGTGTCGGTGCGCAGCTCGGGCTCTTCCTCCGGGGCCTCCTCGCGGGGGCGGCTGGGCGCCGGGCTGGTCGCGGTGCCGCAGGTGCCGCGGCCCGACCCGCGCGCGATGGTGCTGGAGAACCCGGAGGTGCCGGAGCGGAAGCGGTTCTGCTCGCGGTCGGACTGCGGGGCGCCGGTCGGCCGGGCGCGGGGTGACCGGCCGGGCCGCACGGAAGGTTTCTGCACCAAGTGCGGTCACCCGTACTCCTTCGTGCCCAAGCTGCGGGCCGGGGACATCGTGCGCGGCCAGTACGAGGTCGCGGGCTGCCTGGCGCACGGGGGGCTGGGCTGGGTCTACCTGGCCGTGGACCGGGCCGTCTCCGACCGGTGGGTGGTGCTCAAGGGCCTGCTGGACACCGGTGACCAGGACGCGATGGCCGCGGCGATCTCCGAGCGGCGGTTCCTCGCGGAGATCGAGCACGCCAACATCGTGCGCATCTACAACTTCGTGGAGCACCTGGACCAGCGCACCGGCTCCCTCGACGGCTACATCGTCATGGAGTACGTCGGCGGCAAGTCCCTGAAGGAGATCGCCAACGCCCGCCGGACGCCCGAGGGCCGCCGCGACCCGCTGCCGGTGGAGCAGGCGTGCGCGTACGGCATCGAGGCGCTGGAGGCGCTCGGCCACCTGCACAGCCGGAACCTGCTGTACTGCGACTTCAAGGTCGACAACGCCATCCAGACCGAGGACCAGCTCAAGCTGATCGACATGGGCGCGGTCCGCCGGATGGACGACGACGAGTCGGCGATCTACGGCACGGTGGGCTACCAGGCACCGGAGGTCGCCGAGTCCGGCCCGTCCGTGGCCAGCGACCTCTACACGGTGGCCCGCACGCTCGCCGTGCTGGCCTTCGACTTCCAGGGCTACACCAACGTCTACGCCGACTCCCTGCCCGACCCCGACACCATCGAGGTCTTCCGCCGCTACGAGTCCTTCTACCGGTTCCTGGTACGCGCCACCGACCCCGACCCGGGCCGCCGGTTCGCCTCCGCGCAGGAGATGGCCGAGCAGCTGACGGGGGTGCTGCGCGAGGTCGTCTCGCTCCAGACCGGGCGGGCGCGGCCCGCGCTGTCGACGCTGTTCGGGCCCGAGACCAAGGTCACGGACACGGAGTTGTTCCCCCGGCTGCACGGAGACGTGTCCCGGCTGGGCGCCCGGCCGGTGCGGAAGGCTCCCGCCACTCCCGCCCCGCCCCCGCCGGCCCTGGTCAGGCCCGTCGACACGCCGGCCGCCGCGCTCGCCCTGCCGGTCCCGCTGGTCGACCCGAACGACCCCGGCGCCGGTTTCCTCGCGGGCCTGACGGCCTCGGCGCCGGCCGAGCTGATGAGCGCGCTGGCGGCGGCGCCCGCACGGACCGTGGAGACCCGGCTCCGGGAGATCCGCGCCCGGCTGGAGAGCGGCGACCACCAGGGCGCGCTGACGAGCCTGGCCGAGCTGGACGAGGAGCAGGGCGACGACTGGCGGGTGGTGTGGTACCGGGGCGTGGCCGCGCTGGTCACCGGGGACTTCGAGCACGCCGCGCTCGCCTTCGACGCGATCTACGACGCCTTCCCCGGCGAGGCCGCGCCCAAGCTGGCGCTCGGCCTGTGCGCCGAGGTGCTGGGCCAGCTGGACAACGCGGCCGAGTACTACCGCCTGGTGTGGACGACCGACCCGGGCTTCGTGAGCGCCGCGTTCGGGCTGGCCCGGGTGCGGCTCGCGGCCGGGGACCGGCGGGGCGCCGTGACGACGCTGGAGTCGGTGCCGGAGTCCTCCATCCACTACACGGCCGCCCGGGTCGCCGCCGTCCGGGCCCGGCTGAGACAGCGCACCGCGAGCGCGGGTGACGTACCGTTCCTGGACGACCTGACGGCCGCCGCCGGTCAGGTCGAGGCACTCCAGGCGTACGGCCTGGACCCGGCGCGGCGCGAGCTGTTGTCGGCGGAAGTGCTCGGCTGCGCGCTGGACTGGATACTCTCCGGGGGCCAGGGCACCGGGCCCGCCGCCGGAGGCCGGGTGCTGCTGGGCAGCGGTCTGGACGAGCGGGGCCTCCGCTTCGGCCTGGAGCGCGCCTACCGCACGCTGGCACGGCTGGCGCCCGGCGGTGATGAGAGGATCGAGCTGGTGGAACGGGCCAACCGTTACCGTCCCCGGACGTGGGTGTAGTCGATGTCGCAGATGCCCCAGCAGGCCGCACTGGCGAAGTGCCCGAGCTGCGCGGAGCCCGTGGAGTCGGGTGACCTGTTCTGCGGAGCGTGCGGATACGACCTTTCGGTGGTGTCCGCGCCGCCGCAGGACCATCCGACGCTGACCATGACGGGCCCCGCCGGCCCCGGGGACGGCACGCCGTGGCCCACCCCCGGACCACCCGGCCCCGTGCCCTCCCCCGAGCCGCACCTGTCGGCAGACCTGCCGGGCGCAGACGCGGGCGGCACGCCCCTGTCCGGCGGGGGACCGGACAGCGCTCCGGGGACCACACCCCCGGCGGGGCCGGGCGGGCACGAGGGCGGCGGGGGGCATTCCCCCGGTTCCGGAGTGCGGTTCGACCGGCCGGACGAGCCCGACGAGTACCCGTTGCAGGCGCCGGACCCCCGGCCGGCCTCCGCACCGGCCGACCCGGCGCAGCTCTGCGTGGCCTGCCGGGCGGGCCGGGTGGACAGCGACGGCTACTGCGAGAACTGCGGACACGCCCAGCCGCGCGAACGCGACCACGTGGAGCGGGAGTCGGGGCCGGTCGCCGCCGTCAGCGACCGCGGCCTGCGCCACCACCGCAACGAGGACGCCTTCGCCGTCGGCCACACTGCGCTGCCCGACGGCACGCCGGCCGCGCTGGCGATCGTCTGCGACGGCGTGTCGTCCGCGACCCGCCCCGACGACGCCTCCCTGGCCGCCTCCCGGGCCGCCGGCGACACCCTGCTGACCGCGCTGCCGCGCGGCACCCACCCGCAGGCGGCGATGCACGAGGCGATCGTCGCCGCCGCGCAGGCCGTCAACGCGCTCGCCGAGGAGCCCGCCACCGCCCGCGAGCACGCCCCGCACCAGAACGCGCCGGCCTGCACGATCGTCGGCGCGGTCGTCACCCCCGGGCTGCTGGTCGTCGGCTGGGTCGGCGACAGCCGCGTCTACTGGGTGCCCACCGACCGCACCGCACCGCCCGCCCGGCTGACCGAGGACGACTCCTGGGCCGCGCAGATGGTCGCCGCCGGCCTGATGAGCGAGGCCGAGGCGTACGCCGACGCGCGCGCCCACGCGATCACCGGCTGGCTCGGCGCGGACGCCTACGAACTGGAGCCCCACACCGCGTCGTTCAAGCCGGACCGGCCCGGTTCCGTGGTGGTGTGCACCGACGGGCTGTGGAACTACGCCGAGACGGCGGAGGAGATGTCCGAGGTCCTCCCGCCCGACGCGGCGGACCGCCCGCTGCACAGCGCACGGGTGCTGGTCGGCCACGCCCTGGACGGCGGGGGCCACGACAACGTAACAGTGGCGGTCCTGCCGTTCCCGGTGCCGCCGCAGGGGGCAGGATCGGCCTGAGGGCCGTATCCGACGGGGGAACGGCACGGGGAAGCCGCGGCGGACCGGAGGGGACCGGTCCGCTCACAGCGTCGCCTCGCGTCGGCGAGGTGTCCGAGGGGGATGTGAGCAAGCATGGCCAATTTCGCGAAGCCGAACGTGCCGCGGTTCTCGGTGGACGTCTACCAGAACGAGTACCTGCCCGAGGGCGGCAGCGAGGTCAACGCCATCGTCACGGTGACCGCGACCGGCGGCGGCACCCTCGGCAGCGCGCTCACCGCGCCGGTGCACCCGCCGGGCGGGGGGCCGTCCGCCGCCGTGGCGATCATGGTGGACTGCTCGGGTTCCATGGACTACCCGCCGACCAAGATGCAGGGCGCCCGGAACGCCACGGCCGCCGCGATCGACACCCTGCGCGACGGCACCCGCTTCGCGGTGATCGGCGGCACGCACGTGGCCAAAGAGGTCTATCCCGGCGGCGGGCGGCTCGCGGTCGCCGACGCCACCACCCGCGAGCAGGCCAAGCAGGCGCTGCGCCGGCTGAGCGCGGGCGGCGGTACGGCCATCGGCACCTGGCTGCGGCTCGCCGACCGGCTGCTGTCCGCGGCGGACGTCACCATCCGGCACGGCATCCTGCTCACCGACGGCCGCAACGAACACGAGTCGGCGCAGGACCTGCGGGCCACGCTGGACGCCTGCGCCGGCCGGTTCACCTGTGACGCGCGGGGCGTGGGCACCGACTGGGAAGTGAAAGACGTCACAGGGATCGCCTCGGCGCTGCTCGGCACCGCCGACATCGTCGCCGACCCGGCCGGTCTGGCCGCCGACTTCACGCGGATGATGGAGACGGCGATGGGCAAGGAGGTCGCCGACGTCTCCCTGCGGGTGTGGACGCCGGTCGGCACGACCATCCGGTTCGTCAAGCAAGTCGCCCCCACCGTAGAGGACTTGACCGGCCGCCGCACCGAGGCCGGGCCGCGCGCCGGGGACTACCCGACCGGCTCCTGGGGCGACGAGTCCCGTGACTACCACCTGTGCGTGACGGTCCCGCCGGCCGGGCTCGGCCAGGAGATGCTCGCCGCGCGGGTCTCCCTCGTCGTCCCGGAACCGGACGGAGGCGCACGGAACCTCGGCGCGCAGGGGCTGGTACGGGCCGTCTGGACCGACGACATGACCGCCTCCACCGCGATCAGCCCCCAAGTCGCCCACTACACCGGGCAGGCCGAACTGGCGCAAGTCATCCAGAAGGGCCTGGACCTTCGCAAAGCGGGGGATTTCGATGGAGCAACCGCCAAACTGGGGCGCGCGGTTCAGCTCGCGAACGCCTCGGGGAACGCGGATACTGCGAAACTGCTTGCGAAGGTGGTGGACGTGGTCGACGCCGTGACAGGTACTGTGCGGTTGAAGACGAGGGTCGCGGAGGCGGACGAGATGACTCTGGAGACCCGGTCCACCAAGACTGTTCGTGTGAAGAAGTGACCCTCCAAAGCGTAGGAGAAGGGGAAGCACCGACATGCCGACCTGCCCGAACGGACACCAGTCGGGTTCCGACGACTGGTGCGAGGTCTGCGGTCACCGCATGGCCGGTGCCGTACCTCCGCCCCCTCCGCCGCCCCCGGGCGGCTACGGCTTCCCGCCCCCGCAGGGCGGCCAGGCCGGTGCCCGGCCGCACCCGGCCGGCGGCTCCGACCCGGAGCCGGAGCTGTGCCCGCAGTGCCGTACGCCCCGCGAGGGCGGCGCGCCGTTCTGCGAGGAGTGCCGGTGGAACTTCCTGACCAACACGGCGACCTCCTACACCCCGGCCGCCCCGCGCTCGCCGCAGCCGCGGTTCCAGCCGCCGAGCTCGACGTACGGCGGGGGTGACGGGTACGAGTACCAGGGTTCGCGGCCCTCGCGGGTGAACCGGCCCGCCGAGCCGCTCCCGTCCTTCCCCAGCGAGCCGTCGGGCCCGACGCCGTTCGGCGGCGACCGGGCCCCGTCCGGCCCGCCGACCTCCCCCGGCCCCTCGGGTCCGCCGCCCTTCGGCGCGGGCAACCAGCGCCCGCCCGGGGCACCGCAGGGCTTCGGCCAGGGCCCGGGTCAGGGCGGTCCGGGGCAGGGCGGTCCGGGGCAGGGCGGTCCGGGGCAGGGCGGTCCGGGGCAAGGCGGTCAGGGTGGTCCGGGGCAGGGCCCGGGTGCCGGCAACCCGTCCGGTCCCGGCGGTCCCGGCGGCCCCGGCGGGTTCGGTGGCCGGGGCACGGTGCCGGGCCAGGGTCCCGGTGGCCCGGGTGGCCCGGGTTCCGGTGGCCCGTCCGGCTTCGGCGGCGGTCCGGGGCAGGGTCCCGGCGGTCCGGGCGGACCGTCCGGGTTCGGTGGCGGCCAGGGTCCCGGCGGTCCGGGTTCCGGCGGCCCGTCCGGCTTCGGCGGCAACCCGGAGCAGGGTCAAGGCCAGGGCCCGGGGTCCCCAGGCCCCTCCCCCTTCGGGCGTGAGTCCTCCCGTCCCGGTGGCCCGGCCGCGCCCGGCCCGTCCGGCTTCGGCGGCGACCCCTCGCGTCCGGTGCCGCCGCCCGGCGGTCCCGGCGGTGCCCCGCAGGCGTTCCAGTCCTCGGGTGCACCGGCCCCGCCCGCGTTCCCGGGCGTGACCCGCCGGCCCCCGGCCGCCGACGACGACTGGGTGATCTCCCCGCCGTCGTCCACCGGCCCCGGCGGTCAGGGCGGCGGCTACGGCTACCCGCAGCCCGGCGGCACCCAGACCCCGCCCGGACCGGGCGGACCGGGCGGCTTCCCCCAGGCACCGCAGGCACCGCAGGCACCGCAGGCACCGCAGGCACCGCAGGCACCGCAGGCTCCGCACGCGCCGCAGGCCCCCCGGCCGGCCACCTGGACCGCGACCATCGGCCCGGACCGCGAGTACTTCATGGCGATGATGCAGCGCTCCGGCCCCGAGGCCGCGGGCCTGAACCTGCCCGCGTACTCGCCCGAGCAGCAGCGCACGCTGACCGGCAACCAGGTCACCATCGGCCGCCGCCGGCACTCCACCGGCGACACCCCCGACATCGACCTGTCGGTGCCGCCGGAGGACCCGGGTGTCTCGCACCAGCACGCGGTGCTGGTGCAGCAGCCGGACGGTAGCTGGGCGGTCGTCGACCAGAACTCGACGAACGGCACCACGGTCAACATGTCGGAGGAGCCGATCCAGCCGTTCGTGCCGGTCCCGCTCCAGGACGGCGACCGGGTGCACGTGGGCGCCTGGACGACGATCACCGTCCGCCGGGGCTGACCGCGCTCAGGGCAGGGGCCAGGCGTACGGCCCCTGCGGGTCGTCCAGCCACGCCCAGGCGTGCTCGCCGGCGACCGTGACGCCGTACCGGCCGCGCTCCGGTTCGCCCTCGCGCTCCCACAGGGCGTACGCCTCCTGCGGGTCGAGGGTGCCGCGGGTCAGTGCGAACAGGAAGCGGAACGGCTCCTGCTCATGGGCCCGGCGTGACAGCCCGGCCGGTGAGACGGCCTCGGGCTGCGCCCGGCGCCCGCCGCGCAGCGGCACGAAGAAGGCGGCGCCGGGCAGGAACGGGCCCTCGGCGTGCTCCGCGTCCCGCACGGTGAGCGTGAGCAGGCCGGTGGCGAGCGGGGTGAGGACGCGCGCGCCGGGGCGGCACTGGGCGAGCCAGGCGCGCGGCACCGTGGGCAGCTCGCAGGTGGCGATGATCCGGTCGAAGGGGGCGCGTTCGGGCACCCCGCGCGCGCCGTCACCGGTGACGACGACGGGGTGGTGGCCGGCCGCCGCGAGGTGCTGCCGGGCCGACTCGGTGATCTCCGGTTCCAGGTCGATCGTGGTGACGAGGTCGTCGGCGCCGAGCCGGTGGGCGAGCAGGGCCGCGTTGTAACCGGTGCCGGCGCCCACCTCCAGCACCCGGTCGCCGTCCTCGACGCGCAGGGCGACCAGCATCCGGGCCATCAGGGAGGGCTGGCTGCTGGAGGAGAGCTGCTCGCCGTCGCGCAGCCGGGTGGCCAGCGGTACGTCGGCGTAGGCGCCGCGCACCCAGCGTTCCCGGGCCTCGCGGTCGGGGCTCTCGCACCAGCGGCGCTCGTAGCCGCGCGCCCCGGTGACGTAGTAGTACGGCACGAACAGGTGCCGGGGCACCGCCGCGAACGCCTCCCGCCACACCGGGTCGTCCGCCCAGGCCCCGTCGGCGTCGATCTCCCGCACCAGCTCGGCCCGCGCCGCGTCGGCGAGAGCCTCGATCCCGGTGTCATGGGCGTCCATGGGTCCACAGTAGGGGCGGGCGGCCTGCGGACGGGGCCGGTCCTAAGCCTTGAGTCCTCGGTCACCCGGTCTGAGACGATGGACGGGTGAATGAGATTCGGCGCGGCACGCTTCAGGAGCAGACCTTCTACGAGCAGGTCGGCGGGGAGGAGACCTTCCGCCGGCTCGTCCACCGTTTCTACGAGGGGGTCGCGGAGGACCCGCTGCTGCGGCCGATGTACCCGGAGGAGGACCTGGGCCCGGCCGAGGAGCGGCTGGTGCTGTTCCTGATGCAGTACTGGGGCGGTCCGACGACGTACAGCGAGAACCGCGGCCACCCCCGGCTGCGCATGCGGCACGCCCCGTTCACCGTGGACCGGGCGGCGCACGACGCGTGGCTGCGGCACATGCGGGTGGCCGTCGACGAGCTGGGGCTGTCGGAGGAGCACGAGCGGACGCTGTGGAACTACCTGACGTACGCCGCCGCGTCGATGGTGAACACCCCCGACTGAGCACCCGGGACTGACGGGTCATCACTGAAGGTCGGATTCCGGTCACCCGTCGCCGCATTCCGATCACAATCCGGTATAGACCGGCGCACAACCGCTTACCCGCCGCCCGGCCCTCTGCCAGCATCGCCCGAAGGTCTGGAAGCACCGGACACACGGGGGCCGGGTGACGGGGTTCGTCTTCTCACGCGCGCGTGCGCACCGCCTGCTGCTCGGCGCCGCGCTGCTGACGGTGGTGCTGACCACCGCCGTGCTCGCGACGCTCACGGCGTACTCGGGGGCGATCGGCGACGCGGCACTGCGCCATGTGCTCGGCGACCCGCGCAACGCCGCCGACACCGCGCTGATCGTCAAGGCGGACGTGCCCCCGGCCGAGCGGACCGCCGCCGACACCGCCGTACGCCAGGGCGCGCGCCGAACCTTCGCCGGGTCACCGGTGACCGTACGGACCCTGCGCCGCTCGGGGCCGTACGCCCTGCCCCGCTCCCTCCAGCCGCCCGCGAGCAGGTCGGGCGACCCGGACCTGACCTACTTCGCGGCACTGGACCGTACGCAGGTGCGGGTGGCCGCCGGCCGCCTCCCGCGCCGTACCGACGGCGAGACCGAGGTGGCGCTCCCAAAGACGGCGGCCCGCGCGCTGCGGCTGGAGCCCGGCGCCCGGCTCACCCTGGCGGACCGGCTGGAGGGGCCCGCGGTCCGGGTCCGGGTCGTCGGCGTGTACCGCCCCGCCTCGGTGACGGCACCGTACTGGCGGCTGGACGACCTGCTCGGGCGCGGGGTGAAGAAGTCCGGCTTCACGACGTACGGCCCGCTGCTCGCCGACCCCGCCGTCCTCACCGGAGGCCGGGTCAGTGCCGGAGCGACGGGCTGGCTGGCGTCGGCGGACTTCGCCTCGGTGACGACCGGCCGGATCGGGGAGCTGCGGGCGGCGGCCCGATCCGGCAGCGCGGCCCTGCGCGAGCCGGCCGCGCTGAGCGGTACGACGGTGTCGCAGACCGCGCTGCCGGACGTGCTGGACCGGGTGGACCGTTCGCTGCTCGTGGCCCGCTCCACCCTGCTGATCGTCGCGCTCCAGCTGGTGCTGCTCGCCGGCTACGCGCTGCTGCTCGTCGCCCGGCTGCTCAGCACCGAACGCGCCGACGAGACCCGGCTGCTGCGGGCCCGGGGCGCCTCCCGCACCCGGATCGCCGCGCTCGCCGGGGCCGAGGCGCTGCTGCTCGCGCTGCCCGCGGCCGTGTGCGCGCCGCTGCTCGCCGGCCCGCTCACCGCCCTGCTGGCCGGGCACGGCCCGCTGGCCCGGCTCGGCCTGCGCCTGGACCTGCCGGCCGCCGGCCGGCCCGCCGTCTGGCTGGTCGCGGCCGGGGTCGCCGTCGGCTGCGCGCTGGCGGTGACCGTACCGGCGGTCACGGGCACGGGGGCCGAGGCACGCCCGGCCGGCCCCCGGCGCTCCCGGGCCCCGAGGCTGCGCCGGAAGGCGGCCCGGCCGGTCGGCGCGCGGGCCGTGCCGGCCCCGCTGCGCACCGGCGCCGACCTCGGGCTGCTCGCCATCGCCGCGGTCGCCTACTGGCAGCTCGGCCGGCAGGACTCCGGCGCCGTGGCCGCCGACCGGTCGGGCGCGCTCGGCGTCGATCCGCTGCTGGTGGCCGCGCCCGCACTGGCCCTGCTCGCCGGGACCGTGCTCACGCTGCGGCTGCTGCCGCCCGTGGCGCGGTTCGCCGAACGCTGGGCGGCCGGCGGGCGGGGGCTGCCGGCGGCGCTGGCCGGCTGGCAGTTCAGCCGGCGCACCGCGCGCGGCGCGGGCCCGGTGCTGCTGCTCGTCCTCGCCGTCGCCCTCGGCATGCTCGCGATCGGGCAGGCCGCCTCCTGGGACCGCTCACAGGACGACCAGGCCGACTTCCGGGCCGGGGTGCCGGTGCGGGTCCTGGCCTCCGGGGAGGACGGGTTCGGCCGCACCGACCTGTACGCCGGCCTGCCCCGGGTGCGCGAGGCCGCCCCGGCCGTGCGCGCCGCCCAGCCGCTGTCCGGCGACCGCACGGCGACCGTGCTGGCCCTCGACACCGCCCACGCGACGGACGCGGTCCTCATGCGCCCCGACCTCGCGGACGAACCGGTACGGCCACTGCTGGGCCGGCTCACCCCCAAGGGCACCCCCGCCGGGGCCGGGATCCCGGCGGGCACCGCCCGGCTGAAGCTGACGGCCCGGCTGCGCAGCTCGACCGGGCCGGGCACCACGACCGCGGTGACGGCCACCCTGACCGACCGGTACGGGGTGCCGTACCAGCTGCCGGCCGGGCAGCTCCCCGCCGACGGGCGCCCGCACACCCTGGCCCTCGCCCTCGGCACCGCCACCGGACCGGCGACCCTCACCGGTCTGCGCCTGGACCTGACCCAGCCCGCCGAACGCGCCGAGCACCACCGCCTCACCCTCGACGGGCTGACCGCGTCGGGCACGGACGGCACGGACCACCCCCTCACCCTGCCCGCCCGGTGGACCACCACCGCGGAGGCCGGCGGCGCCGCCGTACCGAGCGCCGCGACCAGCCCCACCCGTCCCGAGGTCACCGGCACCCACCCTCTGACCTTCGCCTACAGCACCGGCTACCTCCCGGACGCCGGCATCTGGACCGTCGCCTCCGTCACCCTCCGGCTCCAGGCCGCCCAGGCCGCGCCCGCCGAGGTGCCGGCCGTCGCGACCGACCGCTACCTGGACGCGGCGGGCGCCCGCACCGGGCAGCGGGTCGACCTCACCCTCGGCGACCGGCGGGTGCCGGTGCGGATCGTACGGGCGGTACGGGCGCTGCCGGCCACCGCCGACCCGGCCGCCACCGGCACCCACGACGGCGGTGCCGTCCTGCTCGACCTGCGCGCCCTGAACCAGCTGCTCCAGGCCCGGTACGGCGAGAACGCCACCCCCACCGAGTGGTGGCTCGCCACCGCGCCCGGCGCCTCCGCCCGCGTGGCCGCCGCCGTCCGGGCGCTGCCGGACGTCGATCCCGGGCAGGTCGTGGTCCGCGACGAGATCGCCGCCGAACTGCGCGACGACCCGTTCGGCGCCGGACCGGAGGCCGCGTTCACGGCGGCGGCCGTGGTCGCGGCGGCGCTCGCCGCCGTCGGCTTCGCGGTCGGCGCCGCCGGCGCGCAGCGGGCGCGCGGCGCCGAGTTCGCCGTTCTGCGCGCGCTCGGCGCACCGCGCCGCCAACTGGCCCGGACGGTCGCCGCCGAACAGGCCGTCCTGGTGGGCCTGGCGCTGGCGGTGGGCCTGGGCCTGGGCACCGTACTGGCCCGCACCGTCCTGCCCCTGGTCGTCCTGACCGGCGAGGCGACCCGCCCGGTACCCGACCTGCTGGTCCGACTGCCGCCCGGACAGGTCGCCCTGCTGCTCACCGCGGTCGCCGTGGCACCACTGGCCATCGCGGCGACAGCCGCCGTGCGCTGGGCGGACCCGGCACGGGCGCTGCGCGGGCAGGGGGGTGAGTGACATGGGGATCGCTCCGGGTCCCGTCGCCGCACAGGCGACCACCCCGTGCCTGCTGGCTCCATGCCGCCGGACCCGCCCACGGGACGCACTCGGACCGGTGCCCGCCACGCACCGGCCGACACCCCGCGCCGTCTCAGCCGAGGCGCCCCGCGCGGGCGCTGCGACGGTACGGGCCGGGCTGCTGGGGGCGCTCGCGGTGGGGGCCGCCGTGAGTCGGACGGGGCGCGCGCAGGCGGCGCACGCCCAGGGAGGTGAGTGACATGGGCCGGCCGTCGCCGCGCGTGGTCGCTCCGTGGGTGCGGACCCGGCTGCGGGCCGCGCCCGGTGCCGCCGTCGCGCTCGCGGTGCTGGTCGGGCTGGCCGCGTGTCTGGCGGGCGCCTTCCCGCGGGCGGTGGACCGGTACGAGGACGCGGGACTGCAACGGACGCTCCGGCAGGCCCGCCCGGAGCACACCACCGTACGGGTGTCGGCGCCCCAGCCCGACCTCGGCCTGCCGCCCGAGCGGCGCGCCGCGGCACTGCGCCCCGACGCACTGGAGCGGCAGTACGAGAAGGTGCTCGGCACGGTCGGCAGCCCGTTGAGCGTGCGGCGCGCCCAGTCCGCGTACGGCGTCGCCGGCACCGTCAGCCCGGCGGTGCCCGACCCGTGGCTGCCCCGGCCGACCGGACTGCCCGCCCACATCTCGCTGGCCGCGCAGAACGGCCTCGCCGACCACGCGCGCGTGCGCACCGGCCGGCTGCCGCGCGCCCCGCACCCGGTCGACGCCTCGACCCCCGAGGTGGAGGCCGCCGTCACCGCCGCCACCGCCGAGGCCCTGCGCATCAAGGTGGGTTCGGTCGTCCACATGCCGGCGCCCGGCCGCGCCCCGCTCGCCGTCCGGGTCACCGGCATCCTCGTCCCGCGCGACCCCGACGGCGCCTACTGGTCCACCGTCCCGCTGCTGCGCACCCCGACCCTGGTGACCCTGCCCACCCCCGGCCCGGACCCGGACAAGTACTGGCTCGGCGCGCTGCTGCTCGCCCCCGAGGCGGCCCCCGCCCTGCTGGGCACCAGCACCAACCCGGCCCGCTACTGGCACCTCGCCCCCGCCCTGCGCGGTCTGCACGCCCACGACCTGGACCGCCTGCGGCCGGCCGTCGCCGCCCTGGAGTCCGGTCCCGGCCTGCAACGCGCCCGCGCCGTCACCGACGACGGCACCGACATCGACACCGGCCTGGACGACGCCCTCGCCTCCTTCTCCCGGCTGCGCTCCGGCATCGCCCCGCTGGTCTCCGTGGCCGCCGCGGGCGCCGCGACGGTCGTCGCCGTCGTCCTGCTCATGACCGGCGGCCTGGCCGCCGACCGGCGCCGCGCCGAACTCGCCCTGCTGCGCGCCCGCGGCGCCTCCCTGCCCGGCCTCGCCGGGCGGCTGCTCGCCGAGACCGCCGTGATCGCCGTACCGGCGGGCGCCGTCGGCCTGGCGGGGTCCCTGCTCGTGGTCCCCGCCGGCCGGGTCGTCCCGGCCGTCCTCTCCGCCCTGGCCGTCACCCTGGCCGCCTGCGCCGCCCTCCCCCTGCGCGCGGCCCTCGCCCACCGCGCGGTCCGGCTGACGGCCCCGCGCGAGGACATCGCCTCGGTACGGCCGTCCCGGCGCCGTACGGTCGCCGAGCTGACCCTGCTGGTGCTGGCCGCCGGTGCGGTGGCCACCCTGCGCCGGCGCGGCACGACGGGCGACCAGCTCACGGCCGTGGCCCCCGTCCTGGTCGGTGTCATCGCCGCGCTGGTGCTGCTCCGCGTGTACCCGCTGCTGCTGCGGCGCCTGTCCGGTCCCGCCGGGCGGCTGCGCGGCGCGGTGGGCCACCTCTCCCTGGCCCGCGCGGGCCGCACCCAGGGCTCCGCGGTGCTCCCGCTCCTCGCCCTGCTGACCGCGCTGACCACGGCGGCGTTCGGCGGTTCGGTACTGGCGGGTGTGGCCGAGGCCCGCGACCGGGCGGCCCTGCTCACGGTCGGCGCGGACGCCCGCGCCGACGCGGGCGCCCCCCTGCCGGCCGACGCGCCCGCCCGGGCCCGCTCGGTCCCCGGGGTCCGCGCGGTGACGCCCGTCAGCATCGCGTACGGGGCGAAACCGGAGGACGGCGAGAACGCGGTCCCCCTGCTGGGCGTCGACCCACAGGGCTACGGCGCCCTGACGGCCTACACCGGCCTGGGCACGCTCCCGGCCGCCCGGCTGACGGCGGGGGGCCAGACCGGTACGGGACGGCTGACGGCGGGGGGCCACTCCAGTAGCGGCCACCTGGCTGGCGGGGGCCACTCCCGCACCGCCCGCGTGACCGCCAAGGCCCACCCCGGTACCGCCTCCCTGACGACCGAGGGCCGGCCCGGTACCGGCCACCTCGCGGGCGACGACCGCTCCGGTCCGCTCCCCGCCGTCGCGTCCCCCTCCGTCGCCTCCTCGTACGGCACCCGACGGCCGTTCCTGGTGCGGCTGGAGGACGGCAGCGCGGTCACCGTGCGGATCGTCCTGGTCCGCGACCGCACGCCGGCCGTGTCCGGTCCCGACTTCCTCGTCGTGGACCGGGCGGGCCTGCCCGCCCCGGCAAGCCGTCCCACGACCCTGCTGCTCACCGGCGACCACATGGACGCGCACGCCCTCCGGAAGGCCGTGGGAGGCTCCGCCGCCGTACGGCTCCGGGCCGAGGAACGCGCCCGGTACGCCGACTCGCCCCTCCAGTCCGGCGCCGAGCACGTCTACACGGCGGCCGTCGCCGCCGGGGCCGGCTTCGCCGTGCTGGCCCTGCTGCTGTCGCTGCTGCGAGCCGCCCCCGAACGGTCCGCGCTGCTGGCCCGCCTGCGCACGATGGGCCTCACCCGCGCCGAGTCCCGCCGCCTGCTGATCCTCGAATCCCTGCCCCAGGCCCTCCTGGCAGCCCTGGGCGGCACCCTGACCGGCTGGACGGCGATCCGCCTCCTCGCGCCCGGCATCGACCTGACGACCGTCGCCTTCCCGACGGCCCAGACCCCCTTGACCGAGACCCGCCTCCACCCGGACACCTGGTCGCTCCTGCTCCCGGCACTCGCGGTGGTGACGGTGGCGGTGGGAGTAGCGGCGCTGCAAGCCTGGTGGACGGGACGACGGGGCTCGGTGACAGAACTACGGGCGGGAGACGGCCGATGACGCCCCACACGACACCCGGCCGGCACGGGCAGGCGACCCCACCCCCGCCCGGCACGGGCACGCCGCACCCGCAGGAGACCCCATGACGACCGACCCGAGCCTGACCGAGCTGGCCCACCGCGTCACCGAGGCCGGAGCGAACCCCGCCTACGGCCACGACGCACTGATCACCTGCGACCGCCTCGTCCGCGTCTTCACCACCGCCGGCACAGAGGTCCAGGCGCTCCAGGGCCTGGACCTCCTCGTCCGCGAGGGCGAACTGATGGCGCTGGTCGGCGCGTCCGGGAGCGGCAAGTCCACCCTGATGAACATCCTCGCCGGCCTGGACACCCCCACCGCCGGCGCGGCCCGCGTCGCCGGCCGCGACCTGCTCACCATGACCGCCGCCGACCGCCTCGCCTACCGCCGCGAGGTCGTCGGCTTCGTCTGGCAGCAGACCGCCCGCAACCTCCTCCCCTACCTCACCGCGGCCCAGAACGTCGCGCTGCCCCTCCAGCTCTCCGGCACCCGCAAGGGCCGCCGCGCCCGCACCGCACGCGCCCTGGAACTCCTGGAACTGCTCCAGGTGGCCGACTGCCGCGACCGCCGCCCGCAGCAGATGTCCGGCGGTCAGCAGCAGCGCGTGGCGATCGCCGTGGCCCTCGCCAACGACCCGGCCGTCCTGCTCGCCGACGAACCCACCGGCGAACTCGACTCCCACACGGCCGCGCAGATCTTCGACGCGTTCCGCACGGCCAACGAGACCCTGGGCACCACCGTCGTCATCGTCACGCACGACCAGGCGGTGGCGAGCGAGGTCCGCCGTACGGTGGCGATCCGGGACGGCCGTACGTCCACCGAGGTGCTGCGCCGCAGCGAGATCGACGCGGCGACGGGCCACGAGACGGTCGTGGCCCGCGAGTACGCCATGCTCGACCGCGCGGGCCGCCTCCAGCTGCCCGCCGACTACCTCCGCGCCCTGGACATGCGCGACCGGGTGGCCCTGGAACTGGAGTCCGACCACATCGGCGTATGGCCCGACGACACACAGTGAGCCGAACCGCCCGGTTCAACGCACACCGACCCGCCCGGCCGAGCGCACGCCGGGCCCGCTTGAGCCGAGCGCACACCGGGCCCGCTTGAGCCAAGCGCACACCGGGCCCGCTTGGGCCGAGCGCACGCCGGTCCGCCTGCTCAGCGCACGCTGACCCCGAAGGCCCCGAGCAGCCCCGCCTGCCGCACGGCCACCGAGCCGTACGGCGTGCGCAGCCGCAGCCACGCGCCCGAGGAGAACAGCCCGATGTCGCCCGGCTCGCCGCCGGGCCGCAGGAAGCCCAGTGACCGGGCCGCGTGCACGGCCCGCACCGGCAGCCGGGTGCCCGCGATCTGCCGGGACCAGATGTCCTGCCCGATCCGGTCCAGCTCCGCGCGGGTACGGCCCTGCGGCCCCAGCTCCTCGGTGCGCGAGCGGAACTCGGCCACCGAGGCGGCGACCGTGGCACTCAGCGCGTCGGGCCCCGGCAGCCCCGGCTCGGGCTGCCACCCGGCGCGCGGCGGCAGCACCCCGGCCCACGGCGGCCCGGTGACCGCGCCGGGGACGGCGGCGGTGGCCGCGCGCTCGTCCACGGACTCCAGGAACTCACCGGCGGAGACGGTCACGTCGAGGGCGACGTCGAGCCCGTCCTCGTACGGCTTCGCCAGCCGCACCGCGCGGACGGCCAGCACCTCGAAGGACGGCGGCCGGCCGAAGACGGCGAGTGCGGTGCCGGCCGCCTGCAACCGCACCGCTGCTCCACGGTCGAAGTGGAGCAGCCGGGAGAGGAAGGCGGCGAGGTCCGCCGCCTCCGTCTCGTCGGCGAGGTGCAGCACGGTCATGCCGCGACGGCCTCCCCCTCGGGATCGGGCTCGGCGTCCGCGGGGCCCTCGGCGGTGTCCGTGTACTCCTGGAGGAACTCACGCTCCTCCGCGGTGATCCGCCGCGGGCGCTGGGCGTCGAAGTCGAACGGGACGATGACCGTCGACGCCCGCACGTACACGAGATCGCCGTCCTTCACCTCGTAGGCGAGGGTGAAGGACGCGGCCTTGATCTCGGTGACCCACAGCTCGATGTCCACCGGCTCGTGCCGGTGGACGAGCTGCCGCTTGTAGTCGATCTCGTGGCGCGCCACCACGGACCCCTGCTTGAAGTCCTTGTCCGGGCGGAACAGGAAGTCGATCCGGGCTTCCTCCAGGTAGCGCAGGAACACCACGTTGTTGACGTGGCCGTACGCGTCCATGTCCGCCCAGCGCAACGGGCAGCGGTAGATGTGGCGCAAGACCGATCAGCCCCGGGTCAGCTTCTTGTAGGTGGCGCGGTGCGGACGCGCGGCGTCCGGGCCGAGCCGCTCGATCTTGTTCTTCTCGTACGACTCGAAGTTGCCCTCGAACCAGAACCACTTCGACTCACCCTCGTAGGCGAGGATGTGCGTCGCGACGCGGTCGAGGAACCACCGGTCGTGGGAGACGACGACGGCGCAGCCGGGGAAGTCCAGCAGGGCGTTCTCCAGGCTGGAGAGCGTCTCGACGTCGAGGTCGTTGGTGGGCTCGTCGAGGAGCAGCAGGTTGCCGCCCTGCTTCAGGGTCAGCGCCAGGTTGAGCCGGTTGCGCTCACCGCCGGA
The DNA here is from genome assembly GCF_001514055.1 of Streptomyces corchorusii. Lineage (NCBI taxonomy): Bacteria > Bacillati > Actinomycetota > Actinomycetes > Kitasatosporales > Streptomycetaceae > Streptomyces > Streptomyces corchorusii. The sequence goes on along the minus strand of NZ_KQ948351.1, from coordinate 350,913 downwards.
GAGGACACCGGCCGGCTTCTGCTGGTCCGGGCCCTTGAACCCGAACGCCGACACGTACGCCCGGCTCGGCATCTCGACCTGGCCGACGTTGATGTAGTCGAGCCCGTCGGACACGACCTCCCACAGCGTCTTCTTCGGGTCGATGTTCTCGCGGCTCTGGTCGACGTAGGAGATCTTGACGGTCTCGCCGACCTTGATCTCACCGGAGTCCGGCGTCTCCAGACCCTGGATCATCTTGAAGAGGGTGGTCTTGCCGGCGCCGTTCGGGCCGATGACACCCACGATGCCGTTGCGCGGCAGCGTGAAGGACAGCCCGTCCACGAGGACCTTGTCACCGAAGCCCTTGTGCAGGTCGTTGACCTCGACGACGACGTTGCCCAGGCGCGGGCCCGGCGGGATCTGGATCTCCTCGAAGTCCAGCTTCCGCATCTTGTCGGCCTCGGCGGCCATCTCCTCGTACCGCGCGAGACGGGCCTTGGACTTGGCCTGCCGCCCCTTGGCGTTCGACCGCACCCACTCCAGCTCTTCCTTGAGCCGCTTCTGGCGCTTGGCGTCCTTCTGGCCCTCGACCTTGAGGCGGGCGGCCTTGGTCTCCAGGTACTTGGAGTAGTTGCCCTCGTAGCCGTGCAGGCGGCCACGGTCGACCTCGCAGATCCACCCGGCGACGTTGTCCAGGAAGTACCGGTCGTGGGTGACGGCCACGACGGTGCCCGGGTACTTGGCCAGGTGCTGCTCCAGCCAGTTCACCGACTCGGCGTCGAGGTGGTTGGTGGGCTCGTCCAGGAGCAGCAGGTCGGGCTGCTCCAGCAGCAGCTTGCAGAGCGCGACGCGGCGCTTCTCGCCACCGGAGAGGTTGGTCACCGGCCAGTCGCCGGGCGGGCAGCCCAGCGCGTCCATGGCCTGCTCAAGCTGGGCGTCGAGGTCCCACGCGTTCGCGTGGTCCAGCTCCTCCTGGAGCTTGCCCATCTCGTCGAGCAGCGCGTCGGAGTAGTCGGTCGCCATCAGCTCGGCGATCTCGTTGAACCGGTCGAGCTTGCCCTTGATCTCGGCGACACCCTCCTGGACGTTCTCCAGGACGGTCTTCTCCTCGTTGAGCGGGGGCTCCTGGAGCAGGATGCCGACGCTGTAGCCGGGCGAGAGGAAGGCGTCACCGTTGGACGGCTGCTCCAGCCCCGCCATGATCTTCAGCACGGTCGACTTACCGGCACCGTTCGGGCCGACGACGCCGATCTTCGCCCCGGGGAGGAAGTTCAGGGTGACGTCGTCGAGGATCACCTTGTCGCCGTGCGCCTTGCGCGCCTTGCGCATGGTGTAAATGAACTCAGCCAAGAGAAACCGTCCGGCAGCTTGAAATCTGGCAGTGGGCAGATACACCCCATCTTGCCTGACCGCCAGCCCTGGATGGAAACCCGTCCGGTGAGGGTGCGCTGACCTGCGCCTTCTCGGTGGCGGCTGCTGCCTGTCCGGCACCGCCGGCCACTGCCGACCACTGCCGACCGACCTCGGCGCCCTCGTACGGCTGAGAGGGACGGCCCGAGCCGATCACCATGGTCCCGCCGGCCCCTCGACGGCGGCCTGGGCGTCGGCGAGGACGGCGCACGGCCCTCAGCCGGGCCGGCCGACGTCGGCAGCGGTGGCGGTTCCCCCCGAAGGCGCCGACAATGGTGAGGGTCGGCCCGACGCCATATCGAGCGATCCAGCGCGGGCGCAGGAGCGCTGACGTGCGCGCCGGCGGCGGCATCAGGCGGTGACATTCGCGGCATTTTGCGGCCGCCCTTTGTTTCTCTTGTTTCTCGCCCCCGAAATCCCTTCCGAATACCTCTGGGCGAGATACCTCTGGGCGAGCCGCCGTGTTTCCGAGTCGAGGTCGCGTCGGGGCACGGGTGACGTTTCGTAACGACTGCCGGGAGGACGCATCGTGGCACTCACCGAGACGGATCTGCTCACCATGGGCGACAGGGGCTTGGTGGCACTTTTCCGTGCCAGTCCGCCCGGTGACATTCCGCACGGCCCGCTGGAGGGCACGGGCATCGTCCGGTGGGGAGGCAAGTGCGTGGCCAAGCCGCTCGCCCGGCTGGTACGCCTGGCCGTGTGGCGGGGCAAGGTCTTCGACCACGAGGGCTATCTGAGCAATCGGATGACCGCGTTCGACGTGCTCGCCATTGTGGCTCAGGTGTACACCGGGCCGAGCCTGCTGGACGACCAGGAGTGCATCGTCATCGACTATTCCAGGATTTCACTGGTGGCTCGGGGCGTTCGGGACGAAATGCGAGAAGTCGGCCCGGGACTTTATCTGGGCGTGGTCTGGCTGCTGGGGGTCCGGGTCGGCTGGTTCGCACTGAGAGTGCCGGAAACCGGGTCCAAAGGCTTCGGAGCCGAGCAAGCCGCCGGCGGGCAGTCTGCTTTCTGATCGATCTGCTCCGCGCGCTTTCGCTGCACGGCGCGAAGGGACGATTCATGAGAATTCCTGGCATGCACGTTCACCCGCTGCCGGCCCGTAAAGGCAGCCGCAGCAAGGTGCGGGCCGGGGCCCTGCGGCTGGCGTCGGCCGCTGTCGCAGCCGCCTGTGCCGCCCTCACCCTGCCGGCATCCGCGCTCGGCGCCGCACCGGCCTCCCTGCAGGGGACCGTCACCGGGGCGGGCAAGCCGCTCCAGGGTTCCCAGGTCACGCTCATGGCGGGGTCACGCTCCGGAGCCACCAGGCTGGGCCAGGCCACCACCGACGCGCACGGTTCCTTCCGGATCACGTACACCAAGCCTGCCGACGGTGTCCTCTACGTCGAGGCCGCGTCCCAGCAGGCGCACCGACTCCGACTGCGCTCGGTCGTCGGGTTCGGCGCGGGCGGCGCGGTACCCGAGCGGACCGAGACCAAGGTGAAGGTCAACGAACTGACCACCGTCGCCGCGACGTACGCCCTCGCCCAGTTCAGCGACCGACTCGGCATCGCCGGACCCGCTCCGGGGCTTCAGAACGCCGCCGCGACCTCGTACACCCTCGCCGACCCGACGACCGGCAAACCGGGGAAGGCCCTCACCGGCGACAGCGCCAACAGTGAGACGCTCGCCACGCAGAACACGCTGGCCAACCTCGTCTCGCTCTGTGCGACGGACAGCACCGGATGCGGCAAGCTGATCCGACTGGCGACCCCGGCCGGCGGCAGCCCGCCGACCGACACCGTGCAGGCGGTCCTCAGCCTGGTGCGCAACCCGACGCAGGCCCCGGGCCGCCTGGAGGCCCTGGCCCGTACCGCGACCGTGTTCACTCCGGCCCTCACAGCGGCCCCCCCGTCCTGGATCCTGGCCGTCCGCCACCCCGCCTCCCAGGTCTACGCACCGGGCCGCATCGCGTTCGACGCGAAGGGCAACGTGTGGGCGAGCAACAACTGGAAGCCGGGTACGAGGGATCCCAGCGCCTACGTCACCGTGCAGGATCCCACCGGCCGGCCGACCCTCGGCAGCCCCATCAGCGGAGGCGGCATGAAGGGCGGAGCCTGGGGCCTGGCGATCGATCACGACGGATCCGTGTGGGTGCCCAGCTACGGCGGCAACGCGATGTCGAAGTACTCGCCCTCCGGCAAGCCCCTCTCCCCCTCCGCCGGGTGGAAGAACGGTGATCTCGTCAAACCCCAGGGCGTCGCCGTCGACCAGCGGGGCAACGTCTGGATCGCCAACTCCCACGGCCTCAAGGGCAAGCCCGGGGTGGGCAGCGTCGTGGTGTACCCCCATGGCGATCCGAGCAAGGCCATCACCATCACCGACAAGAGCTTCAACCACCCGTTCGCCGTGCAGATCGACGACCGGGGCCGGGCCTGGGTCACCAACAGCCACCTCTCCTTCGACCAGATCAGGGAAGCGGGCCGGCCCAGCGACATCGGGGGGAGCGTCACGGTCATCGGCCCCGACTTCAAACCGGTCGCCTCAACCACTGACCAGTCGCTGCAAGGGCCCCTCGGGTTCGCCCTGGACAGCAAGGGCAACGCCTGGGTGGCCAACTTCTTCACCAGCTCCGTCACCGAGATCCGGCCGAACGGAACCGTCGCGGGCGTGCACCGGCTGCCCAAGAAGGTCTTCCCCTGGTCGGTCGCCATCGACGGCCAGGACCGCGTGTGGGTCGCCGGCTTCGGCAACTCCTCCGTGACACTCCTGTGCGGGGCGAACCACGCAGCCTGCCCGTCCGGTGCGTCCACCGGCACCGTCCTGTCCCCCGCGCAAGGTTTCCGGAACAAGGCGATCCAACACCTCACCGCGGTACAGATCGACTCCTCCGGCAACGCCTGGGTGGCCAACAACTGGTCGAAGCTCGTCCCGCCCACCGGCGGTGTGGGCCTGGTCGAACTCATCGGCGTCGCCACCCCGGTCTGCACACCCTTGACCCCACTGCCGGCGCGCCCCTCGTCGGCGAACACCACCGCCTGCCCGAAGTAGACCGCGCCAGCCGACTGCGCCCCGGCCCAGGATCCGGGGCGCTGTGCTGACGGGGTGGATTCCGCTCCGGTCGTGGCGTCCGCCGACTCGGCGACTCGGCGACTCCCAGGTTTGGCGACTCCCAGGTTTGGCGGAAACGAACCGTTGCCGCCGCGGGGCGCACCGCGCAGCCTAGAGGGCGCGGGAGCGCTCCCATAGCGCCTTCCGCCGCGACCCCACAGTGAACTCGCGATGCACCCGCGTGTGCGCCGTGAACCCATCCCCCACAGAGGAAGAGCCCCGTCATGCATTGTCATGAGCATGTACATCGCGCCGAGCGCGCAGACCGTGACCTCGTACGTGGTGATCTCGCACGTGATCCCGCACGTCAGGTCGCACGTGATCCCGCACGTCGTGACCGCGCACATCGTCACCCCGCACGTCGTACGGTCGGCCGTCTGACGCTCGTCCTGAGCACCCTCGTCGCGGTACTCGTCAGCCTGATCACCTGGGGCGGCACGGCCTCCGCCCACGGCTCGGTGATCGACCCGGCCTCGCGCAACTACGGCTGCTGGCAGCGCTGGGGCAACGACTTCCAGAACCCGGCGATGGCGGAACAGGACCCCATGTGCTGGCAGGCATGGCAGGCCAACCCCAACGCCATGTGGAACTGGAACGGCCTCTACCGCAACGGTTCCGCCGGCAACTTCCAGGCCGTCATCCCCAACGGACAGCTGTGCAGCGGCGGCCAGACCGAGAGCGGACGCTACAACTCCCTCGACACCGTCGGCCCCTGGAAGACCACGGACATCGGCGCCAACTTCACCGTCAAGCTGTACGACCAGGCCAGCCACGGCGCGGACTACTTCCTCGTCTACGTCACCCGGCAGGGCTTCGACCCCACCAAGCAGCCGCTGACCTGGAACGACCTGCAACTGGTCGCCCGGACCGGCAAGTACGCGCCCAGCCAGAACTACGCGATCCCCGTCAGCACCTCCGGCTACAGCGGTCGCCACGTCGTCTACACCATCTGGCAGGCCTCGCACATGGACCAGACGTACTTCCTGTGCAGTGACGTGAACTTCCGCTGACCCACTGCCAACCCCCGCACCCCGCCCCACAACTCACTGTCGTCACCCCCGTCCCCACCCGATGGACGCGACCCGGGCGCGCTGAGACCGGGTCGCGTCCACCTCGGTTGGGAGCGCTCCCGGAACTGCGGGGGGGCCTCCCCCCCTCCCCCTCCCCTCCCCTCCCCGCCCTCCCCTCCCGCTTGGAGCCGCACATGCCCGCCCTGCTCGCGCGATGCACGCGATGGCTGCGCCGGCCCTGGACCGCCGCCACGACCGCTGTCGCAGCCACGGCCGCTCTCGCCTCGGCGGTGTCGCTCCTGGTCGCGGTGCCCGCCAGCGGCGCCGGCACAACGCCCGGGTGCCGCGTCGACTACACCGTCAACCAGTGGACCGGCGGCTACACCGCCCAGATCCGTGTCACCAACCTCGGCCCCGCGCTGAACGGCTGGCGTCTGACCTGGACCTACGGCGGCGACCAGCACATCACCTCGGCCTGGAACGCCACCGTCACCCAGACCGGCCACTCCGTGACCGCCGTCGGCACGGACTGGAACGCCGCCCTGGCCAGCGGCGCCGGCACCGACTTCGGGATACAGGGGACCTGGCAGTCCGCCGCCCCCGCGCCCACCGACTTCAGCCTCAACGGCGCGCCCTGCGCCGGTGACGGCTCCGTCCCGCCGACCACGCCGACCACACCACCCACCACGCCGGGAACCCCTCCTCCCACAGACCCGCCCGCCGACTGCGGTGGCGCGGTCCTCTGCACCGGCTTCGAGGACCAGGCCGGCCCCTCGCCGTCCGGCGACTGGCGCTTCACCGCGCCCGACTGCCAGGGCACGGGCGCGGCCACCGTCGACACGGCCGTCGCGCACAGCGGCACCAGGTCAGTGCGGGTGGACGGGCGGGCCGGCTACTGCAACCACGCCTTCGTCGCCGCCACCGCCGACCTGTCGTCGGTCGGCCCGGTGCTGTACGTCCGCCTCTGGATCCGGCACACCACCCCGCTCCCCTCCTCCCACGTCACCTTCGTGTCCCTGCCGGACTCCTCCCAAGGCGGCCGGGCGCTGCGGGTCGGTGGCCAGAACGGCGCCCTCCAGTGGAACCGGGAGAGCGACGACGCCACGCTGCCCGCGCAGAGTCCGGCCGGGGTGGCGCTGAGCAGGCCGCTCCCAACGGGCAGTTGGCAGTGCCTGCGGTTCGCGGTCGACACCTCCGCGCCCAAGCTGGACACCTGGCTCGGCAACGAGCAGGTGCCCGGACTGCACGCCGACGGAGTGCCGACCCAGGACGTCGACCAGCAGTGGCTCTCCCGCACCACCCCGCCCCGGCCGACGGCTCTGCGGCTCGGCTGGGAGAGCTACGGCACCGGTGACGACACCCTGTGGTTCGACGACGTGGCCGTCGGCTCGTCCCCGATCGGCTGCTGACGAGCCCCGCCGAGGGGGTCACCCGCCGTGGGCCGACTCCTTCTTGCGCAGCACGATCAGGACCACGCCGCCGATCACCACCAGCCCGATGGCCACGCCCGCGATCATGGGAGTGATCATCGAACCGCCGGTCGCGGCCAGGTTGGTGGTGTCGGCGGTGTTGCCGCCTACCGTGACCGGGCTGGGCTCGGTGTGGAGCTGGGCTGTCTCCGTCGTGATCGTGCCCTGGGTCTTGCAGTCCAGGACGCCGGTGAAGCGGTGGCTGAAGCCATGGGGGCCGGTGATCGTGAAGTCGTAGGCCTGGTCCTCCTGGAGCGGCACGGTCACCGTGCGGGACGCGCCCGCGGGGATCGTGTGCTCGGTGCCCATCAGGCGGAAGGTGAACGGCTCGTCGCCCTTGTTGGCCGTGGTGATGTCCACGCCGCCCTTGGCGCAGTTCTTGTGGGCGGAGACCGCCGGTATGGCGCCCTTCTGCGCCCAGCCGGCCGTCGCGGTCGCGGAGACCGTGGACTCGCTGGAGCCGGCCAGGATCTGGGTCTGGCTGCGGTTCTCGGAGGCGAAGGCCCGGCCCACCGGCACGGTCGTGGACGCCTGCACGTTCAGCTGGGCCGTTCCGTCCGCCGCGTCCTCGGGGACGTCGAAGAACAGCTGGCTGCCGTTCTTGGCCGAGGTGATCACCTTGCCGGTCTTGTCGATGATCCGCACTCCGCTGGTGGCCGCGTCCGCCGGCAGGTTCACCGTCACCGCGCTCGCGTTGGTGTGTACGGTCACCGGCCCGAGCAGGTCGCCCGGCCGGCCGGAGACCGCGGGCGGGTCCAGGGTGAGCGAGGCCTGCGGCTCGGCGACGTTCCGGGCGCTCTTCTCCAGGTAGTCGGCGAGCTTCTCGGCCTGTGGGTCCACGGCGTCGACCTTCGCGCCGTCGGAGTAGCGCCAGATGGCCACCTGGGTGCCGGCCGCCGCGTCCTGCTCGGTCAGCCCGCTCGCTCCCGCGTGCCGCGCGAGTGCGGCGAGGTCGTTGACCTGGGGGTAGGAGTTCTGAAGGATCCAGCGGATCCGGCCCGCGTCCTTGTTGGCGCCCAGCGAGGTGCCGCTCCAGGACGTTTCCTGGTATCTGGCGTCCCGCTGGGTGGGGTTGTGGAGGTCGACGCAGTACGTCTGAAGGGTGCCGCCGCCGTCCACGGACATCTCGAACAGGCCCGCGGAAACCCGCTGGTCGCCGCCGTCCTCGTGGATCACGGCCTCGCCGTAGGTCTTCAGCCCGTTGATCGTGGCCGTCGCGCCGCCCTGGGTCTGCGGTGTGTCCTCGGCCACGGCCGTACCGGCGCCGGACAGCACGCCGGCCGCCATGAGGCCGGTCACCGTGGTGGCGGCGGCCATGCGGGCCGTTCCCGTGGACCGGCAGAACCCAGAGAGCGCAGCAAGCACAGAATTCCCCTTCGAGCAGGACCCGTTGGACGTGGGGGACGGTCCCACCAGCAGAATCGGCAGCCCCAAGGGGCACGCCCGGCATCCTATGGATCAGCCGGAGCCTCACCCGCCGGTCGGATCATCCGATGGCCGATCCGATCCGTAATCGTTATCGCCGGGACTGCCCACGAGCTGGCGGTATCGACAAATCCACCGGTTCGTACAGTGCGTTCAGGCGGCACGCACGGCACGGGAGGGGCGGATCAGCACCAAGGCGCTTGCGTCGCCGCATTGCTGACGTCATGTCACCGCCACCGCCTCCTGCTCCTGTGACGCAAGTCCCCTTTCCCCCACGCCCTGTTCCTGCATGTCCTGCTGCTCCTGGCCGCGCTGTTCCGGCTGCCCGTCCTGCGGTTCCGTCGGCCGCGGTGTCTCCCAGTTCGGCTCCGGGCGGGCCGCCGTCGGTGGCGCCTCCGGTTTGACCGCGCGCTGGAAGAAGGCCATACCGCGCGACAGGTCGTGGCCGATCGCCACGGCGTCGATGTCGGCGGACGCCCACTGCTGCTGTCCCTGCACCTCCGTGCGCACCTTGAGCCGGCCCTGGACGACGACCGGCTGGCCCACCTCCACGCACGCGGCCACGTTGACCGCGAGCTGCCGGTTGGCCCACACCGTGAAGAAGTTGGTGTGCCCGTCCGTCCAGACGTTCTTCTCCCGGTCCCAGTAGCGGGCGGTCACCGCGAGCCGGAACCGGGCCGACGGTCCCGTCGCCAGCTCGCGGTAGGCCGGCCGGGTCGCCACGTTCCCCACCACACAGACGTTGGTCTCGTTCACTTCGATCGCTCCCCTCCCTCGCCCGGCCCCTTCCGGCCGGGCGGGCACACGTACGGGCCCGTCCCGTACGGCTGCGTCTGCCGTGCCGGCGCGTACCTCTGCCGTACGCGCCGGCACCTCGCGACAACCGCCCGCACCGCCCGCCGCTTCTCCTGGCCGGACCCGGCGTGCGATCGCCGTGACCTCAGACTGCCTCCGCCGGGCCGAGCCCGCTGAGCGCTGTGGACGACCGTCCCCCTGTGGAAAACCCCGCCACTCGCACGGGGGACAGCCGACAAGGGTGACGAACGGCACGGGTGGCGAACGGCACGGGTGGCGAACGGCGCGGCTCACGACCGGCACGAGTGAGGATCGGCATCAGTGACGATCGGCACGGCTCACAACCGGCACGGATGACGACCGCCGGCCGCCCCCGTCACCCACCCCCCACCGGGGCTCACCCCACCCGCCTCACCTCACCCCGCTCCCGGTCCGCACGACCCTCCCGTACTGTTCGCGGACCTCCCGGTACCGCAGCAGTTCCGCCGCCACCGGATCGAGCACCCGGGCCCGGCCGCAGCTCGCCGCCGCCTCTCGTAGCCGACGTTCCGCTTCCTGGCCGTAGCGTCGTGCGGGCCCCCGGGCCGCCATCCGGCAGGCCCACTCCACCAGCGGCCCGCCGATGATGCCGCACACCATCAGCAGCACCGGAACACCAAGGTTGGGTGCCATCACCCCGGCGATCTGCCCCACGAGCCACGCGCCGCCCGCGATCTGGAGCAGGGTCATCGCCGCCTGGACCAGTACGGCCACCGGCCACCAGCCCGGCCGGGGCGGGCGGCCCGGCGGCAGTCCGGCTCGGGCCGCCAGGTCGTCCAGCGCCTCGGACAGCCCGTGGGAGCCGCGGACGGCCGCTTCGCGCACCGCCTGGGCCCAGGGGGCGGGCAGCCCGGCCGAGGCCCGGTCGGACACCGTACGCACCGCCTGTTCGACGCTCTGCCGGGCCGTGGCCTCCTCGTCGGCCTGGGCGCGCACCGCGTGCCGGCCCGTCGTGGAATCGCCACGGCCTTGGTACCAGCGCCACAGCCGCAGCCAGGGCGTGCCGCAGGCGCGGTTGGCGTTGCGCAGCCAGGCGCGCTCGGCGGCCTCGCCCGCCGCGGTGGCGCCCACCGCGTCCGCGAGGCGTGCGGCGAACTCCTCGCGCGCCTCCTCGCTGAGGCCGACCCGCCGTCCGGTGGCGTAGACGGGTCGCAGTTCGGCCGCGGCGCTGTCGACGTCGGCCGCCACCCGGCGGGCCGCGGCGCCGCGCTCCGCCACGAACTGGCCGAGCGCCTCGCGCAGGTCGCCGACGCCCTCGCCGGTGAGCGCGGACAGCGCGAGCACGGTGGCTCCCGGTTCGCCGTGCTCGCCGAGCGCGATGCCGTCCTCGTCCAGCAGCCGTCGCAGGTCGTCCAGCACCTGGTCGGCGGCGTCCCCGGGGAGCCGGTCCACCTGGTTGAGGACGATGAACATGATCTCGGCGTGGCCGGCCATCGGCCGCAGGTACCGCTCGTGCAGGACGGCGTCGGCGTACTTCTCCGGGTCCACCACCCAAATGACCGCGTCGACCAGTTTCAGGATCCGGTCCACCTGTTCGCGGTGCTGTACGGCGGCCGAGTCGTGGTCGGGCAGGTCGACCAGGACCAGCCCGCGCAGTTGCCCCTCGGTGTCGGGGCCGTGCAGCGGGCGGCGGCGCAGCCGGCCCGGGATGCCGAGGCGGTCGATGAGGCCGGCCGCGCCGTCGCTCCAGCTGCACGCGATGGGTGCGGCCGTGGTCGGACGTCGTACGCCGGTCTCCGAGATGGGTACTCCGGCGAGCGCGTTGAACAGCTGGGACTTGCCGCTGCCGGTCGCTCCGGCGAGGGCGACGACGGTGTGCCGCCCGGAGAGTTTGCGGCGCGCGGCGGCCTCGTCCAGGACGCGGCCGGCCTCGGCGAGGGTGCGGTTGTCCAGTCGGGTGCGGGAGAGCCCGACGAGTTCGCGCAGGGCGTCCAGGCGGGAGCGCAGCGGGCCGTCGTACGCCAGCGGGGCGGGGGTGTGGCTGGCTGGCCCGCGGTGCGCGGGTTCGGCGGCGGAGGCGCGCTCGGTGGCGAGGGCGGCGGCGTTGGCGTCGGTGACGCGCCGCGCGATGAGACCGTCGTCCCAGGCGCCGGAGGAGTCGGGCTTGGCGTCGGTACCGGTGCCGGCGGCCGTGCCGGTGCCGGAGTCGGCCGTGGCGGTGGTCTTGGGGGCCGTGGTCTCGGATGCGGGGCGGGCCTTCGGCGAGTGGGGCTGTGGCCGGGGTACGGAGACGCCTGAGACGCCCCCGTCCTCGGCGCTGTGCCCGCGCGCGGGGCGCTCACGATCGGGTGCGCGGTCGCGCGCGCCGTTTCGTTCGCGGTCGCCGCCCCCGTCCCGCTCGGCGTCACCGTCCCGCTCGGAGTCGCGGACCCGCTCGGTGACGCCGTCCCGTTCGGCGTCGCGGTCGGCGTTCTCGTCCGTCACGCGCGCGGGGCGCCCGCCGCCGGCGTCCCGGCCCGTACCGTCGCCCCCGTCCGAGCGGTCGTCGTTGCTCCCGGCGCTCTTCTCGCCCTTCCCCTCGCTCCCGTCCCCGTCTCCCTCCCCCGAGCGGCCGATGCTGGCAGGCCGCGGCGCGTCCGCGGGGCGATCGGTGCCGGGGCCGTCGTCCCCGCGCTTGCCCTTGACGAGGCTCGGGCGTGCTTCCGGGAGGCCGCCCGCGCGCTCGACACCGTCCATGGGGCCCGAGCCGGAGTGACCGCCGTGTTCGCTGGACCCCGTGTCGCCGCTGTCGCTGCCGAGGTGGTCCATGCGCCTGATGTGCTCGGTGTGATCGGTGTGGTCGTGGTCAGTGACGGCGGTCACCGGTCACCTCTCCTTCTGCAGTACGGACAGCGCGGCGATGAGTTCGGCCTGGGGCTCGGGGTGGACGTCCAGGGCGTCGAGCGGGGCGAGGCGCCGCTCGCGTTCGCGGTGCATGACGCGGTCCACGTGTTCGATGAGCAGTCGTCCGGCCCGGTCGCGCAGCCGCAGCACGCCGTGGGCGCCGAGCCGCTCGGCGAGCCCCTCGCCCGCGGTACGTGCCCGGCGCCCGCCGAGCACGGCCGTGGCGACGAGGGCGGCGACGACCTCCGGGTCGGGTGCGCCGGTGCGCTCCAGCACGCGTACCTCGTCCTCGGCGTACTCCTCCAGCTCGCGCCGCCAGCGCCGGGCCGCGAGCCCGATGCGGTGCTCGGCGCTCTCCAGGGAGGCGTCCCGGGCGGCGAGCCCCGGGGCGTCGGCGGCGGGTTCGCGCCGCCAGGCATCGTCGACGCGCTCGTCGGCGGCGGTCACGGCGCACAGCAGCAGGGCGGCCAGGCTGTCCACGAGGGCGTCCAGGAGTTCCCCGGCGGTGCAGTCCAGGGGGAAGGCGCGCCAGCGTTTGAGGGCGTCCCCGGCGAGTACGGCGCCGGACTGCAGACGGGCCCGCACGCGCGCGTGCTCCTTGTCATAGGCGGTCTCGACGGCGGAGGTGAGTCGGTGGGCCGCCGCGTACTGGGAGGCGGCGGCTCCGGCCAGCTCGGGCAGGCGGGACTTGAGCGAGTCGAGGAGGCCGTAGGCCGTACGGGCCATGACGTGGTGGCGGGCGGCGGGGTCCTGGGCGTGGTGGACGAGCCAGCTCTTCAGGGGCGCGACGGCGGTGGCGGGCAGCAGCCCGGCGCCCCAGGCGGATTCGGGCAGCTCGGGCACGGTGAAGCGGGGTACGTCGCCGAGCCCGGCCTTGGTGAGCAGGGCCGCGTACTGCCGGGAGACCTCGGAGACGACCTGGTGGGGTACCCGGTCCAGGACGGTGACGAGGGTCGCGTCGTACTCCTTGGCGGTGCGCAGCAGGTGCCAGGGGACGGCGTCGGCGTAGCGGGCGGCGGTCGTAACCATGATCCAGATGTCGGCGGCGCAGATCAGCTCGGCGGCGAGGACGCGGTTCTCGGCGATCAGCGAGTCGACGTCGGGGGCGTCGAGGAGGGCGAGCCCGCGCGGCAGGGTGTCGGCGGTCTCGACGCGCAGCACGCGCGCGGGGGCCTCGTCGGTGAGCAGGAGCTCGTCGGCGGGGTCCTGGGCGGGCACCCACACGCGGGTGAGCTGGGGGAGCACGCGCATGCCGCTGAACCAGTGATGATCCTCCGGATGGCAGACAAGGACCGGTGTCCGGGTGGTCGGCCGCAGCACACCGGCCTCGCTCACCCGTCGGCCGACCAGGGAGTTCACGAGCGTGGACTTGCCCGCGCCGGTGGAGCCGCCGATGACGGCCAGCAGCGGCGCCTCGGGCTCCCGTAGGCGGGGTACCAGATAGTCGTCGAGTTGCGCGAGGAGTTCGTCGCGGTTGGCACGCGCGCGTGGCGCCCCCGCGAGGGGCAGCGGAAAGCGTGCGGCGGCGACACGGTCGCGCAGTGCGGAGAGTGTGTCGAGCAGCTGAGGCCGTACGTCCAAGGTCACCACATGCGAAGAATGCCCAATTTTAGGGGAATTCTGAAGCATATGGACATGTCTGCGCGCCGACGGAACGGAACGGACGGAAGGGATGACCGGGACATGGGCACAGTCCAGGCATAACGAGTGCACAACACCCGGGGCGTCGGGCGCCAAAAACGGTGCACGATTCGTACCTGCCTGCGATTATCAGGACCGCTTCACCGAACCTCCACATCGAGCCACGGAGGCGAGGCGACAGGGTCAAGGAACCGGGAGCCCTATCCTTGACCCCGGCAACGTCACGGGTCAGCCCCCACCAGGGCCCCAGGCACGAAGCCACCCCACCGGCCCCCGTAGCTCAGTGGATAGAGCAGGCGCCTTCTAAGCGCTTGGCCGCAGGTTCGAGTCCTGCCGGGGGCGCCATTCTCCGCCCTCCCGCTCGGGAGGGCTTTTCGCTGGTCAGAATATGTGACAGCTGGAACGACGACCCCGGACCCCCTCTTGGTGATCAAGGGCCGGGTCCGGGGCTGTCCGGCTGTCACCAAGTTCTCGCGGTGGCCGCGCCGGTGCGTGTCGAAGTTCTCGACTCGACGAAAATCAGCCAGCCCCGGTCCACTCGGCCGCCTGGGCGGGTGGGGTGGCGTCGTTGCGTCACTTCGTCAGGCATGGATCTCTCCGCGCCGGTCCGCAGCAGCTCGCACCGCTGGTCGGTGGGGTCGCGCTCGGGCGGGGTCACGGCCTCCACGCGCATGGCTACGGCTTCCTTCCGGCCCCTGGCCGGGTTCTCACGCGTTGCCTCGGAAAATGGCGTTGGCGTCAGCCGTGAGTTTGCCGCTGACGCGAGCGGCAAGGCGGAGTGCATGAGTCAGTCGAACAGCGGCACGAATCAGAGTTCCGTATCCAAGCGGGGTGCGTCTGCCAAGGCCCGGCAGGCCACGGCGAAGGCGACTGCTCCCGCGTCGCAGGCGGCGGACAAGGCGGCCGACAAGGCCGGTGACGTGACGTCAGCGGCCTCAGATGGTGCCGAGCGTGTGGCCGGGGCAAGCACCGCGGTCGTGCACAGCGCGTCCGAGCGTGTCCAAGCCGGCCGTCAGGCGGTCATCGCCGCCTCGGGACAGGCCGTGGCCTTCGCCAAGACGGCGTGGACGGTGATCGCCCACCGAAAGCTCCTCGCCGCCGGTGTAGGTGCGGGCTTGTCGGCATTGGGCGCCACGTCATACCTGGCGGGTCACCGCGCGGGGCGCCGCACGCACGGTCCGATCACTCGTCTGACCGGTGGGCGTATCTGAGCGGTAATCAGGGGGCTGCGGTCGGCATCAGCGCTGACGGCGACGCCGCCGGGCGGCGATGGCACTCGGCGATCCACCGCGGCACCGGCAAGGTGCCGGCGGCCCACGCCAACGACGTCCGCTCGCGTCCTCCCAGCGCTTGACCGCAGCTTCGGGTCCCGCCGGGGGCGCCGGTCTCGCCCTCCGCCTGGTCGCCAACGCCTGGGGTGAACTCGACACCTCGCGCCCCGTCGGCATGGTGGCCCGGAACGTTTTTGCTGGTCACCCCGGCGTTGCCAAGTTCCCTCACTTTGCTGAAGCCGACCGCCGCCCCGCAACGGGTCACGGTGGGTCCCGGTTGCCCCGGATGTTCATCGGGCGATCATCAGAAGGGGACCGACCTTGACCGTGCAGTACCTCAGGCGTGTTGTCACGACGCTGGCCACCGCGGCATCCCTCGCCCTCGCCGCGCCGACGAGCGCGCACGCCGGCGCCATGGGCTCGACGCCCGTGCGTACCTTCGAGTACAGCGTGGGCGGTATGACCGTGAAGGTGCCGACCGGTTGCATGTTCACGCACATCATCCGCGGCAGCGGCAGGAAGATCACGTACCAGAACGCCGGCGTCGACTGCGCCTTCGTCGCGGCCCTCAGCAGCGGCTTCTGCAACTGGCGCATCGACTTCACCTACGCCGACACCAACAACCGCACCTACCGCACCTCACGGGGCAAGACGCACAGTGAGTGCAAGATCGACCCCATGCGGAACAACGCTCCCCAGACGCTCCCTCGTTATGGCAGGGCGTGTGCTCGCCTCTACGTCAACGGCGTGCGACGCGTCAGCCAGTGTCACCACATCACCAAGTGAGTCGGTCATGAGTGAGCAGGAGCGGGGCCCCGGGCGGGGGCGAGCGGAGGATGTGCGTCGGCGGTGGGTCGGTGGGGGTGCGTTCGTGGTGGGGCTCGTGGGAGCCCTGGCGTTCTTCGCGTTCTTTCCCGGCCTTCCCCATGTCATCGACTGGGGAGCCGTTCTCGTGGCCCTCGGTGTGGGCGGTCTCATGCGGTGGGGGTGTGTGGCGTGGCTGGGCAGACGGGGGAGGTGAGAATGGGCGCGAGGTGCGGCGGGATCGACTGGGAGGGGTGTTCAGACGCGCGCTAGAGTCGCCGGGCGGGAGGGAGATCGCGTGCGACTTCGCTGTGTGGTGCTGGACGACTTCCAGGGTGTGGCGACCCGGTTCGCCGACTGGTCGGTGATCGAGGAGCAGGTGGAGGTCGTCGCGCTGCGCGAGCACCTCGACGGAGAGGACGCCGTCGCCGCGGCGCTCGCCGAGTACGACATCGTCGTGACGTTGCGCGAACGCGTCCCCTTCCCCGGCTCGCTCATCGCCCGCCTCCCCCGGCTGAAGCTGCTCATCGCCTCCGGGATGCGCAACAGCGTCATCGACTACGCCGCCGCCGAGGCGCACGGGGTCACCGTGTGCGGTACGGCGAGTTCCAGCACCCCGCCGGTCGAGCTGACCTGGGCGCTGCTGCTCGGTCTGGCCCGTGGGATCGTCCAGGAGAACGACGCGCTGCGCGGCGACGGGCCCTGGCAGTCGACCGTCGGCGCCGATCTGCACGGCCGCCGGCTCGGCCTGCTCGGGCTGGGGAAGATCGGCAGCCGCGTCGCCCAGGTCGGCCTCGCCTTCGGCATGCGCGTCAGCGCGTGGAGCCAGAACCTCACCAAGGAGCGCGCCGCGGAGGTGGGCGTCGAACTCGCCGGGTCGAAGGAGGAGTTGCTCCGCGACAGCGACTTCGTGTCCGTGCACCTCGCCCTCGGCGACCGTACCCGCGGTCTCGTCGGCGCCGCCGAACTCGCCCTGCTGAAGCCGACCGCCTACCTCGTCAACACCTCCCGCGCCGCGATCGTCGACCAGGACGCGCTGCTGGCCGCACTGCACGAAGGCCGCATCGCCGGCGCCGGAGTCGACGTCTTCGACATCGAGCCGCTGCCGGCCGGTCATCCGATGCGTACCGCGCCGCGCCTCCTCGCCACGCCCCACCTCGGCTACGTCTCCCACGCCAACTACACGACGTACTACGGCCAGGCCGTGGAGGACATCCAGGCCTATCTGGCGGGCTCGCCCGTACGACGCCTGCCCTGAGGGCCGAAGCGGTCAGGCGGGCTGGGGTCGCACGCGTTCGTAGACGCCCTCGCTCCGGCGCAGTTCGTGCAGGTCCACGAGGTACCGCCGGAGCGTCACATGGTCGATCTCGTCGGTGCCCTCGCACCAGGCCCGCAGGCGCTCGTTCACGACCCGCTCCGGGTAGGCGACCCCCGGCTCGAAGGTCCGTTCCGCGATGTGCCGCAGCACCTGCTGCTTACGGGTCCACTGGGCCGGCAGCCGGAGCAGACGGCCGTCCCGGACGAAGGTGCTCACCGCATCGCCCGCGGCCGGGCGTGCGGAACCCTCCGTTCGCCGGGGGCGGGCCAGTTCGCGCAGGAGGTCGTGGGCGACGGCCAGGCCGTCCTCCGGTCCGTCCGTCACGGCTCCCTGCTCGCGCAGTCTGAGCAGGGCGAGGGCCGTGTCCTTGGGCGTGAGGCCCGCCGTCTCGGCGACCTGCCGGGTGCTCCGCGCGCCCAGCGCCACCGCCGCGAAGGCCCTCAACCTGTTCTCCTCTGCGAGCAGACCGATCAACTGCCGCGACCGCTCACCGGCGTCCGGACCGTCGCCGGGACCGCTGCCGCGACCGCTGTCGGGAGCCTTGTCCGTGTCCATACCCGGAGGGTAGGGGCGGACCCCCGCCGACGCCCGCGAATAAACCCCGGCCCCGCGCGACAGCCCCCCGCCGTCGAAGCAGCGGCACCCTGCCGTCCAAGCGACAGCCCCCTGCCGTTGAAAGGGTGATCCGCCGCTGATCACCGTGACCAGCCCCGTGCGGCGCCGTTGAACGGGAAGTGCGGCGGCGGGCCTGCCGCTGCGCTTTCCGAGCTACAAAAGGAGAACGTGATGTCTCGCATCGCGAAGGCAGCCGCTGTCGCCCTCGGCACCGGTGCCGTGGTGGTCAGCGGGGCCGGACTGGCCCTGGCCGACGCGGGCGCTCAGGGCGGCGCCGCCGGTTCGCCCGGCGTGGTGTCCGGCAACGTGGTCCAGGTTCCGGTGCACATCCCGGTCAACGTGTGCGGCAACACCGTCGACGTCGTCGGAGTGCTGAACCCGGTCTTCGGCAACGCCTGCGTCAACTACAGCGACAAGGGCAAGCCCGCCAAGCCCGGCAACCCCGGCCCGGGTCACGACGGCTACGGCAACGGCTACGGCAACTGAGCCGACCGGCACGCAGGCACGACAGGCACCACACGCAGCACACCAGGCACCACCGCAGGGAAGGGGCCCCGGCACTCCGAGCGCCGGGGCCCCTTCCCGCGTGCGGACACGTGCCCGCTCACGCGTACCGGTAGATCCGGCTCACGTCCTCCAACTGGTCCGGTGTCTCGTCCCACGGCGGCAGCTTCTCGTGCCGGGCGACGACCCGCCGGTGCTGGTCGTCGGCGACGCCGGGCGGCTCGGCCGGGAGGTAGCGGTGGCTGCGGTGGGCCCGCTGCCAGCGGTACCACTGCAAGTCGAGGAAGGCGTGGTGCAGCCAGAACACCGGGTCGTTGACGGACGCGCCGCCGAGCATGGCGCCGCCCACCCAGCGGTGCACCCGGTTGTGGTTCTTCCAGGAGCCGCTGCCGCTGCCGGCCCCCCAGCCCTCCAGCTTGTTGCGGAAGCCCTTGCGGACGGTGGAGTCCCAGGGCCGGGCGTCGTAGACGGGGTCGTCCAGCGCCCAGTTCAGCTCGCTGCGGGTGGGAAGCTGGAGGGGGGCGGCCGAGCGACCGAGGTCCCGGGTGAGGAACTTGCCGTCGGTGACGCCCTCCCTGAGGGTCCAGTGGCCCGCTGCATAGGCGAACGGACCGGTCGTGACCTGCCGGTCGGAGCGCCGCCCGTTCCCGCCGAGCAGGTCGTTCGTCCACGGCACGGAGGTCGTCGTACGGTCCCGGGTCCAGTCCCAGTACGGCACCGTCACCGACGAGTCGATCCGGCGCAGCGCCCGTTCCAGATCCAGCAGGAACCTGCGGTGCCAGGGCAGGAAGGACGGCGCCATGTGGGCCGTGCGCAGGCCGTTCTCGCCGTCGGTGGTGTAGAAGTCGATGTGCAGGCGCACGAACTCGTCGTACTGCCCCCGCCGTTTGAGCGTGAGCAGCGCGTTCACGAACCGTCGTCGCTCGCCCGCGGTGAGCGTGCTGACGTTCTTACGCACGTACGCCATGCTGTCCCCCCGTGTGCGCGTGCCCTCCCGGGTGCCCGCCGGCGAGCCGGCCCGGCGCGAGGTCGCGCAGCTCCCGTCCCGGGCCGATCTCGTCCACGGCCGCCCGGGTCGCCTCCAGCGGTGTCCGGTACGACGTGTAGTGGTCGACCATGCTGAGCCAGGTGCCGTCGGCCCGGCGCATCAGGTGCAGCGGGCGGCCGTCGACGGTGATCCGCCACTCGCCCCCGTCCGTCTCGGGCGCCGCGGCCGGGACCAGGACGCCCTGGATACGGCGGCCCCGGTAGGTCTCGTCGAAGGAGCCGCCGCCGGACCCACCGGTCGACGGCGCGGGCCGGGAGGCGGCGACGACCGGGGCCAGTCCCAGCGCCGCCGTGGAGGCCAGCAGCCTCCGCGCCACCTCCCTGCGGGACGGTCTCGCCGCTCCCGTTCCGGCCTGCTGCTCCGCACCGACCGCCACCGCGCCGACACCGACGACCATGCTCACTCCTCGTCCGGGATCAGATTCCGTACCGGCTAACCGGCCGAGGGTGCGCGGGGTCACTGAAGCAGAGCCGTACGGCGGGTACGGCCGTGCCCGGCTACAGTCCCGGGCCCGTGCCCAGGTTGCCGCCGGCGACGGTCTGGAGGACCGGGGCGAGGACGCCGGCCTGGGGCAGCTTGGCGCCGGGGAGGCCGAAGTTGCTCCCGTCGGGCGCGGTCAAGGGGGCGTCGAGGGACAGGCCGGGGGCGAGGGCCCGCAGGTCGCCGGCGGGCGCGTCGACGTCGAGGTGGTCGAAGCCGTCGCCCAGGGGGTGCGGGAGCGGAGCCCTGGCGTCCAGGCCGGGCAGTCCACTGGTCACCGGCAGCTGGGGCAGGGTCCGGTCGGGGAGGAGCCGGCCCGTGACGTACCGGGGTCCGTCGGGGGCGCCCGGCTTCGGCAGCGGCAGCTCGGCGCCGAGCCTCGGCACCTCCATGCCGAGCGCCGTGGAGACGCCGCCCAGGGGCACGGGGACGGGGACCGTACCGGCCGCCGCGGCCGGGGCGGCGGCCCCCACGGTGGCCGCGACGCCCGTGACGACGGCGGCAAGGGTTCCTCGGGTGGTCGGCTTCATGTCAGGTACGGTCCCTTTCAGGAGGCGGGGGTTCGACGTCCGTACCGCGTAACGAGCGGAAAGCGCCTTCATTTCACAATTCGCCCGAGTGCCGTAATAGTCAGCTCGTCGGCCACAGCGGGTCGGGGAAGCCGAAGACCGACGTTTGCGCGCTCCTCATCACGCTGCCGCAGGAGAGCACCTGCCGCAGGAGAGCACCGGGTGGTGATCCACGAGGCCGGCAGCCTCCCGGGGCATCAGACGCGCAGGCTGCGGGCCGGCAGATAGGCGTGCGCGGCGGCGTTCGTCGTTTCCGGGGCTCCCGCGAACGCGGCCAGCTCCGCGCCCTCGGCCGGCCGGCGCGGGGCGGTCGTGGGGCAGACGCGCGTGGTGAACATGAAGTAGGTGTAACCGAGTTTCCCGACCGCCCTCAGCCACTCCGCCGGCGGGGTGACCTGGGTGGTGACGTGCGGCATTTGCAGCACGATCTGGCCCGCGACGACCAGCATGCCGACCTTCAGGCTCGGCCGGGTGGTGCCGTCGACCGGGTCGCCGCCCACGGGCAGGCCCATCTCGTCGAGGAGCCGCGCCACGGCGGCGGACGCGGCCTCCGGGCCGTCCGGGCCGTCGCCCAGCGAGCAGGCGAGGAGACACGGCGTCCGGCCGTCGCCCTCCTCGTTCCTGGCCATCCAGGCCAGCAGGGCGAGCGTGCCGAGGTCGGCGGCGCGGAAGGGGCGGATTTCGCTGGATACTGAGGTCACCGCGCGACCATATCGACGCGCCGTGGCGTCACCCGGCGGCTTCTCACCCTTCCGGAGCAGCGCCCGGGGCCGCTCCACACGATCGGGGGACGGGTCCCGGCACGCGTCAGGGCCGGTCCGCACGGGTGCGGTACCGGCCCTGGCGGGCGCGGGCGTCAGCGTTGCAGGGGCAGGCCGCCGAGCAGCCCCCGCTGGTTGAGGGCGGTGGTGGCGCCCTTCACGCTGCTGAGCACCGAGTCCTTGTTCTCCGTGTTCAGCGCGTCCGACTGGTGCTGCAACGGCATCAGGTCCCGCACGGCGGGTGGCTTCTCGGCCAGTTCGGCGAGCGCGCCGTTGAGGCTCATCGGCGGCAGGTGCCGGGCGTCGTAGGCGAACGCGGGTGCGGCGACGCCGGCAAGGGCCACGGAACCGGCGACAACGGCGGCGGCCTTCAGGGACTTCATCGTGTTCCTTTCTTCGGCAACTCACGTCACCCGGGGAAAACTGACGCCCTGCCTAACGATGTCCGGCCGGGGCGGAAACCCCGCGCCGAGAAGACATATGAAATTGCCGTACGGTCCAACGGTCCAGGTAATTCCCCACGTCAGCTGTCGTCAGCTGGTCGTCGGCTGGCTCGACTCCGCGGGGAGGCTGGGCAGCGCGGGCAGGGAGGGCAGGGATTCCACGCTGGGGGCGGGCGCGTCCTTGCCGAGGAGGGTCGTCCCCAGCAGGTCGACCAGGCCGGACACCACGTCGCCGGCGGACGACAGGATCTGGTCGAGCTGCTCGGTGACCGCCTTCACCAGGTTGTCGATCGCGGTCTGGAGGGAGGAGAGCGCGTCACTGGTGAGGTCGCGGGACGAGGGCAGCTTGGCGATGCCGCCGTGCCGCGTGGCCGCCCGCGCGACCAGGGCCACCGGCACGGCGGAGGCCGCGTGAGCGACCGGCGACGCGGGGGTGGCGGGAGCGGTGGAGGCCGCGGGCTTGGCCGGGGTGCTCGGTACGGCGGCGGCGGTGGGGGCGGCGGGCTTGGCCGAGGTCGTCGCAGAGGCAGGGGCGGCGGAAGCGGTGGGCGCGGTGGGCTTGGCGGAGGTCGCCGGAGACGCCGACCCCGTGGGCTTCGCGGAACTCGCCGGAGCCGCAGACGCCGTGGGCTTCGCGGAACTCGCCGGAGACGCAGACCCCGTGGGCGTAGCCGCCGCAGGCTTCGCCGGTGCCGTGGACGCCGGGGGAGCCGTAGGTGCCGCCGGCTTCGCCGCGTTCGTGGGCGTGGCCGCCGTCGGCTTCGCAGCCGTCGTAGGCGTGGCCGTCGGTTCGGTGGCCGGCTTCGCCGCTGTCGCGGGCGTCGTCTGAGCCGCAGGCTTCGCGGGTGTCGTTGGCGTCGCCGCCGCAGGCTTCGCGGGCGTCGCAGATGTCGCCGCCGCGGGCTTCGCGGGCGTTGTAGATGTCGCCGCCGCAGGCTTCGCGGGCGTCGTAGGCGTCGCCGCCGCAGGCTGGAGGGGTGCCGGGTGGGCCGCCGCCGCCGGCTGGACGGGTGCCGGGTGGGCCGCCGCTGTCATCGGGGTGGCCGGTTTCGGGTCGGTGGCGGCCTTGGCGACGGCCGCCTTCGCCGCCTCGCCCAGTCGCCTGGCCTCGTCGGCGGGGAGCTTGCCCCGCTCCAGCGACCGGTTGAGCAGATCGACGACCGGACCGAGTGCGGGGTCCGCGTTGCCCAGGGCTCTGACCTGGGCGAGCAGTGTGTCCTTCGCCGCTGCCGAGACGGGTGCCCGGGAGGCGGCACGGTCGTGTTCCCGGGCCGCGTCGGCGGCGACCGCCATCGGGCCGGTGATCCCGACCAGGACGGACGCGCAGAGGACGGTGGACGCGAGGCGCCGGGCAGGCAGATCACGCATGGGTGTTCCTTTCGGTGAACAGGGGGACCTGACCCCACCGTCGATTCACCGATCGCTCACCGCAACCGCTCACCTACGTGCTGTGACCCGTCTGAGGGAGCACAAAACCGGCCGTCCACCCCGCGACGGAAGAGCGGGACGGGCGGCCGGCCGAAGGGTTGCGCCCCGACGTCAGTCGCTGACGCAGGTGTTGCCGAACGCCGGGTTCAGCAGGGCGATGACGTCCACCGTGTTACCGCACACGTTGACCGGCACGTGGATCGGGACCTGAATGGCGTTGCCCGACAGCACGCCGGGCGAGCCGGCGGCGAGTGCGCCCGCACCGGCATCGGCGGAGGCCACGCCGGCACCGCCGGCGACGGCCGCGACGGCGGCGGAGGTCAGGACCAGGCCCTTCGCGATACGCGACATGGAGAGGTGCTCCTTGGGATCGACACAAACATCCGGGCGGGATGCCCGGCGTTGTGTCAACGCGTGGCGCTCCCCGGAGTTGTGCCGCCAATGGGGTGACGTGCGGACGACACACCTTCACAACTCCGACACACTTGAGCGGTTTCTGAGGATTAGTCCGGTTAGCCGCTAGAGTTGCGGCCCTCTCCAGCACGTGTGAAAGGGCTCCGCCGTCATGCGCAAGTTCCCGGGTCCGCTGCTGCGTACGACGGCGGGCGACTCCGCCGCCCTCCCCTCCCGCGAGAGGCTCACGCTCTCCCCCGGCCTCCGGCGTACGCCCGTCGCACGGCACGACCCCGCCGCTCCTGCGGACGACGTACCTGACTCCATGATCATCGCACCGGGTGACGTACCCGCCCGGCGGATTCCGGGCTACGCCGACACGCTCGGCTACGACGGCGACGTGTGCGATCTCGGCCGGGCTCCGCGACGGGGTGGTGACCAGCCGGGCTTCCGGCTCGTTTCCCACGCGGACGCGGCACGGGCCGGCGTGCTCTTCGCCGCTGCGAACGCCCTGAGGTAACAGGCGCGTTCACGACCGCAGTCCCCAGAGCGCCCCCGTGAGCGAGGTAACCCGCGAATGCACCATCCAGCACCCGGCCCGCGAGCCCGGGTCCTGCACCTCACGCAACCCGTCGACGGCGGTGTCGCCCGGGTCGTGCTCGACCTGGCCCGCGCCCAGCTCGCGGCGGGTCTGCGGGTCACGGTGGCCTGCCCGGGCGGCGCACTCGCCGCCGACCTGCGGGAACTGGGCGCCGACGTCCGGGACTGGCCGGCGAGCCGGTCCCCGGGTCCCGCTCTGCGGGGCGAGGTACGGCGGCTTGTACGCCTGATCGACGAGGTACGGCCCGAACTGGTGCACGCGCACAGCGCGAAGGCCGGCCTGGCCGCGCGGCTCGCCGTCCGCGGGCGTGTCCCGACCGTGTTCCAGCCGCACGCCTGGTCCTTCGAGGCGGTCGGCGGCCTCACCGCGGCGCTCGCCCTGCACTGGGAGCGGTGGGGGGCGCGCTGGGCGGACCGGGTGGTGTGCGTCAGCGAGGCGGAGCGTGCGACAGGTCTGCGCGCCGGGGTACGCGCGGCGTACGCGGTCATCCCGAACGGCATCGACACGACCCGCTTCGCACCGGCTCCGGCCTGCGGCGCTCCCCCCACTCCCGTTTCGGACGGCCAAGGCCGCCCCGTCGACGCCGAAGACCGCCCCCTCGTCGTCTGCGTGGGCCGCCTCTGCCGGCAGAAGGGTCAGGACGTCCTGCTGCGCGCCTGGCAGGACGTCCTCGGCGTGCTGCCCCGGGCGAGGCTGGTGCTGCTCGGCGATGGCCCGGACCGGGAGGGCTTACGCCGACAGGCGCCCCCCTCGGTGCAGTTCACCGGCGCCGTGGCCGACCCCGTGCCCTGGTACCGGGCCGCCGACCTGGTGGTGCTCCCCTCGCGCTGGGAAGGCATGGCGCTCGCCCCGCTGGAGGCGCTGGGCTGCGGCACCCCCGTCGTCGTCACCGATGTCGACGGCGCCCGCGAGAGCCTGCCGCCGGCACTCGCCGCGCACTGCCTGGTACCGCCGGAGGACCCCGTGGCGCTGGCCGGCGCGATCACCGCGCTGCTGTCCGACCCACCGCTGCGCGCGGGGCTCGGCGACCAGGGCCGCCGGCACATCCTCTCCGCGCACGACGTACGGCACACCGCCGAACGGATCGCCTCCCTCTACGGCGAACTCCTCGGCATCACCGACACGGACCCCGGCACCACCGACGCGGACCCCGAACCCACCCACACGGACCCCGGCACCACCGACGCGGACTCCGACACCACCCACACGGACCCCGGCACTCCCGACACCGGCCCCCACACCGCCGACGCAGGCCGCGACCCCGCCGCCCCACCTCCCGGCACCGCCACCCCGACACCCGGCACCGCCGACACCGCCCCCGGTCACGCCGCCCCCGGCCCCGCCGACCCGTCCGGGGCCGGTGACGCAGCCCAGCCCGTGTCCTCCGAGTGCAGGGAGTCCATCCACTCGTGACTGCGGAAAGCACCGTCCCCTCCCCCGGCTCGCAGCCATGGGACCACGGATTCTCGCCCGTCTCGGTGTTG
Source organism: Streptomyces corchorusii (assembly GCF_001514055.1). NCBI lineage: Bacteria > Bacillati > Actinomycetota > Actinomycetes > Kitasatosporales > Streptomycetaceae > Streptomyces > Streptomyces corchorusii. Next base: position 325,507 of record NZ_KQ948351.1, on the reverse strand, counting down.
CCGGCCCGCACCGCCGGCGGCTTCCGGTTCCCGGTGCGGCGCCCACCCGCGCGGCCCGCCTCCTCGCTGCCGCTGCTCGCCGCCGACCTGCTCGCCGCGCTGGTGGGCGCGGTCGCGCTGGACGAGGCCGCCCGCCGGCCGGTGCTCGTCGCCGCGCTGGTGTCCGGCGCGCTGCTGCTGCGCCCGCACTCCGCACGGCCGGTGCCCGGTGTGCTCGACGAACTCCCCTTGGTGTGCGGGCGCATCGCGGTGGCCTGGCTGGGCCTCGCCGCGCTGCTCGCCGCGTACGACCCCGAGCGCGCCCTCACCGTCCGGACCCTGCTGCTGGGCTGCGCGCTGCACACGGCGGCGGCCGGTGCGGGCCGGGGCGCGGTGTACTGGCGGCGCCGGGTCGTACTGCGCCGCCACCCGCGTCCCGCCCTGGTGATCGGGCCCGCGGCGACCGCGCAGCGGGTGGCCGCCGCACTGCTGCGCCGACCGGGCTGCGGGGTGCGGCCGGTGGGTGTGGTCGCACAGCACCCGGACGGCGTCGGCGGGCTGCCGGTGCTCACCACCGGTGAGGAGGTGGAGCGGGCGCTCATCCAGAACGGGGTCCGGGTCGTCCTCACCGTCCACCCGGCCGTGCGCACGGAGAAGGGGCCGCTGCTGCGGGCGCTCACCGAGTCCGGCTGCACGCTGTGGGAGGTGGACGCGGACAGTCCGGCGTACGAGATGCGCGACCAGCTCGCCGGATTCGCCGTGCGCCGCCTGGACCTGGGCGCGCGGCGGCGGACGAGCGTGGCCAAGCGGCTGCTGGACATCGCGGTGTCCGGGGCGCTGCTGGTGCTGGTCAGCCCGCTGCTGCTGGTGTGCGCGGTGGTGCTGCGGCTCACCGACGGGCCCGGGGTGGTGTTCCGGCAGGAACGCATCGGCGAGAACGGGCGTCCCTTCACGCTGCTGAAGTTCCGCACCCACCGCCCGGTCGACGAGCACGAGGCGGCCACCCGGTGGAGCGTGGCCGGCGAGCGGAGGATGAACCCGTTCTGCCGGTTCCTGCGGCAGGCGTCGCTGGACGAGCTGCTCCAGCTGTGGAACGTCTTCCTCGGCGACATGAGCCTGGTCGGCCCGCGGCCCGAACGGCCGTACTTCGTCGCCCGGTTCAGCCAGACCTACCCGGGGTACGCGGCCCGCCACCGCATGCGGACCGGCATCACCGGGCTGGCCCAGATCAACGGACTGCGCGGTGACACCTCGATCGAGGACCGGGCCCGGTTCGACAACGCCTACATCGACAACTGGTCGCTGTGGCTGGACGTCTGCATCCTGCTGCGCACCGCCGCCGCGCTGGTGCGGTCCACGGGGAGCTGACCGATGGCCCTGCTCCTGCCGCTCCGGCGCCCCGCGCGGCTGTCCCCGGCGCTGCCGGTGGTGGCCGTCGTCGCGCTGCTCGCGCTGCCGGCCGCCCCCGGTGAGGAGGGCGGCGCGGGTCCCGCCGACGCGGTGTCCGCGCTGGTCGTCGTCTTCTGCGGGGTACGGCTGCTGCGCGCGCGCCGCCGCCCGCTCACCCGGACCGCGGCGGTGCTCCTCGGTCTGCCGGTGCCCGGTCTGGCGCTGGCCGCGCTGCACGCGGTCTCGCCGGGCGCCGGGCTCACCGGCCTCGGCCGTTACCTCCAGGTCTTCGTCCTGGTCCCGGCCGCCGTCGTGCTCCTCGTCCGTGACCGGGCCGACCTCCGGCTGATGGCCTGGTCGTTCGTGGCGCTCGGGGGCTGGCAGGGGGCGGTCGGCACGCACCAGTACGTCACCGGCACCGGCGCCTCCTACCAGGGCCAGGACATCCGCGCGGTCGGCACCTTCGGGGTGTCGGACGTGATGGGCATGGCCACGGTGGTGTCGTTCGGGCTGGTGTGCGCGGTGGGTCTGGCGCTCGGCCGGACCTCGGCGCGGGAGCGGACGCTCGCCGTGTGCTGCGCGCTGGCCCTGTCGGTGCCGCTGGCCCTGTCCTTCAGCCGGGGCGCCTGGATCGCGACCGCGGTCACGCTGACCGTGCAACTGGTGCTGTCCGGGCCGCGCCGGGCGCTGAAGGCGGGCGCGGCGGCGGTGGCCGCGTGCGTGGTGCTGGTGGGCGGGCTGGGGGTGGGTACGGCGATGCTCCAGGAGCGGATCGACAGCATCACGCGGGTCACCGACGCGCCCGACCAGTCGGTCACCGACCGGTACACGATGTGGGCCGCGGCCACCGACATGTGGCGCGACCGCCCGCTGGCCGGCGTCGGCCTGAAGGGCTTCCCCGAGTACCGCGACGGGCACGCCTCGCTCGCGCTGTCCTCGGGCAGCGACACGGAGGGCGCGGGAGCCGCGTTCCGCCGGCAGCCGCTGCTGTCGCCGCACAACATGTACCTGCTGGTCCTCAGCGAACAGGGCCTGATCGGGCTGCTGTGCCTCGCGGGCGGCTGGCTGGCCCTGCTGGTGTGCGCGCTGCGCGGCCTGTGGCGGACCCGCGCGGCCGGCGGCCGGGGCCTGGACTGCGCGCTGGTCGCCTGCGGGCTGCTGGTGTGGCAGCTCGTGGACTTCGCGTACGCCGACATCGGCGGCCCGTCGACCGTGCTGACGGCGGTGTGCTTCGGCCTGATCGCCTGGTGGGCGCTGGTCGGCGGTGACCAGGTGGGCTCCGCGGAGCGCACCGCCGTACCGGCCGGACGGGGCAGCCGGCCCGGGGAGGCGGTACTGCGATGACGGCGCCCGCGCCCTGTACGCCCCCCGCGCCCTGTACGCCCCCCGCGTCCGCCGCGTTCCGCGCTCGGCCGCGCTTCCGGAGGCCGCCGAGATGACACCGCCCAGAACCGACGGAACGCCGGCCCCGGAACCCGGCGCGCCCTTCCGCGCGGCGCTCGACACGGAACCGGAGGCCACCGCGCCCCGGCCGGCGCTCGACCCGGAACCGGAGGCCCACGCGCCCCGGCGACCGGCGCCCCAGGCGGGCCCTGAACCCAGCGCGCCCCGGCGACCGGTGCTCGGCCTCGGACCGCAGGCGCACGCACCCGGCCGGCCGGCACCCGACGCACCACCGGAACCCGGCCCGGTCTGGCCGACGATCGACACGGAACCAGAACCCGGTGCAGCCCGGCCAACACCCGGCACCAACCCGCGGCCCGGCCCACCCCAGCCAGCACCCGGCACCAACCCGGAACCCGGCCCACCCCGGCCAACCCCCGGCACCAACCCGGAACCCGGGCCGTCCCGGTCGGCGTTCGGCGTGGGACCGGGAGTCGGTGGCCGGGGACTGGGCCTGCCCACCGCCCGGCCGGCCGAGGCGGCCACGGTGGCGGGGCCGTTCCGCCCGCCGGTGTCCCTTCCTGCCGGTCCTGCCGAACACGCGCCGCCGACGCGGCGTTTCCTCGCTCAGGCCACTCTCGTCACCGCCTCGCTCTCCATGGCGGCGGCGCTGCTCGGGCTGGTGCGGGACCAGTCGCTGGCCCGGCTGTTCGGGGCCGGGCGGGACACGGACGCCTTCCTGGTCGCCTGGACGGTGCCGGAGTTCGCGGCCACGCTGCTGATCGAGGACGGGCTGGCCTTCGCGCTGATCCCGGCGTTCAGCAGGGCGCTGGCCCGCCGTGCGCAGGGCGCCCCGGGGGATCCGGTGCGGTCGCTGGTGGCCGGCACCCTGCCCCGGCTGGCCCTGGGATTCACGGCGGTCGGGGCGCTGCTCGCGGTGGCCGCGCCGCAGTTCGTCGCCGTGCTCGCGCCGGGTCTGCCCGACCCCGCCCTCGCCGTGGACTGCACCCGGCTCACCGCGACCTGCGTGCTGAGCTTCGGCCTCGCCGGGTACTCCAGCGCCGCCCTCAGGGCCCACCGCCGCTTCCTGGCGCCGGCCGCGATCTACCTCGCGTACAACGTCGGCATCATCACGGCGATGTACGCGCTCGGTGGCCGGTGGGGCGTGCGGTCGGCGGCGTTCGGGGTGGCGGCGGGCGGCTGTCTGATGGTGCTGGTCCAGCTCCCGGCGCTGGTGCGGCAGTTGGGTCGTCGCCGGACCGGCGGGACGGCCGCCGGGGCCGCCGCCGTCGCGCGGCCGCTGGCGGTGCCGCTGCTGGCCACCGTGCTGCTGTTCGCGCTGTGCCGGCAGTCGCAGGTGCTGATCGAACGGTTCCTCGCCTCCGAGCTGCCCGCCGGGGCCATCTCGCACCTGAACTACGCGCAGAAGGTCGCGCAGATCCCGATGACGCTGTCGATGATGCTGTGCACGGTCACCTTCCCGGTGGTGGCGCGGGCGCTGGCCGACGGCGACACGGAGCGGGCCCGGGACCGGGTGGAGCGGGATCTGGCGCTGGCCGGCTCTCTGGTGCTGCTCGGCACGGCCGCCGTCGTGGCCTGTGCCCCGCAACTGATCGGACTGCTGTTCCAGCGCGGCGCGTTCACGGCCCAGGACACCGCGGCGACCGCCGGTGTGATGCGGGTCTACGCGCTCGGCCTGCTCGGCCAGACGCTGACCGGCGTCCTGGTCCGCTCCTACTTCTCGGCGGGCCGCGCCGCCTGGTACCCGGTGGCCGCCATGGCCGCGGGCATCGTCGCCACCTCCTGGACCGGTGCCTGGACGCTGGGGCCCTGGGGGGTCACCGGGATCGCCGCCGCGAACGCCACGGGCATCACCCTCACCGCCGTCCTGCTCCTCGCCGGGATGCGGCGCCGCAGCGTGCCCATCCGGACCGGGCCGGTGCTGCGCGAGCTGAGCCGGCCGCTGCGGGCGGCGGCGGTGGCCACCGTGGCCGGCGGATTCGTGGGGAGCATACCGGCGGGCCCGCTCGCCGGGCTGGCCGCCGGCGGCGCCACGGTGACCGTCGTGTTCGTCCTGCTCGGCTGGGCGCTCGGCGCCCAGGGCTTCGCCCCCGCACTCCGTTCCGTACGCACCCTCACCCGAAAGCTCGCCCATGCCGTCCTTCGTTGAGTCCCCGGCCCCCACCCGGCACCTCACCCCCGGCCCGGTCCCGTGGATCGCCATGTACCACTCGGTCGGCGACTGCTCCGACGACCCGTACCGCCTCACGGTCAGCCCGGACCGGCTGGAGCGGCAGCTGCGCTGGCTGCGCCGGCGGGGGCTGCGCGGGGTGTCGGTCACCGAACTGCTCGCCGCCCGGGCCCGGGGCGAGGGGCGGGACCTGGTGGCGCTCACCTTCGACGACGGGTACGCCGACTTCCTCGGCAACGCCCTGCCGCTGCTGACCCGTTGGGGGTGCACGGCGACCCTGTTCGTGCTGCCCGGCCGGCTCGGCGGCGACAACGCCTGGGATCCCCTCGGGCCGCGCAAGCCGCTGCTGACCGCCGACGGCATCCGGCGGGCCGCCGCCGCGGGGATGGAGATCGGCTCGCACGGCCTCACCCACGTCGACCTCACCCAGGCCGACGACGGCCTGCTGAAGGCCGAGACCGCCGAGAGCCGGGCGGTGCTGGAGGAGCTGACCAACGCCCCGGTCACCGGCTTCTGCTACCCGTACGGCACGGTCGACGGGCGTGCCGTGGAGGCCGTACGGGAGGCCGGTTACGCCTACGCCTGCGCCATCGACCCCGGCGAGCTCACCGGCCCGCACGTCCTGCCGCGCGTGTACATCGGGCAGAACGACACCGCCGTACGCCTGTTCCTGAAGTACCGGCTGCACCGGCTGCGCCGGCGGCCCGTCGAGGGGCTGCGGTGAGAGCCCTGCACATCATCACGGGGCTCGGCGTGGGCGGCGCCGAGCAGCAACTGCGGCTGCTGCTGCGGCACCTGCCGGTCGCGTGCGAGGTGGTGACCCTCACCAACCCCGGGCCGGTGGCCGACGGGCTGGCGGCCGACGGGGTCCGGGTGACCCACCTGGGCATGGCCGGGAACCGCGACCTGGCCGCGCTGCCCCGGCTGGCCCTGCACATCCGGCGCGGCCGGTACGACCTCGTGCACACCCATCTCTACCGGGCCTGCCTGTACGGCCGGATCGCCGCCCGGCTGGCCGGGGTCCGCGCGGTCGTCGCCACCGAACACTCCCTCGGCGACACGCGGATGGAGGGCCGTCCGCTCACCGCGGGGGTCCGCGCGCTGTACCTGCTGGGCGAGCGGCTCGGCCGGTCCACCGTCGCCGTCTCCCCCACGGTCGCCGCCCGGCTCGCCCGCTGGGGGGTGCCCGAGCCGCGCATCGCGGTCGTGCCCAACGGCATCGACCTGGCGCGGTTCGCCTTCGACCCGGACGCCCGCCGGCGCACCCGCGACCGGCTCGGGCTGCCCGCCGACGCGTTCGTCATCGGCGGCGTCGGCCGGCTCATCCCCGGCAAACGCTTCGACGTGCTGATCGGCGCCCTCGCCCGGCTGCCCGCCGGCTGCCGGCTGCTGCTGGTCGGCGGCGGCCCGGAGGAGCCCGCGCTGCGGCGGACCGCACGGGAGGCGGGGGTCTCCGGGCGGGTGCTGTTCGCCGGGGAGCGGCCGTACCTGCCCGACGGCTCGTCCGGGCCCGGTCTGCCCGCGCTGGCGTCGGCGATGGACGTGCTCGCCGCGCCCTCCCCCGAGGAGGCGTTCGGCCTCGCGGTCGTGGAGGCGCTGGCGGCCGGCCTGCCGGTGCGCTACACCTCCTGCCCCGCCCTGGAGGACCTGCCGCCCGGGGCCGCCCCGGACGCGGTGCGGGTCCCGTGCGACGCCGGCGCCTACGCCCGCGCGCTCGCCGAGGTCCGCGCCGCCGGGCCCGGCCCGCGCACCGCCCCCGAGGCGGCCCGCCACTACTGCATCACCCGCAGCGCCGCCCGGCTGATGGACGTCTACACGGCGGTGCTCGCCCGCACCGTCCCCCCGCCCCGATCCCCCGAGGGAGTCATCCCGTCATGACCGACAACCGCGTCCACCGCCGCCCCTGGCGTCCCTCCCGTCTCCGTGCGCTGCCGCCCTGGTCGCTGGTGGCGGCCGGTGCCCTCGCGGGCGGGCTGCTGGGCGGCGGGTACGGCGTGCTCAGGGCCCCGGAGTACACGGCGACCAGCTATGTCGTCGCCGTCCCCACGGAGCGGTCCGACACCGCCACCGCGCTCGGCTTCGCGCAGGCCTACGGCCGGGTCGCCACCCAGGTGGCGGTGCTCGGCGACGCCCAGGTGTGGGCCGGGGTGCCTGCGGCCACCCTGCGCGACAGCGTGCGCGCCGCGACCTCACCGGACGCGCCCATGGTCGCGGTGTCCGCCACCTCCGACCGCCCGGCGCGGGCCGCCGACATGGCCAACGCGGTGGCCCGCGCGCTCACCCGGCACGCCGACGCCGCCGAGGCCGACACGCACGTCGAACTCGTGCAGTTCTCCCGCGCGGTGACGCCCAGCGCGCCCGCCTCGGCGTCCGCCGGGGTGAGCGGACTCGTCGGGGCGAGCGCGGGCGGGCTGCTCGGCGCCCTCGCACTGCTGGTCCGCCCGAGGCGGCGGCAGGAGGAGACGCTCCGCCCCGCCTCGGTGCCCGGCCCGGCCCTGGCCGCCGACGCGCACGGCCAGCTGTGACCGCCACCTACCCGGCGGGCCTCGCGCGTCCCACCAGCCCCACGGAACTCGTCACCGAACTCGTCACCGACGAGGACGCCTTCGCGGCGCTGGGCCCCGCCTGGGGACGGCTGCACGCGCGGTGCGCCGCCGCGACCCCGTTCCAGAGCCATGCCTGGCTGCACTCGTGGTGGCGGTCGTACGGGCGGCGCGGGCGGCTCCGGCTGCTCGTGGTGCGCGCGGGCCGGGAGCTGGTGGCCGTCGCGCCGCTGATGCTGGTCCGCCGGCCGCTGCCCGCGCTGGTGCCGCTCGGCGGGACGATCTCCGACTACACGGACGTGCTGCTGGACGACGGCGACGACGGGCGGGCGGCCGGCGCGCTCACCGAGGCGCTCACGGACGCGGCGCGCACGGCCCTGGTCGACTTCCGCGAAGTACGGCCGGGCGGTGCGGTGGAAGGGGTCTACGCCCGCTGGCGCGGACCGCGCCGCACGCTCCGCGACTCGCCGTGCCTGGAACTACCCGCCGTGTCCATGGAGGAGCTGATCGCCCGGCTGCCGTCGAAGAAGTCGGCGCAGCGGGTGCGGGCCAAGCTGCGCCGGCTGACCGCGCTGGGCGTGCAGCGGCGGACGGTGGGCCCGGAAGAGGTCGACGCGGCGCTCGACCGGCTGCTGGAACTGCACCGGATGCAGTGGCAGGGGCGGAAGGTGACGAGCGAGCATCTGCGGCCCCGGTTCCGCGAGCACCTGGTGCGCGCGGTGGGTCCGATGGTGCGCTCGGGGGACGCGGTGGTCACCGAGTTCCGGCTGGACGACGAGGTGGTGGCCGTCGACCTGACCCTGCTCTCGGGCAGCCTGGCGGGCGGCTACCTCTACGGCGCGCATCCGGGCCTGCGGCAGCGGAAGGCGGACGTGGCGGTGATGCTGCTGGACGCCTGCACCGAGCACACGGGTGGCGGCCGGCGCCGCACGCTGAGCCTGCTGCGCGGCGACGAGCCGTACAAGCACCACTGGCGGCCCGAGCGGGTCGTCAACCGGCGGCTGCTCATGGCCCGGCGGCGCACCGCCCCGCTGCTGACGGCCGTGCTGTGCGACGCGGGAGTCCGGCAGCGGGGCCGGGAGGCGTTGCAGCGGTGGCGGGAGCGGGGTTAGCGGGTCCGCGACCACCAGTCGACGGGGAGGCAGAGGTTCGTGCCGAGCCAGTACCCGGCCCAGTCGCCCAGGCCCAGCGGCGAGCAGTCGGCCGGGGGCTCGGTGGTGGGCGCCGGCGTGGGGGCCGGGGGCGGCGTGGGCAGCGGGGCGGGCTGCTCGGTGCGGCCGTACAGGGCGGCCCGGTAGATCCGGGACGAGCGGGGATTGGCCGAGCATTGCCACACGCCGTGCGGGCAGTAGTCGGTCAGCGTGTTGTACAGCGGCTTGTGCGCGTCGATCCAGTCGAGCATGCGCCGCATGTACTCGGCGTCGTCACCGTTGCGGAAGAGCCCCCACTCCGGGTAGGAGATGGCCTTGCCGTGGGCCTTCGCGAAATCCACGTGCTGCTGGAGGCCGTACGGCTCGGTGACCTGGTCGTCGAAGGACAGCCCGCTCGGCTGGTCGTAGGAGTCCATGCCGATGACGTCGACCGTGGCGTCCCCGGGGTAGCAGTCCGTCCACGGTACGGCGTCCCGGCCGCGGCTCGGCGCGAAGTCGAACCGGAACTTCTGTCCCGGCACCGAGCGCATGGTGGCGACGATCCTGTTCCAGTACGTCTTCCAGGCCTCGGGGTCCGGTCCGCAGCGGTGGGTGTAGGTGGTGCCGTTCATCTCCCAGCCGAGCACGATCACCGTGTCCGGCACCTCCAGCTCCACCAGCCGCTGGGCGAGGGCCCTGAAGTGGTGGTCGAACGCGCCGTCCGCGGCCTGCCGCAGCAGCCACCGCACCTGGACGTCCGAGAGGTCCTCCTCGTTGCGCTCCTGCATCGGCACGTTGAGGACGAGTGTCCGGTCCGCCTTCTCGCGCCGCCACCGCGCCCATACGTCCAGGAAGCCGGGCGCTCCCTCGATGTCCTGCCAGCGGTCGCCGGGCAGATAGGTGTGGGCGACCTTCAACTCGGTCCCGCCGAGCCACTGACTCACCTCGGCCATGCGCGCGACCCCGCTCGGCCCGGAGTCGAGGAACACCCCGAAGTCCGCGACGGCCCGGCCGGACGCGGGAGGCACCGGGCTCTGCGACGGGGTGGCGGGGAGCGGGACGGGCGGTGTCACCGGTGCGGGGGCCGGTGGAACGGGCGGGGTGGAGGTGACCGCCGGGGCCGTCGGAGTCGTCGGGAGCGGGGTGGGCGGGACGGCGGCACGCGCCGTTCCGGGGCCCGCGTTGAGCCCGGGGCCGGCCGCCAGAGTGACCGACGCGACGATCGCCGCCGCGAGGACGGCGGCCGGCCGCCTGGACCGGGCCCTGCGCTGTCGCGGAGCCATGCCCGCTCCTTTCCCCACTGCCCTTCGAAGTCCCGCCCCGCGTCATGCGGCACCTGTCGCGCGGTCGTATCAATACGGCCCGGCCGGCTGGGCGCGCGTGGGGGGGCGGGCCTGGATCGCGCCGGTACGGCGAGTGGCGTGGCGGCCGGGCGCGGTCGGGTGCCGGGCCCTCGGTCCGGCACCCGGTGCGCTAGCGACGGGAGGCGGACCGGCCTCGCCGGTACAGGACGGCGCCGGCCGCGATCAGGGCGGCGCTCGCGGCCGAGGTCGCGATCATGGCCGGGCCGTCACCACCGGTGTGCGCGAGCACGGGCGGCTCCTGGGGGTACTCCCCACCAGGCGGCGTGGCGTGGCCGCCACCGGGAGGCGTGCTCTCCTCGCCACCGTAAGGAGGCGTGCTCTCCTCACCGCCGTAGGGAGGCCGGGTGGTCTCCTCACCGCCGTAGGGAGGCCGGGTGGTCTCCTCGCCACCGTAGGGAGGCGGAGTCGTCTTGCCACCGCCATGTGGAGGCTGGGTCGTCTCCTCGCCGCCGTACGGGGGCGGGGTCGTCTTGCCGCCACCATACGGAGGGGCGGAGTGGCCGCCACCGTACGGAGGCGGAGTCGTCTCCTCGCCGCCATACGCAGGCGGGGTCGTCTTGCCACCGCCGTACGGGGGCGCGGAGTGGCTGCCGCCCCCGGAGGGAGGCGTGGAGTGGTGGCCGCCCGAGTTGCCGTACCCGGAGTCGCCCGAGTCGCCGTACCCCGTGTTCCCCGAACCACCGTGACCCGAGTCCTGCGGACCGCCGCTCCCCGAGTCGGCGTGCTCCTCGTCGACGCTTTCGCTCCTCCCGCCGTGCGTGGCGCAGGAGTTGGCGAACGCCGGGTTCAGCGCGGCGGCGGCGTCGACGGAGTTGCCGCAGATGTTGACCGGGATGTTCACGGGGACCTGGATGTTGTTCCCGGACAGCACCCCGGGGGAACCCTGCGCGGCACCGTGCGCGTCGGAGTCGGCGAGTGCGGAGCCGCCGTACAAGGACAGCACGCCGGTCGCGGCGGCGGCCACGGCCATGCCCTTGCTGAGTGTCTGTCGCAATCTCGTGGTCTTTCCTGCTCGAAGAAGTGGGAAGGCCGGCCCCGGAGCGCGGAATCGACGGATCGGCGTCCGGGGCCGGCCAGTGCGCAGCCAGGGGCTGGTGCGTTGTGCCGCGTCGTCAGTCCTTTTTGACGTCACCGTTGATGCAGGTGTTGCCGGCCGCCGGGTTCAGCAGACCGATGACGCTGATCGTGTTGCCGCAGACGTTGATCGGAATGTGGATCGGGACCTGGACGACGTTTCCGGACAGGAAGCCCGGGGAGTTCGCGGCTGCGCCCTGGGCCCCGGAGTCGGCGAAGGCGGGTCCGGCCATACCCAGGGCCAGGAGGACGCCCGCAACGGCAGCAACGGTCTTCTTCATGAATGTTCCCTTCTCTGGGGCCATGCCCCATTGACGGCCAGAACCGTGTGAGCACGACGCGAACGGTCGCGGCACGGAACGAGAGATTGACACAACAGGACACCGCGGAACGCGGACCGCACGACAATCACTCGATCGCACCGCTCTCTCACGCGTTTTCCCTCGCCCTTCCTCGCCGAAATACGTGGAAAAGGCCCGGGAAGTCCGCGGACAACGCAGCGGACGACCCGGGCCCTGCCAGTTCGGCTCAGCCTTCGCCGTTGGCCGAGAGGACCGACAGGTCCTCCAGGACGTGCGAGACCGCACCGTCGCGCTTGGCGTTGGTGGAGTTGTCGTTGCACTGCTGCTGCAGGTGGTCCGACAGGATCGGGATGTCCTGGGCGGTGACGCCGATGAGCGCGTCGACCGCGACGTCGACGTCCTGGACACCGACACACGGCTTGTTGAGCGAACCCTGCACCAGCGAGAGCTGCGGGCTCATGTCGCCCTTGGTCGCCGAGTTGCCCCACGACGACGCGGCGCCGTTGCCATTCGCGACGGTCGGTCCGTCGTCGTTGCCGATGGCAAGCGCCTGCGGCGCGGCCGCCACCGCCATTCCCACGACAGAAGCGGCGGTCGCGGCGGCGACCATTGCCTTCTTGAGCACTTCGCGTTCCTTTCCTCGTAGCGACGCATGCCCTACGGCCTCATCAACCCGGTGTGTGAGGAATGGTTCCGCTGATTCACTCGGTTGGAGCGTAATTGCGCGGGGGGTGACGAGAAGTCATCAATCCGAAAAGCACACCACCAGTCCACCGCATCGGCCGACGGGGTGAACGGGAGAAACCTGGATGGGTCAGCGGAGTTGACCAGTGCGCTCCGGTGGACGGGGTTTCCTCAGAAAGGACTGGCCAGTGATCAAGAAGATTGTTGCCACTGCGGCCGTCGCCGCTTCCGCCATGGGCGCCTCCGCCGCCGCGGCACCGCAGGCGCTGGCGCTCGGGAACGACAGCGGCCCGACCGCCGCCAATGGCAACGGTGCCTGGCAGAGCTACGGCAACTCGGCCACGTACGGGAACATGAGCCCGCAGATCGCCCTGATCCAGGGCTCTTTCAACAAGCCGTGTATCGCCCTGAACGACATTCCGGTCGGCGTCGGCGCCCTCATCGGTGTCAACGTTCAGGACATCCCGATCCTCTCGGACCACATGCAGCAGCAGTGCACCGAGAACTCCTCGAACGTCAAGCGCGACGGCGCGCTGGCGCACCTGCTGGAGGACGTGTCGATCCTGTCCGAGAACTCCGACTCAGGTCACTGATCACCGGTCCCTGGAGCGGGTCGCCGAGTCCTCGGCGGCCCGCTTCGGCGTGTCCGGGGCACCCGGTGGCGTGTCAGCGCCGGTACAGCGCCTCGATCTGCTGCGCGTACGCGGCCGTCACCGCGTGCCGCTTCACCTTCAGCGACGGGGTCAGCAGCCCGTTCTCCTCGGTGAACTCGCCCTCGACCAGTGCGAACGCCCGGATCGACTCGGCGCGGGAGACCGCCTCGTTGGCGTGGTCGACCGCCTTCTGCACCTCGGCGCGCAGCCGCTCGTCGCGCACCAGCGTGGACAGCGGGGTGTCCGGTGGCAGCTTCCGTACGGACAGCCAGTGGGCGACCGCCTCCGGGTCGAGGGTGATCAGCGCGGCGACGAAGGGCCGGTTGTCGCCGACGACCAGGCACTGGCCGACGGGTGAGCGGCTGCGCAGCCGGTCCTCCAGGACGGCCGGGGAGACGTTCTTGCCGCCGGAGGTGACGAGGATGTCCTTCTTGCGGCCGGTGATGCTGAGGTAGCCGTCGTCGTCCAGCGCGCCGAGGTCACCGGTCGCGAACCAGCCGTCGTGCAGCACGGCGTCCGTGGCGGCCGGGTCGTTCCAGTACGACGCGAAGACCACCCCGCCCTTGATCAGCACCTCCCCGTCGTCGGCGAGGCGGACGCTGACGCCCGGCACCGGCCGGCCGACCGTGCCGGGGCGGGGGCTGAGCGGGGGCACGATCGTGGCGGCGGCGCTGGTCTCGGTCAGGCCGTAGCCCTCGTAGACGACGATGCCGGCCGCGAGGAAGAACAGGTTGAGGTCGCGGTCCAGCGGGGAGCCGCCGCTGATGGCGTACCGCGTCCGGCCGCCCAGTTCCTTGCGGATGCGGCGGTAGACCAGCAGGTCGTACAGCGCCCAGGCGGCGTACAGGACGGGCCCCGGGCCCTTGCCGGTGCCGAGGAACTTGTGCAGGTGGGCCTCGCCGAAGCGGACGGCGACGCGTTCGGCGCGGTCGAAGGAGGCGGCCCGGCCGAGTTTCTCCGCGGTGGCCCGCCCGGTGTCGTGGATCTTCTCGAAGAGGTACGGCACCCCGACCAGGAAGGTGGGCCGGAACTCCTTGAGCGCGGGCCGCAGTTCGCCGGGCTTCACGCTCGGGAAGTGGCCGGTCTCGATGCGGGCCAGCAGACAGGCGAGCTGGAGGGTGCGGCCGAGGATGTGGGCGAGCGGCAGGAAGAGCAGGGTGGACGCGGCCTGGCCGGTGACCGCCTGGAAGACGGGGTGCAGCAGCTCGACAGTGTTGGCTGCCTCGGCGTGCAGGTTGGCGTGGGTGAGGACGCAGCCCTTGGGGCGTCCGGTGGTGCCGGAGGTGTAGCACAGGGTGGCGATGGTGTCGGGGCCGAGCGCCCCGCGCCGCTTGGCGAGTTCGTCGTCGGGGAGGTCCCGGCCGAGGACGGCGAGGTCGCCGAGGGCGCCGGCGTCGAGCTGCCACAGGCGCGGGGGGTGCGGGTGGCCGGCCGTGCCGGTGGTGACGGTGGCGGCGTTCGCTGTGTTCTCCGTGACGACGAACCGGGCGCCGGAGTCACGGACGATCCACTCGACCTGCTCGGCGGAGGAGGTCGGGTAGACGGGCACGGACTGGCCGCCGGCCGCCCAGATCGCGAAGTCCAGGACGGTCCACTCGTAGCGGGTGCGGGACATCACCGCGACCCGGCCGCCGGGTTCGAGCCCGACGGCGACGAACCCCTTGGCGACGGCGGCGACCTCGGCGGCGAAGGCGGACGCCGTCACCGGGTGCCAGGCACCGTCGCGGTCGCGGCGGCGCAGCAGCACCGCGTCGGGGGTCTCGGCCGCGTGCGTGAACGGCAGGTCGGCCAGGGAACCGCCGGTGAGCGGGGGTGCCAGGGGCGCGGCGCGCACCTCGCGGACCGCGCCCAGGGGGTCGCGGACGATCTCCACCGCGGCGCGGTCCACGAGATCGGTGCGCTGCCGTGCCCGTTTCAGATCCCTGTGTACGCCCATGACGGCTCCCGGTGGCGGTGCGTGGCCTGCCCAAGGTTCCTACCGATGGGTCAACTTACTCGCAGGTAAGGAAAGGTCAATGGGGCCCGCGAGGGTCGCTGGGCGTTCACTCCACGGGGTCGGTGCCGCTCGCCTGGCGGATGGCGTCGGCGAGACCGCGTACGTCGGCGTCCTCGGTGGTGCGGGCCAGCCCGGCGGCCCTGCGGGCGAGGCCGGTCAGGCTGGGGGCGCCGGGGAGGGCCGGGCGGTCCGCGGAGCCGGTGCGCAGGGCGTCGGCGAAGTACGCGGCGACCGCGGTGACCTGGAAGCGGGGGCTCGCCCGCCAGACCGAGCCGGCCAGGGTCCCGGTCTCCAGGGCGCCCGACGCCTCGTGCGGGTCGCGGGTCTGCGGGTCGAGCCAGCGGACGGTGGCGGTGGCAAGGTGACCACGGGCGCCGTGCCGGGTGTGGACGGCGTACAGGGCGGTGACGGTGTGCCCGGGACCGACCTCGCCGCCGTCGGCCCGGTCGTTGCGGAAGTCCCGGTCGGCGATCTTGCGGTCGTCGTAGCCGATGAGGCGGAAGTCGGTGACGGTGTGCGGGTCGAAGGCGACCTGGGCCTTGGCGTCCCGGGCGGTCAGCTCGATGTTCCTCGGGAGCTGACCGGCGAAGACCTCGTCGGCCTCGCCGGGATCGGAGACGTAGACGGTGTGGCCGTCGCCCCGGTCGGCGAGGCGCTCCATGAGGGAGTCGCCGTAGGTGCTGCCGACACCGACGCCGAAGAGGGTGATGCCGTGTGCGCGGCGGGCGTCGTCGATCCGGCGGAGGATCGCGTCCGCGCTGGTCTCCCCCGTGTTGGCGAGGGCGTCGGAGACGAGGACGACCCGGTTGGTGGCCCCCTTGCGGGCGCCCTCCACGGCGGTGGCGTAGCCCTCCTCGACCCCCGCGCCGAGGTTGGTGGAGTTCTGCGGCTCCAGGCTGTCGACGGCGTCGCGTACCGCGCCGCGGTGGCCGCCGAGCCGGGTCATCGGCAGCACGGTCTCGGCGTCCCCGCTGAAGGTGACGAGGGCGACGGAGTCGTCGTCGCGCAGCCGGTCCGTCAGGGTGGTCAGGGCGTGCTGGGCGAGGTCCAGGCGGCCGGGTTCGCCCATGGAGCCGGATGTGTCGATGACGAAGGTGAGCGCGGCGGGCGGGCGGTGCGCGTCCGGTGCGGCGGGCCGGGTGGCGAGGCCGACCCGGACCAGCGACCAGTCCGGCTCGCCGGTGCGGGCGCCGTCGACGGTGACCGTGAAGCCGTTGCCGTCGGGCCGCCGGTAGTCCTGGCGGAAACTGTTGACGAACTCCTCCGGGCGGACGGTCCCGGGATCGGGCCTGCGGCCGTCGGCGAGGGTGCGGCGGGCGTAGGTGTAGGAGGCGGTGTCGACGTCCAGCGCGAAGGTGGACAGCCGGCCGCCGGCGTCCTGCCGGACCACGCCGGACCCGCCGTCGCGGGCCTTCTCGTCGGCCGTCTGCGCGGCGCCGCCCGCGCTGCACGCCGTCAGCAGCAGCCCGCCCGCGGCCGTGAGCGCGAGCAGCGCCCGCCGTGCCCGGTGATCCCCGTACCGCTCCATCTGGTCCTCCCCGTCGGCCTGTCGGCGCCGGACGTGTGCGTCCGCTGCCGACTGTGACGGGGCGGGGGCCCGGAACGTGCGTCCCGGGGAGTTGCGGATGGATCTCGAACCGGCCACGGCGGGGGCCCGTCGTGACCGGCGGGTGACGCGCCGGTGACCTACGAGACGACGTCCTTGCGGGCGAAACCCCGGAAGGCCAGGGCGAACAGCACCAGGGCGTACGTTACGGAGAGCGCGGTGCCCTGGATCATGCCGGACCACTCGGGGCGGGGCTGGACGGCGTCGGCCCACGCGAACTGCCAGTGCGCGGGCAGGAAGTCACGCCAGTGGCCGAGGGCGGTGACGGCGTCCAGGACGTTGCCCGCGATGGTCAGGCCGACCGCGCCGCCGACCGCGCCGAGCGGGGCGTCCGTCCTGGTGGACAGCCAGAACGCCAGCCCGGCGGTGACCAGCTGGGACACGAAGATGTACGCCACGGCCACCAGGAGCCGCTGGGCCGCCGTCCCCGTGTCGAGCGCGCCGCCGGTCGGTATCTGAAGCGGGCCCCAGCCGTAGGCGGCCGTGCCGGCGGCGAGCGCCACGAGCGGCAGCAGCACCATCGCGGCGAGGCTCATCCCGAGCGCCACCACGAGCTTGGACCACAGCAGCCGGGCCCGGGGCACCGGCGCGGCCAGCAGATAGCGCAGCGACGACCAGCTCGCCTCCGAGGCGACCGTGTCCCCGCAGAACAGAGCGACCGGGATCACCAGCAGGAAGCCCGCCGAGACGAACAGGTTCACGGCGGCGAAGTTGGCGCCGGAGGCGGTGGCCGTGTCCATCAGGGTGACCTGGTTGTTCCGGCCGCCCGGGTCGCCGCCGATCGCGAAGGCGATCAGCAGCACGAACGGCAGTACGGCCAGGACGGCGCCCATGACCAGCGTGCGGCGCCGCTTGAGCTGGCGGACCAGCTCGACCCGCAGCGGCAGGGTGCGCCCCGCCTGATAGCCGGAGGCGACCTCGGTGAGCGTGCTCATGCGGAACCTCCGATCAGGGTGAGGAAGGCGTCTTCCAGGCGGCGGTGCGGGCCGACGGAGGCGACCGGCACCTCCAGCCGCACCAGCTCCACGACCAGTCGCTCGGCGGTGCCGCCGGGTTCCAGCCGGATCAGCAGCCCGTCGTCGGTGCGCACGGCGGAGGCGACGCCGTCCAGCGCGCCCACCTTCTCCACCACGGGCTCCTGCACCGGTACGGCGGTGCCGACCAGCAGGGTGTCGCCGGAGCCGACGATCTCCCGGACCGGGCCCGCCTGCACCAGCCGGCCGCGGTCCATCACCACCAGGTGGGTGCAGGACTGCTCCACCTCGGCGAGGAGATGGCTGGAGACGATCACCGTACGGCCGCCGGCCGCGTAGCGGATCATCACCTCGCGCATCTCGCGGATCTGGGGCGGGTCCAGGCCGTTGGTGGGCTCGTCGAGGATGAGCAGGTCGGGCAGGCCCAGCATGGCCTGGGCGATGGCGAGGCGCTGCCGCATGCCCTGCGAGTACGTGCGGACCGCGCGGGCGAGCGCGTCGCCGAGCCCGGCGATCTCCAGGGCCTCGTCCAGGTGGGCGTCCTCGGGCGGGCGGCCGGTGGCCCGCCAGTACAGCTCCAGGTTCTCCCGGCCGGACAGGTGGGGCAGAAAGCCGGCGCCCTCCACGAACGCGCCGACCCGGGAGAGCACCGACGCGCCGGGCCGGATGGTGTGGCCGAAGACGCGGATCTCGCCGGCGTCCGGCCGGATGAGGCCCATCAGCATGCGCAGGGTGGTGGTCTTGCCCGCGCCGTTGGGTCCGAGCAGGCCGAGGACCTGGCCCTTCTCCACCCGGAAGGAGAGGTCCCGGACGGCGTACCGGTCGGTGGACCCGGCGTACCGCTTGCTCAGGTCCGTGATCACCAGCGGGACCTCGGCCAGCGCGGGGTCGGGCGCGGGGGCGGCCGTCCGGCGGCGGGTGGTGAGCAGCAGGGCGAGGGCGGCGACCGCACCGGCCGCGGGCAGCCACCAGACCCAGGCAGGCAGGGGCGCGGCGGCGGTGGTGACGGAGGGGGCCGTCGGCACGCTCAGGCCTCCCTTCAGGGAGACGGTGTAGGTGGCCGGGGCGGCCGGTGAGGCGTAGCCGAGGTCGGTGGAGGCGAGGACCAGGCGGAGCCGGTGGCCCTTCTGCACCTCGTGGTCGATCGCCGGGAGCGTGACGGTGACGTCCTTGCCCGTCTTGGCGCCGGTCACCCGGAACGGGGCGACGAGCCGGGCGGGCAGCACCTGCCGGGTGCCGTCGGGGCCGACGTCGTAGACCTTGCCGAACAGGACGGCGTCGTCGCGGGTGGAGGTGATGTGCACGGTGGCGGTCGGGGTGCCGGTGATGCGCAGGTCGCGGGTGAGCGGCGCCGAGTCGAACCGGGCGTACTGGCCGGGGAAGTCCAGGGAGACGCCGATGCCGAGGGCGGAGAGCTGGGCGAGGCCGCCGGAGCCGCCGAGGCCGGGCAGCGCGGAGACGCCGGGCGGGCTGGCCCCGGCCGGGTTGGCGACGCGCTGCGTGCCGCCGGTGAGCGCGATGGTGCGCGGATGGTCACGCAGGCCGGGATAGGCGGCGGCGCTCGCGCCGCGCAGCCGGGCGGTGCCGTCGGTGGAGTCGACGCCGCCGGTGCGGGTGATCCGGAAGGCCGGGCCGGTGTCGGTGCCCTTGTCGCCCTTCAGGTAGCGGTCGAACCACGCGCGCACGCGTGTCTCGACCCGGCTGGTCTCCATGTCGCCGCCGTCGTGCCCGCCCGCGATCCAGTCGACGTCGACGGGGGCGCCGTTCGCGCGGATCGCCTTCTCGGCGGCGTCGGCCTGGCCCAGCGGGAACAGGGAGTCCGTCTGCCCCTGCACCAGCAGCGTGGGCACCTTGACGCGGTCGCCGACCGCCGACGGTGAGCGTTCCTCCAGCAGCTTCCGGGCGGCCGGGTCCGGGGTCCCGGACTCGGCGACCCGCTCGTACATCCGGCACAGCGCGGGCTCGAACTTCGCGCAGCCCCCGCCGGTGTTGACGAAGACGCCGGCCCACAGCTTCTTGAACACGTCGTTCGGGAAGAGGGCGTCCGCGAGGTTCCAGTAGGTGATGGCCGGGGCGATGGCGTCGACCCGGTGGTCGTACCCGGCGGCGAGGAGGGAGATCGCGCCGCCGTAGGAGCCGCCGGCCACGCCCACGCGCGGGTCGCCGGGCTTGTCGAGCCGCACCTGGGGCTGCCTGGCCAGCCAGTCGATGAGCCGGGAGACGTCGGCGACCTCGCCCTTCGGGTCGTTCAGGCCGATCTTCCCGGTCGAGCCGCCGAAACCGCGCGCGGACCAGGTCAGGACCGCGTACCCGTCCCGGGCGAGGTCCTCGGCCTGCCGACGCATGTCGTCCTTGCTGCCGCCGAAGCCGTGCGCGAGCAGGACGGCGGGGTGCCGGCCGGCGCCGGCCGGGGTGAAGTACGAGGTGTCCAGGCGCACCCCGTCGACCGCCATGACCTGGTCGCTGCGGTGCACGGCCCGCGGGTCGTCGGAGGCGACGGCCGCCGTCCACGTCCCGGCGCCGGCGAGCACCACGACGGCGGCCCCGGCGGCCAGGAGCCGGCGGGGCCGCCGTAGCAGGCTGCGCAGGGCGGGCAGTCGAAGATCCATGCGTCAACGGTACGGGGCGGTGCTGACAACCGCTGCCGACCTGGGGTTGAACGGCGGACCCTCCCCTGGGAGTACGAGTCCGCCGTCTCCTACCGCGACCGTGGTACGGGCGGCGGCTCGGTCGCGCCGGTCTTCGGGGCGCGTGATCAGGCCTGGGCGTCCTCCGGGATCGACACCAGCCAGTGGGTGTCGCGGCGCGGGCGCAGGTACAGGGCCCAGTAGAGGGTCGCCGCCGCGGTGATGCCGCCGGTCCACAGCAGGTAGCTCGTCTCCTGCTGGGTCAGGATGTAGGCCAGGACGGCGATGAGCAGGACCGGCACCGCGGGCCACAGCGGCATCCGCCAGGCGGGGGTGTGCCGGTGGGAGCCGCGGCGGGCGAGCAGGGCGGCGACCGCGACGAGCAGGTACATGCCGGTCACCGAGACGCCGGTGACGCCGTACAGGGTGTCGAGGTTGACGAAGCAGAGCACCGCGCCGGGGACGCCGACCGCGAGGGTGGCGACCCAGGGGGAGCCGAAGCGGCCGAGCTTGGAGAAGACGGTGTTGACCGGGCCGGGCCAGGCCTTGTCGCGGGCCGAGGCGAACAGGACGCGGGAGTTCTGGATGACCATGACGATGCCCGCGTTGATGATCGCGAGGGCCACGCAGAGGCTGACGAAGGTGCCGACCGCGGAGTTGGACCAGGCGGTGACCATGGAGCTGATGTCGCCGCCGGTCAGTTCCTTGAGGTCGGAGGCGCCCATGGTGATGGCGACGACCGGCACCAGGATGACCACGGTGGAGATGGCCAGGGTGGCGAGGACCGTCCGGGCGACGTTGCGGCGCGGGTTCTCCAGTTCCTCGGAGAGGTAGACGGCGGTGGAGAAGCCCTGGGTGATGAAGAGGGCGATGGCGAGGCCGGAGACCACCAGCATGGCCGTCACGGTGTCGGTGTGGCCGTTCGCGCCGGCCACCTGCATCGAGACCAGGCTGCCCACCCCGCGGTGGCCGTGCGAGAAGCCCAGCAGGGCGACGACCCCGGCGGCGATGACCTCCAGGACCAGGAAGATGCCGGTGATCCAGGCGTTGGCACGCAGGTCCAGCAGACCGGCGAGGGTGGCCAGCAGCATCACTCCGGCGCCCGTCATGGACGGGTCAAGGTGGACGATGGGGGCGAGGTAGTCCGCGGTGCCCATCGCGATCACCGGGGGCACGATCATCACGACCAGCAGGGAGAGCACGAAGACCAGCCAGCCCGCGAGCCGTCCGGCCATCGTGGAGACCATGGCGTACTCGCCACCCGCGCTGGGGATCAGGGTGCCCAGCTCGGAGTAGCAGAACGCCACGGCGATACAGAGGAGCGAGCCGATGGCGATCGTCAGGGCGGTGGCGGTGCCGAGGGAACCGAACAGGTCGGGGACGACGACGAAGAGCGTGGAGGCGGGCGTGACGCAGGACAGCGTCAGCAGGGTGCCGCCGACGACACCGATGGAACGCTTCAGCCCCGGTGCCGGGGCCGTCGCGGTGTCTACCACGGACTTCTGGAGCGTGTCGGTCATACGGCGGTTCCGTTCGACGTGAGCGGCTGAGGTGGGGGTCGGGAGCGCTATCGCCTCCGGCGGATCGTCGTACGTTCGTCTCGTCCGCTCCCGGCGCTGCATAGAGAACCCCGACGAAAACCACCACGTCAATGGCCGCTTGCCTTCGGAATCCGCACCTCCGGACGACTGTGTGCCGCATCACTTTCCCAGGCTGTGACGCACTATAGGTGCATCCATCAAGCCCACGACTGATGTGACCTTGCTTTTGAAGGTCATCTGCTCGTAACCCCTTCGCCACCCGTTTCGTCCGGGCTGAACGGGAACCGCAGCCAAGGTTTCAAAAAAATGTCAGCCGTCCGGTATCCGGACGGGATATCCGGTCGCGTCCATGTCAGTGGTGGCCGATAGAGTGCGCCCCGCACAACAGACACACAGCTTGGGGTGGGGACATGAGGAAGAGGCACACCGCCGCGTGGGTCGCCTGCACGGCGGCAGCGCTGGTGGCGGTCTCCGGCTGCGGCACGGAGAGCGCCAGGACGGCCGTCAAGGCGGTCGACAAGGCCGATCAGGCCATGGCGGCACTGACCAGGGCGACGGACCGGACGGAGCGGCTGGGCTCGGCCGAGGTGCGGATGACGACCGACACCGGCACCAGCGGCCCGATCTCCATGAAGGGCACGTACTCCTGGGGCCACGGATACGCCTTCGACGTGGAGATGGACACCAAGGCCGCGAACATGCAGGCCATGAACCACTCCCCCACGACGCACGTCCTGTTCGTCGACGGCGTCTACTACTACGACGTCGACCGCTTCACCTCCGGCCCCTACCAGGGCAAGGACTGGATCAAGATCGACGGCTCGGTCCTCTTCGGGAAGAAGGGCGCCGAGGCCCTCAGCGGGGACAACGGCAGCCCCTCCGCCTCCATGAAGGGCCTGCGGTACGCCAAGGACGTCCAGGACCTCGGCACGCAGACCGTGAACGGGAAGCACACCACGCACTACCGCGGCGTCATCGACAGCGCCCACATGGGCAAGCTCAAGGACGTCTACGGCGAGGGCAGCCCCATGAGCAAGGCGACCGGCGCGGAGTCGATCGTCATGGACGTGTGGGTCGGCTCCGACGACCTGCCGGTCCGGCTCAAGGAGAAGATCGGCGTCATGACGATCAGCATGGACTTCGACAAGTTCGGCAGGACGGCCACCGTGCAGACCCCGCCCGCCGGGCGCGTCGCCGACCTCACCGACATGATCAAGGAGCAGCGGAGCCGTCAGGGCTGAACGCGCCGGTGCCCCGCCCGCTGCCGGGCAGCGGGCGGGGCACCGTGCCGTCCGGCTCAGTGGTTGCGCGGGAAGCCCAGGTCCACGCCCGCCGGGGCGTCGGCCGGGTCGGGCCAGCGGGTGGTGACGACCTTGCCGCGGGTGTAGAAGTGCGTGCCGTCGTTGCCGTAGATGTGGTGGTCGCCGAAGAGCGAGTCCTTCCAGCCGCCGAAGGAGTGGTAGCCCACCGGCACCGGGATCGGCACGTTGACGCCGA
The DNA here is from genome assembly GCF_001514055.1 of Streptomyces corchorusii. Lineage (NCBI taxonomy): Bacteria > Bacillati > Actinomycetota > Actinomycetes > Kitasatosporales > Streptomycetaceae > Streptomyces > Streptomyces corchorusii. The sequence continues at coordinate 302,574 of NZ_KQ948351.1, read as the reverse complement.
CCATGCCGGCCTCGATCTCCAGCTGGAAGCGGCGGGCGGCGCCGCCGTCCCGGGTGAAGATCGCGGTGCCGTTGCCGAACGGCGAGGCGTTGATGAGCGCCACGCCCTCCTCGTAGGTCTCGGCGCGCAGCACGCACAGCACCGGGCCGAAGATCTCGTCCTGGTACGCCTTCGCGCTGGTCGGCACCTTGTCCAGCAGCGAGATGCCGATCCAGTGGCCGTCCTCGAAGCCCTCGACGGTGTAACCGGTGCCGTCCAGCACCACCTCGGCGCCCTCGGCGGCGGCGCCCTCCACGTACGAGGCCACCTTGTCCCGGTGCGCCTTCGTGATCAGCGGGCCCATCTCGGACGTCGGGTCGTTGCCCGGACCGATCTTGATCTTCTCGGCGCGCTCGCGGATCTTCTCCACCAGCGTGTCGCCGACGGCGCCCACCGCCACGACCGCGGAGATGGCCATGCAGCGCTCGCCCGCGGAGCCGTAGGCCGCGCTCACGGCCGCGTCGGCCGCCGCGTCCAGGTCGGCGTCGGGCAGGACCAGCATGTGGTTCTTGGCGCCGCCCAGCGCCTGCACGCGCTTGCCGTTGGCGGAGGCGGTGGTGTGGATGTAGCGGGCGATCGGGGTCGAGCCGACGAAGGAGACGGCCTTGACGTCCGGGTGCTCCAGCAGACGGTCCACGGCCACCTTGTCGCCGTGCACGACGTTGAAGACACCGTCGGGCAGACCGGCCTCGGCCAGCAGCTCGGCGAGGCGGATCGACGCCGACGGGTCCTTCTCGCTCGGCTTCAGCACGAAGGTGTTGCCGCACGCGATGGCGATCGGGAACATCCACATCGGGACCATCGCCGGGAAGTTGAACGGCGTGATGCCGGCGACGACACCGAGCGGCTGGCGGATCGAGGCCACGTCCACCCGGCTCGCGACCTGCGTGGACAGCTCGCCCTTCAGCTGGACGCTGATGCCGCACGCCAGGTCGACGATCTCCAGGCCGCGCGCCACCTCGCCCAGCGCGTCCGAGTGCACCTTGCCGTGCTCGGCGGTGATCAGCTCGGCGATCTCGTCCCGGTGCGCGTCCAGCAGCGCCCGGAACTTGAAGAGGACGGACGTGCGCTGGGCCAGGGAGGACTGGCCCCAGGCCAGGTAGGCGTCCTTGGCCGCCGCGACGGCCGCGTCCACCTCCTCGACCGACGCGAACGCGACCTTCGTGGTGACCGCGCCGGTCGCCGGGTCGGTGACCGGCCCGTACGCACCCGACGCGCCTTCGACGGTCTTCCCGCCGATCCAGTGGTTGACGATCTTCGTCATGTCCGGAGACTCCTTCTCACAGATGGCGGCGTCGGGTCGAGACGTGCCGTTCGTACAGCTCACGTGCCTTGACCGCGGCGGGGCGGGTCGCGGTCTCGGCCACAGGAACATCCCACCAGGCCTGCGCCGGAGGCGCCCCCGACACAGTGTCGGACGTTTCCGTCTCCACGTAGACACATGTGGGTGTGTCGGCCGCGCGCGCCTCCGCGAGCGCCGCGCCCAGCTCCCGTACGGTCTTCGCGCGCAGCACCCGCATGCCGAGGCTGGCCGCGTTGGCGGCGAGGTCGACGGGGAGCGGGGCGCCGGTGAAGGTGCCGTCCTCGGCGGGGTAGCGGTAGGCCGTGCCGAACCGTTCGCCGCCCACCGAGTCCGAGAGCCCGCCGATCGAGGCGTACCCGTGGTTCTGCACCAGCAGGACCTTGATCGCGATGCCCTCCTGCACGGCGGTCACGATCTCCGTCGGCATCATCAGATAGGTGCCGTCGCCGACCAGCGCCCACACGTTCCGCTCGGGCGCGGCGAGCTTCACCCCGAGGGCGGCCGGGATCTCGTAGCCCATGCAGGAGTAGCCGTACTCCAGGTGGTACTGGTCGCACGACCGGGCCCGCCACAGCTTGTGCAGGTCGCCCGGGAGCGAGCCGGCCGCGTTGATGATGACGTCCGACTCGTCCACCAGCGCGTCCAGGGCGCCGATGACCTGCGGCTGGGTCGGCCGTGCGTCGAGCTCTTCGGCCTCGAAGCAGGCGTCGACGCGCTGCTCCCAGCGTTCCTTGTCCTCGGTGTACTCGCTGACGTAGGAGTCGGCGACGCGGTGGCCGTGCATGGCCAGTGCCTCGGTCAGCTCGCCCAGACCGCTGCGGGCGTCGGCGATCAGCGGCAGCCCGGCCAGCTTGTGGCCGTCGAAGGGCGCGATGTTGAGGTTCAGGAAGCGGACGGCCGGGTTCTCGAAGAGGGTGCCGGAGGCGGTGGTGAAGTCGGTGTACCGGGTGCCGACGCCGATGACGAGGTCCGCGGTGCGGGCCAGTTCGTCGGCGGTCGCGGTGCCGGTGTGGCCGACGCCGCCGACGTCCTGCGGATGGTCGTACCGCAGGGAGCCCTTCCCGGCCTGGGTGGAGGCGACCGGGATGCGGGTCGCCGCCGCGAACTCGGCGAGGGCCTCCTCCGCGCGGCTGTGGTGGACCCCGCCGCCGGCGATGACGAGGGGCCGTGCGGCGGAGCGGATCGCCCGGACCGCCTCCGCCAGCTCGGTCGGGTCCGCGCCCGGCCGCCGTACGGTCCACACGCGCGTCGAGAAGAACTCCTCCGGCCAGTCGAAGGCCTCCGCCTGCACGTCCTGCGGCAGGGCGAGCGTGACCGCGCCGGTCTCCACGGGGTCGGTGAGGACCCGCATGGCCTGGAGGGCGCTCGGGATCAGGGCCTCCGGGCGGGTGACGCGGTCGAAGTACTTCGACACCGGGCGCAGGGTGTCGTTGACCGACACATCGCCCGCGTACGGCAGCTCCAGCTGCTGGAGGACCGGGTCGGCGGGGCGGGTGGCGAAGACGTCGCCGGGCAGGAGCAGCACCGGGAGGTGGTTGATGGTCGCGAGGGCCGCGCCGGTGACGAGGTTCGTGGCGCCGGGGCCGATCGACGTCGTGACCGCGTGCGTGGACAGGCGGTTCGACTGGCGGGCGTAGCCGACCGCCGCGTGCACCATGGACTGTTCGTTGCGGCCCTGGTGGTACGGCATCACGTCCGCGTACTCGACCAGGGCCTGGCCGAGGCCGGCGACGTTGCCGTGTCCGAAGATGCCCCAGGTGGCGCCGATCAGCCGCTGCCTGCGGCCGTCCCGCTCGGTGTACTGGGCGGCGAGGAAGCGGACGAGCGCCTGGGCGACGGTCAGCCGGATCGTCATCGGTAGCCCCCTGTGCTTTCTACGTGGTCGGGGTGGAAACAGATCCGCCATTCCCGGGTCTCGCCCGGGCCCGCCATGACGTTCAGGTAGTACATGTCGTGCCCCGGCTGGGCGATGGACGGGCCGTGCCAGCCGTCGGGGACGAGGACGGCGTCGCCGGAGCGGACCTCGGCGAGGACGTCGGCGCCGCCCTCCCGCGAGGGGAACACCCGCTGGTAGCCGAGCCCGTTCGGGCCGTCGATCTCGAAGTAGTAGATCTCCTCCAGCTCGGACTCCTCGCCCGGCCGGTGCTCGTCGTGCTTGTGCGGCGGGTACGAGGACCAGTGGCCGCCCGGCGTGATCACCTCCACGGCGATCAGCTTGTCGCAGGCGAAGGAGTCGGCGGAGGCGAAGTTGCGCACCCGGCGGGCGCAGGTGCCGCTGCCGCGCTCCTCGACGGGGACCTCCGGCGCGGGGCCGTAGCGGGCGGGGAGTCGTCGCTCGCACTTCGCTCCTGCCAGGGCGAAGCGGCCTCCCGCGCCGGAGGCGATCAGGACCTGGGCGTCCCGGGGCACGTACGCGAAGTCGGAGACATCCGCGAACACGCTTTCCCGGCCCAGGAGTTGGAACTCGTCGTGGTCCATATGTACGGTACATCCGCCTTCCAGCGGAAGCACGATCCACTCACTGTCCCCGGTGGTGAACGTATGGCTGCCACCGGGCGCCAGCTCGACGACACGCAGGCTGCTGTGCGTCCAGCCGGCCACCTTCGGGTCGATGTCGACGGCGTACCGGGAGTTCGCGGCGGCGCCCCGGGGCAGATGCAGGTCGGTGCTGGTCATGCGGCCCTCACAGCAGTCCTACGGCGGTGTCCACGGCGGCGGCCACATCGCCGTCCGCCGGGTACAGCAACGAGCGGCCGACCACCAGGCCGCGCACGGTGGGGAGTCGGAGCGCGCCGCGCCACTTCTCGTACGCGGCGACCTGGTCCTCGGGTGAGTCGCCGATGTCCCCGCCGAGCAGCACGGCGGGCAGGGTGGAGGTCTCCATCACCTGGGCCATGTCGTCGGGGTTCTCGGTGACCGGCACCTTCAGCCAGGTGTAGGCGGAGGAGCCGCCGAGGCCGGAGGCGATGGCGATGGACCGGGTGACCGCTTCGGCGGACAGGTCGTTCGTCACCTTTCCCCCGGGGGTACGGCGGCTGATGAACGGTTCCACGAACACCGGCAGCCGGCGCTCGGCCATGGCGTCGATGGCGCGGGCGGTGGACTCCAGGGTGGTCAGGGAGCCGGGGTCGCTGTAGTCGACGCGCAGCAGCAGCTTGCCCGCGTCGAAGCCGAGGCGCTCGATGTCCTGCGGGCGGTGGCCGGTGAACCGGTCGTCCAGCTCGAAGCTGGCCCCTTGCAGGCCGCCGCGGTTCATGGAGCCCATGACGACCTTGTGGTCCAGGGCGCCGAGGAGGAGCAGGTCGTCCAGGATGTCGGCGGTGGCGAGGACGCCGTCGACGCCGGGCCGGGACAGCGCGAGGCAGAGGCGTTCGAGCAGGTCGGCGCGGTTGGCCATGGCGAGCTTGCGGTCGCCGACGCCGAGCGCGCCACGGGCCGGGTGGTCGGCGGCGACGATCATCAGCCGGCCGCTGTCGTTCAGCAGCGGCCTGCGCGCCCGACGGGCAGCGGCCTCCGCGATCGCCTCGGGGTGCCGGGTACGGATCCGGACGAGTTCGCCCACGTCGACACGCCGGCGCGGGGTGCCTGCGGCGCCTTGGCGGGGGGAGGTCGCGGGGGCGTCGGGTCGGGAGGGTGCGGTGCCTGCGCGGGGAGGGGTCGGGGAGCCCTCGCCGGGAGCTTCCGCGGAGCCTGCGCGGGGAGCGGATGCGAGGGCGTCGGAGCGTGGGGGCGCGGCGCCCTCACGGGGAGGGGTGGGGGAGCCCTCGCGGGGAGCGGACGCGGTGGAGCCGGTGCCGGAGCCGTCGTCGGGGTGCGTGCCGGTGACGCGGCCGGCCCTCACAGCACCACTCCGGCGTCGAGCGCGGCGGCCACCTCGTCCGGGGTCGGCATCGCCGAGGAGCACTCCAGGCGGGAGGCGACGATGGCCCCGGCCGCGTTGGCGTGCCGCATGATCGTCTCCAGGTCCCAGCCGGCCAGCAGGCCGTGGCAGAGGGAGCCGCCGAAGGCGTCCCCGGCGCCGAGTCCGTTCAGGACGGTGACGGGCAGGGGCGGGACCTCGGCCGACTCACCCTTCTGGTTGACGGCGAGGACCCCCTTGGGGCCCTGCTTGACGACGGCCAGCTCGACCCCGGCGTCCAGCAGGGCGCGGGCGGCGGCATGCGGCTCGCGCACTCCGGTCGCGACCTCCACCTCGTCCAGGTTGCCGACGGCGACGGTGGCGTGGCGCAGGGCCTCGGCGTAGAAGGGGCGGGCGGTGCCGGGGTCCGACCAGAACATGGGGCGCCAGTCGAGGTCGAAGACGGTGATGCCCGCCTTGGCCCGGTGGGCGAGGGCCGCGAGGGTCGCCGTACGGCTCGGCTCCTCGCTCAGGCCGGTGCCGGTGACCCAGAAGATCCGGGCCTCGCGCAGGGCGTCCAGGTCCAGCTCGTGGGCGTCGATCTCCAGGTCGGGGGCCTTGGGCTGGCGGTAGAAGTAGAGCGGGAAGTCGTCCGGCGGGAAGACCTCGCAGAAGGTGACGGGGGTCGGCAGGCCGGGGACGGGGGTGACCCAGCGGTCGTCGACGCCGAAGCCGCGCAGCGCCTCGTGGAGGTAGGCGCCGAACGGGTCGTCGCCGGTACGGGTGATCACGGCGGTGCGCCGGCCGAGGCGGGCCGCGGCGACCGCCACGTTCGTCGCCGACCCGCCGAGGAACTTGCCGAAGGACGTCACCTGGGCGAGCGGGACACCGGTCTGGAGCGGGTAGAGGTCCACTCCGATCCGCCCCATGGTGATCAGGTCGTAGGCCATCGGCTTCCCTTCGTCATGGCTCTCCCCGGCTTTCTAGTCCCGCATGCCGAGCCATGTCAATGTTTTGTCCAGACATTCGGACTAGTCTCCGGCCGGGCCCCCGTCACGCGGGCGCCCTATGTGGCTGCTGTGTCACAAAGACCTCCCTCCTGTCACACATGTCACGTGTACGCGGGTTCTCGGTCACACCCGGTCGACAGAGAGGCTCGGCTGGTCACTCAACGTCGTTCACCAGGCGCAGGTTTGTGATCAGCGCAGCGCCCGGTCCCCCCGGTGGCCCTTCCCGGTCGCCGCCGCGGTGCGCGCGGGGAGGTGCAACGCATGGCCGACCGAAGGCTCTGGTCCTACAAGGAGATCGCGGCGCACATCCGGGTGCAGCCGGACACCGTACGGTCCTACCGCAAGCACGGGCTGCTGCCCCCGCCCGACCACGTCGAGGGCGGCAAGCCCTTCTGGTACGCCGACACCGTCCGCGCCTGGGTCGCCTCCCGTCCCGGCAACCGCGGTCGCAGAGAGGACTGACGCGCTCTCGCGGGCACGGTGCCGGGCAGCGGGGAGGCCGGGGGGAGCGGTGACGGGCGCTGGGCTCTCAGCTCCAGGGCTCGATGACCGTGACGCCCGCGCCCGGCGCCGTGTCCATCGCCGCGAGGGCCGCCGGAGCCGCGTCGAGCGCGATCGTCCGGGTCACCAGGAGATCCGGACGCAGTACGCCGGCGCCCACCAGGTGCAGCATGCCGGGATAGGTGTGGGCGGCCATGCCGTGGCTGCCGAGGAGTTCCAGCTCCAGGGCTGTCGCGCGGGCCAGCGGAACCGGGGTGGTGCCGTCGGGCGAGGGCAGCAGGCCGACCTGGACGTGCCGGCCGCGGCGGCGCAGACCGTTCACGGACGCCGCGCAGGTGGCCGGCGAGCCGAGGGCGTCGAGGGAGAGGTGGGCACCGCCGCCGGTCAGCTCCCGGACGACGGCGGCCGGGTCGGACACCCCGGTCGCGTCCAGGCACTCGGCGGCTCCGAACGTCCGCGCCAGCTCCAGCGCCCGGGGTGACACGTCGACCGCGACCACCCGGGCCCCCGAGGCCGCCGCGATCATCACCGCCGACAGGCCGACCCCGCCGCAGCCGTGCACCGCGACCCACTCCCCGGCCGCCACCCGGCCCTGCTGCACCACGGCCCGGAACGCGGTGGCGAAGCGGCAGCCGAGCGCGGCGGCGGTGGCGTACGTCATGCCGTCCGGCAGCGCGACGAGGTTGACGTCGGCGTGGTCGAGCGCGACGTACTCGGCGAAGGAGCCCCAGTGGGTGAACCCGGGCTGGGTCTGCCGCTCGCACACCTGCTGGTCGCCCGCCGCACAGGACGGGCAGCTGCCGCAGGCGCAGACGAACGGCACGGTGACCCGGTCGCCGGGCCGCCAGCCGGTCACCCGCGCGCCCACCGCCTCGACCACGCCGGCGAGTTCATGCCCCGGCACGTGCGGCAGGGTGATGTCCGGGTCGTGCCCCATCCAGCCGTGCCAGTCGCTGCGGCAGAGGCCGGTGGCCTCGACACGGACGACCACACCGTGCTCCGCAGGCTCCGGGTCGGGTACCTCCCGCACCTCGGCCGGCTTTCCGTACTCCTCGAACATCACGGCTCGCATGCATGCTCCTTTCAGGAACCTGCGCGAAGGCTAGGGCCTCTCGTTTGGATCATGCCGGGCTCGCGGGCCCTGGCACCGCGCCTCGCCGCGTTGTCGTCGGTTGCCATGGCTCCGCCATGGCGCCCTCCTCCGCCTTGCGATGCACGGCACCAGACCCCGCTCCCTGATCCGGCCTGATCCAAACGAAAGACCCTAGACGCTCCGGGGGCCACCAGGGTGGGTCACCAGTTCCGGTTCGTCGTGGCTGGTGACGCCGTTCCCCGCGCCGCTGCCGGGCGCTTCCCGCTCGCCCTCGCTCATGCCGAACCGGTCGTGGAAGCGCCGCAGCCGCGCCGGCGCCCACCAGGTCGCCCTGCCCGTCAGCCGCATGACGGCCGGGACCAGGAGGCCGCGGACCACCATCGCGTCCATCAGGACCGCGAGCGCGATGCCGAGGCCGAGCATCTTGGTGTTGGTCACCCGGGAGGTGCCGATCGCCACCATGACCACGGCCAGGATGACCGCCGCCGCCGTGATCAGACCGCCCGTGCGCTGGAGGCCGAGGCGGACCGCTCCCTCGTGGTCGCCCGTGCGGTCGTACTCCTCCTTGATACGCGAGAGCAGGAAGACGCCGTAGTCCATGGAGAGGCCGAAGGCCACGCAGAACATCAGCACGGGCAGGGTGGTCTCGATGGAGCCGGGGCTGGTGAAGCCGAGCGGGCCGGACAGGTGGCCGTCCTGGAAGACCCAGACGACCGCGCCGAACATCGCCGTCAGGCTGAGCGCGTTGAGCACCACGGCCTGGAGGGGTATCAGCACGCTGCCGGTCAGGAGGAAGACCAGCAGGAGCGTGACGACGGCGATGAACACGGCCGCCCAGGGCAGGCGCTCCGCTATCGCGTGCTTGGTGTCCACGAGGACGGCGGCGGTGCCGGTCACCTTGGTGGCGAACGGGGCGTGCAGCGCGCGCAGGTCGCCGACCAGCCGCTGGGCCGGCTCGCCCACGGCCTCTCCCCCGGGCTGGACCGTGAAGTAGGCGGTGTCGCCCTTGACCAGGGGGCCGTCGACGCGGACCACCTCGGGCAGGGCGGCCATCCGCTGCTTGTAGGCGGCGTACTGGGCGTCGGTGGCCCGGCCCTCGGCGAGGACTTCCAGGCCGCCGCCGGGGCTGCCGGGGAAGCCCTCGCGCAGGTGCTGCTGCACCACGTGGGACTCGGCGGTCGAGGGTAGCTGCCGGTCGTCGGCCGTACCGAACTCGACCCCCAGGAAGGGCAGTCCGAGCAGCACGAGCAGGGCGGTGGTGCCGAGGGCGAAGAGGGGGGCGCGGCGCATCACCAGGCCCGCCGTACGCGCCCAGGCGGTGCCTGCCTCGGCCGGATTCGACGCGCGGCCCCGGCGGAAGAGGCGGCGCAGGTCCAGGGAGTTGACCCGGTGGCCGAGCAGGACCAGCGCGGCCGGGAGCAGGATCAGGGCGGCTGCCGCCGCGAGGAGGACCACGGCGATGCCGGCGTAGGCGAAGGACCGCAGGAAGTACTGCGGGAAGACCATCATGGCGGCCAGGGAGACCGCGACCGTCAGGGCGGAGAAGAGCACGGTGCGGCCGGCCGTGCGCAGGGTCGTGCCCACGGCGGTCGACGGGTCGGCGCCGGTGGACAGTTCCTCGCGGTAGCGGCGGACGATGAACAGGGCGTAGTCGATGGCGAGGCCGAGCCCGAGCGCCGTGGTGAGGTTCAGCGCGAAGACGGAGACGTCGGTGAAGGCGGTCAGGCCGCGCAGCACCGCGTTCGTCCCGAGGATGGCGACGATGCCGATGCCCAGCGGGAGCAGGGCCGCCACCGCGCTGCCGAAGACCATGACCAGCAGCACCAGCGTGATCGGCAGGGCGATCAGCTCGGCGCGGGTGAGGTCCTCCTTGATGACCGTCTGCATCTCGTGCCGCACCGCGACGATGCCGCCGATCCGCACCTCGACCGGGCCGTGCGTGCCCCGGTAGTGCGGGGCGATGCGGTCCAGGGTGCGGCCCATCGCGCTCTCGTCGCCGGTGACGCGGGCGGCGATCAGCGCCTCGTGGCCGTCCTCGGCGCGCAGGGCCGGGGCCTGCGCGGGCGCGGCCTGCCAGTAGGAGCCGACGCCGGTGACGCCCGGCTCCCCCGCGAGCCGCGCGGCCAGGGCGCGGGCCTCGGCGGCCACCGCCGGGTCGTCCACCGAGGCGCGGCCCGCGTCGACCAGGAGCAGCAGGTTCGGCGCGGAGGCGGGGAACTCGCGCTCCAGCGCCTTGGTCGCATACGTCGACTCGGCGGCCGGGTCCTCCCAGCCGCCGCTGCCGAGGCGGTCCGCGACCCCGCTGCCGGCCAGCACGGCGAGCGCGGTGAGCACCAGGGCGACCAGGAGCGACAGGCGTGGCCGGGCGGTGACGAATCGGGTCCAGCCACCGACCCGGGGCGGTTGGGCCCCGGACCGCGGCGCCTTGTTGACATCGGTCATCGTGCGGTGTCCCCTTCACCGTGACCAGCGCTGACGTGTGCGCGCACGGCAGCATGGTCCAGCCATTGCCTAGACTGGCAAACACGAGAGATCGCTCGCGTTTCATCAGAATGCGAGCGACCACTCGCGTTTGTCAATCGCGTTCGGAGAGCTGGGGATAACGCGTGCCCGACACCACACAGAAGGACGGCACCCCGGAGGCCACACAGAAGGCCCGCGCCTCGGAGGCCCGCGCCTCGGAGGCCCGCGCCTCGGAGGCCGGCACCCCGGAGGCCCGCGCCTCGAAGGTCGGCGCCTCGGAGAAGGAGCAGGCGCCGCGCCGCCGCCAGGCCCGCGGTGAACGCCGTATCGCCCAGCTGCTCGAAGCCGCCGCCCAGGTCTTCTGCACCACCGGCTACACCACCGCCAGCACCAACGCCATCGCCCGCGCCGCGGGCGTCTCGCCCGGCACGCTCTACCAGTTCTTCCCGAACAAGGAAGCGATCGCGATCGAGCTGGGCGACCGGCTGATGCACGAGATGCGGGAGGCGTACGGCGAGGCACTGGCCCCCGTCGACCCCGCCACGCCGCTGGAGGAGGCGATCGGCTCGGCCGTCGACCGGTTCATGGCCTTCAACACCGACCACCCGGTCTTCTTCGCGCTGATGCACGGACCCGACGTCCCGGGCCGGATGGCCGAGGCGCACGACCAGCTGCACACGACGGTGATCGGCCGGATCGAGGCCCTGCTCGGCTCGCTCATGCCCGGCGCCGACCCGGCCGACGTCACCCGCACGGCCCGTGTCTGCCTCGGCGTCTACAAGGCCGGCCTGGAACTGGTCCTGGCCCACCAGGGCGCCGAGCGGGCCGCGTACATCCAGGAGACCAAGGACGTCCTGATCCGCTACCTGGAACCCCTGGTGGGTGACCGGCTCGGCCGCACCTGACACGCGACGCCGGCGACCCGGGCGCGAACCCCATTGGAGTCATACCCCCTAGGGGTATAGTCTGAGAAGAGATGGGGTTCCCCGCGGCCTCCATTGCCTCCGTGACCCCACTGGCCCCACACGCCTCGACGAGGAGTAACGACATGACCGCTCAGACCGACACCACGGGCCCCGTCACCACCGTCTACAAGGTGACCGGCATGAGCTGTGGCCACTGCGAGGGCTCCGTCTCCGGCGAGATCTCCCAGCTCCCGGGCGTCAGCTCGGTGAAGGCCGTCGCGTCGACCGGCGAGGTGACCGTCGTCTCCGAGGCCCCGCTGGACGAGGAGGCCGTGCGCGCCGCCGTGGACGAGGCCGGTTTCGAGCTGGCCGGCCAGGCCTGAGGAAAACCCTCCGTTTCCCCGACCCGGGCCGTGCCGACCAGCTGATACTGGATCCGTACGGCCCGGTCCGATGTCTGGAGTCCGGACATGACCAGCACCACCGCACAAGCCGCGAAGACAGCCGCGCCCACGGGCACCACCTCCGAGACCGAGCTGCTCATCGGCGGGATGACCTGCGCCTCCTGCGCCGCCCGGGTGGAGAAGAAGCTCAACCGGATGGACGGCGTCAGCGCCACCGTCAACTTCGCCACCGAGAAGGCCAAGGTCACCTTCGCCGACGGCGTCCGGGTCGCCGACCTGATCGCCACCGTGGAGAAGACCGGCTACACCGCCGAGGAGCCGCCGCCGCCCCGGCCCGCGCCCGAGACGGAACCGGAAACCCCCGCACCGGACGCCGAACTGGGCGCCCTGCGCCACCGCCTGTTCGTCTCCGTGCTCCTCGCCGCCCCCGTGGTCCTGCTCTCGATGATCCCGGCGCTCCAGTTCGACAACTGGCAGTGGCTCTCGCTCACCCTCGCCGCGCCGGTCGTCGTCTGGGGCGGCGCCCCCTTCCACCGGGCCGCCTGGACCAACCTCCGGCACGGCGCCGCCACCATGGACACCCTCGTCTCGGTCGGCACGCTGGCCGCGTTCGGCTGGTCGCTGTGGGCCCTGTTCTTCGGCGACGCCGGCATGCCCGGCATGCACGACGAGTTCCGCCTCACCGTCTCCCGCATGGACGGCGCCTCCACGATCTACCTGGAGGTGGCCGCCGGGGTCGTCGCGCTGATCCTGCTCGGCCGCTATCTGGAGGCCCGCTCCAAGCGCCGCGCGGGCGCCGCCCTGAAGGCCCTGATGGAGCTGGGCGCCAAGGACGTGGCGGTGCTGCGGGAGGGCCGCGAGGTACGGATACCGGTGTCGTCCCTGGCCGTCGGCGACCGGTTCGTCGTCCGGCCCGGTGAGAAGATCGCCACCGACGGCACGGTCGTGGAGGGCGTCTCCGCGGTCGACGCCTCCATGCTGACCGGCGAGTCGGTGCCGGTGGACGTCGGCCCCGGCGACCGGGTCACCGGCGCCACGGTCAACGCGGGCGGCCGGCTGGTCGTGGAGGCCACCCGGGTCGGCGCGGACACCCAGCTCGCCCGGATGGCGAAGCTGGTCGAGGACGCGCAGAACGGCAAGGCCGAGGTGCAGCGGCTCGCCGACCGGATCTCCGCCGTCTTCGTCCCCGTGGTCATCCTCATCGCGCTCGGCACGTTCGGCGTCTGGCTGGGCGTCACCGGCGACACGGTGGCCGCGTTCACCGCCGCCGTGGCCGTCCTGATCATCGCCTGCCCCTGCGCGCTGGGCCTGGCCACCCCGACCGCGCTGATGGTCGGCACCGGGCGCGGCGCCCAGCTCGGCATCCTGATCAAGGGCCCCGAGGTGCTGGAGTCCACCCGCCGCGTGGACACGGTCGTCCTGGACAAGACCGGCACGGTCACCACCGGCCGGATGAGCCTCCAGGCCGTGTACGTCGCCGAGGGCGAGGACGAGAAGGAGCTGCTGCGGCTCGCGGGTGCCCTGGAGCACGCCTCCGAGCACCCCGTGGCCCGTGCCGTCGCCGCCGGCGCCGAGGAACGCGCCGGAGCGCTCCCGCCGGTCGAGCACTTCGAGAACGTGCCCGGCCGGGGCGTGCGCGGGCGCGTCGACGGCCGCGAGGTGGCCGTGGGGCGCCTCTACGACGACCTCCCGCAGGAGTTGGCCCGCGCGGCCCGCGAGGCCGAGCAGGAGGGTCGTACGGCCGTCGTGGCGGGCTGGGACGGGCGGGCCCGCGGGGTCCTCGCCGTCGCCGACGCGGTCAAGCCGACCAGCACCGAGGCGATCCGCGGGCTGCGGGCGCTGGGGCTGACGCCGGTGCTGCTCACCGGGGACAACCGGACCGTCGCCGAGGCGGTCGCGCGCACGGTCGGCATCGACTCCGCGCACGTCTTCGCCGAGGTGCTGCCCGAGGACAAGGTGGACGTCGTACGCCGGCTCCAGCGCGAGGGGCGGGCCGTGGCCATGGTCGGCGACGGCGTGAACGACGCCGCCGCGCTGGCCGCGGCGGACCTGGGCCTGGCGATGGGCACCGGCACGGACGCGGCGATCGAGGCCGGCGACCTGACGCTGGTGCGCGGGGACCTGCGGGTGGCCGCGGACGCGATCCGGCTGTCCCGGCGGACGCTGGCCACCATCAAGGGCAACCTGGTGTGGGCCTTCGGCTACAACGTCGCCGCGCTGCCGCTGGCCGCCGCGGGGCTGCTCAACCCGATGATCGCGGGGGCGGCGATGGCCTTCTCCTCGGTGTTCGTGGTGACCAACAGCCTGCGGCTGCGGGCCTTCCGGTAGGGCGGGGGCGATTGCCGGGGCGGATGTCCCGGTCCCCCTGGAGTCCTGCGCGAGCCTCACATAAGCTCTACACAAGGCTCTCGCATCATCCTTACGCTTGAGCCCCGATCGCCGTATCGGGGCTCTTGCGCACCTAAGGGACATATGCAAGAGACACAGATCACAGTGATGCGAACGTAACCATCGAAGGGGTTCGAGGGTCTAAGTTGGCGATGTCAGCCCAGCGTCTTGGGGGGCGCTGACTGGCATCTGGGGATGTCTTGGGGGACTTCCTCAGAGATGCGTTGCCGGGGCACGCACACCGGGAAGCTTTGAGCGGCCCTTCCGGCGTGCGTTGTCCCGGCAGATCGCACCGCATCACTGGAGCAGGCCGGGTTTTGCTCGTTCTGCTCACAGACAGCGATTCAGGCGCTGTCCTCTCCGAGCGCCCGGCCGGATCCCGTGGGGGGAATCCGCACCGGGACATGGGAAGGCGCCCTGGTCGTCGGCCCGTGGGGGGACCGGCGTCTCAGGGCGCCTTCCGCTTGTTCCGCCTGTACCGCTACGACTCCGCGACGCCTCTGCGGTGTACCGCTACGACCCTCGGGCCCATGCGGCTACGACGCGACCGCCAGGTGCCTGGAGACTCACCGCACCCCAGGCACCCGCCGAGAAGAACTCAGCGCTCCTCGACCGGAACGAAGTCGCGCTCGACCACGCCCGTGTAGATCTGGCGCGGGCGGCCGATGCGGGAGCCCGGCTCCTTGATCATCTCGGTCCACTGGGCGATCCAGCCCGGCAGGCGGCCGAGGGCGAACAGGACCGTGAACATCTCGGTCGGGAAGCCCATGGCGCGGTAGATCAGACCGGTGTAGAAGTCCACGTTCGGGTACAGCTTGCGCTCGACGAAGTAGTCGTCGGACAGCGCGTGCTCCTCCAGCTTGAGGGCGATGTCGAGGAGCTCGTCCTCCTTGCCCAGCGCGGAGAGCACGTCGTGCGCGGCGGCCTTGATGATCTTGGCGCGGGGGTCGAAGTTCTTGTAGACCCGGTGGCCGAAGCCCATCAGGCGGACGCCGTCCTCCTTGTTCTTCACCTTGCGGATGAAGGTGTCGACGTCGGAGCCCGAGTCGCGGATGCCCTCCAGCATCTCCAGCACGGACTGGTTGGCACCGCCGTGCAGCGGGCCCCACAGGGCGCTGATGCCGGCCGAGATCGACGCGAACATGTTGGCCTGCGAGGAGCCGACCAGGCGGACCGTGGAGGTCGAACAGTTCTGCTCGTGGTCGGCGTGCAGGATCAGCAGCTTGTCCAGCGCGGCGACGACGACCGGGTCGAGCTCGAACTCCTGCGCCGGCACGGAGAAGGTCATGCGCAGGAAGTTCTCGACGTAACCGAGGTCGTTGCGCGGGTAGACGAACGGGTGGCCGATCGACTTCTTGTACGCGTACGCCGCGATCGTCGGGAGCTTGGCGAGCAGCCGGATCGTGGAGAGGTCGCGCTGCTTCTCGTCGAACGGGTTGTGGCTGTCCTGGTAGAAGGTGGACAGCGCCGAGACGACCGAGGACAGCATGGCCATCGGGTGGGCGTCGCGCGGGAAGCCCCTGTAGAAGTTCTTGACGTCCTCGTGCAGCAGCGTGTGCCGCGTGATGTCGTTCTGGAACGCCGTCAGCTGGTCGACGGTGGGCAGCTCGCCGTTGATCAGCAGGTACGCCACCTCAAGGAAGGTGGAGCGCTCGGCCAGCTGCTCGATGGGGTAGCCGCGGTAGCGGAGGATGCCCGCCTCGCCGTCGAGGTAGGTGATCGCGGATTTGTAGGCGGCGGTGTTGCCGTAGCCGCTGTCCAGAGTCACCAGACCGGTCTGGGCGCGGAGCTTCCCGATGTCGAAGCCCTTGTCACCGACGGTGCTGTCGACCACCGGGTAGGTGTACTCGCCGTCGCCGTACCGCAGTACTACAGAGTTGTCGCTCACGTCTTCCCTCACCGACGTAGTGCCTCATCTTCGAGGTGCCCTGACTGTCTCTACCATCCCCCATTTGGCTCAGGAGAGTGCACTCGGGGTCGACCATTGGGCCTATTGGCGGCACTCAGTGCCGTCAACCTGCTCATCCTGCCCCCTCGAAGGGGTAACCGGAAGTGCTCTGTGACCTTCACGACTCGTTTGATCGATCATTTTTGCCGCGGGCCCGGATTCCGTGCCGCCACCGTGACTTCGGGGCCACCGCCCGTGACTTCGGGGCCCGCCACCGGCGGCTCAGGCCCCCAGTCTGTAGTCGAGGGCCGTGCACCGCCGCCCGGCCGACACCGTGCGCACCGCCTGCCCGATCGCCTTGCGCGAACCGACGAGAACGACCAGCCGGCGGGCCCGGGTGACCGCCGTGTAGAGCAGGTTCCGCTGGAGCATCATCCATGCTCCCGTGGTGACGGGAATCACCACGGCGGGATATTCACTGCCCTGCGAGCGGTGGATGGTCACCGCGTACGCGTGGGCCAGTTCGTCCAGTTCGTCGAATTCGTACGGAACCTCCTCGTCCTCGTCCGTCAGCACGGTCAGGCGCTGGTCCACCGGATCGAGCGAGGTGACGACGCCCACGGTGCCGTTGAAGACACCGTTCTTCCCTTTCTCGTAATTGTTGCGAATCTGGGTGACCTTGTCGCCGACGCGGAAGACCCGGCCACCGAACCGCTTCTCCGGCAGATCGGGCCGCCCGGGCGTGATGGCCTGCTGGAGCAGCCCGTTGAGCGCGCCCGCACCGGCCGGCCCCCGGTGCATCGGCGCGAGCACCTGCACGTCCCGGCGCGGGTCCAGCCCGAACTTGGCCGGAATCCGCCGCGCGGCCACGTCCACGGTGAGCCGGCCGGCGGCCTCCGTGTCGTCCTCCACGAAGAGGAAGAAGTCCTTCAGCCCGTCGGTGAGCGGATGCTGCCCCGCGTTGATGCGGTGCGCGTTGGTGACGACACCGGACTGCTGGGCCTGCCGGAAGACCCGGGTGAGCCGGACGGCCGGGACGGGACTGCCGTCGGCGAGCAGATCGCGGAGGACCTCCCCCGCGCCCACGCTGGGCAACTGGTCCACGTCCCCCACGAAGAGCAGATGGGCCCCCGGCGGTACGGCCTTCACGAGCTTGTTGGCGAGGAGCAGGTCCAGCATGGATGCCTCGTCCACGACCACCAGGTCGGCGTCGAGCGGCCGGTCCCGGTCGTAGGCGGCGTCCCCGCCGGGCTTCAGCTCCAGCAGCCGGTGCACGGTGGAGGCCTCGGCTCCGGTCAGCTCGGCCAACCGCTTGGCGGCCCGTCCGGTCGGGGCGGCGAGCAGCACCTTGGCGCGCCGGGCCCGGGCCAGCTCCACGATCGAGCGCACGGTGAACGACTTTCCGCAGCCGGGCCCGCCGGTGAGGACGGCGACCTTCTCGGTCAGCGCGAGCTTCACCGCCGCCTCCTGCTCGGGCGCGAGGTCGGCGCCGGTGCGGGATCCCAGCCACCCGAGCGCCTTGCCCCAGTCCACGTCCCGGAACCCCGGCATCCGGTCCTGGTCCGTGCGCAGGAGCCGCAGCAGCTGGGCGGAGAGGGAGAGTTCGGCGCGGTGGAACGGGACGAGGTACACGGCTCTGACGGGCTCGTCGCCGCCCTCGGGTCCGGGCACCTTCTCCCGGACGACCCCCGGATCGCCTCCGTCCTCCGGTACCTGCCCCAGCTCGCCCAGGCACTCGATGACCAGCCCGGTGTCCACCTGGAGCAGCTTCACGGCGTCGGCGATCAGCCGCTCCTCCGGCAGGAAGCAGTGCCCCTGGTCGGCGGACTGCGACAGCGCGTACTGCAAGCCGGCCTTCACGCGCTCGGGACTGTCGTGCGGGATCCCGACCGACTGGGCGATCTTGTCGGCGGTGAGGAAGCCGATGCCCCAGACGTCGGCGGCGAGTTGATAGGGGCGTTCCTTCACGACGGAGATCGACGCGTCGCCGTACTTCTTGTAGATCCGCACGGCGATGGAGGTGGACACCTCGACGGTCTGGAGGAAGAGCATGACCTCCTTGATGGCCTTCTGCTCGTCCCAGGCGTCGGCGATCTTCTTGGTGCGTTTGGGGCCGAGGCCGGGGACTTCGACGAGGCGCTTGGGCTCCTCCTCGATGATCCTCAGGGTGTCGACGCCGAAGTGCTGGGTGATGCGGTCGGCGAAGACCGGCCCGATGCCCTTGACCAGCCCGGACCCCAGATAGCGCCGGATGCCCTGGACGGTGGCCGGCAGCACGGTCGTGTAGTTCTCCACGTGGAACTGTCTGCCGTACTGCGGGTGCGACCCCCAGCGGCCCTCCATCCGGAGGGATTCACCGACCTGGGCGCCGAGGAGCGCGCCGACCACCGTGAGGAGGTCCGCGGCGCCTCTGCCGGTGTCGACCCGGGCCACCGTGTACCCGTTCTCCTCGTTGGCGTACGTGATCCGCTCCAGCACGCCTTCGACCACGGCAAGACGCCGTTCGCCGGTCTGGGTCCCCGCCTGTTGAGCCATGATCCGACGGTACCGGTGAGGTCTGACAGCGGCCCACTGGTACCGTCCCTGGCCATGACCGACGCCGTCCGCGCCGTCGAGTACGAGGCGGGCGCGGGCGGCACACCGGAGTACTCCTTCTCCTCCGCCGAGGGCCACCGCCCGCCCGGGCGCTGGGCTGGCAGGAGGTCCGGCCCACGAGCGTGAAGATCGCCATGGGCTTCGGCATCCTCGGCGGCGTCGTTGCCCTGGGCACGTTGGTCGCCCTTGCCGCCGTGTTCTGGCTCTGAACGGCCGACTCGCCTACGCGGGCGGGCTCGCCTCGGACCTCTTCGCTGCGCTCAGAGGGGGTTGAGGCGGGCCTTGAGCAGGCAGAACTCGTTGCCCTCGGGGTCGGCGAGAACGTGCCAGGGCTCCTCGCCGGTCTGACCGATGTCGGCCGGGCGCGCCCCGAGCTTCAAGAGGCGTTCGAGTTCGGCGTCCTGATCACGGTCGGTGGCGTTGACGTCGATGTGCAGCCGCGACTTCCCCGGCTCCGGCTCGGCCCTGCGGCTGAGGAAGAGCGTCGGCTGCGCGCCGCCGAACCCTTCCCGCGGCCCGATCTCGACACTGCCGTCCTCTTCGCGTCCCAGCACCACGAAGTCCAGGACCTCGCACCAGAACCGCGCCAGCACCTCGGGTTCGCGGCAACCGAGCACGAGCTCACTGATACGACATGCCATGGAAGGAACCTGCTCTCAGTGGGGGACGACCGGCGCGGCCCCGCTCACCGGGTGGGCTCAGCCCGGCGGCGCGGCGGGAACACGCCGAGACCGTACCGGGCGGGGCGAGGAGGGGCGAAGAGTTTTCAAAGGTTTCGAGGCAGGTGGTGAAGGCGGGGCTGGGGCTGGTGACGGCCTGTGCGCGGTGCTCGGGTGGCAGCCGTCGACCGTAGACGTGGTTCGGGGACCGGGGAAGTACGCGTGGTGCGAACTTGCGGCGGACTCGCTCGTTGATCACGTCGTATGAAAGGAGAGCTGATGGTCGGCTCGTCGCATGAGGCGTTGCACCGGATCTTCCAGAAGGACCCGGCGTTGCTGACGCGGGCGTTACAGCGGGTGCTGGATGTGCCGTTCCCGGAGCCGCGGGAGATCGCGGCGCTGAACGTGGACCTGACGGAGATCGAGCCGGTCGAGCGCCGGGTGGACACGTTGCTGCGGGCGGAGACGGATCAGGGCACGTATCTGCTGGTGGTGGAGTCACAGGGGAAGGTGGACGACCGGAAGCGGGGCAGCTGGCCGTACTACCTGTCATACCTGTACGAGAAGTACCGGTGCGAGCCGGTGCTGATCGTGATCACGCAGAGCAGTGCGACGGCGAAGTGGGCCTCGCGTCCGATCCGGTTCGGGTTCTCGGGGTGGGACTCGCTGACGGTACGGCCACTGGTGCTGGGGCCGGACAACGTGCCGGTGATCGCGGACGAGCGGCAGGCCGAGCGGGACGTCCCTCTCGCGGTGCTCTCGGCGATGACACACGGACGTGGGCCGGGGGCGGCGGCCATACTGGAATCCCTGGCATCCGCCCTGCGGACCATCGACCCCGACAGTGCCGCGGTCTTCGTGCAGTTCGTCGACTCATGCCTGGCCGATCCCCAGGCGAAGCAGATGTGGAGGGATTTGATGACGGCGATCCAGTACTTCTGGCGACACCCCCTGGCCGAGCAGGTACGGGAAGAAGGGCGGGAGCAGGGCCTGGAGGAGGGCTTGGAGCAGGGGCTGGAACAAGGCCGGGCGGAAGCCAAGGCCGAGATGGTGCTGCACATCCTGGAATGGCGTGGCGTCCCCGTGCCCGACACCGTCCGCGAACGGGTGAACGCCTGCACGGACCTCGACCAGTTGGAGACCTGGGCCCAACGAGCCGTACACGCGGCGGACGCCACGGAGTTGTTCTCCGAGGAGTGAGCAAGTAGCCCTTGGGCCGCTCGCTTCCGGGCCAGTGTCGTGCTTCCGCGACCTGCGTCAAGGGCGCGTTCCGCGTCGCCTTCGGCGATGGGCCTCCGGCCCACCCTTGACCCGGCCCCCTGCAACACGAGGGAGAAGCGCGCGAGCGCCCCGGAACAGCGGTGGCCCGACCGGCACCGGGCCCTCGGGTCGGCTACGTCCGCATCGTGGGCATGGGTGCGCGGTCGCGCCTCGCCCGCACGCCGGGTGCGCGGAGTGGCGCGGGTCCGGCACGCTCGTGCTCCGGGCCGGTTCGATGGCTCACGGCCGGGGTTGGTGTTCGGGGCAGTTGGACGTGCGGTGACGTCCGGTGCGGCACATGGGCCGTTTCCTGACATGCCTTGGAAAAAGTTGCGGGCCGCTGTCGATCCGGCCACGTCCCGTTCGTCGTCATGGTGTGCGGCGCCTCGCTGCACGATGACGCGACAGGACTGACGAGGACACACGTGGATCAGCTGCTCAGAGTCATGAACTTCAACGTGTCGATTGACGGAATCGGTGCCGGTGAGCACCAGAGCATCGAGCGGCCGTTCGGCCACGACCATCCCGAGAGGCTGTTCGCCTGGGCCGGAGCCACGGCGAGCTGGCCCATGCGCACGGATCCCGGGGGGAGCCGGGGCCTCGACGACTACTTCACGCGGGACTTCGCGCGCAACATCGGCGCCGAGATCATGGGCCGCAACAAGTTCGGGCCCCAGCGGGGGCCCTGGCAGGACCATGAGTGGCGCGGCTGGTGGGGGGAGGAGCCCTCGTTCCACACCCCGGTGTTCGTCATGACCCACCACACGCGTCCGTCGTTCACGCTCCGCGACACCACGTTCCATTTCGTCGACGGCGACCCGGCCACGGTTCTCGAACAGGCGCGGGAGGCGGCGCAGGGCAAGGACGTCCGGCTCGGCGGCGGGGTCACCACCATCCGGCAGTTCCTTGATGCCGGCCTCGTCGACACCATGCATGTGGCGGTCTCGCCGGTGAGGCTCGGGTCCGGACTGCGGCTGTGGGAGACCCCCGACGACCTGCTCGACCGGTTCCACCTGGAGGTCGTGCCCAGCCCGAGCGGTGTGACGCACCACCTGTTCTGGCGAAGGTGACGCAAGGGACCACCCGACGAGTTCAGGCCGCGGCGGTGAGGGGGCGTGCGTCCCAGCGGATGCCCCCTCTCGCTGCGGATGCGGGCGCGTTCCTTGCGGTCGGCGGCCAGGACGTCGCGGTGGCGGGCGTTGGCTGCGCCGGCGCAGACAGACGTGCAGGGCCGTTACCGCCCGCCGAGGCCGGCAGCATCATCATGCGCCGGTAGCGCACCGAACTGGTGCCGCCCCGACGCACGATCTGCGCGAACCGCCGCCCTTCCTGGTCGGTCAGTCCGCGTACACGGACAGGCTCGGCCCCCGCGCCTCCAGCGGTCGGATCGGACGAGGATCTACCACCGCCACGACCACCAACCCCGCGAACCCGTGCGGTCAGAGCACTAGCGGCGGTGGCGGGGTTTGTCCTGGCGTGGGGGGAGCGTCAGGGTGATTTGGCGGACCAGTTGCTGGAAGCATGCCAGGGACGCGCAGGCGGGGAGGGCGGCGCCGGCGATTCCTGTGATCGTTCGGTCGGCCTGGGCCACGCACAGCATCATCGCGACGGATGAGAACAGCAGGACGATGAACCACGAGTGCAGGGCCCGGCGCTGGTGCAGGGCACTTCGCAGGATGGAGAGGGAAGCCACCATCCAGGGGCCGTACACGAGAATGGGCCACCAAGCGATCATCTCGCCGCTCGTGCCTGACGTGATGTTCCGCAGTGGCCCGTAAGCCGCCATTCCGCCGAATACGCTGACCATCGCCACGATGACGGAGACGAATGCGGCGATCACGAAGCTGCCGGTCTGCATCCATTTGACGTGGATTTTCCGAACCCGGCTCTTGCGGTGTCCGGCCCCGGCGGAAGGGCGTCGGATGGGCGGCAGCTGTGCGGTGATCCGGGCCAGGTTCTCCATCGGGTCGGCGTAGTCGGCCGGCGGTTCGCCACGAGGGGGCGGGACCACGGTCGGCTGCTCGGCCGGAACGGCCTCCTGGAGGAGGTAGGCGAGTTCCTCGGCCGGGTCCCAGCCCGAGTCGGGGGGCACCAGGAGAGCCTCTGAGTCCAGGGCGTCGACGGGGCTGCCGTGCCAGACGGTACCCACCGTGTAAGGGGGTGTGTCCGCGTACCGTTCACGCCGGGCGAAGGGGGAACCCGCATAGTCGTGATTCATGAAAATCCGCCCCCGTCACACGCGATCCGCGCGACAGTCAGAGTTTGCCTGGTCGGTCCATCGTTGATTAAGTTCCTCCTGAACCGCTTCCAATAGCGTGAGGAACTCGCGGAGCAGCGACTCGGTGGCCTGGGGTTCGACGCGTACGCCGTCCCCGCGCAAGGTGCCACGCGCCTCCAGCGAGCGTGCAACACCGGGTGTGTAAATATACCTTCCCACCGTCGCCACACGACTCGCAGACAGACTGTCTTTCCTCGCGTCGCGGTGAGGCAAGCCATGGAACCTTGCTGTCGTCATATTCGAGCTAACGCCGCCCCCTCTCCTCCAGATGCGCGGCAAATGAGTGAACATGGCACGGGGAAACGTTGGAAGTGCGTTTTTTCATTTGTGTCATTCGCTTTTCAGCGGCCCGTTTGTGGGTCGAGTGGTTTGTATTCTGAGAACCCTTCCGGTCTGATCGTCCGCCCCGCCGCCGGCGGCCCGTCCGGCGCCGGGGCGGACCGCCCCCTCACGCGCCCCCGGTCACGATTGGGTCTCGGCCACCCGGCACCCCTTGCCTCCGACCCGTGTAATCGATTCCAATCCTCCCTACGGCAGGGATGTAATCGATTCCACGAGTCCACGAGGAGGTGGGGCCGGCGATGGCGAGCATCAAGGACGTGGCCGCCGCGGCGGGGGTGTCCGTGGCCACCGTGTCGCGCGCGCTGAACGGGCATCCGTCCGTCAGTGCCGACGCGCGGGCACGGGTGATGGAGGCCGTGGACGCCCTGGGCTACCGGCCCAACGCCGTCGCCCGCTCCCTCAGGACGGATCAGACCCATACCCTCGGGCTGGTCATCAGCGACGTGCTGAATCCCTACTTCACCGAGCTGGCCCGTTCCGTCGAGGAAGAGGCCCGCGCGCTCGGCTACAGCGTGATCATCGGGAACGCCGACGAGCGGCCCGAGCTCCAGGACCACCACGTACGGACCCTGCTCGACCGGCGGATCGACGGGCTGCTCGTCTCCCCCACCGACGGCGGTTCGCCCCTGATGCTGGACGCCGCCCGGGCGGGGACGCCGATGGTGTTCGTCGACCGGTGGATCCCGGGCGTGGACGTTCCGGTGGTCCGCGCGGACGGGCAGACCGCCGTACGGGACCTCGTCGCCCATCTGTGCCGGCTCGGGCACCGCAGGCTCGCCATCATCGCCGGGCCCGCCGCCACCACCACCGGCAGTGAGCGTGTGGAGGCGTTCCGGGCCGCGCTCGCCGAGTACGGGCTCCCGCTCCCGGACGTCTACATCGGGCAGGGCGACTTCCAGGCGGAGAGCGGGCGGCGGGTCACCGAGGGGTTCCTCGATCTGCCGCAGCCGCCCGAGGTCGTCTTCGCCGCCGACAACCTGATGGCGCTCGGCGCGCTGGACGCCGTACGCGCGCGCGGGCTGCGCGTGCCCGACGACATCGCGCTGGCCGCGTTCGACGACATCCCGTGGTTCGTGCACACCGATCCGCCGGTCACCGCCATCGCCCAGCCGACCGGTGAGCTGGGTCGGGCCGCCGTACGGGCCCTGGTCGACCGGATCGAGGGGCGCACCCCGCGCTCCGTCACCCTGCCCGCGCGGCTCGTCGTACGCCGCTCCTGCGGAGAGACGCACGTGCCCTCCCAGCCCCCCGCACCCCCCACGCAGTCCCCCTCCCCAGTGCAAAGGAGCACGTCGTGAGCAACCCGGACGAGTTGCTGCGCATCGAGGGCATACGCAAGACCTTCCCCGGCGTGGTCGCGCTCGACGGCGTCGACTTCGACCTGCGCCGGGGTGAGGTCCATGTACTGCTCGGTGAGAACGGCGCCGGCAAGAGCACCCTCATCAAGATGCTCTCCGGTGCGTACACCCCCGATGCCGGCCGGATCCTCGTAGGCGGTGAGGAGGTGCGCATCCACGGTGCGCAGGACTCCGAGCGCCTCGGGATCGCCACCATCTACCAGGAGTTCAACCTCGTTCCCGATCTGACCGTCGCCGAGAACATCTTCCTGGGCCGGCAGCCGCGCCGGTTCGGGATGATCGACCGGAAGCGGATGGAGGCGGAGGCCGCGACGCTGCTGGAGCGAGTCGGGGTCGACGTCTCGCCCCGCGCGCGGGTGCGGGAACTCGGCATCGCGCGGCTCCAGATGGTCGAGATCGCCAAGGCGCTCAGCCTGGACGCGCGCGTGCTCATCATGGACGAGCCGACCGCCGTGCTCACCTCGGAGGAGGTGGAGAAGCTCTTCGCCATCGTGCGGTCGCTGCGCGAGGACGGGGTGGGGATCGTCTTCATCACCCACCACCTGGAGGAGATCGCCGCCCTGGGGGACCGGGTGACCGTCATCCGGGACGGGCGCAGTGTCGGGCAGGTGCCCGCCTCGACGCCCGAGGACGAGCTCGTACGGCTGATGGTGGGGCGCTCCATCGAGCAGCAGTACCCGCGTCAGCGTCCGGAGCGGGGCGCCGCGCTGCTGTCCGTCGAGGGGCTCGGCCGTAACGGCGTGTTCCACGACGTGAGCTTCGAGGTGCACGCCGGCGAGGTCGTCGGTATCGCGGGGCTCGTGGGGGCCGGCCGTACGGAGGTCGTCCGGGCGGTGTTCGGCGCCGATCCGTACGACCACGGGGTCGTGCGGGTCTCCGGTGCCGAGCTCAAGCGGCACGACGTGAACGCGGCGATGGCGGCCGGGATCGGGCTGGTGCCGGAGGACCGCAAGGGCCAGGGACTGGTGCTGGACGCCTCCGTCGCGGAGAACCTGGGGCTGGTGACCCTCCGGTCGGCCACCCGGGCCGGGCTGGTGGACCGCAAGGCGCAGTACTCCGCCGCCGAGCGGATCGCCGGGCAGCTGGGCGTGCGCATGGCGGGCCTCGGGCAGCACGTGCGCACCCTGTCCGGCGGCAACCAGCAGAAGGTCGTCATCGGCAAGTGGCTGCTGGCCGACACCAAGGTGCTGATCCTGGACGAGCCGACGCGCGGTATCGACGTCGGCGCCAAGGTCGAGATCTACCAGCTGATCAACGAGCTGACGGCCGCCGGTGCCGCCGTGCTGATGATCTCCAGCGATCTGCCGGAGGTGCTCGGCATGAGCGACCGGGTGCTGGTGATGGCCCAGGGCCGGATCGCCGGTGAACTCCCGGCCGACGAGGCCACCCAGGACGCCGTCATGGCGCTCGCCGTCTCCACCCCGACCGCCGGCTCGGACTCCGCCACCGGCTCCACCCCCCTCACCGACAAGGAGGCCACCCGTGGCCACTGACACGCTCAAGAGGCCGGCGGGCGCGAGTGGCGCCCCGGGCGGCCTGCGCCGGCTGCTCCTCGACAACGGCGCGCTCACCGCGCTGATCGTCCTGGTCATCGCCCTGTCGGCGCTGTCCGGCGACTTCCTGACGACGGACAACCTGCTCAACATCGGCGTCCAGGCGGCCGTGACGGCGATCCTCGCCTTCGGTGTGACCTTCGTGATTGTCTCGGCGGGCATCGACCTGTCGGTCGGCTCGGTGGCCGCGTTGTCGGCGACCGTGCTGGCCTGGAGCGCCACCTCCCACGGGGTGCCGGTCGTGCTCGCGGTGCTGATGGCGGTCGCCACCGGCATCGTCGCCGGCCTGGTGAACGGTTTCCTCATCGCCTACGGCAAGCTGCCGCCGTTCATCGCGACGCTGGCCATGCTGTCGGTGGGCCGCGGTCTCGCCCTGGTGATCTCGCAGGGCTCCCCCATCGCCTTCCCGGACTCGGTCTCCCACCTCGGCGACACCCTCGGCGGCTGGCTGCCGGTGCCGGTGCTGGTCATGGTGGTGATGGGTCTCATCGCCGCGTTCGTGCTGGGGCGGACGTACATCGGCCGGTCCATGTACGCGATCGGCGGCAACGAGGAGGCCGCGCGGCTGTCCGGTCTCCGGGTGAAGCGGCAGAAGCTCGCGATCTACGCCCTGTCCGGGCTGTTCGCCGCCGCGGCGGGCATCGTGCTCGCCTCCCGGCTGTCCTCGGCGCAGCCGCAGGCCGCCGACGGCTATGAGCTGGACGCCATCGCGGCGGTCGTCATCGGCGGCGCCTCGCTGGCGGGCGGCACCGGCAAGGCGTCCGGCACGCTGATCGGCGCGCTGATCCTGGCGGTGCTCCGCAACGGCCTCAACCTGCTCTCGGTCTCCGCGTTCTGGCAGCAGGTCGTGATCGGTGTCGTGATCGCGCTGGCGGTGCTGCTGGACACCGTGCGCCGCAAGGCCGGGGCGACCCCGGTGGCCGCCGGCACGGGCGGGCCGAAGGGCAAGCAGGCGGCCACGTACGCGCTCGCCGCCGTGGTCACCGTCGCCATCGTCGGCGCGACCTCCTTCCTGCACAGCGGTTCCTCCTCGTCCACGACCCCGAAGATGGGGCTGTCCCTGTCCACGCTCAACAACCCCTTCTTCGTGCAGATCCGGTCGGGTGCCCAGGCCGAGGCGAAGAAGCTGGGTGTGGACCTGACCGTCACCGACGCGCAGAACGACGCCTCGCAGCAGGCCAACCAGCTCCAGAACTTCACCAGTTCGGGCCTGGGCGCGATCATCGTCAACCCGGTGGACTCGGACGCGGCGAGCAACTCCGTGAAGGCCGCCGACAAGGCGAAGATCCCGGTCATCGCGGTGGACCGCGGTGTCAACCACGCGTCCGTGGACACGCTGGTGGCCTCCGACAACGTCGCCGGTGGTGAGCTGGCCGCGAAGACCATCGCCGAGAAGCTGGGCGGCAAGGGCAAGATCGTCATCCTCCAGGGCCAGGCGGGCACGTCGGCGGCCCGGGAGCGGGCGGCCGGGTTCGCCCAGGGCCTCAAGGCCTACCCGGGCATCCAGGTGCTGGCGCAGCAGCCCGCCGACTTCGACCGCACCAAGGGCCTCGACGTGATGTCGAACCTGCTCCAGGCCCACCCGGACGTGCAGGGCGTCATCGCCGCCAACGACGAGATGGCCCTGGGCGCGATCAAGGCGCTCGGCTCCAAGGCCGGCAAGTCCGTGCAGGTGGTCGGCTTCGACGGCACCCCGGACGGCCTGACCGCGGTCAAGAACGGCACGCTGTACGCGTCCGTCGCCCAGCAGCCCTCGCAGCTGGGGAAGATCGCCGTGGACAACGCCCTCAAGGCGGTCAAGGGCGACAAGGTGGACCCGACGGTGAAGGTGCCGGTGAAGGTGGTCACGAAGGACAACGTGGCCGGCTTCACCGGCTGACAACAGGCGATTCGGGCGGGCGGCCCCGGGCACTTCCGGGGCCGGCCCGCCTGGCGTCATCTCTCAGGGGAGTCAACTGATGTACGACTACGACCTTCTGGTCGTGGGATCGGCCAATGCCGACCTGGTGATCGGCGTCGAGCGGCGGCCGGCCGCCGGCGAGACGGTGCTCGGCGGCGATCTGGCCGTGCACCCGGGCGGCAAGGGCGCCAACCAGGCGGTCGCCGCGGCCCGGCTCGGTGCCGCCACGGCCCTGCTGGCGCGGGTCGGTGACGACGGCCACGGCCGGCTGCTGCTCGACTCCCTGCGCGCGGCCGGGGTCGACACGGTGGGTGTGCTGGTGGGCGGGGCCCCGACGGGGGTCGCGCTGATCACCGTCGACCCGTCCGGCGACAACAGCATCGTGGTGTCGCCGGGCGCCAACTCCCGCCTGCTGCCGGCGGACGTCCGGGCGGCGGAGGGCGTCCTGCGCGCCTCCCGCGTGGTGTCGGCGCAGCTGGAGATCCCGCTGGAGACGGTCGTGGAGGTCGTACGGAACCTGGCGCCGGGCAGTCGCTTCGTGCTGAACCCGTCGCCGCCGCGCGAGCTGCCCGCGGAGGTGCTGGCGGCGTGCGACCCGCTGATCCTCAACGAGCACGAGGCACGGGTGGTCCTCGGGGACGCCTGCGCGAGCGACGATCCCGAGGACTGGGCCCGGCTGCTGCTGGCCCGGGGGCCCCGCTCGGTGGTGGTGACGCTGGGCGCGGAGGGGGCGCTGGTGGCCGACGGCTCGGGGGCGACCCGGGTGCCGTCGGTGACGGTGGACGCGGTGGACACCACGGGTGCCGGGGACGCGTTCACGGCCGCCCTGGCCTGGAAGCTCGGGTCCGGTGCGGACCTGGCGGACGCGGCGGCCTACGCGGCCCGCGTCGGCGCGGCGGCCGTGACCAGGCGGGGCGCGCAGGAGTCGTACCCGACGGCGGAGGAGGTCGAGGCCCTGTGAAGAAGGCGGGGATCCTCAATCGTCATCTCTCCGGCGCCCTGGCCGAACTGGGCCACGGGCACGGGGTGCTGGTCTGCGACGCGGGCATGCCGATACCCGACGGCCCCCGGGTGGTGGACCTGGCCTTCCGAGCCGGTGTGCCGTCCTTCGCCGAGGTGCTGGACGGGCTGCTGGCCGAGCTGGTGGTGGAGGGGGCCACGGCGGCACAGGAGGTACGCGCGGCCAATCCGGCGGCGGCCGGGCTGCTCCAGGCCCGCTTCCCCGAGCTGGCCCTCGTCTCGCACGAGCGGCTGAAGGAGCTGTCGGCCGGGGCCCGGCTGATCGTCCGCACCGGCGAGGCCCGGCCGTACGCGAACGTCCTGCTGCGCTGCGGGGTGTTCTTCTAGGGCGAGGAAGGCCGGAACCCAGGGCGGGGACGGCCGGAACGTTTCGAGGGGGCCTCCCCGGCCCGTAGGCCCGGGACGCCCCCTCGGCGTTCCCCTCCCCTGCCGGAACCCGATCCCCCCCGGGGTCCCCCGTGGTTCCGACGACAGGTACGACACGGCAGGCGGCAAAATGGTTGCACCCGCTTCCGCGCGTTCCTCCGCGGGGTGCGCTAGCGGATCACGTGCTCCACGAACCGCTGCGCCGTCTCCGCCAGCACCTCTCGCCCGTCCCGCGCCCACAGCCGCTCGTTGAACAGCTCGACCTCGATGGGGCCGGTGTACCCGGCGGCCTCCACACACCTCTTCCACTCGCGCATGTCGACCGCTCCGTCGCCGAGCTGACCGCGCCCGTTGAGGACGCCCTCGGGCAGGGGGGTGGTCCAGTCGGCGAGCTGGAAGGTGTGGATGCGGCCCGCCGCGCCCGCGCGGGCGATCTGCGCGGGCGCCTGGTCGTCCCACCAGACGTGGTACGTGTCCACGGCCACCCCGACCTGGTGCGCGGGGAAGCGCTCGGCGAGGTCCAGGGCCTGGGCGAGGGTGGAGACCACACAGCGGTCGGACGCGTACATGGGGTGCAGCGGCTCGATGGCGAGACGTACGCCGCGCTGGGCCGCGTAGGGGGCGAGGACGGCCAGCGCGTCGGCGATGCGCTCCCGGGCGCCGCGCAGGTCCCTGCTGCCGGCGGGGAGTCCGCCGGAGACCAGGACCAGGGTGTCGGTGCCGAGGGTGGCGGCCTCGTCGATCGCCGCGTGGTTGTCGCCCAGCGCCTCGGCCCGCTCGACGGGGTCGGTCGCCGTGAGGAAGCCGCCCCGGCACAGTGTCGTCACCGTCAGGCCCGCGTCCCCCACCAGCTCGGCCGCGGCCTGAACGCCGTACCGCCGCACCGGCTCCCGCCACAGGCCGACCCCGGGGACGCCCAGCGCGACACAGGCGTCGACCAGGTCCGGGAGGGACAGCTGCCTGACCGTCATCTGGTTGACGGAGAAGCGCGCGAGGTCCGCCGTGCTCACTGGTCCACCCCGTACAGCGACAGAAGGGTCTTCATCCGTTCCTCCGCGAGCTTCGGGTCCGGGAACAGGCCGAGGCCGTCGGCGAGTTCGTAGGCGCGGGCGAGGTGCGGCAGGGAGCGGGCCGACTGGAGGCCGCCGACCATGGCGAAGTGGCTCTGGTGGCCGGCGAGCCAGGCGAGGAACACCACCCCCGTCTTGTAGAAGCGGGTGGGCGGCTGGAACAGGTGGCGGGACAACTCCACCGTGGGGTCGAGGAGTGCGCGGAAGCCCTGGACGTCGCCCGCGTCCAGGAGCCGTACCGCCCCGGCGGCGAGCGGGCCCAGCGGATCGAAGATGCCGAGCAGGGCGTGGCTGAAGCCCTGCTCGTCGCCCGCGATCAGCTCCGGGTAGTGGAAGTCGTCGCCGGTGTAGCAGCGCACGCCCCGCGGCAGCCGCCGTCTGAGCTCGACCTCGCGCCGCGCGTCCAGCAGGGAGATCTTGACACCGTCGACCTTGTCGGGGTGTGCGGCGATCACCTCCAGGAAGGTGCCGGTGGCCGCGTCCAGGTCGGACGAGCCCCAGTAGCCCTCCAGGGCCGGGTCGAACATCGGGCCGAGCCAGTGCAGGACCACCGGTTCGGCGGCCTGGCGCAGGAGGTGGCCGTAGACCTCCAGGTAGTCCTCGGGTCCCTGCGCCGTCGCGGCCAGTGCCCGGGACGCCATGAGGACGGCCTGGGCGCCCGCCTCCTCCACGACCGCGAGCTGCTCCTCGTACGCGGCCCGGATCCGGGCGAGGGTGCCCCCGGCGAGCTGGTCCGTGCCGACGCCGCAGGCGATACGGCCGCCGACCGCGCGCGCCTCCGCGGCGCCGCGCCGGATCAGTTCGGCGGCGCCCGCCCAGTCCAGGCCCATCCCGCGCTGGGCGGTGTCCATCGCCTCGGCGACACCGAGCCCGTGCGACCACAGGTGGCGGCGGAAGGCGAGGGTGGCGTCCCAGTCGATCGCGGCGGGGGCGTCGGGCGAGACGTCGGCGAACGGGTCGGCGACGACATGGGCCGCCGAGAAGACCGTGCGGGAGCCGAAGGGGGTGCCGGGGACGAGGGAGAGGGGTGCGGTGCGCGGCTCGTACGTGCGCAGGGTGCCGTCCGCCGCGGGGAGTCGGATGGTCACAGGGAGATCTCCGGTACGTCGATGCGGCGGCCCTCGGCGGAGGACTTCAGGCCCAGTTCGGCGAGTTGGACGCCCCGGGCGCCGGCCAGCAGGTCCCA
Organism: Streptomyces corchorusii; assembly: GCF_001514055.1. NCBI lineage: Bacteria > Bacillati > Actinomycetota > Actinomycetes > Kitasatosporales > Streptomycetaceae > Streptomyces > Streptomyces corchorusii. The sequence continues at coordinate 271,155 of NZ_KQ948351.1, read as the reverse complement.
GTGGTAGGGGGCGTCGGCGTAGACGTGTTTGAGGAACAGCTCCCACTGGGCCTTGAAGCCGTTGTCGAACTCGGCGTTGTCGGGGACCTCCTGCCACTGGTCGCGGAAGACCTCGGTGGCGGGGACGTCCGGGTTCCACACCGGCTTGGGGGTGGCGCCGCGGTGCTGGACGCGGCATCCGCGCAGGCCGGCGACGGCCGAGCCCTCGGTGCCGTCGACCTGGAACTCGACCAGTTCGTCGCGGTGGACGCGGACCGCCCAGGAGGAGTTGATCTGGGCGACGGCACCGCCTTCGAGTTCGAAGACGCCGTAGGCGGCGTCGTCGGCGGTGGCGTCGTAGGGCTTGCCGTTCTCGTCCCAGCGCTGGGGGATGTGGGTGGCGGCGAGGGCCTGGACGGAGGTGACCCGGCCGAACAGCTCGTGCAGCACGTAGTCCCAGTGCGGGAACATGTCGAGGACGATGCCCCCGCCGTCCTCGGCACGGTAGTTCCAGGAGGGGCGCTGGGCGGGCTGCCAGTCGCCCTCGAAGACCCAGTAGCCGAACTCGCCGCGCACGGAGAGGATCCGGCCGAAGAAGCCGCCGTCGACGAGGCGCTTCAGCTTCCGCAGGCCCGGCAGGAAGATCTTGTCCTGGACGACGCCGTGCTTGACGCCCTTGTCGTGGGCGAGGCGGGCGAGGGCGAGGGCGCCGTCGAGACCGGTGGCGGTGGGCTTCTCGGTGTAGACGTGCTTGCCGGCCGCGATCGCCTTCGTGAGGGCCTCCTCGCGGGCGGAGGTGACCTGGGCGTCGAAGTAGATGTCGACGGACGGGTCGGCGAGGACGGCGTCCACGTCGGTGGAGACCCGGTCCAGGCCGTGCCGCTCGGCGATCTCCCGCAGGGCGTGCTCGCGCCGGCCGAGCAGGACCGGTTCGGGCCAGAGCACGGTGCCGTCACCGAGGTCGAGGCCGCCCTGTTCGCGCAGGGCGAGGATCGACCGGACGAGGTGCTGGCGGTAGCCCATGCGCCCGGTCACGCCGTTCATGGCGATACGCACCGTCTTGCGTGTCACGTGAGTCCCCTTCGCGGGCCGGTGGAGCAAGCAGTTCGACCATCGGATAGCAAGCGCTTTCTAGGTGAGGAGAAGCTAGCCTCCGGACGTGGTCTGTACAAGACCGTGTCCGCTTCGGGTTGTTCGAGGGGGCGAACAACCCGGGTCCGTGGCCTTAAGGTCGGCTCGGAACCAGGTCGGACGCCTGGCTGTCTACGAGGGCGTACCACATGACGCGTGACCGGAGGACGACGAGATGACGGTGACCCTGGCGGACGTGGCGGCCCGCGCCCAGGTCTCCCCCGCGACGGTGTCGCGCGTGCTGAACGGCAACTACCCGGTCGCCGCGTCCACCCGCGAGCGGGTGCTGCGCGCGGTGGACGAGCTGGACTACGTCCTCAACGGCCCCGCCAGCGCGCTGGCCGCGGCCACCTCCGACCTGGTCGGCATCCTCGTCAACGACATCGCCGACCCGTTCTTCGGGATCATGGCGAGCGCGATCCAGGCGGAGATCGGGGGCCCGGGCGGGCGCGCGGGCGGCGAACGCCTCGCGGTCGTCTGCAACACCGGCGGCTGCCCCGAGCGCGAGCTGACGTATCTGACCCTGCTCCAGCGGCAGCGGGCCGCGGCCGTGGTGCTGACCGGCGGGGCCGTGGAGGACGCGCCGCACGCGGCCGCGGTCGCGGCGAAGCTGCGCAAGCTGGCGGACGCCGGGACCCGGGTGGTGCTGTGCGGGCGCCCGCCGGCGCCGGACACCGAGGCTGTCGCACTGACCTTCGACAACCGGGGCGGCGCCCGCGCGCTGACCGACCACCTCATCGGCCTCGGCCACCGCCGGCTCGGCTACATCGCCGGCCCCGAGGAGCGCACGACCACCCGGCACCGTCTGGAGGGCCACCGCGCGGCGCTCGCGGCGGCGGGCGTCGAGGAGGACCCGCGCTGGACGGTCCACGGCCGCTACGACCGCCGGTCCGGTCACGAGGCCACGCTGGAACTGCTGCGCCGCGATCCCTCGTTGACGGCGATCGTGGCCGCGAACGACTCCGTCGCCCTCGGCGCCTGCGCCGCGCTGCGGGAGTCCGGGCTGCGGATTCCCGAGGACGTCTCGGTGGCCGGCTTCGACGACCTGCCGTTCAGCATCGACGCCGTGCCGTCCCTCACGACGGTCCGGTTGCCGCTGGCGGAGGCGGGAGCGCGGGCCGGGCGCATCGCGATGGGGCGGGAGGAGCCGCCGCCCGGGGGGATCGCCTCGGTGCGGGGGGAGTTGATGGTGCGGGGGTCCTCCGGGGTGCCGCGGGAGTAAGGGCGCGGGGTGCCGGGCCGCGCCCCCGAGGGCGGTCGGGCCGCCGTTTTCCTGCTCGGCACCGATGAGTTTTCGAGGTGCCGGGCGTCTTCATCATCGTAAGCAACGGACACTTGCCGAGGAGCGGATCCATGCGTGTCGTCGTCACCGAGTTCATCAGCCTTGACGGAGTCGTGCAGGCCCCGGGCGGGCCAGAGGAGGACACCGACGGGGGGTTCGCGCACGGTGGGTGGTCGCATCCGTTCTTCGACCCGGAGGTCGTGGGCGGGGCGTTCGCCGCGGGGCTGGAGAAGGCCGAGGCGCTGCTGTACGGGCGGCGGACGTACCTGACGATGGCCGCCGCGTGGCCGGAGCGGGCGGGGGACCCCTTCGCTGACCGGCTGAACTCCATGAAGAAGTACGTCGTGTCCGACACGCCCGGCGAGTCCGAGCTGAGCTGGGAGAACACCGTGCGCATCCCGGGGGCGCGGGCCCTGGAGACGGTACGGGAGCTGCGGGCCGCCGAGGGCGGGGACCTGGCGATGATGGGCAGCCCCACGCTGGTGCGGGCGCTGATCGCGGCGGAGCTCGTGGACGAGTTGCGGCTCGTCGTCATGCCCGTGCTGCTTGGCGGCGGGAAGTCGGTCTTCCCCGCCGACGGGGGGCTGCGCAGCTGGGAACTGGTGTCGTCGGCCACCGCGAAGACCGGGGCGCAGGTGAACGTGTACCGGCCGGCCGGGCGGTCGTAGGCGTGGACGGGGGCGCGCGGGGCGGCCTAGGCTCGCAGGAGCAGGGTCTCTGACTGGGTCAAGCATCCGGGGGCGACCATGACCGTCCAGGACGTCCGCGCTTTCAACCGCTTCTACACCGGTGTGATCGGCGCCCTCGACTACGAGCGCCACCTGTACGCCCCGTACACCCTGACCGAGGCCCGCGTGCTCTACGAACTCGCGCACGCGCCGTACCTGGACGCGGCCGACGTGCGCGCTGGGCTGGGGCTCGACGCCGGGTACCTGAGCCGGATCCTGAACCGTTTCGAGGAGGACGGGCTTGTCCGGCGGGAGCCGTCCCAGGAGGACCCGCGGCGGCGCCGGATCATGCTGACCGCGCGCGGGCGGGGGACCGCCGCGCTGCTGGACGAGCGGGCCCGGGGGTCCGTCGCCGCGCTGCTCGACGGCATCGCTCCGGCGGACCGGGCCCGGCTGACCGAGGCCATGCGGACCATCCGGGACATCCTGGGCGGCCGGAAGCGGGCCGCGGACGTGGTGGTGCGGGAGCCGCGGGCCGGGGAGCTGGGGTGGATCGTGCAGCGCAACGGCGCGCTGTACGCGGTCGAGTACGGGTGGAACGCCGAGTACGAGGGGCTCGTCGCCCGGATCGTCGCCGACTACGCGGCAGATCACGATCCGCGTCTGGAGCGGGTGTGGATCGCCGAGCTGGCCGGGCGGCCCGTGGGCTGTGTGATGTGCGTACGGGACGACGCGCCCGGCACCGCGCGGCTGCGGCTGCTGCTCGTGGAGCCCGAGGCGCGCGGGCACGGCGTCGGGGACCGGCTGGTGCGGACCGTGATCGACTTCGCCCGCGGGGCCGGCTACCGGGAACTGGTGCTGTGGACCAACGACGTGCTCGACAGCGCCCGCCGCCTCTACCAGCGGCACGGGTTCGCCCTGGTCGCCGAGCGGCCCCACCGCTCCTTCGGCAAGGACCTGGTCGGCCAGGACTGGCGGCTGACGCTGCGCGGACCGGGCGAGTGACGCACGGTCCCCGGACGGCACCGAAGGGCCCCACCGCCTCGGTGGGTCACGGTCCGCGGGAGCCCGGCCGCACCCGGCGAGTGACGTGGGGGCCGCGGGCCCCAGCCGACCTGTCGAGCTGGACCGGCGACTCCCTGCCACAATCCCGCCGGCCAGGACCGGCGACTCCCTGCCACCACCCCACCGACCAAGACCGGCGACTCACCCGGGCACGCCCCCCAGCCGGGCAAGATCAGGCACACGCACCGCCCGCCCCAGCCGGGCGAGACCAGCCGCACGCGCCACCTGCCCCGAGCCGGCGAGGCACGACCACCCGGCCCCCAGCCGACCAGTCGACCAGGACCGACGACTGACGGCCACCACCCCCTCAGCCAGGACCAGCCGCTCCCTCCCCCGTCGACCAGGGACCGACGGCTCCCCGCCGCGCCCCCGTCGACCAGGATTCGCGGCTCCTCGGCACGACCCGCCGGCCAGGACCCGCACTCCCTGCCACCACCCCACCTGCCAAGACCGGCGGCTCACCCGGCCACGCCCCAGTCGGCCGAGACCAGGCGCACGCGCCGCCCGCCCCAGCCAGCGACGCACGACAACCCGGACCCCAGCCGACCAGCATTGGCGGCTGCCCGCCTCCACCCCCTCAGCCAAGACCAGGCGCCCCCTCCCCCGTCAACCAGAGGCCGACGGCTCCCCGCCACGCCCCCGTCGACCAGGACCAGCCCCTCCCCGCCACCACCTCCCCGGCCAGGACCGCCGGCTCCCCCGCCCGCGACCCCACCGGCCAGGACCAGCCCCTCCCCGCCACCACTCCCTCAGCCAGGACCAGCCCCTCCCCGCCCCGCCCCCAGGCCAGAACCGCCGCCCCGGCCACGCCCCGCCAAAGCCAAGCGCACGCGCCCCCGTCGCGGGTGAGTGGCGCACGGCGATCCGGGTACCAGTCGGCCGAAGGTGGCGGCTCGCGCTGGGGGGATCGAGCGGGGGGCGGGCGGGGCGAGTAGGGTCCCTGCCCATGAAGCTGGCGTTCTCCACTCTCGGTGTCCCTGGCCTGCCCGTCCCGGAGGTCGTCGCGCTCGCGACCGCGCACGGCTACCACGGTGTCGAGTTGCGCGCCCATCCCGAGGAGCCGGTGCACGCCGGCCTGGCACCCGCCCAGCGCGCCGAGACCGCGGCCCTGTTCCGGGACGCCGGGGTCGAGCTGCTGGGCCTCGCCGGCTACGCGCGCGTCGCCGCTCCGGGTGACGACGCGCCCGTGCTGGCGGAGATCCGGGACCTCCTGCGGCTGGCCCACGACCTCGGCGCACCCTTCGTCCGGGTCTTTCCCGGCGCCGACCCGGACCGGCCCCGCGAGGAGTCGGACGCGATCGCCGCCCGGCGGCTCGGCACCGCCGCCGAGGACGCCGCCGCCCTGGGTGTCCGGATCCTGCTGGAGACCCACGACTCGCACCGCACCGGCGCCGACGCGATCCGGATCCTCGGCCCGGTCGGACACCGGCAGGTGGGCGCGCTGTGGGACGTGATGCACACCTGGCTGGGCGGTGAGCAGCCGTCGGACACCTACGCGGCCCTCGCCCCGCACCTGGGCTACGTCCAGGTCAAGGACATCGCCTCCGCCGAGGACACCACCCCGCTGCCGCTCGGCGCCGGAGTGCTGCCGCTCGGGGAGTGCGTGGACGTGCTGTCCCGGCACCACTGGGACGGCTGGCTGTGCTGGGAGTACGAGAAGCGCTGGTACGAGGGGGCCGCACCGCTTCCGGGTCTGCTCGGCGCCGGCCGCGAGCATCTGCTGAGGGTGCTGGGCGAAGCGGCCTAGCCCCCGCCGGCCCATCCGAGGAGGGCCGTCGCCCGCGCGGAATTCGCTGGCCGGGGCGTCGGCGTCCGGTTACCCTCCCCCGGTGATCCAGCCACCGGGGCCGTGCGCCCGCTTCCGCTCATGAGCCTCGCCCGCTCGCTCATCGACGTACGCCCCCTGCGCACCTCACCCGTCTTCCGGCGGCTGCTGATCGGCCGGACCGTGTCCGTGCTCGGCGGGTTCATGACCATGGTGACGGTCATGTACCAGGTCTGGGACCAGACCCGCAGCACCGCGTGGACCGGTGCCGTCGGGCTGGCCCAGGCGCTGCCGCTGGTGGTGTTCGGGCTGTTCGCCGGGGCGTGGGTGGACCGGGCCGACCGGCGCCGCGTGTTCCTCGCGGCGACCGTCGGCCAGGCGGTCTGCTCGCTGCTGCTCGCCGTGCAGGGCTTCACCGGGCACGTGCCGCCGGCGGTCGTCCTGCTGCTCGTCGCCGTGCAGTCGGGCTTCGGCGCGCTGGGCGCCCCGGCCGCCGGGGTGTTCGTACCACGGCTGCTGCCCAAGGAGCAGGTGGCCGCCGGGCTGGCGCTCCAGCAGGTGACCGGTCAGTCGATGATGCTGCTCGGCCCCGCCCTGGCCGGGCTGCTGCTCGGCTGGTTCGGCATCGGCGTCTGCTACCTGCTGGACGCCCTCAGCTTCGGCCTCGCCTTCTACGGCGCCCGCGGACTGCCGGCGCTGCCGCCGCAGGGCGAGCCGTCGCGGGCCGGGCTGCACGGGGTGCTGGACGGGCTGCGGTTCCTGGCCGGGCACCGGGTGGTGCGGGGCGCGCTGGTCACCGATCTCGCCGCGACCGTGCTGTCGTTCCCGGTGAGCCTGTTCCCGCTGGTGAACGCCGAGCGGTTCGGCGACGATCCGCGCACCCTCGGCCTGTTCCTGTCGGCGCTGGCGGTGGGCGGGGTCACCGCGACCGCGCTGTCCGGCCCGCTGACCCGGCTCGCCCGGCCGGGCCCGGTGATGCTGTGCGCGTCCGCCACCTGGGGCGCGGCCCTGGTGCTGTTCGGCCTGGCCGGCAACCCCTGGCTGGGCCTGGCCCTGCTCGCGCTGGCCGGTGCGGCGGACGCCACGGCCGTGGTCTCCCGCTCCACGATCGTGCAGACCCGCACCCCGGACGCGCTGCTCGGCCGGGTCACGGCGGCCGAGCAGATCGTCGGCCAGGCGGGTCCCAGCCTCGGCAACGCGCGTGGCGGTCTGCTGGCCGGCTGGACCTCGGGCACGACCGCCCTGATCAGCGGCGGCCTGCTGTGCGTGCTGGCGGTGGCGGCGGTCGCGACGACGACACCCGAACTGCGCGACGGGGTCAGCGCGGTGCCGGACGCCCCGTGAGCGGTGCGGTGCCGCTGACGCACCAGTCGAGGACCGCCGGCCAGGGGCCGTACCCGGCGTCCAGGTCGAGGTGGGCGGCGCCGGGCAGGATGTCGGCGGGGATGCCGAGCGGCTCGGCGAAGACCGTGTCCGCGCCCCCGGGGCAGTACGGGTCGTCGTCGCCCGCGACCAGCCGCGTCTTCCCGGGCAGGGTGAAGTCGAGCGCGGGCGGGGCGAAGGCGGCCACCTCCGGGTACCGGGCGAGGACGGGACCGGACGGCGGGGAGACGAGCAGCACCCGGTCCGCGTACCGCTGCTGCTCCATGCCCCGGGCGGCGGCGTGCAGCCACAGCACGGCGGACAGGCTGTGGGCCACCACGACCCGCTCCTCCGGCCCGTTCAACTCCTCCAGGTGACGGGCGAGTTCGGCGAGCCAGACGTCCAGGTCGGGGTCGTCGGCGTCGGGTAGCTGCGGGTAGCCGACCCGGTGGCCGAGTGCGGTGAGCCGGCCGGCGAGCCAGTGCTGCCAGTGCTCGGGCGGACGGTGGTTCTGCCAGCCGTGCAGGATCAGGTACGCGCGTGTGGTCATGCCGGAGATCCTCCACGGCCCGCGTCCACCGGTCCAGCGAGCCCCTTCGAAGCCGGGGAACGGCCGGACGCGCCCCGAGAATGCCCGGTCGGCCGCCCCTTCGTGGTTACTGTGCATCCCTTGACGGAAAGAAACTTCCCGGATATTGGTGATTCCTCGGAAGTTTCCTTCAGCGGTTCTCCTCCGGAAGGAGCGCACGTGCACCACACCAGCACGGGTAGCGGCACCGGCACGGGTAGCGGCACCGGTACGGCAGGCACGGAGAACTCCGCGAGCGCGGGCAGACGCGCCGCACGACCGTCCAGACGCGCCGTCCTCGCCGCGACCGCGGGCCTCACCGCCGCGCTGACCGTACCGACGACCGCCCACGCCGCCGCCCCCGACGACCGCCGGCTGCGCGCCCTGATCTCCCGCATGTCGCTGGAGGAGAAGGTCGGCCAGCTCTTCGTGATGCGGGTCTACGGCCACTCCGCCACCGCACCGGACCAGGCGGACGTCGACGCCAACCTCCAGGAGATCGGCGTCCGCACCGCGGCCGAGCTGATCGCCAAGTACCGGGTCGGCGGCATCATCTACTTCGCCTGGGCCCACAACACCCGCGACCCGCACCAGATCGCCGAGCTGTCCAACGGCATCCAGCGGGCCTCCCTGGACCAGCCGCGCGGCCTGCCGGTGCTCATCGCCACCGACCAGGAGCACGGCGCGGTGTGCCGGATCGGCAAGCCCGCCACCCTCTTCCCCGGCGCCATGGCGATCGGCGCGGGCGGCTCCCGCTCCGACGCCCGCGCCCTCGGCCGGATCTCCGGGGCCGAGCTGCGCGCGATGGGCGTCAACCAGGACTACTCCCCCGACGCCGACGTGAACGTCAACCCGGCCAACCCGGTCATCGGCGTCCGCTCCTTCGGCGCCGACCCGGAGGCCGTGGCCGCCCTGGTCGCCGCCGAGGTGAAGGGCTATCAGGCCGCCGGTGTCGCCGCGACCGCCAAGCACTTCCCGGGCCACGGGGACACCGCCGTCGACAGCCACTACGGCTTCCCGGTCATCACCCACAGCCGCGAGCAGTGGGAGGAGCTGGACGCCGTACCCTTCCGGGCCGCGATCCGCGCGGGCATCGACTCGATCATGACCGCGCACATCCAGTTCCCGGCGCTGGACGACTCCGGCGACCCGGCGACCCTCTCCCGCCCGATCCTGACCGGCATCCTGCGCGAGGAACTCGGCTACGACGGTGTCGTGATCACCGACTCGCTCGGCATGCAGGGCGTGCGCACCAAGTACGGCGACGACCGGGTGCCGGTGCTCGCGCTCAAGGCCGGCGTGGACCAGTTGCTCAACCCGCCGTCGCTGGACGTGGCCTGGAACGCGGTGCTGAAGGCCGTGCGGGAGGGCGAGCTGACCGAGGCCCGCCTGGACGAATCGATCCTGCGCATCCTGCGCCTGAAGGCCCGGCGCGGACTCTTCGACCGCCCCTGGGCCGACCCGGCGGACGTCGACCGCACGGTGGGCACCAAGGCCCACCTGGCGACGGCCGACCGCATCGCCGAACGCACCACCACCCTGCTGGTCAACGAGGACTCCACCCTGCCCCTCGACCGCCGCACGCGGCGCAGGCTCCTGGTCGTCGGCGCCGACCCGGCCTCCCCGTCCGGCACCACCGGGCCGCCCACCGGCGTCCTGGCCGCCGCCCTCACCGAACTGGGCTTCACCGCCACGGCCCTGTCCACCGGCACCGCCCCGTCCGCCGCGGCCATCGACCAGGCGGTCACCGCCGCGCGGGACGCGGACGCGGTGATCGTGGCCACGTACAACGTGACGGCCTCCAGCACCCAGCGCACCCTGGTGGACCGCCTGCTGGCCACGGGCAGGCCGGTGGTCGCGCTGGCCGTCCGCAACCCGTACGACATCGCGCAGCTCCCCGGCGTCCGCGCCTGCCTGGCCGCGTACTGCTGGACGGACGTCGAACTGCGCGCCGCCGCACGGGTGATCGCGGGCCGGGTGAGACCGCGCGGGAAGCTGCCGGTGCCGGTGCAGCGGGCGGACGACCCCACGCGGGTGCTGTACCCGATCGGCCATGGGCTGACCTACTAGGGGCACCGCGGGGCCGGTCGGCAGGCGCCGTCCGCCGACCGGCCGCCCGTGCTCACGGCCGCAGCGCCGGCTCCCGCTCCGCGTCCCGTACGTCCAGCTTCGCGTCGTACCCGGCCAGCGGCTTCGCCTCGGCCACGGCGGCCGGGGAGACACCCGCCCAGTCCAGGATGCGGGCGGTGGCCAGGGACTTCTGGTCCGGTACCAGGCCGGCCACGTTCGCGCCGTGGTTCGCCCCGGGTGCCGTGAAGACGTACGCGTCACGGGCGCCCGCGCCGAGGCGGAAGCGCTCCGAGCCCCAGGGGTCGTTCTGGCCGTAGACGAAGAGCATGTGGCGGGCGTGGTGGCGGACCCACGTGTCCACGTCCCGCATGGCGTCCGGCTGGAAGCGCATCGGGATGGAGCGGGGGACGAAGTTGCGCGGGGGCTGGTAGCCGTAGCGGATCAACTTCCGTTCGATGTGGGGGAAGTGGATCGTCGGGGCGCCCAGCTGCGTGCCCGCCTGGTAGTAGTACGGGGTGTACGTCTCCAGGCCCTGGTCGGTGTAGGCGGAGAAGCCGGAGATCGTGTCGACGGAGTTCCAGATCTCCTCGTCGGTCGCGGTCGCCGCGTCCGCCGGAACGGTGTCGCAGTCCTTCAGGAGGCTGTACTGCCAGAAGCCCCAGACGTAGTCGAGGACGACCGCCTCGTAGGCCTTGTCGAGGCCGCCGATGGTGGTGAAGGTGTAGCCGTTCTCGGCGGCGTACGCGGCGTACTTCTTCTCCAGCGGTCCGCGCCGAACCAGCGCCTCCCGCTGGACGGCGTTCAGCCGGTCCCGGCACTCCTTGGTGCCGACCCGCTCGAAGAAGCGGTCGTACGCCGAGTCCTCCTTGTTCACGACGTCGTTGGGGGCGACGTAGGCCACCACGCCGTCCATGTCACGGGGGTAGAAGCGCTCGTAGTACGTGGCCGTCATGCCGCCCTTGGAGCCGCCGGTGGCCAGCCAGTTGGCGGAGTAGAGGGGCTTGAGGGCCTCGTACACGCGGTGCTGGTCGCTCGCCGCCTGCCAGATGTCGAGCGTGCTCCAGTCGGCCGGGGCGGGGCGGGACGGGGTGAAGAAGCGGTATTCCAGGGAGACCTGGTTGCCGTCCACGATCTGGGTGGGCTCGCGGCGCGAGGGCGTCGTGGAGACGTTGTAGCCGCTGGTGTAGAAGACCGTGGGGCGGCTGGTGTCCTTGTGCAGCACGGTGATGCGCTGCTGGAAGGTGCCCCGGTCGGGGTGGCGGTGGTCGACCGGCTGCGTGTAGTTCAGGACGAAGTAGCGGTAGCCGGGGTACGGCTTCTCCTGGAGGAGGCTCATGCCGGGTATCGACAGGAGCCGGTCCTTGATGTCGGTGGGCTCGGGCTCGGCGGCGGTGGCCGCGCCGGCCGCCGTGCCCAGGGTTCCCAGGAACACCGTGAGCGCCAGCAGCCATCTGAGCGCCTTGCGCATGCGCACTCTCCCCTGTGAGACAGATGTGCGCCGGAAGCTATCCCAGCAACTGCCGTCCCACCAGAGGGAATTGAGCGCTCCGGTTCACCTGCCGGGCGCGGTGGCCGCGGTCAGCACAGGATCCAGCCCGAGCTGACCGAGTACTTGCCCACCGAGCCCTTGATCCACACGCAGCGGTGGCCGGCGTGCACGGTCACCGGGCCGGCGTGGTGCTTGTAGCGGCCCTTGTCGACGACCGGCCGGTTGCCGCGGGCCTGCACGCTGACCGACATGGTCCGGGTGGGTCCGGGCTGTCTGGCGACGGTGACGGCGCAGACGTAGCCGTCGCGCTTGAAGACGTGGGTGACGCCGGACGCGAACGGGAGCGTGCGCACCTCGCGCCCGGCGCAGCCGCTCGCCGAATCGGCCCGCGCCGTCCCCGTCGCCGTCAGCCCCAGCACCCCGGACGCGGCCAGCACGGCCGCGGCGAGCGCCAGCCGCCTGCGCGGCCGGCGTATCGCACCACTGTCCACTGTCGTCCTCCCCGTCCCGGTCACACCCCCGTGTCCGTACTGATGTACGGACGCACAGGTGTGTCGGATGGTTGCACGACCGTCAGGGAGACGACCCGGCGGGAGGGCTCAGCGGGAGGCGCCGACCGGCTCCTCCGGCTCGGACTGGCCGACGAAGGTCCGCCACAGCTCGGCGTACCGGCCGCCGCGGGCCAGCAGATCCTCGTGGGTGCCGTCCTCCGCGACCCGGCCGTGGTCCATCACCACCACCCGGTCCGCGCGGGCGGCGGTGGTCAGCCGGTGGGCGACCACCAGGGTCGTACGACGGCCCGCCAGACGGTCGGTGGCCTGGTTGACCTGCGCCTCGGTGGCCAGGTCCAGGGCCGCCGTGGCCTCGTCCAGGAGCAGGATGTCCGGGTCGACCAGTTCCGCGCGGGCGAGGGCGATCAGCTGGCGCTGGCCCGCCGAGAGGTTGCGGCCGCGCTCGGCGACCTCGTGCAGGTAGCCGCCCTCCAGCGTGGCGATCATCTCGTGCGCGCCGACCGCGCGGGCCGCCGCCTCCACCTCGGCGTCGGTGGCGTCGGGCCGGCCGTAGGCGATGGCGTCGCGCACGGTGCCCGGGAAGAGGTAGGCCTCCTGCGGGACGACCCCGAGCCGGTGGCGGTACGACGTGAGGTCCAGGGCGCGCAGGTCCGTGCCGTCGACCGTGACCCGCCCGGCGGTCGGGTCGTAGAACCGGGCCACCAGCTTCACCAGCGTCGACTTGCCCGCGCCCGTCTCGCCGACGAACGCGACCGTCTGCCCGGCCGGGATCGTCAGGTCGATGCCGGACAGCGCCTCCTCCTCGTCGCCGTACGCGAAGCGCACGCCCTCGAAGGCGATGTCACCGCGCAGGGACAGCACGTCGAGGGGTTCGTCGGCGGTCCGTGTGGACGTCGGCTCGCGCAGCAGCTCCTGGATGCGGCCCAGCGAGACCGTGGCCTGCTGGTAGCCGTCGAAGACCTGGGAGAGCTGCTGGACGGGCGCGAAGAACAGGTCGATGTAGAGCAGGTACGCCACCAGGGCGCCCGTGGTCAGCGTGGCCGCCTCCACCCGGCCCGCGCCCGCGACCAGCACGGCCGCCGCGGCCACCGAGGACAGCAACTGCACGAACGGGAAGTAGACGGATATCAGCCGCTGGCCGCGGATGCGGGCGCTGCGGTAGGCGTCGCTGCGCTCGGCGAACCGCCGCCCGCCGTCCCGCTCCCGCCGGAAGGCCTGCACGATGCGCAGCCCGGCCATGGTCTCCTGGAGGTCGGCGTTCACCGTCGACACCCGCTCGCGGGCGAGTTCGTACGCCTTCACGCTCGCCCGGCGGAAGAAGAAGGTGGCCACGATCAGCGGGGGCAGGGTGGCGAAGACGACGAGCGCGAGCTGGAGGTCGAGCACCAGCAGCGCGACCATGATCCCGAAGAAGGTGACGACCGAGACGAACGCCGTGACCAGGCCGGTTTGCAGGAAGGTGGAGAGCGCGTCGACGTCCGTCGTCATCCGGGTCATGATCCGGCCGGTCAGCTCGCGCTCGTAGTAGTCCAGGCCGAGCCGCTGGAGCTGGGCGAAGATCTTCAGCCGCAGCGTGTACAGCACGCGTTCGCCGGTACGGCCGGTCATCCGGGTCTCGCCGATCTGCGCGGCCCACTGGACGAGCACGGTCAGCAGGCCGAGCAGCGCCGCCGACCAGACCGCGCCGATCGCCATCTTGGTGACGCCCGAGTCGATGCCGTGCCGGATCAGCACCGGCAGCAGCAGGCCCGCGCCCGCGTCGACGGCGACCAGCAGCAGGCTGACCAGGAGGGGCAGGCGGAAGCCGCGCAGCAGGCGGCGCAGGCCGTAGGAGTCCTCGGGCAGGACGGCGCGGACCTCGTCGACGTCCGGGGTGTCGGTGGCCGGGGGCAGCGCCTCGACCTGGGTGAGCAGTTCCGGGGTGGCCGGGGTGCCGGTCAGGGCTGTGTTCTCGGCGTTCTTGGGCTCGCGGTCACCGGTCCACAGCCGGGGGGTGACGCCCCGCTCCGCGTCGAACTCGGCCTCCAGTTCGTCGCGGACGGAGGTGTCCTCCCGGGGCTCGGCCGGCAGGGCGCGGCCCGGAGAGACCCCGCCCAGCTCGTCCGGGTCGGTGAGCAGGCGGCGGTAGAGGGCCGAGCGCTCCTGGAGCTCCTCGTGGGTGCCGATGTCGGCGAGCCGGCCGCCGTCGAGCACGGCGATGCGGTCGGCGAGGTTGAGGGTGGAGCGGCGGTGGGCGATGAGCAGGGTCGTGCGGCCCCGCATCACCTGCTTCAGGGCCTCGTGGATCTCGTGCTCGACGCGGGCGTCCACGGCCGAGGTGGCGTCGTCCAGGACCAGCAGGCGCGGGTCGGTGAGCAGGGCGCGGGCGAGGGCGATGCGCTGGCGCTGGCCGCCGGAGAGGGTGAGGCCCTGCTCGCCGACCTTGGTGTCGTAGCCGTCGGGCAGCTCTCTGATGAAACGGTCCGCCTGGGCGGCGCGGGCGGCGGCCTCGATCTCCTCCTGGGAGGCGTCCGGGCGGCCGTAGGCGATGTTGTCGCGGACGGTGTCGGAGAAGAGGAACGAATCCTCCGGGACCAGTCCGATGGCGGCCCGCAGCGAGTCCAGGGTCAGCTCGCGCACGTCGTGGCCGCCGATCAGGACGGCGCCGTGGGTGACGTCGTAGAAGCGCGGCAGGAGCAGGGAGACGGTGGACTTGCCGGAGCCGGAGGAGCCGACGACGGCGAGGGTCTCGCCGGGCCGGATCTCGAAGCTCAGCCCCTCCAGCACGGGACGCTCGTGGTCGTAGCCGAAGGACACGTCGTCGAACTCGACGGTCGCGGGCGCGTCGGCGGGGAGGGTCTTGGTGCCGTCCTTGAGGGTCGGCTCGGTGTCGACGAGCTCCAGGACGCGCTCGGTGCCGGCGCGGGCCTGCTGGGCGACGGTGAGGAACATCGCGAGCATGCGGACCGGGCCGACCAGCTGGGCCAGGTAGGTGGAGAAGGCCACGAAGGTGCCGAGCGTGATGTGCCCGCGTACGGCGAGCCAGCCGCCGAGGGCCAGCATGGCGACCTGGCCGAGCGCGGGCACGGCCTGGAGGGCCGGGGTGTACTTGCTGTTCAGGCGGATCGTGCGCAGGCGCCCCGCGAACAGCCGGCGGCCGACCTCGCGCAGCTTGTTCGTCTCCTGGTCCTCCTGCCCGAAGCCCTTCACCACGCGGACGCCGCTCACCGCGCCGTCCACCACACCGGCCACGGCGGCAGCCTGGGCCTGGGCGTACCAGGTGGCCGGGTGCAGCCTGCTGCGGCTGCGCTTGGCGATCCAGCCGAGGGCGGGCGCGACGGCGAGGGCGACCAGGGTCAGCGGCAGCGAGAGCCACGCCATGATCACCAGGGAGAGCAGGAAGAGCAGGAGGTTCCCGATGGTCATCGGGAGCATGAAGAGCAGGCCCTGGATCAGCTGGAGGTCGCTGGTGGCACGGCCGACGACCTGCCCGGTGGACAGCTCGTCCTGGCGGCGGCCGTCCAGCCGGGTGATCGTGCCGTACATCTCGGTCCGCAGGTCGTACTGGACGTCGAGGGCGAGCCGGCCGCCGTAGAAGCGGCGGATGTAGGTGAGGGCGTAGACCAGGACGGCGGCGCCCACGAGGGCGCCGGCCCAGGGGGCCATGGCGCGGGTGTGGGCGCCGATCACGTCGTCGATGATCACCTTGGTGAGCAGCGGGACGACCGCCAGGACGGCCATGCCGGCGAGCGAGGAGCCGAGGGCGAGGACGACGTCCTTCGGATACCGCCAGGCGTATGCCGCCAGACGCCGTGCCCATCCCCGTTGCGCTGCCACGCCGGTGCCTCCTGTTTTGGCCGTGCTCTACCAGAAGGCGTCAACGCCGGCTGATGCGGATTTCATCCCTCCGCAACAAACCGAGGCAGCGGTCAGACACGTACCCGGAGGTAGTAGAACCTGGTCGTCTGGGCCGCGTTCTGGTTGTCGTCGCTCACCAGGAGGACCTTCAGGCGGCCGGTGTGGTCGCGGCCCGTGATCGTCATGCCCTCGATGTTGTCCAGGAGGGGGTTGGGCTGGGGCTGCTTCGCCGTGGCGCCGAGGGAGGGGCAGCCGGCGATGTCGGCCAGGAGCGTCTTCTCGGCCAGGCGCACCCCCGGCTGGCCGGTGAGGTTCTCGATGCCGCTCGTGTCCGTGGCGTGGCGGAGGTCGGCCAGGTAGAGGCGGACGGTGTTGCCGACGCCGGCGGTGAAGCCGCGCTCCAGGACGAGGAGGCGGCCGTCGGGGGTCGCCTGGACCTCGGGGACGCCGAGGCCGGCGTCGGTGCGGTAGGCGTACTGGGCGCCGGGCGTGAAGCGGCCGTGGTGGCGGGTCCAGGTCTGGAAGCGGACGATGCCGGCGGAGTCGCCCGAGAGCGCGTACTCCATGGAGGCCAGCAGGGTGTGGCCGCCGGGCAGCATGGTCAGGCCCTCGAAGGTCTGGTTGGCGGTGGCGCGGCCGGCCGGGGCGACCTGGAGGGCGGGCGGGACCGGGAGGCGGTCGAGGATCGCGCCGTCGCGGGAGTAGCGGCGGATGGACGGCTCGGTCTCGGAGGAGATCAGCCGGGTGCCGTCCCGGTCGATCACGAGGCCCTCGGAGTCCAGGTCGGCGCCCTTCTCGTCGGCGAGGTGCACGGCCGCCCGCGGCTGGAGCGTACGGGCGTCCAGGCGGAAGAGCGACGAGCGGTCGGCCAGGGCCGCCAGCGAGCCGTCCCGGTCGACCGCGAGGGCGGAGAAGTTGCCGACGAAGGTGCCGTCGTACGTCGTCTTGTCGAGCGCGTCGGAGAAGCGGTCGATCGACACGGCGGCCGAGCAGGCGTGGCGCGCGGCGGTGCCGGCGGCGGCCGGCCCGGCGGCGGCCAGACAGGTGGCCGCCGCCAGGCCGGCGGTGAGGGTGGCGAGTACGGTTCTCAGGCGCATGGCTCTCACCGTAGGACTCGTCGGTGACGTGCGCGAGACCGCCTCGTGAAGGGTCAGCTCCGCGGCGGTACGGCGACGAACGCCTCGCGCGGCTGGCTGGTCGGGGTGTAGCGGGTGACGCCGCTGGTGGTCGGCACCAGGTCCTTGTGGATCGCCTTGGCGACGTTCTGGATCGTGGTGACGCCGTAGCTCATGGTGCTGTTGTCCTGCGTCAGCACGGTGATCATGTAGTCGCGGCCGGCGCCGTTGAAGGTGCCCAGGCTGTGCACCCGCCAGCCGTGCGTGGAACGCTGCAACCAGCCGTTCTTCACGTGCACGGAGACCGAGGACGGCGCGCCGGCCGGGGTGCCCCAGCGCTGCGAGGAGACGACCTGGCCCATCAGCTTCAGGATGTAGGCGCGGGAGTTGTCGCTCAGCACGCTGTTCTTGGCGGTGACGAGCTTGAGGAGCTTCTGCTCGTCGTTGACGTTCTCCTGGGTCAGACCCCAGTAGCCGTTCGCGCCCGGCACGGTCTTGGTCATGCCGGCGGCGGCCAGGAAGCCCTTGATCTTGGTCATGCCGAGCTGCTTCCAGAGCTTGCTGGTCGCGTTGTTGTCGGACTGGGTGATCATGGCCTTGGCGAGCGACTGCTCGGTGCTCGTCAGGTACCGGTTGTGCTTCTTCGCGTCCCACAGCAGCGTGGCGAGCACGGTGACCTTGACCGTGCTGGCCGAGTCGTACGCGCTGGTGGCCCGCAGGGTGCAGGTGGTCTTGGTGCCGCGGTCGTACAGGCCGATGGCGACCGTGCCCTTGCGGTTGGCGAGGGCCGCCGTGATGTCCTTCTTCAGCTTGGCGGCCAGGCCCGCCTTGGCGGACGTACAGGTCACGGTGGGCGTGGCCGCGGCGGCCGGGGCGGCGGCGGTGACCGCCGGCACGAGCAGCGCGGCGCTGACGGCAGCCGCGAGCACGCCGGCCCGGCCGGATATCCGGTGAGTCATGGAGGTTCCCCCTTGAACGTCGTACTGGCGTCCCCCTGAACGCCGTTGAGCGCACCTGTGCGCTGCATGACTGGACTCGCCGAGGCGATCGATAGTTGTACGCGCGTTCGGAGATGCGGAGTTGCTCACAATGAGCAGGAACATGCCAACGCAAGAGCGAGGGCTCCCTGCGGTCCTACTAGTCCCACTTCTTCCCTCACACCGGCGACGGCCGTCCGGCCGCCGGGCGTGTCCCGCCGGCCGGCCCCCACCATGGCGGTGCCCGGCGCGCTGCCGGGCGTCCCGACTCCCCTTCCTGGAGAGCCACATGAAGCAACAGCTCCGCGCCTGGACGCTGGCCGCCGCCCTCGCCCTGACCGCCGCGCTCGTGCCCGCCGGGACCGCGACGGCCCGCGCCGCCCAGCCCTCCTGCCCCGACGGCTCCGTCTGCCTCTGGAGCGGCGAGGGCTTCGGCGGCTCGTACTGGGAGTGGACGGCCCGCAGCGGCTACCGCGACCTGCCGCCGAGCCTCCACGACCACGTGGGCTCCTTCGTCGCCTCGACCCGCGCCTGCTTCATCAACTGGGGTCCGGTGGAGAAGCGGGACGTCTTCAACGGCGACTGGCGCTCCCGCTACCTCGGCGACTTCGGCGGCCGGATGGACGGATTGGGACCGGGCGGCTGCTGACGGGAGGCTGTGCCACCCGGACGTTCGCCCGATCCCGGGAACCGTACAGTGGCGTCAGGATCGCGACGGTGCCCCGCACCCACCGGGAAAGCGGTTCCGGCTCGCGTTCTTCGGTGCCACGCCTTCTCCGGCAAGCCGCTTGGGCGCGAGCCCGGTCGGCCGATCAGCTGTCCGGCCGACCCAGGTGCGTCGGCGCGAACATCCGCAGCACGGCCGGGAGTACGACCACCGACGGGCCCGGGGTCGCCAGGGCCTTCGTCAGGTCCTGTTCCAGCGTCTCCGGGGTGGTGCGCGCCCCCGGCACGCCGAAGGACTCCGCGAGGGCCACGTAGTCGGGGCGGGTCAGTTCCGTCGCCGTCGCCTGGCCGAAGGCGTCCGTCATGTACTCGCGCAGGATGCCGTAGCCGCCGTCGTCGACGATCAGCCAGGTGACGTTCAGGCCGTACTGCTTCGCCGTGGCCAGTTCGGCGATCGAGTAGAGCGCTCCGCCGTCGCCGGACACCGCCAGGACCGGGCGCGTCGGATCCGCCGCCGCCCCGCCCAGGGCCGCCGGGAAGCCGTAGCCGAGGCCGCCCGCGCCCTGGGCCGAGTGCATGGTGTTCGGGCCCTGCGCGTCGAACGCGGACCACGCCCAGTAGGCCAGGATCGTCATGTCCCAGAAGGACGGGGAGCCGGCGGGCAGGGCGCGGCGGACGGAGGCCAGCACGTCCTGTTCCAGGGTGAGTTCCTGGGCGGCTATGCGCTCCGACACCCGGGCCAGGAGGTCCCGCACCCGCTCGGGCGCGGACTCGTCCGTGCGCTCCTCCACCGTCTCCAGCAGTGCCTGGAGGGCGAGGCGGGCGTCCGCGTGGATGCCGAGGGCCGGGTGGTTGGACTCCAGCTTGCCGAGGTCCGCCTCGATCTGGATCACCCGTCCCCGGGGCTGGAACGTGTGGTAGTTGGAGGACAGTTCGCCGAGGCCCGAGCCGACCACCAGCAGGACGTCGGCGTCCTCCAGGAAGTCCGTCGTGTGCCGGTCCTCCAGCCAGGACTGCAACGACAGGGGGTGGTGCCACGGGAAGGCGCCCTTGCCGCCGAAGGTCGTCACGACCGGCGCCTGGAGCTTCTCGGCCAGCCGGAGCAGCTTGCCCGACGCGTCCGCGCGGACGACCCCGCCGCCCGCGATGATCGCCGGACGGGCGGCGCGGGAGAGCAGGTCGGCCGCCACCGCCGTCAGTTCCGGGCGCGGGACCAGTTCGTCCGGGGTGGCGTCCATCGCCGTCACCACGGGCAGCGAGGTCTCGGCCAGCAGGACGTCCTGCGGGATCTCCACCCACACCGGGCCGTGCGGGGCCGTCAGCGCCGACTTCCAGGCCGCCGCGAGGGCGGAGGGGATCTGCGAGGGGGTGCGGACCGTGTGGACCGACTTCACCACGCCCCGGAACGAGGCCGCCTGGTCGGGGAGTTCGTGGAGGTAGCCGTGCCGGCCGCCGCCCAGGCCCGCCGTCGGGATCTGGCTGCTGATCGCCAGCACCGGGGCGCTGGCCGCCGCCGCCTCCTGGAGCGCGGCCAGGGACGTCAGCGCGCCCGGACCCGTCGAGAGCAGCAGCGGCGCCGCCTCGCCCGTGATCCTGCCGTACGCGTCCGCCGCGAAGCCCGCGTTGTTCTCCACCCGCAGGCCCACGTAGCGCAGGGAGGAGCGGCGGAGCGCGTCGAACATGCCGAGGGCGTGCTGGCCGGGGAGGCCGAAGACGGTCGTCGCGCCCAGCCCGGCCAGCGTCTCCACGACCAGGTCTCCGCCGTTGCGCCCCGGGGGAGGGTTCAGGGCCGCGGTGATCTGCGCCGGCGTCGGGCGGAGTACCAGGTCGTGGTCGTGGGTCACTTCGCTTCCGCGTCCTTCCGGGCCGCCGCGATCCGGCGGCTCATGATGGTGGTCAGTTCGTACGCCGTGTGGGAGGCGGCGACCGAGGTGATCTCGGCGTGGTCGTACGCCGGGGCCACCTCGACGACGTCCGCCGACACCAGGTTGCAGCCGGCCAGCCCGCACAGGATCTCCAGCAGCTCGCGGGAGGTCATGCCGCCCGCCTCCGGCGTGCCGGTGCCGGGGGCGTGGGCCGGGTCGAGGCAGTCGATGTCGATGGAGATGTACAGCGGTCGGTCGCCGATGCGCTGGCGCAGCTGGTCGGCCACCTCGTCGGCGCCCCGGCGGTAGACGTCGGCGGAGGTGACGATGCCGAAGCCCATCTTCTCGTCGTCCGTCAGGTCCTGCTTGCCGTACAGCGGGCCGCGGGTGCCGACGTGGGACAGGGCGGAGGTGTCGAGGATGCCCTCCTCGACCGCGCGGCGGAACGGGGTGCCGTGCGTGTACTCGGCGCCGAAGTAGGTGTCCCAGGTGTCCAGGTGGGCGTCGAAGTGCAGCAGGGCGACCGGGCCGTGCTTCTTCGCCACCGAGCGCAGCAGCGGCAGCGCGATGGTGTGGTCGCCGCCGAGGGTCATCAGACGGGCGCCGGTGCCGAGCAGGTCGTCGGCGGCGGCCTCGATGGTCTCGACGGCCTCGTTGATGTTGAAGGGGTTCACGGCGATGTCGCCGCCGTCCGCGACCTGGGCGAGGGCGAACGGGGAGGCGTCCTGCGCCGGGTTGTAGGGGCGCAGCAGCCGGGACGCCTCGCGGATGGCGTTGCCGCCGAAGCGGGCGCCCGGCCGGTACGAGACGCCGGAGTCGAACGGCACGCCCACGACGGCGACGTCGGCGGTGCCGACCTCGTCCAGGCGGGGCAGCCGGGCGAAGGTCGCGGGTCCGGCGTACCGCGGGACGCGGGAGGAGTCGACGGGGCCGCGGGGCGTCTCGTTGCTGCTCATGGTGAAATGCCTTCTTTCCAGCGCTTCGTCGCGCTTGTACTGCTTTCCCTATGACTCTACTGGTGAGCCGGGACCGGTTCGGACGGGAGTTCGGGGGAGCGTCCGGCGAGGCGCTCGCGCCAGGTGGCGAGGACCGTCTCGTCGGTGGGCCGCGTGGCCAGGGAGACGGCGACGTAGGCCGCGAGGGAGGCCAGCAGGCCGTAGTAGACGGGCTCGTTGGCGAGGATGCCGTAGCCGGCCATCAGGCCGACGACGGCGAGGCCGCCGACGATCACGGAGGCCAGCGCGCCCTGGACCGTGCCGCGCTTCCACAGCAGGCCGCCCAGGATGGGCACGAGCAGACCGCCGACGAGGAGGTTGTACGCCACGGTGAGCGCCTCGACCACGTTGTTCAGGGCGATCGCCGTGCCGATCACGACGAGGCCCATGACCAGGATGAACACGCGGTTGCCCGTGACCTCGTCGTGGTCGTCGCCGTCCCGTCGCACGACCCCGCGCAGGCGGGACCAGATGTCGTTGTTGGCGACCGTGGCGCAGGCGATCAGGGCTCCGGAGGACGTCGACATCACGGCGGCGAGGGCGGCGGCCAGGACCAGTCCGCGCACGCCGACGGGGAGTTCGTCCTTGACGATGGTGGCGAAGGCGTCGTCGGGGCTGCCCAGCTTGGGGTAGAGCACCTTGGCGGCCGTGCCGATCACCGCGCCGGCCAGGGCGTAGGCCAGGCAGTAGGTGCCGGCCACCGTGCCGCCCCACTTGGCGGTCCTGTCGTTGCGGGCGGTGAACACGCGCTGCCAGATGTCCTGGCCGATCAGCATGCCGAACGTGTAGATCAGGACGTACGTGAAGATCGTCTCGCCGCCGATGCCCAGCGGGTCGAAGTACCCGGTGGGCAGCTTGGCCTTCATCTCGGAGAAGCCGCCCGCCTTGACGACCGCGATCGGCAGGAGCAGGAGCAGCACGCCGATGGTCTTGACGACGAACTGGACCATGTCGGTCAGGGTGATGGACCACATGCCGCCGAGGGTCGAGTAGGCGACGACGATCGAGCCGCCGAGGATGATCGCGACCGTGCGGTTCATGTCGAAGAGCACGTCGAAGATCGTGGCGTAGGCGATGGTGGAGGTCACCGCGAGCATGAGGGTGTACGCCCACATGACGACGCCGGAGATCACGCCGGCCCGGCCGCCGTAGCGCAGGTCGAGCATCTCGGAGACCGTGTACACCTTCAGGCGGGCGATCCGGGCCGAGAAGAAGACGGAGAGGGCGAGCAGGCCGAGGCCGATGGTGAAGACCATCCAGGCGCCGGAGAGGCCGTACTGGTAACCGAGGCCCACACCGCCGATGGTGGAGGCGCCGCCGAGGACGATCGCCGCCATGGTGCCGGAGTACATGGCGGGCCCGAGGCGGCGGCCGGCCACCAGGAACTCGCTCTTGGACTTGGCGCGGCGCATCCCCCACCAGCCCATGGCGAGCATGCCGGCGAGATAGACGACGATCACTGTGTAGTCGACGGCCATGGGGCCCTCCTTCGCGCACTGTCCGGTGGCGTGTCGTGCAGGTTCTTCGGGGATGTGCCGGCAGCGGCTCGCGGGGACATCCGCCCGTACCCGCGGCTGCCGTGCCCCTTGAGGCTAGGTGGCCGGAAAGCGACTGCGAAGTGTACGTTTCATCCAGATGAACGGGGCGGGATGGAAGGAACGCACACCATGCCCGAGACGATCACCCCGGCGGTCCCGCCCACCCCACCGGTCACGCTCCAGGCGCTGCTGGCCCGGGACGACCTCGCCCTGCGGCAGATCGCCGGGCCGGCGGACCCGGGGACCGTGATCCACTGGGCGCACACCTCGGAGATGGCCGACCCCTACCCCTATCTGCTGGGCGGCGAGCTGCTGCTCACGGCCGGGGTGCACATCCCCGAGGCGGCCGGCTCGGGCACCTACTTCGACGACTACGTCTCCCGGATCGTGGCGGCGGGCGGCGCGGCCCTCGGCTTCGGGGTGGCCCCGGTGCACGACACGGTCCCGCGCGCCCTGGTCGCCGCCTGCGACCGGTACGGCCTGCCGCTGCTGGAGGTCCCGCCGCAGACCACGTTCTCCGCGGTGGCCCGCGCGGTCTGGCAGCTGATGGCACAGGCCCGGCTGGCCGAGCTGCGCCGGGTCACCGAGGCCCAGCAGAGTCTGGCCGCTGCCGCCTCCCGCCCGGATCCGGTCCCCGCGGTGCTGCGCCAGCTGGCCCAGCGCCTGGGCGGCCGGGCGGTGCTCTACGGGCCCGACGGAACGGAGATCGCGGGGGCGGGCCGGGAGACACCCGAGGGCGCGCGCAGGGCGCTGGCGGAGCTGGCGGGGGTGGTCAGGCACCCGACCGCTCCCCCACCGGCCGCTCCCCGCGGCGGACCGCACCCGACCCCTTCCGCACCGAGCGCACCGAAGGTGCCGAACGCACCGGGCACGCCGGCCCCCCGCCCGCACCCCACCTCCGCCACCGACACCCACGGCGCCACCCACCTCGCCGTCTACGCCCTCGGGGCCGGGGAAGGGTTCGTGCTCGGGGTGGCCGCCCCCCGCCGTGACCCGGGTGATCACACCATCGCCTCCGTCGCCGCCGTCCTGCTGGCCCTGCTGACCGGTGAGCACCAGAGCGGGGCCGGGGCGGCCCGGTCCTCCGCGCTCGTCCGGCTGCTGCTGGGCGCCCAGCCCGAGGAGGTGGCGCCACTGCTCGGCACCGGGCAGTGGCTCGTGGTGCACGCGCGGCCGGAGGCCCAGGCCCCGGACGCGGTCGCCGCCTCCGCGCTGGGCGCCGCCCTGGGTTCGCCCCTGGTCGACCTCGCCCGCGACGTGGTACGCGTGCTGGTGCCGGCGGACCGGGAACCGGGGCCGCAGCCCGGCTGGACGCTCGGGGTGAGTGCCGCGGCCGGGCCCCGGGAGTGGCCGGCCGCCGACACCCAGGCCGCCCGTGCCCTCGCCCGGGCCCGCGCCACCCGCACCCCGCTGGTCCGGCACGCGGCCCGGCCTGCGCTGGCGGACCTGGTGCCGCGGGCGGACGCCGAGACCCACGCCCGTACGCTGCTCGCCCCCCTCGCGGGGCAGGCCGCGCTCGCCGACACCCTGCGCACCTGGCTGTCCCTGCACGGCAGTTGGGACCGTACGGCGGTGGCGCTCGGCGTGCACCGCAACACCGTGCGGCAGCGGATCGCCCGCTGCTCCGCCCTGTTGGCCGCCGACCTGGACGATCCGGACGTGCGCATGGAGCTGTGGTTCGCGCTGCGCCGTGACTGACGGCGACCGTGCGTGGCCCCCGTCCCAGCGGGCGATATGCCGAGGACGCGCGCCGGGCACTGCCCCACAATGGGAGGCATGCCGATATCCGGGACACCCAGCCGCGCCCAGCTCGTCGACCACCTGGTGCGCACGCGTATCGCGGGGGACGTCGCCACGCCCCGCGAGAACAACCTCTCCCACTACCGCCAGCTCGCCAACGGTGTCCGCAACTACTGGCTCGGCCTGGAACTGGGCGACCGCTGGACGGACGAGCAGGACGTGCTCGCGGTCATGGCCGAGCGGGTGGGCGTCAACGACGACCCGGAGTACCGGTACGGGCAGGACACCATCGACCCCGAGTTGACGGTGGACGCCCTCGACCGCATGGCGGCGCGGCTGCGCAAGGCGGCCGAGGACCGGCAGCGGGTGCTGTTCGCGACCGGGCACCCGGGCGGCCTGCTGGACGTCCACCGGGCCACGGCCGCCGCGCTGCGCGCCGCCGGCTGCGAGATCGTCGTCATCCCGGACGGGCTCCAGACGGACGAGGGGTACGTGATGCAGTTCGCGGACGTGGCCGTGCTGGAACACGGGGCGACGCTGTGGCACACCCACTCCGGTGAGCCGATGCGGGCCATCCTCAAGGGACTTGAGCGGGAGGGGCGCCCGCTGCCGGACCTGGTGGTCGCCGACCACGGCTGGGCCGGGTACGCGGGACAGCACGGGGTCGACTCCGTGGGGTACGCCGACTGCAACGACCCGGCGCTGTTCCTCGCCGAGTCCGAGGGCACCGTGCAGGTCGTCGTCCCGCTGGACGACCATGTGGTGAGCCCGCGGCACTACGACCCGATGACGGCCTACCTGCTCGCCGCGGCGGGCCTCGTCTGACAGCGCGCCACGCGGGACGTCTGATGCTCCCTCAACACTGAGGTGCGGCCCCGCAGGACGGGGCCGCACGTCGTCAGTTCCTGGTCGGCTCAGTGACCGCCGCCACCGCCACCGCCGCCGTGGCCTCCGCCACCGCCGCCGTGACCGCCGCCGCCACCACCGTGGCCGCCGCCGCCACCACCGTGACCGCCGCCACCGCCGTGACCGCCGCCACCACCGCCGTGGCCTCCGCCACCGCCGTGGTCACCGCCGCCACCGTGGTCACCGCCGCCACCGTGGTCACCGCCACCGTGGTCGCCTCCACCGTGGTCGCCTCCACCGTGGTCACCGCCACCATGGTCACCGCCACCGTGGTCGCCGCCATAGTCCCTGCTGTAGGAACTCTGGTCGGTGTGGTCCGCGGCTGAGGCGGTTGCGGCCGTGCCGATCGCGGCTCCTCCGGCCAGCAGCACACCGCTGGCGGAGATCGCGACGAGACGCCTCGCTCGCTGTGATCGCATGGGAATACCTTCCATTTCCATCGTCTCTCCCGGCTCCCTGGGGGAGGCGCGAGGTGGATGGCCGTCGCCGCTGCGAAAGGGGAAGAACGCGGCGCGGTCTTCAGGTGTCGCCGCAGCCAGGAGGAACTGGGGAACGAAACGGCGCCGGGCACCTCGTAACGGGTCTGCCGGGCATGCCGTTCACTGCGGCTTTCACTCAGAGAGCCTAGTCCGACATAGGTCACGCGTCATCTCGGAGAGCACCCGGGTCACGGCCGTCTCGGCACCCGGACAACACCCTCCTGGATGACCGAGACGGCGAGCTGCCCGTCCTGGGTGTAGATGCGGGCCTGGCCGAGGCCCCGGCCGCCGTGCGCGGACGGTGACTCCTGGTCGTACAGCAGCCATTCGTCGGCCCGGAAGGGGCGGTGGAACCACATCGCGTGGTCCAGGGAGGCGCCGACGACGTCCCCGACGGCCCAGCCGCCGCGCCCGTGCGCGAGCAGCACGGAGTCGAGCAGGGTCATGTCGGAGACGTAGGTGGCGAGGACGACGTGCAGCAGGGGTTCGTCGACGGCGCCGCCGAGCTTGCCGTTGGTGCGGAACCACACCTGGGAGTGCGGCTCCCGCGGCTCGCCGTACCGCCCGTACGGCGGCTCGTCCACGTACCTGAGGTCGATCGCCTCGCGCGCCTGGAGGAACCGCTCCACGACATCGGGGGCGAGGTGGCCGTAGCCGCCCAGCCGCTCCTGGGAGGTCGGCAGCGTCGCCGGGTCGGGCGCGGCGGGCATGGGCGCCTGGTGCTCCAGCCCGTCCTCGTACACCTGGAAGGACGCCGACAGGTGGAAGATCGGCTTGCCGTGCTGGACGGCGACCACCCGGCGGGTGGTGAAGGACCGGCCGTCACGGATGCGGTCCACGGTGTACACGATCGGCGCGCCCGGGTCGCCGGGGCGCAGGAAGTACGCGTGCAGGGAGTGGGCGGGCCGGTCCGCGGGGACCGTCCGCCCGGCGGCGACCAGCGCCTGCGCCGCGACCTGCCCGCCGAAGACGCGGGGGACGACGGCGGAGCGGGACCGGCCGCGGAAGATGTTCTCCTCGATCTGCTCCAGGTCGAGCAGATCGAGGAGATCCTGGAGTGCCTGGCTCATGGTGTGCGGTTGTACCGGCCGGTGATCGCGCGCCGGTGTCCGGGGCCTTACAGGCCCATGTCCTTGGCGATGATCGTCTTCATGATCTCGCTGGTACCGCCGTAGATGCGGTTGACGCGGTTGTCCGCGTACAGGCGGGCGATCGGGTACTCGTTCATGTAGCCGTAGCCGCCGTGGAGCTGGAGGCAGCGGTCGATCACGCGGTGGGCGACCTCGGTGCAGAAGAGCTTCGCGGAGGCGGCCTCGGCGGGGGTCAGCTCACCGGCGTCCAGGGCCTCCAGGGCGCGGTCGGCGACCGCCTCGGCGGCGTCCACCTCGGCCTGGCAGGCGGCCAGCTCGAACTTGGTGTTCTGGAAGTGGGCGACCGGCTTGCCGAAGACGGTGCGCTCCTGCACGTAGCTCTTGGCGAACCGGACGGCGGCCTTGGCCTGGGCGTAGGCGCCGAAGGCGATGCCCCAGCGCTCGGAGGCCAGGTTGTGGCCGAGGTAGGAGAAGCCCTTGTTCTCCTCGCCGAGCAGGTCCTCGACCGGGACCTTGACGTCAACGAAGGCCAGCTCGGCGGTGTCGGAGGTGCGCAGGCCCAGCTTGTCCAGCTTGCGGCCGATGGAGTAGCCCTCGGACTTGGTGTCCACGGCGAACAGGGAGATGCCGTGGCGGCGGTCCTCGGCGGTCGGCGCGGCCGTGCGGGCGCAGACGATCACCTTGTCGGCGTGCACACCGCCGGTGATGAAGGTCTTGGCGCCGTTGAGGACGTAGTGCGTACCGTCCTCGGAGAGCTTGGCGGTGGTCTTCATGCCCGCGAGGTCGGAGCCGGTGCCCGGCTCGGTCATCGCGATGGCCCACATCTCCTCGCCGGTGACGAACTTCGGCAGGTAGCGCTTCTTCTGCTCGTCGGTGGCGAGCATCTTGATGTAGGGCAGGGCGAGCAGCACGTGCACGCCGGAGCCGCCGAACTGCACGCCGGCGCGGGCGGTCTCCTCGTAGAGGACGGCCTCGAACTTGTGGGTGTCCAGGCCCGCGCCGCCGAACTCCTCGGGCACGCTGATGCCGAAGATGCCCAGCTCGCCGAGCTTGTAGTAGAAGTCGCGCGGCGCCTGGCCGGCGGCGAACCACTCGTCGTACACCGGCACGACCTCGGCCTCGATGAAGGCGCGAAGGGTCTCCCGGAACGCCTCGTGATCCTCGTTGAACACCGTACGGCGCACGCCGTCACCTCCACGTACCTGACATCGGCATGTCTAAGCGCTTGCTCACTCACCGTACCGGCGAGTACGGAATCCCGTCCAGGGGGGTCCCGCCGTAACGCTCGTCACGCTTCCCTCAGGGGCCGTGCCGATCGTCACGGCTCGCCCAGCCATCGGCGCACGCCGGCCTGCGTGAACAGCGCGGGCGGGCTACTCCTCGCCCGCCGCCTCGAAGGCGCCCCGCGCCATGCGGTGCAGCAGGGCCGCCGTCGTGCCCCGGCCGGGCAGCGTGCCGGCGCGGCCGAGGTGGGGGGTGGAGTTGAGCAGGCCGAAGACCGAATGGACGGCCGAGCGGGCGGCCGGTTCGGTCAGGCCCGGGTACACCGCGCGGACCACCTCCACCCACAGCTCCACGTACTGCCGCTGGAGCTGCCGCACCAGCTTGCGGTCGCTGTCCCGCAGGCGGTCCAGCTCGCGGTCGTGCAGGGTGATCAGCGGGCGGTCGTCCAGGGCGAAGTCGATGTGGCCCTCGATCAGGGAGTCGAGGATGCGGGTCGCGGGGACCCCGTCGGCCTCCGCCAGCCGGCGCTTGGCCCCGGTCAGCAACTGCCCGCTGATGCCGACCAGCAGCTCGGCGAGCATCGCGTCCTTGCCCGGGAAGTGCCGGTAGAGGCCGGGGCCGCTGATGCCGACCGCGGCGCCTATCTCGTCGACGCCGACGCCGTGGAACCCACGCTCGGCGAACAGCCGGGCGGCCTCCTTGAGGATCTGCTCACGGCGGGTGGGGGCGTCGGTTCTGGTGGCCATGCCGACAATTCTAGACAGCGAGGTTAGCGGTCGTTAACCTGGTGGTGATGGTTAACGCTCATTAACAGGTTCGATCACCGGTGAGGGGAACCGCAGGATGCAGGAGGCACCGGAGCTTCACAGCGCGGCAGATCCCGCGTCGGAGGCCTGGCGGGCCAATGAACAGGCGCATCTCGCCCTCGTGGAGGAGCTGCGCGCCAAGCTGGCCGCGGCGGCTCTCGGCGGCGGCGAGAAGGCGCGGGCCCGGCACACCGCGCGCGGCAAGCTGCTGCCGAGGGACAGGGTGGACACGCTGCTCGACCCGGGCTCGCCCTTCCTGGAGCTGGCCCCGCTCGCGGCCGACGGGATGTACGAGGGACAGGCCCCGGCCGCCGGGGTGATCGCCGGGATCGGCCGGGTCAGCGGACGCGAGTGCGTGATCGTGGCGAACGACGCCACGGTCAAGGGCGGCACGTACTACCCGATGACGGTGAAGAAGCACCTGCGCGCCCAGGAGGTGGCCCTCGACAACCGGCTGCCGTGCGTCTACCTGGTCGACTCCGGCGGGGCCTTCCTGCCGATGCAGG
This sequence comes from Streptomyces corchorusii, assembly GCF_001514055.1. NCBI lineage: Bacteria > Bacillati > Actinomycetota > Actinomycetes > Kitasatosporales > Streptomycetaceae > Streptomyces > Streptomyces corchorusii. The sequence goes on along the minus strand of NZ_KQ948351.1, from coordinate 241,519 downwards.
ACGAGGTCTTCCCGGACCGGGACCACTTCGGGCGGATCTTCTACAACCAGGCCCGGATGTCCGGCGCGGGCATCCCGCAGATCGCGGCCGTGCTCGGCTCCTGCACGGCCGGCGGGGCGTACGTCCCGGCCATGAGCGACGAGGCCGTGATCGTGCGCGGCCAGGGCACGATCTTCCTGGGCGGCCCGCCCCTGGTGAAGGCGGCCACCGGCGAGGTCGTGACGGCGGAGGAGCTGGGCGGCGGCGAGGTCCACTCCCGGGTCTCCGGGGTCACCGACCACCTCGCCGAGGACGACGCGCACGCGCTCAGGATCGTCCGGAACATCGTCGCCACGCTCCCGGTCCGGCAGTCCCCGCCCTGGGAGGTCACGCCCGTCACCGAGCCGAAGGTGGACCCCTACGGGCTCTACGGCGCGGTCCCCGTCGACTCCCGCACCCCCTACGACGTCCGCGAGATCATCGCGCGCGTGGTCGACGGCTCCCGGTTCGCCGAGTTCAAGAGCGAGTTCGGGCAGACCCTGGTCACCGGCTTCGCGCGCATCCACGGCCACCCGGTCGGGATCGTCGCCAACAACGGCATCCTGTTCTCCGAGTCCGCCCAGAAGGGCGCGCACTTCATCGAGCTGTGCGACCAGCGCGGCATCCCGCTGGTGTTCCTCCAGAACATCTCCGGCTTCATGGTCGGCAAGGACTACGAGGCCGGCGGCATCGCCAAGCACGGCGCCAAGATGGTGACCGCGGTCGCCTGCACGCGCGTGCCGAAGCTGACGGTCGTGGTCGGCGGTTCCTACGGCGCGGGCAACTACTCGATGTGCGGCCGGGCCTACTCCCCCCGCTTCCTGTGGATGTGGCCCAACGCCAAGATCTCCGTCATGGGCGGCGAGCAGGCCGCGTCCGTGCTGGCGACCGTCAAGCGGGACCAGCTGGAGGCGCGCGGGGAGTCCTGGCCCGCCGAGGACGAGGAGGCGTTCAAGGCACCCGTCCGCGCGCAGTACGAACGCCAGGGCAACGCCTACTACGCCACCGCCCGGCTCTGGGACGACGGGGTCATCGACCCGCTGGAGACCCGTCAGGTGCTGGGCCTCGCCCTGACGGCCTGCGCCAACGCGCCCCTGGGAGACCCCCAGTTCGGCGTCTTCCGGATGTGAGGAGGGGAACCGTGTTCGACACAGTGCTGGTGGCCAACCGGGGCGAGATCGCCGTACGCGTCATCCGTACGCTCCGCTCGCTGGGCGTGCGCTCGGTGGCGGTCTTCTCCGACGCCGACGCCGACGCGCGGCACGTCCGGGAGGCCGACACGGCGGTACGGATCGGTCCGGCGCCGGCCGCCGAGAGCTATCTGTCGGTGGAGCGGCTGCTTCAGGCCGCCGCCCGCACCGGCGCCCAGGCCGTCCACCCCGGCTACGGCTTCCTCGCGGAGAACGCGGGCTTCGCGCGCGCCTGCGAGGAGGCGGGGCTGGTGTTCATCGGCCCGCCGGCGGACGCCATCGCGCTCATGGGCGACAAGATCCGCGCCAAGGAGACGGTGCAGGCGGCCGGGGTGCCGGTGGTGCCGGGCGGCCGGGACCCCGAGCTCGCCGAGGCGGCCCGCGCCCTGGGCGCCCCCGTGCTGCTCAAGCCGTCCGCCGGGGGCGGCGGCAAGGGCATGCGGCTGGTGCGGGACATGACCATGCTGGAGGAGGAGATCGCCGCCGCCCGCCGCGAGGCCCGCGCCTCCTTCGGCGACGACACCCTGCTGGTGGAGCGGTGGGTCGACCGGCCCCGGCACATCGAGATCCAGGTGCTGGCCGACGGCCACGGCAACGTGGTCCACCTGGGCGAGCGCGAGTGCTCCCTCCAGCGGCGCCACCAGAAGATCATCGAGGAGGCGCCGAGCGTGCTCCTCGACGAGGAGACCCGGGCCGCGATGGGCGAGGCGGCCGTACAGGCGGCCCGCTCGTGCGGGTACCGGGGCGCGGGCACGGTGGAGTTCATCGTCCCGGGCGGCGACCCTTCGCAGTACTACTTCATGGAGATGAACACCCGCCTCCAGGTGGAGCACCCGGTCACCGAACTCGTCACCGGGCTGGACCTGGTGGAGTGGCAGCTGCGGGTGGCCGCCGGGGAGCCGCTGGGGTTCGCGCAGGAGGACCTGCGGCTGACCGGCCACGCGGTGGAGGCCCGGATCTGCGCGGAGGACCCCGCGCGCGGGTTCCTGCCGTCCGGTGGCACGGTCCTGCTGCTGGACGAACCGCAGGGCGACGGCGTGCGCACCGACTCCGGGCTCACCGAGGGCACCGAGGTGGGCAGCCTGTACGACCCGATGCTGTCCAAGGTGATCGCGTACGGCCCCGACCGCGAGACGGCGCTCAGGAAGCTCCGCTCGGCGCTCGCGGAGACGGTCATCCTGGGCGTGCAGACCAACGCCGGGTTCCTGCGCCGGCTGCTCGCCCATCCGGCGGTCGTCGCGGGCGAGTTGGACACGGGCCTGGTCGAACGCGTCGTGGACGACCTGGTCTCCACGGACGTGCCCGAGGAGGTCTACGAGGCCGCGGCGGCCGTACGCCTGGAGCGGCTCAAGCCGCGCGCGGAGGGCTGGACCGACCCCTTCTCCGTGCCGAGCGGCTGGCGCCTCGGCGGCACCCCGAAGCCGCCCGTCTTCCACCTGCGGGCGCAGGACCCGGTGACGTACTCGCCCCGCGGCACCCACACCGTCGGCGGCGACCGCGTGACCGTCACCCTCGACGGCGTCCGGCACACGTTCCACCGGGCCGGTGACTGGATCGGCCGCGACGGGGACGCCTGGCAGGTGCGCGACCACGACCCGGTGGCCGCGTCGCTGAACCGCGCGGCCCACGCGGGTGCCGATTCGCTCACCGCGCCCATGCCCGGCACGGTGACGGTGGTCAAGGTGGCCGTCGGCGACGAAGTGGCCGCCGGGCAGAGCCTGCTGGTGGTGGAGGCGATGAAGATGGAGCACGTCATCTCCGCCCCGCACGCCGGCACGGTCGCCGAGCTGGACGTGACACCCGGCACGACGGTCGCCATGGACCAGGTGCTGGCCGTCATCACCCCCAAGGAGGCGGCGGAATGAGCGTTGACGGTCTGCCCATGGTCGTACCGGCCCCGGGCCTGCCCGCGCGGGTGCGGATCCACGAGGTCGGCGCGCGGGACGGGTTGCAGAACGAGAAGACGGCCGTGCCGACGGCGGTGAAGGCGGAGTTCATCCGGCGGCTGGCCGGCGCGGGCCTGACGACGATCGAGGCGACGAGCTTCGTGCACCCCAAGTGGGTGCCCCAGCTCGCGGACGCCGATGAGCTGTTCCCGCTGGTGAGCGACCTTCCGGGAGCAGCCCTGCCGGTGCTGGTCCCCAACCGGCGCGGCCTGGACCGGGCGCTGGCCCTCGGCGCCGAGCGCGTCGCCGTGTTCGCCAGCGCCACCGAGTCCTTCGCGAAGGCCAACCTCAACCGCACGCTGGACGAGTCGCTGGCGGTGTTCGAGCCGGTGGTGCGGCAGGCCAAGGACCAGGGCGTGCACGTGCGCGGCTATGTGTCCATGTGCTTCGGCGACCCGTGGGAGGGCCCGGTGCCGCCGCACCAGGTGGCCCGGGTGTGCACGGCCCTGCGGGACATGGGCTGTGACGAGCTGAGCCTCGGCGACACGATCGGCGTGGCCACGGCCGGTCAGGTGCGCGAGCTGCTCGGGCTGCTGAACGAGCGGGGCGTGCCGACGGAGGTGATCGGCGTGCACTTCCACGACACCTACGGCCAGGCGCTCGCCAACACGCTGGCGGCGCTCCAGCACGGCGTCACCACGGTCGACGCCTCCGCCGGCGGCCTCGGCGGCTGCCCGTACGCCAAGTCCGCCACCGGCAACCTCGCCACCGAGGACCTCGTCTGGATGCTGCGCGGGCTCGGCATCGAGACTGGTGTCGACCTCGGCCGTCTGACCGCCACGAGCGTGTGGATGGCCGAACAGCTGGGCCGCCCCAGCCCGTCCCGTACCGTCCGCGCTCTCTCCCACAAGGACCAGTGATCAGCATGGACCACCGTCTCAGCCCCGAGCTGGAGGACCTCCGCCGTACGGTGGAGGAGTTCGCGCACGATGTCGTGGCGCCGAAGATCGGCGACTTCTACGAGCGGCACGAGTTCCCGTACGAGATCGTCCGGGAGATGGGCCGCATGGGCCTGTTCGGGCTGCCGTTCCCGGAGGAGTACGGCGGTATGGGCGGTGACTACCTGGCGCTCGGCATCGCGCTGGAGGAACTGGCCCGCGTCGACTCGTCGGTGGCCATCACCCTGGAGGCGGGGGTCTCGCTGGGCGCGATGCCGCTGCACCTGTTCGGCACGCAGGAGCAGAAGCGCCAGTGGCTGCCCCGGCTGTGCGCGGGCGAGATCCTGGGCGCGTTCGGCCTCACGGAACCCGACGGCGGCAGCGACGCGGGGGCGACCCGTACGACGGCGCGCCTCGACCCGGACACGGACGAGTGGGTGATCAACGGCACGAAGTGCTTCATCACCAACTCGGGCACGGACATCACGGAACTGGTGACCGTCACCGCCGTCACCGGCCGCAAGCCGGACGGCCGGCCGGAGATCTCGGCGATCATCGTCCCGTCGGGCACGCCGGGCTTCACGGTGGCGGCGCCCTACTCGAAGGTCGGCTGGAACGCGTCGGACACCCGTGAGCTGTCGTTCGCCGACGTCCGGGTCCCCGCCGCCAACCTGCTGGGCGAACAGGGCCGGGGCTACGCCCAGTTCCTGCGCATCCTGGACGAGGGCCGCATCGCCATCGCGGCCCTGGCGACGGGCCTGGCCCAGGGCTGCGTGGACGAATCGGTCAAGTACGCCAAGGAACGCCACGCCTTCGGCAAGCCCATCGGCGCCAACCAGGCGATCCAGTTCAAGATCGCCGACATGGAGATGAAGGCCCACACGGCCCGCCTCGCCTGGCGCGACGCCGCCAGCCGGCTGGTGGCCGGCGAGCCCTTCAAGAAGGAGGCGGCCCTGGCCAAGCTCTACTCCTCCACGGTCGCCGTCGACAACGCCCGCGAGGCCACCCAGATCCACGGCGGCTACGGCTTCATGAACGAGTACCCGGTGGCCCGTATGTGGCGCGACTCCAAGATCCTGGAGATCGGCGAGGGCACGAGCGAGGTCCAGCGGATGCTGATCGCCCGCGAACTGGGCCTGGTGAGCTGACCCGGAGCCCGGCCCACCCGCACGGGACCGGCGGCACCGGCTGCCGGTCCCGTGTCATCGCGCACTGTCCCCGCCGTCGTCCGTGCGCGAACGCCGGGCCTCGTCCACGACACGCCGCCAGGACCGGATCACTTCGGGCACCTGGTCCAAAAGCCCCTTCAGGGCGGACAGAGCCGCGGACACGACGCCCGCCGCGCCGAGAATCGCCAGGGTGATCTGTAGATCCACGCTCGGGTTCCTCCTGAGCCGGAGGGTGGCCGAGCCGAGGGATGACCGCGTACGCGAGGGCAGGTGTCTCAGGCCGACCACCCTGAATACGGATGACCAACTGAGGCCCTGCCGACGTACAGGCCGTGTATGCGGTTGTCGCGATTGACGCGGGGTCGGCTCACGCCGGCCACCACGCCCGAAAGGGACGTCGGACCCATTCCCGTCGCAGCCGGCTGTACCGGCCGTGCGGTGCCGACTGTAGCCGCGCGGACCCCGGCCTGTCCGCCGTACCGCCAACTCCGGGCCCGTCGGCGGTTGTCCGCCTGGCGTGCACCGGTCGAACGGGCAGGTACCCGCCCCCTGGACATCAGCTGAGGTTAGGCTAACCTACCTTCGAACTTGTCCGGCGGGCGCTCCGCCCCGTTCGAAAGCAGTCATACCCATGCCCCACGCCCGTGTCACCCACCTCACTCGCCGCGGCCTGCTCGCCGCAGGCGGCGCCCTCGGACTCGGTGCCGCGCTCGCCGCCTGCGGGGACGACAAGGGCAAAGACAGCGGCTCCGGCACGGAGGCGAAGGGCGGCACGTCCGGGCCCTGGTCCTTCAAGGACGACCGCGGCACGACCGTGAAGCTGGACAAGGTCCCCGCGAACATCGTCGCGTTCACCGGGGTCGGCGCCGCGCTGTACGACTACGGCATCCAGGTGAAGGGCGTCTTCGGCCCGACGAGGACCACCGCCGGCAAGCCCGATGTCCAGGCCGGCGACATGGACATCAGCAAGGTGACGGTCCTCGGCAACACCTGGGGCCAGTTCAGCGTCGAGAAGTACGCCTCCCTCGCCCCGGACGTGCTCATCTCCACGATGTTCGACGGCGCCGGCACCCTCTGGTACGTCCCCGAGGAGTCGAAGGAGAAGATCGCCCAACTGGCCCCCAGCGTCGGCATCTCCGTCTACGACCGCCAGCTCACCGAGCCGCTCCAGCGCATGTGGGACCTCGCCGGGTCGCTCGGCGCGGACATGAAGGCCGCCAAGGTCACCGACGCCAAGAAGCGGTTCGAGGACGCCGCCGCCCGGCTGCGCGCCGCCGCCAAGGCCAAGCCCGGCATCAAGGTGATGGCCGGCAGCGCCAGCGACCAGCTGTTCTACGTCTCCGGCACCAACCTCTCCATCGACCTGGAGTACTTCAAGGCCCTGGGCGTGAACTTCGTGGAGCCGCCGGAGAGCGCCAAGAAGCAGGGCGGCGGCTGGTACGAGTCGCTGAGCTGGGAGAACGTCGACAAGTACCAGGCCGACATCATCATGATGGACGACCGCACCTCGGCCATCCAGCCCGCCGACATCACCAAGGCCACCTGGAAGAAGCTGCCGGCGGTGAAGGCGGGTCAGGTCATCGCCCGCTCCCCCGAGCCGATCCTGTCGTACGACAAGTGCGTGCCGCTGCTGACGAACCTGGCCGAGGCCCTGGAGAAGGCCAAGAAGGTCGGCTAGACGCTCCGCCGCGAGGGCCGACGCAGCGCCGTGGGGTCCCTCGCAGTCGGTGGACCGCCGGCCGGCCGCGGCTGGTCGCGCGGTTCCCCGCGCCCCTTCCGGGCGCGCACCACAGCCCCCTGAAACAGACTCAGGAGCTCCCTATGACGACGGCCGTAGCCGCCCCGTTCCGTTTCTTCTCCCTCCAGGTCGTACGGACGAGGCGGCTCGGTCCGTCCCTGGTCCGGGTCACCTTCGGCGGAGCCGATCTGCACGCCTTCCACTCGCACGGGCGCGACCAGTCCCTGTCGCTCTTCCTGCCGCATCCCGGGCAGACCGAACCCGTCGTCCCGCTGGAACTGGGCGAGGGCTGGTGGCAGGGGTGGCGGGAACTCCCGGACGACGTACGGGCGGTGATGCGCTCGTACACGCTGCGGGCACTGCGCCGCGACCCCGACGAGATCGACATCGACTTCGCCCTGCACGGCGTGGAGCCGGGCGCGGCCACACCCGCCGGCCCCGCCTCCCGGTGGGCCGCCCGTGCCGCCGCCGGCGACCGGGTGCTGCTGCTCGGCCCGGCCGTCGCCGACAACCGGGCGATCCGGTTCCGTCCGCCCGAGGACACCGGTCCCGTCGTGCTGTGCGGTGACGAGACCGCCGTACCCGCCGCGACCGCGATCCTCGAAGCCCTCCCCGCCGGCACCCGGGCCCGGGCCTGGCTGGAGGTGCCGCACGCCGGTGACATCCAGGACGTCCGCACACAGGCGGACGCGGAGATCACGTGGCTCGTACGGCACGACGGGTCCCCCCTGGCCGTCGACGCCGTACGAGCCGCCGCCCTGCCGGACGCCGAGCGGGCCTACGTGTGGATCGCGGGCGAGTCCGGTCAGGTGAAGGCGCTGCGGCGGCACTTCGTCGGTGAGCGCGGGGTGGACCGGCGGCGCGTCACCTTCGTCGGCTACTGGCGGCAGGGGATGACGGAGGAACAGCTCCGGGCCGCGGAATAAACCTGACTTGTCGTGACATCGGTCACGGGTCGCGGCATGTCCCGACCCGCCGAACTTAGGTTAGGCTAACCTAAGTTGATCTCGCACGGACCGTCCCCTCGGAGGACCCCCACATGCGCTCGCACCTGCTCAATGGCCTCACCGCGGAGCACTACCGCCGCTCCGTGACCGAAGGAGTCGAGCGGGTGGCGGCCAAACTCGCCACCACCGACCGTCCGTTCACCGGCGTCACCGTGGACGCCCTCTCCCCCACCGTCGACGCGATCGACCTCGACCGCCCGCTGGGCGACACCGCCGCCGTGCTGGACGAACTGGAGGAGGTCTACCTCCGGGACGCGGTCTACTTCCACCACCCCCGCTACCTCGCCCACCTCAACTGCCCGGTCGTCATCCCGGCGGTGCTGGCCGAGGCCGTGCTCTGCGCGGTCAACTCCTCACTGGACACCTGGGACCAGTCGGCCGGCGGCACCCTCATCGAGCGCAAGCTCATCGACTGGACGGCCGCCCGCATCGGCCTCGGCCCGGCCGCCGACGGCGTCTTCACCTCCGGCGGCACCCAGTCCAACCTCCAGGCGCTGCTGCTGGCCCGGGAGGAGGCCAAGAGCGACGACCTGGCGAAACTGCGCGTCTTCGCCTCCGAGGTCAGTCACTTCAGCGTCAGGAAGTCCGCGAAACTGCTCGGGCTCGGACCGGACGCCGTCGTCACCGTCCCCGTCGACCACGACAAGCGCATGCGGACGGTCGCCCTCGCCCATGAGCTGGAGCGCTGCCGGCAGGACGGCCTGATCCCCATGGCCGTCGTCGCGACCGCCGGCACCACCGACTTCGGCTCCATCGACCCGCTCCCGGAGATCGCCGGGCTGTGCGCCCAGTACGGCGTCTGGATGCACGTCGACGCGGCCTACGGCTGCGGCCTGCTCGCCTCCCTGAAGTACCGGGACCGCATCGGCGGCATCGAGCGCGCCGACTCGGTCACCGTCGACTACCACAAGTCCTTCTTCCAGCCGGTCAGTTCGTCCGCCGTGCTGGTCCGGGACGCGGCCACCCTGCGGCACGCCACCTACCACGCGGAGTACCTCAACCCGCGCCGCATGGTGGAGGAACGCATCCCCAACCAGGTCGACAAGTCCCTCCAGACCACCCGCCGCTTCGACGCCCTCAAGCTGTGGATGACGCTGCGCACGATGGGCGCCGACGGCATCGGGCAGCTCTTCGACGAGGTCTGCGACCTGGCCCGGGAGGGCTGGAAGATGCTCGCGGCCGACCCCCGCTACGACGTCGTCGTCGAGCCCGGCCTGTCCACCCTCGTCTTCCGCTACGTCCCGGCGGCCGTCACCGACCCGGCCGAGATCGACCGCGCCAACCTGTACGCCCGCAAGGCCCTGTTCGCCTCCGGTGACGCCGTCGTCGCGGGCACCAAGGTGGGGGGCCGCCACTACCTGAAGTTCACCCTGCTCAACCCCGAGACACAGACGGCCGACATCGCCGCCGTCCTCGATCTGATCGCCGGCCACGCCGAGCAGTACCTGGGAGAGTCCCTTGACCGCGCGTCCTGAAGCCCACAGCGAGACCTACGACTTCGTCGGGATCGGGCTCGGCCCCTTCAACCTCGGACTCGCCTGTCTCACCGAGCCGATCCCCGAACTGGACGGCGTCTTCCTGGAGTCCAAGCCCGACTTCGAGTGGCACGCCGGCATGTTCCTGGACGGCGCCCACCTCCAGACCCCGTTCATGTCGGACCTGGTCACCCTGGCCGACCCGACCTCGCCGTACTCCTTCCTGAACTACCTGAAGGAGAAGGGCAGGCTGTACTCGTTCTACATCCGCGAGAACTTCTACCCGCTGCGGGTCGAGTACGACGACTACTGCCGCTGGGCCGCGAACAAGCTGAGCAGCGTCCGCTTCGGCACCACGGTCACCGAGGTGACGTACGAGGACGAGCGGTACGTCGTGCGCACCGGCGCCGGGGAGACCTACCGGGCCCGGCACCTGGTCCTCGGCACCGGCACGGTCCCCTTCGTGCCGGAGGCGTGCCGGGGACTGGGCGGCGACGTCCTGCACACCTCCCAGTACATGCACCGCAAGGCGGAGCTGCTGGAGAAGAGCTCCATCACGATCGTCGGCAGCGGCCAGAGCGCGGCCGAGATCTACCACGAACTGCTCGCCGGGATCGACGTCCACGGCTACCGGCTCAACTGGGTCACCCGCTCCCCGCGGTTCTTCCCGCTGGAGTACACCAAGCTGACCCTGGAGATGACCTCACCGGACTACGTCGACTACTTCCGGGCGCTGCCCGAGGAGACCCGCTACCGGCTGGAGAAGCAGCAGAAGGGCCTGTTCAAGGGCATCAACTCGGACCTCATCGACGCGATCTTCGACCTGCTGTACCAGAAGAACGTCGAGAGCGGCGACCGCCCGGTCCCCACCCGGCTGCTCACCAACTCCTCGCTGCGCACGGCGACGTACCAGGACGGCACGTACACGCTCGGCTTCCACCAGGACGAGCAGGGCAAGGACTTCGAGATCCGCACCGAGGGCCTGGTCCTGGCCACCGGCTACCACTACACCCCGCCGGCCTTCCTCGCCCCGGTCCGCGACCGGCTCCGCTTCGACGGCCACGGCCGCTTCGACGTCGCCCGCAACTACTCCGTCGACGTCACCGGCCGCGGGGTCTTCCTCCAGAACGCCGGCGTCCACACCCACAGCATCACCAGCCCCGACCTGGGCATGGGCGCGTACCGGAACGCGTACATCATCCGGGAACTGCTCGGCACGGAGTACTACCCGGTGGAGAAGACCATCGCCTTCCAGGAGTTCGCGGTATGACCGGCACGACCATGACCTTCACGTTCCGTCCCGTCGACCCGCTGACCGACGCCGAGCTTCTGCACTCCTGGGTCACGCACCCCAAGGCGGCGTTCTGGATGATGCAGGACGCGCGGCTGGAGGACGTCGAGCGCACCTACATGGAGATCGCGGCGGACGAGCACCACCACGCCCTGCTCGGGCTGCGCGACGGCACCCCCTCCTTCCTGATGGAGGCGTACGACCCCGCGCACCGGGAGCTGGCCGGGCTGTACGAGGCGCGGCCGGGCGATGTCGGGATGCACTTCCTGACCCCGGCCACCGACACCCCCGAGCACGGGTTCACCAGGGCCGTCATCACCGCCGTCATGGCCCGTCTCTTCGAGGACCCGGCGGTGCGGCGGGTCGTCGTCGAGCCGGACGTCCGCAACACGGCCGTGCACGCCCTGAACGCGGCCGTCGGGTTCGTGCCCGAGCGGGAGATCGACAAGCCGGAGAAGCGGGCGCTGCTGAGCTTCTGCACCCGCGAGCAGTTCGAGAAGGCGGTGACCGCATGACCCTGGCCGACGCCGTGGCCCATCTGTCCCCCGAGCGCTGGGCGACCGCCACCCGGCTGCTGCTGCGCAAGGCGCTCGCCGAGTTCGCGCACGAGCGGCTGATCACGCCCGAGGAGGACGGCGGCCGGTACGTCGTCCGCAGCGACGACGGGCTCACCGCCTACCGGTTCGGCGCCGTGCGCAGGGCCCTTGACCACTGGGAGATCGACGCCGGCTCCCTCACCCGGCACCGCGAGGGCGCCGAACTCCCGCTGGCCGCGCTGGACTTCTTCATCGAGCTGAAGGAGTCGCTGGGGCTGAGCGACGAGATCCTGCCGGTCTACCTGGAGGAGATCTCCTCGACCCTCTCGGGCACCTGCTACAAGCTCACCAAGCCCCGCGTGACCTCGGCCGAGCTGGCCGGCAGTGACTTCCAGGCGATCGAGACCGGGATGACCGAGGGCCACCCGTGCTTCGTCGCGAACAACGGGCGGCTCGGCTTCGGTGTCCACGAGTACCTGTCGTACGCGCCGGAGACGGCGAGTCCGGTACGGCTGGTGTGGCTGGCCGCGCACCGCTCGCGGGCCGCGTTCACGGCCGGGGCCGGGATCGAGTACGAGTCCTTCCTGCGGGACGAGCTCGGCGAGGAGACGGTGGAGCGGTTCCGCGCCGTCCTCACCGAACAGGGCCTGGACCCCGCCGACTACCTGTTCATCCCGGTCCACCCCTGGCAGTGGTGGAACAAGCTCAGCGTCACGTTCGCCGCCGAGGTGGCCCGTCGGCACCTGGTCTGCCTGGGCGAGGGCGACGACGAGTACCTGGCCCAGCAGTCGATCCGCACCTTCTTCAACACCAGCGACCCGCGCAAGCACTATGTGAAGACCGCCCTGTCGGTCCTCAACATGGGCTTCATGCGGGGCCTGTCCGCCGCCTACATGGAGGCGACCCCGGCCATCAACGACTGGCTGGCCCGGCTGATCGACAGCGACCCGGTACTCAAGGCGACCGGCCTCACGATCATCCGGGAGCGGGCCGCCGTCGGTTACCGGCACCTGGAGTACGAGCGGGCCACCGACCGCTACTCGCCGTACCGCAAGATGCTGGCCGCGCTGTGGCGGGAGAGCCCCGTGCCCTCGCTGCGGGACGGCGAGACCCTCGCCACCATGGCCTCGCTGCTGCACGTGGACGACGAGGGCGCCTCCTTCGCGGGCGCCCTGATCGAACGCTCGGGCCTGGCTCCCACCGAGTGGCTGCGGCGGTACCTGCGGGCCTACTACACCCCGCTGCTGCACAGCTTCTACGCCTACGACCTGGTGTTCATGCCGCACGGCGAGAACACGATCCTGGTCCTGCGGGACGGGGCCGTGCAGCGGGCGGTCTACAAGGACATCGCCGAGGAGATCGCCGTCATGGACCCGGACGCGGCCCTGCCGCCGCAGGTGCGCCGGATCCGTGTCGAGGTCCCCGAGGACAAGAAGCTGCTGTCCATCTTCACGGACGTCTTCGACTGCTTCTTCCGCTTCCTCGCCGCCCGCCTCGCCGCCGAGGGCATCCTGGAGGAGGACGGCTTCTGGCGCACGGTCGCCGAGGTCACCCGCGAGTACCAGGAGGCCAATCCCCAGCTGGCCGGCAGGTTCCGCCAGTACGACATGTTCGCCCCCGAGTTCGCGCTGTCCTGCCTGAACCGTCTCCAGCTGCGCGACAACAGGCAGATGGTGGACCTCGCCGACCCGTCCGGCGCGCTCCAGCTCGTCGGCACCCTGAAGAACCCGATCGCCGGGTTCTGACGGCACACCGGACCTGACGGGCACCCCGCAGTACGGTCCTGCGGGGTGCCCGTCGGACGGGTCAGCGGGCCGGCCAGGGCACCTGCGGTGAGCGGTAGTAGTGGATGCCGAGGGCGTCCCAGCGGGGGCCCTGGGCCGCCAGCCGGACCCGGTAGGCGTTCCAGTCGTGGCCGGCCGCCGGTGACCAGCCCAGCTCGGCCGCGCCGGCGAGTCGGGGGAACGCCATGTACTCGATCTCGGCGGTGTCCGTCACGTTCTCCGTCCACAGGGGTGCCTCGACGCCCCGGACCGCGGAGGCTGGCACCCCGGCGAGATAGGCGCCCGGATCCCAGTCGTAGGACCGCTTCACCTCGACCAGGCCCGCCCAGTCCTGACCGGGGCCGGTGTCGCGCGTGTACTTCATGTCGAGGTAGGTCCGGTCGGCCGGGGACAGGATCAGGCCCGTGCCGTTCCGGGCGGCCTCCGCGACCTGCGCCTTCTCGGCCGCGCTGGTGTCGTCCAGGCCCCAGTACTGGGCGAGGGCGCCCTTCGCCGGGTGCGCGCCGGTGAGCTGGTGCCAGCCGATGACCGTCTTGCCGTAGCGGGCGACGACCGGCTGCACCCGGTCCATGAACGTCACGTAGTCCGCGTGGCTGGTGGAGTGCGCCTCGTCGCCGCCGATGTGCAGGTAGCGGCCGGGGGTGAGGGCGGCCAGCTCCCGGACGACGTCGTCGACGAAGTCGTAGGTGGCCTCCTTGGCCACGCACAGCGAGCTGAAGCCGACCTCGGTGCCGGTGTACAGCGGGGGTGCCACGCCGTCGCAGTTGAGCCGCGCGTAGGAGGCGAGGGCCGCGTTGGTGTGGCCGGGCATGTCGATCTCGGGCACGACCTCCAGGTAGCGGGAGGCCGCGTACCGCACGATCTCCCGGTAGTCGGCCTTGGTGTAGAAACCGCCCCGGCCGCCGCCGACCTGGGTGGAGCCGCCGTAGGAGGCCAGGCGCGGCCAGGAGTCGACCGCGATGCGCCAGCCCTGGTCGTCGCTGAGGTGCAGATGCAGCTCGTTGACCTTGTAGAGCGCCAACTGGTCGATGTACCGCTTCACTTGGGGGACCGTGAAGAAGTGCCGGGAGACGTCGAGCATGGCGCCCCGGTAGGCGTAGCGGGGACGGTCCCGCACGGTGCCGCCGGCGACCGGCCAGGGGCCGGGCTGGACGGTCTTCTTCTCGACGGCCGCCGGGAGGAGCTGGCGCAGGGTCTGGACGCCGTGGAAGAGGCCGGCGGGGGTGCGCGCGGTGAGGGTGACACCGCCCGCGCCGCTGTGCAGCCGGTAGCCCTCGGCGCCGAAGTCGCCCCGCGTCAGGCTGAGTCGGATACCGCCGGCGCCGTGGTCGGTGACCGGCAGCGGATAGCCGGTGGCCGGGCGCAGCAGTGCGGCCAGGTAGCCGCCGACGCGGCGGACCTCGGCCGATCCGTCGACGCGGACCCGGGTGTCCCGGGTGATGCGGTACGGCGTTCCGCCGGGCGTGACCGAGGCGGGGGCCGGGACCACCCGGTCCAGGGGGGTCGGGGCGGCGGCCTGCGCCGTGTGGTCCGCGCCGAGGGTGGCGACGCCGGCCGCCGCGAGCAGCAGCAGGGAACCGAGGACGTGGGTCAGGCGGGGAGTCGTGCTGTGGTTCCGTCTCACAAGCGCTCCCTTCGGAAGGGGGTGACCGTCAGACTTGGTCGAGACCACTGTCCCGCAGATCGGGTGGAACAATCCCCGCATGGCGGAAATCATCCAGAAGGACGGTACTTGGGCCTTCGACGGGGACGCCCTGCGCCTCACCCCGGGCCGGGACAAGAACGTGGGCCTGCTCCGCCGCGAGCTGGGCGAACTCATCGTACCGCTCGGCGCGTTGGCCGGTGTCTCCTTCGAACAGGGCCGGAAGTCGGGGCGGCTCAGGCTGCGGCTGCGCGCCGGCGCCGACCCGCTGCTGCACGCCACCGGTGGCCGGCTCGCCGAGCCGCACGACCCGTACCGGCTGGCGGTGGAGCCCGACCGCTACGGCGTCGCCGAGTACGTCGCCGACGAGGTGCGCAACGCCCTGCTGCTGGACGGGGTGCCGCCGGAGCCGGTCGACGGGTACCTGCTGCCGGGCCCGTCCGTGCCGGTGTCCGCCTCGGCCGGGGACGGCACGGCGGGCTTCGACGGGGAGCGGGTGCGGCTGGAGTGGAACTGGAAGACCGAGGAGGCCAAGGCCGCCGCCGGGCCGCGCACGATCCCCCTCGCGGACATCACCGGCGTCGAGTGGCAGCCGGCGGCCGGCCTGGAGAACGGGCACCTGCGGTTCCTGGTGCGCGGCGCCCCGGTCACCGCACCGCCCAAGTACGACCCGAACGCGGTCGAGCTGTGGGGCTTCAAGAGGGATCCGCTGATGGCCCTGGTCGCGGCGGCGGTGCAGGCGCGCCTGCCGCATCCCTCGGCGGCGGAGCCGGACGTGCGGCAGGACGCGCCCCCGCCGGCCGGCGAGCCCGCCGGGGACGACCACGACGTGCCGCTGCGCCGGCTGCGCGAGCTGGGTGAGCTGCACCGTGACGGGGTGCTGACGGACGAGGAGTTCGCCGTGGCCAAGCGGGCGGTCCTCAAGCGCCTGTGAGGAAGGCGCCGGCGACAGAAGCGCCGGTGGGGACCGCCCGCTCGCCCGGGGCCTACTTGGCCTTGCGGGACACCGTGAAGTGGTCGATGCGGTCGCCGGTCTCGGCGATGCCCGACACCGTCAGCGTGGTCTGCCGGCCCTTCGGCGCGGGGGCGACGTCCACGCGCAGGAAGGAGTAGTTGAGGTAACGCACCCGGGACCAGGTGACGGTCTCGTTGACCTTGCCGTCCTTGGTGTTGACGAACGAGGCCACGGAGTCGGTCTCGTGCTCGTGCCCCTCGTAGGAGTCCGGCGCGGAGAACGCGTACAGGCTGCGGCCGGCGGCGCCCGCGGTGACGTAGACCACGCCGTCGGTCTCGGGGTAGGCCGTGCCGCCGATCGGCAGCTTCTTGGTGACCTTGCCCGCCTTGATGACGTCGGTGCGCTCGTACTGGTGGTTGTGGCCGTTGATGACCAGATCCACCGTGTACTTCTCGAACAGCGGCACCCACTCCTGGCGCACTCCCCCCTCCGAGGCGTGCGCGGTGGAGGTGCAGTAGGCGCAGTGGTGGAAGAAGACGACGATGAAGTCGACGTCCTTGGCGGCGCGGAACTTCTTCAGCTGGCCTTCCAGCCACGTGGTCTGGGTTCCGCCGGATATGCCCAGGTTCGCCGGGATCTCGAAGGAGACGTCGTTGGCGTCGAGCGAGATGACCGCCGTGTTGCCGTAGACGAAGGAGTAGACGCCCGGCAGGTTCTTCTTGTCGGGGCCGTTGTCCGGGAGGGTCCAGCGGGCCTCCTCGCCGCCGTAGCCGTTGGGCGAGTACCAGGCCTCCATGTCGTGGTTGCCGTACGCGGGCATCCACGGGATCTGCTTGGCGACCGACTCGGTCTGGGCGAGGAAGGAGTCCCAGGTGCGCGAGTCGAAGCCGGTGTCGGCGGTCTTGCCGGCGCCGGCCGGGTCGGCGTAGGCGATGTCGCCGGCGTGCAGGTGGAAGGCCGGGTTCTGGCCGAGGAGCAGGCTGTTGTTGGCCAGGCCGTGGTAGCCGACGCCCTCGTCGCCGAAGGCGGTGAAGGTGAACGGCGCCTTGTGGGCGGGGGCGGTGGTGAACGTGCCGACCGTGCCCAGCAGGTGCGGCTCGGCCGGGTCGAAGCCCTCGTGGCCGACGCCGTAGTAGTAGGTCTTGCCGGGGCGCAGGTGGGTCAGCTTGGCGTGCAGGTAGTACTGGGTGTGGTCGCCGCTCGCGCCGACACCGGCCGGGGTGTAGAGGGTGCGGACCTCGGCGTCGATCTTGCGCGAGAGGTCCCAGGGGTGGGCGCCGACGCGGATGAACGGCTTCTTGACGGCGACCGGGACCTGCCAGGAGACGGTGATCTCGGTGCGCGGGTCGTTGCCCCAGGCCAGGTGGCGGCCGAAGGGGGCGACGAGGGCGCCGTCGACGTGCTGGGCGGCGGGGGCGGTTTGCCGGGTCGGCACGGCCGCCTGGGCGGTGGCGCCCGGCACGAACGCGCCACCCGCTACGGCGCCCAGCGTGACCGCGCCGCCCCTGATCATGGTGCGCCGCGAGAATCTGGCGCGCAGGTACTCATGCTGCTCGGCCATGCTCATGCGCGCGGCCAGCTTCTCGGGTACTCCCATACGAGGAATGTCCATGGCGTCTGAAACTCGTCTGTTCGGGCAACGAGTCGCAGGACACGGGATGGACAGCTCGCGAACAGAGCCCCATAAGAGTTTCAACAGTCGCTTGCCCGGAATCGGGCACGATTCTTGCGAAACAGGCGCCGGTACTCCAGGATCTACCGGGTGCACGACGAACTCCTTGATCACCTGACGCGGTCCACGCCCCTCAGCCGGGGCGAGGCGCTGCGCGTGGTCCAGGACGTGCTCGCCTACTTCGACGAGACGACCCAGGAGTTCGTCCGCCGCCGCCACCGCGAACTCCAGGCCCAGGGCCTGGTGAACGCGGAGATCTTCGAACGGATCGGGGCGGACCTGAAGTACCGGGCGGTGGCGCCGCCGGAGCTGACGCTCAGGCAGCTGCGCCGCATGGTCTACGGCTGAAACCAGCCGGAACCCGGCCGGCGGCAGCCCGGCCCAGCGACAGCCAAGGGATACCTCTATACATGTGCGGAATTGTCGGATACATCGGGAAGCGTGACGTCGCTCCCCTCCTCCTGGAGGGCCTCCAGCGCCTGGAGTACCGCGGCTACGACTCCGCGGGCGTCGTCGTCACCTCCCCGAAGACGCCCGGCCTGAAGATGGTCAAGGCCAAGGGCCGGGTGCGCGACCTGGAGGCCAAGGTCCCGGCGCGCTTCAAGGGCACCACCGGCATCGCCCACACCCGCTGGGCCACCCACGGCGCCCCGTCCGACGTGAACGCCCACCCGCACATGTCGGCCGACAACAAGGTCGCCGTCGTCCACAACGGCATCATTGACAACGCCGCCGACCTGCGCCGCAAGCTGGAGGCGGACGGCGTCGAGTTCCTCTCCGAGACCGACACCGAGGTCCTCACCCACCTGATCGCCCGCTCGCAGGCCGAGAAGCTGGAGGACAAGGTCCGCGAGGCCCTGCGGGTGGTCGAGGGCACGTACGGCATCGCGGTCATGCACGCCGACTTCTCCGACCGCATCGTGGTGGCCCGCAACGGCTCCCCGGTCGTCCTCGGCATCGGCGAGAAGGAGATGTTCGTCGCATCGGACATCGCCGCCCTGGTCGCCCACACCCGGCAGATAGTGACGCTGGACGACGGCGAGATGGCCACCCTCAAGGCCGACGACTTCCGCACGTACACCACCGAGGGCACCCGCACCTCGGCCGAGCCGACCACCGTGGAGTGGGAGGCGGCCTCCTACGACATGGGCGGCCACGACACCTACATGCACAAGGAGATCCACGAGCAGGCCGACGCCGTGGACCGCGTGCTGCGCGGCCGCATCGACGACCGCTTCTCCACCGTGCACCTGGGCGGCCTCAACCTGGACGCCCGCGAGGCCCGGCAGATCCGCCGCGTGAAGATCCTCGGCTGCGGCACCTCGTACCACGCGGGCATGATCGGCGCCCAGATGATCGAGGAGCTGGCCCGCATCCCCGCCGACGCCGAGCCCGCCTCCGAGTTCCGCTACCGCAACGCGGTCGTCGACCCCGACACCCTGTACATCGCGGTCTCCCAGTCCGGTGAGACGTACGACGTCCTGGCCGCCGTGCAGGAGCTCAAGCGCAAGGGCGCGCGGGTCCTCGGCGTGGTCAACGTCGTCGGCTCCGCGATCGCCCGCGAGGCCGACGGCGGCATCTACGTCCACGCGGGCCCCGAGGTCTGCGTGGTCTCCACGAAGTGCTTCACCAACACCACGGTCGCCTTCGCGCTGCTCGCCCTGCACCTCGGCCGCACCCGCGACCTCTCGGTCCGCGACGGCAAGCGGATCATCGAGGGCCTGCGCAGGCTGCCCCAGCAGATCACCGAGATCCTGGACCAGGAGGAGGAGATCAAGAAGCTGGCGGAGAGCTACGCCGACGCCCGCTCGATGCTCTTCATCGGCCGCGTCCGGGGCTACCCGGTGGCCCGCGAGGCCTCCCTGAAGCTCAAGGAGGTCTCCTACATCCACGCCGAGGCCTACCCCGCCTCCGAGCTGAAGCACGGCCCGCTGGCCCTCATCGAGCCGGCCCTGCCCACGGTCGCGATCGTCCCCGACGACGACCTGCTGGAGAAGAACCGCGCGGCCCTGGAGGAGATCAAGGCCCGCGAGGGCAAGATCCTGGCGGTGGCCCACCAGCACCAGGAGAAGGCGGACCAGACGATCCTCGTCCCGAAGAACGAGGACGAGCTGGACCCGATCCTGATGGGCATCCCCCTCCAGCTCCTGGCGTACCACACGGCGAAGGCCCTGGGCCGGGACATAGACAAGCCGAGGAACCTCGCCAAGTCGGTGACGGTCGAGTAGCGGACACAGAACGGACCCCCACGTGTGCCACCTAGCACGTGGGGGTCCTTTCCGTGCTGCTCGATCTCAGCCGGCGGCCGTCACCCCCCGGCCCGCAGCCGACCGGTATATGCCCTTCACAAGGGCACGAACCACCTCTACGCACGAGTAGTTTCGCGCCGCACCAAGGGAGTTGACGAAGCGTGGGACGTCAGGGGATGACGATCACGGGCCGCTGCGCCCGCTTGGCGAGCCGCCCCGCGACCGAGCCGAAGATCCGGCCGACGATGCCGTGCGTGGAGCCGACCACGATCGCGTCGGCCTCGTACTCGCGGCCGACCTCTTCGAGTTCGTGACAGATGTCCCCGCCCCGCTCGACCAGGATCCACGGGACCTCGGCCAGGTAGTCCGCGCAGGCCAGCTCCAGGCCCAGGACCTCCGTGCGGTGGTCCGGGACGTCCACGAAGACGGGCGGCTCGCAGCCGGCCCACACCGTGGTGGGCAGCCGGTTGGCGACATGCACGATGATCAGACCGGAACGGGAGCGGTGGGCCATGCCGATCGCGTAGGCGAGGGCGCGCTCACTGGAGGTGGAGCCGTCGAAACCGACGACGACTCCGTGCCGGAAGGCGGGGTCGCAGGACGGGCGTGGCTCCGCCGCCGCCAGGGGATCGGCCGCCGTGGGGTCGGCGACCGGCCGCTTGCGGTCCGCGGGTTCGGAGAATTCGTGACCGGCCATGGCTGTCTCGGCGTTGTGATCCTTTATGGGTGGGACGACAGTGTGCTGCGGAAGCGTGCTGCGGAGCTGTGTCCGGGAAACATCTTCCCAAGCCCATACCCCCAAGGGTACGGCGGCACGCCTCCTGAGCCCAGATCCCGCGCACGCTCCGTGAGCGGTCCCCGACGTCCGTAGGGGTTCACCGGAGCATGCACGAGCCGCGCCCGCAGCGCAATGGTTGCTGCCCCGTACAGGCGGTTTGCACGGGATTCACAGATGCGCGTTCGGTGACCGACCGGTCGGACGGACGTTGAACCGGGGTGAGCCACCGCCACAGGGAGTACGAGATGCCCGGAGCCCGACCCCGCCGCGACCCGCGCCCCGCACCGGACAGCGTGAGCGATGTGATCCGCTGGGCCGCCTTCAGCTGCGTGCTCGTGCCCGTGGTCCTCCTCTGGTACGGCACCTCGCTGGCCGGCGCCACGGGCACCGCGCTGGGCCTCGCCGCCGTCACGGCCGCTTGCCGGGTGCTGCTGCGCCGTTCCGAGCGGTGCGCCGAGCGTTGCGCCGCGCAAAGAGGCGGACGTCACACCCGGGAGCAGACACCGGTCGACTGACCTGTTTCCGTATCTGCGAGCGCTGCTTTTCAGCCAACTTCTGGATATCGACCAGGAGGGGTCCGAACCACCCCCCAACCCCCGTTCCACCTGCACGGAAAGGGTCTACGGGCCGCTGTGCACCCTACGCGGTTTGGCCACTGCGACAAGGCGCACTTCCCTGCACGCCTCGCGAGTGCAACGCTTCGTGATCGAATGCTTCACGCCAAGTTGTCATGTCGACAATGTGCCGCGTGTGGAACTGGTCACCGCGTGATCGCGGGAGCCAGTAGATTCGATCTTGACTGTCTTACGGCGGGGGACTCGTGCAGGACCGAGGGGAAACGTGCAGGAGCGACACAACCGAGGAGCCGCGACCACCGAGGGGGGCTTAGCAGTATGAGCCACGACTCCACTGCCTCGCCGGACGCCGCAGCCCGGAAACTGTCCGGGCGACGCCGCAAGGAGATCGTCGCGGTGCTGCTGTTCAGCGGCGGCCCCATCTTCGAGAGTTCCATTCCGCTGTCGGTGTTCGGGATCGACCGCCAGGACGCCGGCGTGCCGCGCTACCGCCTTCTGGTGTGTGCCGGCGAGGAAGGCCCGCTGCGGACCACAGGGGGCCTGGAACTCACCGCGCCGCATGGGCTGGAGGCGATCTCACGCGCCGGGACGGTCGTCGTACCGGCCTGGCGTTCGATCACCTCGCCGCCGCCGGAGGAAGCACTGGACGCGCTGCGCCGGGCCCACGAGGAGGGCGCCCGCATCGTCGGGCTGTGCACGGGCGCGTTCGTGCTCGCGGCGGCCGGACTGCTGGACGGCCGCCCGGCGACCACGCACTGGATGTACGCGCCGACGCTGGCCAAGCGCTATCCGTCGGTGCACGTCGATCCGCGCGAGCTGTTCGTCGACGACGGCGACGTGTTGACGAGCGCGGGTACGGCGGCCGGAATCGATCTCTGTCTCCACATCGTGCGGACGGACCACGGCAACGAGGCGGCCGGAGCGCTCGCCCGGCGCCTGGTGGTCCCGCCGCGCCGGTCGGGCGGCCAGGAGCGCTATCTCGACCGGTCTTTACCGGAGGAGATCGGCGCCGACCCGCTCGCCGAGGTCGTCGCCTGGGCGCTGGAACACCTCCACGAGCAGTTCGACGTGGAGACGCTGGCGGCACGCGCCTACATGAGCCGCCGTACGTTCGACCGCCGGTTCCGCTCGCTGACGGGCAGCGCGCCGCTCCAGTGGCTGATCACCCAGCGCGTGCTCCAGGCCCAGCGCCTGCTGGAGACGTCGGACTACTCCGTGGACGAGGTGGCGGGCCGGTGCGGGTTCCGCTCGCCGGTGGCCCTGCGCGGCCACTTCCGCCGCCAGCTCGGCTCCTCCCCCGCCGCCTACCGGGCCGCCTACCGGGCCCGCCGGCCGCAGGGCGACAAGCCGGGTGAGGCGGAGCCGTCCGTGCCGCCGGCCGGCCAGCAGGGCGCGCCCTCGGGTCTGCCGGGTCCCGGCCCGGTGAACCCGGCCCCCCTGCTCCACGAGCACCGCGACAGCGGGGTGCCCCTCCAGAGCCGCCGCGCCACGGCGGGCGCGGTGGGCCTGCTGCCGGGTCCGCGCAGCGGTAACTGAGCGCGACGGGAAGGGGGCGGGAGCATCCCGCCCCCTTCCCGCGCCGAACACGGGGGCACGCAAAACCTCAGGCCCGCTTTAGGGTGGTCGCATGAACGATCGCATGGTGTGGATCGACTGCGAGATGACCGGCCTCTCGCTGTCCGACGACGCTCTCATCGAGGTGGCCGCCCTCGTCACCGACTCCGAGCTGAACGTACTCGGCGAGGGGGTGGACATCGTCATCCGCCCGCCGGACCGGGCGCTGGAGACGATGCCGGAGGTGGTGCGTCGGATGCACACCGCGTCCGGGCTGCTCGCCGAGCTGGAGAGCGGCACGACCCTTGAGGACGCCGAGGAGCAGGTCCTCGCCTACGTCCGGGAGCACGTGAAGGAGCCAGGCAAGGCCCCGCTGTGCGGCAACTCGGTCGGCACCGACCGCGGGTTCCTCCTGCGGGACATGCCGACCCTGGAGGACTACCTCCACTACCGCATCGTCGACGTCTCCTCGATCAAGGAGCTGGCCCGCCGCTGGTACCCGCGGGCGTACTTCAACAGCCCGGAGAAGAACGGCAACCACCGGGCCCTCGCCGACATCCGCGAGTCGATCGCCGAGCTGCGCTACTACCGCGAGGCCATCTTCGTGCCGCAGCCCGGGCCGGACTCCGACACCGCGAAGGCGATCGCCGCCAAGCACGTCCTGCCCGCCCGGTAGCCGCCACGGGGGCCGCGCGAAAACCTGTGCGCGAGCACCCCTTCGGACCCTGTAGACTTCTTCTCGGCCGGTCGGGGAGAGCACTCCTCGGACAGCCGGTCGTGGTGGGTGTAGCTCAGCTGGTAGAGCACCTGGTTGTGGTCCAGGATGTCGCGGGTTCGAGTCCCGTCACTCACCCTGAGTAATCAGCCGGTGACTCCGTCGCAAGACGGGTCACCGGCTGTTTCGTTGTCCGGGCCCCCGCGCGCCGCCGTCCCGCACCGGCCGGGGCCGGCCGTGCGGGACGTCACGACGACGCCCGGACCACCAGTTCCGTCGGCAGGACCGCCTGATGGCGGTCGACGCCCCGGGACGCCGCCGGGCGGCGGTCGGCGATCTCCGTGAGGAGGAGGTCGATCATCGCGCGGCCCATCTCCTCGATGGGCTGGCGGACGCTGGTGAGCGGCGGGTCCATGTGCCGGGCGATGGCGGAGTCGTCGTACCCGACCAGCGCGACGTCGTCGGGGATGCGCCGGCCCGCCTCGCGCAGCACCTGCCGGGCGCCGGCCGCCATCACGTCCGAGCCGGCGAAGACGGCGTCCAGGTCGGGGTGGCGGGACAGCAGGGTCGTCATCGCCCGGCGCCCGCCCTCGTCGGTGAAGTCACCCGGCACGATCAGCAGTTCGTCCACCGGGTGGCCCGCGTCGCGCAGGGCGTCGCGGTAGCCGTCGACGCGGCGCTGGGCGCCGTAGACGTCCAGGCGGCCGGTGATGTGCGCGATCCGGCGGCGGCCCCGGCCCAGCAGGTGCTCCACCGCCGAGCGGGCGCCGCCGTAGTTGTCGGAGTCCACCGAGGGGAGCGACTCGGCCGCCGAGCGGGGGCCGCTGATCACGGCCGGGATCTCCAGCTGGGCGAGCAGGTCCGGGAGCGGGTCGTCGGCGTGGACGGAGACCAGGAGGACGCCGTCGACGCGGTGGGCCGCCAGGTACTGGGCCAGGCGCTGCCGCTCGCGGTCGCTGCCGGCGAAGATCAGCAGCAACTGCATCTCGGTGTCGGAGAGTTCGGCGCCGACCCCGCGCAGCATGTCGGAGAAGTACGGCTCGGCGAAGAACCGGGTCTCCGGTTCGGGGACGACCAGGGCGATGGCGTCGGTGCGGTTGGCCGCGAGGGCGCGGGCGGCGGTGTTGGGCACGTAGCCGAGTTCGGCGACGGCGGCCTCCACCGCGGCGCGGGTGGCGTCGCTGACCCGGGGCGAGCCGTTGATCACCCGGGAGACGGTGCCCCGCCCGACCCCGGCCCGGGCGGCGACCTCTTCCAGGGTCGGCCGCCGGCCGCCCCGGCCTCTCCCACCGTTGCCTGCCATGGTCGCCGCCTTCCGTTCACCGCCGTTCAGGCCAGGAATGTAACAGCCGTGACCGGGGCGCTTCCGCTTCCGTCCGCGGCGGCGGGCACGGCCGGTGTCCCGGCCGGGCCCGCCGCGGGCGCCGGTCAGGCGGGCAGGGCGTTGTTCCGGATCACCTCGGCGTACCAGTGGGCGCTGGCCTTGGGGATGCGGCGCTGGGTGGCGTAGTCGACGTAGACGGTGCCGAAGCGCTTCGAATAGCCGTAGGACCACTCGAAGTTGTCCAGCAGCGACCACAGGAAGTAGCCGCGCACGTCGGCGCCGTCGGCGATGGCGCGGCGGACGGCGTCCAGGTGGGAGTGGAGATAGGCGATGCGCTGCGGGTCGTTGACCCGTCCCTCCGGGGAGACGTAGTCGTCGAAGGCGGCGCCGTTCTCGGTGACCATCAGCGGAAGCCGCGGGTGCGAGGCCGCCAGCCCGGTCAGCAGCGTGTGCAGTCCGCTCGCGTCGATGGCCCAGTTCATCGCCGTCAGATCGTCGTTGGCGAGGTGGAAGGCGACGTGCTCGGAGCCGGTCCACGGGGAGTGGTCGCTGGCGCCGTGGCCGTCGTTGCGGGTGCTGGCGGCTCCGTCGGCGGGCAGCGAGACCACGGTCGGCGAGTAGTAGTTGACGCCGAGCACGTCGATGGGCCGGGAGATCTCCGCCAGGTCCCCGTCGTGCACCAGCTCCGCCCAGTCGACCAGGTGGGCGGTGTCGGCCAGCAGGTCCTCGGGGTAGGCGCCGTCCAGGAGGGGCCCGGTGAAGATCCGGTTGCCGACCGCGTCGATGCGGCGGGCGGCCTCGGCATCCTCGGGGCTGCCGGTGAGCGGGCGCACCTGGTGCAGGTTGAGGGTGATCGAGGTCTGGGCGGACGACGGCAGGGCGGCGCGCAGGGCGCCGACGGCCCGGCCGTGGGCCAGGTTCAGGTGGTGCGCGGCGCGCAGGGTGGCGGCCGGGTCGGTCCGCCCGGGCGCGTGCACGCCGGAACCGTAGCCCAGGAACGCCGAGCACCACGGTTCGTTGAGGGTGGTCCACACGCCGACCCGGTCGCCGAGGGCGCGGGCCATGATGTCGGCGTAGTCGGCGAAGCGGTGGGCGGTGTCGCGGTGCGGCCAGCCGCCGACGTCCTCCAGCTCCTGCGGCAGGTCCCAGTGGTAGAGGGTGGCGACGGGCGTGATGCCCGCCTCCAGGAGCTCGTCGGTGAGGCGGCGGTAGAAGTCCAGGCCGCGCTCGACGGCGGGCCCGCGGCCGGTGGGCTGCACCCGGGACCAGGAGATGGAGAAGCGGTAGGCCTTGAGGCCGAGTTCCTTCATCAGGGCGACGTCGTCGCGGTACCGGTGGTAGTGGTCGGCGGCGATGTCACCGGTGTCGCCGTTGCGCACCTTGCCGGGGGTGTGGCTGAAGGTGTCCCAGATGGAGGGGGTGCGGCCGTCCTCGGCGGCGGCGCCCTCCACCTGGTAGGCGGCGGTGGCGGCACCCCAGACGAAGCCGGTCGGGAAGGAGGTGTCCGAGGCCGGCTGGGCCGTGGTCTCGGGTCGTACGGCGGTCATGGTGAGAACGCTCCCAAAGGGGGGTGAGAAACGGACGACGGACGGCGGTCCGGCGGTGCGGGAGTGAAGGGGGAGGGAGGGCGGGGCGCGGCGGGGTGGTGCCCGGTCCGGTACGGCCCGCTGCGGGGCGGCCTGTGCGGGCGGTACCGGACCGGAGACGAGGGCGGGCCGACGGGACGCGGCGCGCGCCGGCCAGGGGGGCGGGGCCGGCATCGTGGCGTGGCGGCCCCGCGGCACCGGCAGGGCTCAGCCCTTGACGGCGCCCGCCATGATCCCTCCGACGATCTGCTTGCCGAAGATCACGAAGACCAGCAGCAGCGGCAGGGTGCTGATCAGCGCACCGGCCATGACGATGCTCTGATCGGGGGTGTAGGAGGCGCTGAGCTGGCCGAGCGCCACCTGGATGGTGGGGTTCTCCTGGTTCAGCGCGAGGAAGGGCCAGAAGAAGTCGTTCCACGCCTGGACGAAGGTGAGCATGCCCAGCACCATCATCGCGGGCCGGGCCACGGGCAGCACCACGCTCCACACGATGCGGAAGTTGCTCGCCCCGTCGACCTTGGCCGCCTCGATCAGCTCGTACGGCAGGGCCTCGATCAGGTACTGGCGCATGAAGAAGACGCCGAACGCGCCGACCAGGGTCGGGAAGATCACCGACTCCAGCTTTCCGCCCCACCCGATGTCCGACATCATCATGAACAGCGGGACGACGCTGAGCTGGGGCGGGATCGTCAGCGTGGCGATCACCGCGGTCATCAGCACGCCACGGCCCCGGAAGCGCATCTTGGCGAAGGCGTAGCCGGCGAGGGTGCAGAAGAACAGGGTGGCGACGGTGATGCAGCCGGCCACGATGACGCTGTTGACGATGGCCTTGCCCAGGTGGGCCTGCTCCCAGGCCGCCTGGAGGTTGTGCCACAGTTTGCCGCCCGGCACGAGCGGCGGCGGGGTGTCCAGGACCCGCTGCTGGTCGTGCGAGGCGGCCACCAGGGTCCAGTACAGCGGGAAGATCGATCCGAGGCCGACGACGACGAGGGCGACGTAGGTGAACGGACCGCCCCTGAGCTGCTGGCCGGCTCCTATCTTGAAGCGGGCGCGGCCCTTGCCGGGCGCGGTGGGAAGCGGTGCCGGGCCGAGGTCCGGCGCGGTCGTGGTGGGACTGGTCGTGGTCATCGATGTCGCTCCCGTCAGGCCGCGCTCTTGCGCATGAACCGGCCGACGATCCAGTTGATCAGGGCGATGAGCAGCAGCAGGACGAGCATGGCCCAGGCCACGGCCGCCGCCGGACCCAGGTGGCCCAGCTTCCAGCCGTAGTTGAAGAGGTAGATGCTGAGTGTCTCGTACTGGTGCTCGCTGCCGCCGATCGAGCCGAGGGTGCCGCCCTGGAGCAGCAGCGGCTCACCGAACAGCTGCATCGAGCCGATGGTGGAGATCACGATGGTGAACAGGATCGTGGGCCGCAGCGAGGGGATGGTCACCTTGCGGAACTGCTGCCACCGGCTCGCTCCGTCGATGGAGGCGGCCTCGTACAGGTCGGTGGGGACCGCCTGCATGGCCGCCAGGTAGATCAGCGCGTTGTAGCCGGTCCACCGCCAGATGATGATGACCGAGATGGCGATCTTGGAGGTCCACTCCCCGTCGGCCCAGTCGATGTTGCCGGCGCCGAAGAAGTGCAGCACCCAGTTGAGGATGCCGCCGTCGGCGCGGAAGACCAGCGCGAAGACCAGGGCGGCCGTGGCCACCGAGGTGGCGTACGGGGTGAGGATGATCGTGCGCCAGAAGGTGCTGGCGCGCAGCTTGTAGTTGAGCAGATGGGCCAGGCCCAGCGCCACGAGCAGCTGCGGGACGGTGGAGATGACACCGATGACGAAGGTGTTGGTGACGGCCGTCCAGAACTCGGAGTCCTGGAGGATCTTGGCGAAGTTGTCCCAGCCGACCCACTGGGACTGGTCCAGGCTCGTCATCTCCACCCGGTGCAGGGCGATCCAGCCCGTGTACAGCAGTGGGTAGAGCCCGAAGGCGCCGAAGATCAGGAAGAAGGGGGCTATGTAGGCGTACGGCGAGGCCTTGTCGTCGAAGCGCCACAGCCGGCTGCGCCAGGTGCCGCGTCCGTTCGACGCGGCACCGGTGCCGCCGGGCGGCGGGGTGTAGGCGCCCCGGGCGGGGGTTGTCGTTGCCACGGAGGGAGTCCTTCCCTGGAGGTTTCGGCCGGGTGGGGCGGGAAGCGCGTTCGGGGACCGGGGTCGGTCCGCCCCTCCCCGCGCGGATCGGTACGGTGGCGAACGGCCCACGCCGCGGCCTGACGTGCGTGTGGGGCGGAGCCCCGGCCGTCGGCTGCCGGGTCCCGCCGGGTGGTGCCGTGGGCGGCGCCCGCCGTCGGGCACCGCTCACGTCGTCGAGCGCGTGGGGGCGCGGGCGCCCGGTGGGCCCCCGCACCCGGTACGGCTAGCCGAGCGCCTTGTCGATCGAGTCGGTCGCGGCCTTCCACGCGTCGGCGGGCTTGGTGCCCCGCTTCTCCATGTTGTTGATCTGGTTGGAGATCGTGTCCTTGATCACGCCGTCCTTCGCGCCGAGCACCGCCTCGGGGATGGACTTGGCCTCCTCGGCGTAGATCTGGCCGATGGGGGCGTCGCTGAAGTACGGCAGCTTGGCGCTCTTCACGTCGGCCAGCTCGTAGGCGCCCTTGTTGGACGGGAAGACACCGATCGCCTTGAACACCGCGGCCTGCTGCTCCGGGGCGGTCAGCCACTTGACGAGCTCCGTGGCCTCCTTGACGTGCTTGCCGCTCTTCGGGACGGCGAGGAAGCTGCCGCCCCAGTTGGCCGCGGTCGAGCCGGGGGCGCGGGAGATGTCCCACTTGCCCTTGAAGGAGTCGCCGGAGTTGACGGAGATCTGGGCGGCCATCCAGGCGGGGCAGGCCACGGTGGCCACGGTGCCCTTGCGGAGGGCCGCGGTCCAGGCGTCGGTGAACTGCGGCAGGCCCTGGGTCAGCTTCTTGTCGGCGGCCTCGGCGGCCAGGTTCCAGCCCTGCTGCACGGACGGGCTGTCCTTGTAGACCGGCTTGCCGTCGGCGTCGTAGTACTGCTGGGCGGAGGAGCTGACGACCGCGTTGTACATGGCGGACGCGGAGTCCATGAAGTAGGTGCCGGAGGGCGCCTTCTTCTTGTACTGCTCGCCGAGCTTGAGGTAGTCCTCCCAGCCGCCGGCGACGGCCTTGGCGACGGCCTCGCGGTCGCTGGGCAGGCCGGCCTCCTTGAAGAGGTCCTTGCGGTAGCACAGGGACATGGGGCCGATGTCGGTACCGGCGCCGATCACCGTGCCGTCCTTGGCGGTGGCCTGCTTCTCCTTCCAGGACACCCAGTCGTTCACGTTGATCGTCTTGCTGAGGTCGGCGAACTTGGCCGACTGGGTGTCCACGACCTCCTTGATGCGCCCGACCTCGATGCCCGTGACGTCCGCGAGGCCGCTGCCCGTGTTCAGCTGCTGAAGGAGCTTCGGGTAGTAGTCCTGCTCGTTGGCGGTGGTCTCTTCCTTGACCGTGATCTTCGGGTGCAGCTCGTGGTACTTGGCGAACAGTCCGGCCTCCTTGTAGCCGAACTGCCCGAAGTCGGCCACCGTGAGGGTGATGTTCCCGTTGGCGTCCGTGTCCGAGTCGTCGTCGCTGCTGCAACCGGTCAGCAGCAGCGCGGAGGCCGTCAGGACCGTCGTGGCCAGCGTCGCGGTTCTGCGGCCGTGACCACCGCCGGTACGGGTGATGCGCATTCCACTACTCCTTGTTCCAGTGGGGAACGGGACCTCAGGAATCGGACCGTCAGGCCTGACGGTCCGGACCTGCCCTCTCGGTTCGAGCAGCGGCTAGCCAACAGCACACGGCGTGCGGCGGGAACGTGCTGGTCAACGGTGTGCCATGCAAGGTAGAGGGGAAGGCCATGGGTGATTCGATCCAAGCGGAAGAGACCCCGGTCACCCCGTGGGACCGCTCCCACGCGGCATGCCGGAAGACTCGTCGGTGCCGGGCCCGGGTGTCAAGACTTGAATACGGGCTTGTTGCCTAAGCGTGTTCCGCGTGTCACGCGAACGTGTTGCGCGACCCGGCGCAACCGGCCCGTCATCTGGCCGTTCCCCGCAGCGTCGTAGCAGGTCACCGGCGGGTCGCTCCCCGTTCACGGCCAACTGCGCCCACGCGCCCACCCCTTGCCGGACGCCCTGGGTCAGAATGAAGCGCCCCTCAACCGGACCGCCGGAAGGTGAACGATGAGCCCTGCCGAACAGCCGCAGCCGCACAGGACCGCGGACGTCCGGCGCCCGACCCTGAACGCGGTGGCCGCGCGCGCCGGGGTGGGCCGCGGAACGGTCTCGCGGGTGATCAACGGCTCCCCCAAGGTCAGCGCACGCTCCCGGGCGGCCGTGGAACAGGCCATCGCGGAACTCGGCTACGTCCCCAACCGCGCCGCCCGTTCGCTCGCCACCCGGCGCACGGACGCGGTCGCGCTGGTCGTGCCCGACGCCGAGACCCGGCTCTTCTCGGAACCGTACTTCTCCGGGATCATCCGGGGCGTGTCCACCGGACTCGCCGGTGCCGGCATGCAGTTGCTGCTCGTCCTCACGGGCGACGAGAAGGAGCACGGCCGGCTCGCCGCCTACCTGGCCGCCCACCGGGTGGACGGCGTCCTGATGATGGCGGTCCACGGGGACGACACCCTGCCCGACCGGCTGGAGGAACTGGCCGTGCCGACCGTGCTGGCCGGGCGGCGCAGCGACCGCGAGCGGCTGGGCCACGTCCGCGCGGACAACCGGGGCGGCGCCCGGCTCGCCGTCCGGCATCTGCTGGCGGGCGGACGCCGGTCCATCGGCACCATCACCGGCCCGCTGGACATGGATGTGGCGCGGGCGCGGCTCGACGGCTACCGGGAGGCGCTGTACGAGGCCGGGGTCGCCGTCGTGGACGACCTCATCGCGGCGGGCGACTTCACCGAGGAGGGCGGACGCGTGGCCATGCGGGAACTGCTGCGCCGGCGCCCGGACCTGGACGCCGTCTTCGCCGCCTCCGACGTGATGGCGTCCGGCGCGGTGCTGGAACTGCGCGCGGCGGGGCGGCGGGTGCCGCACGACGTGGCGCTGATCGGCTTCGACGACTCCATCGTGGCCCGGCACATCGATCCCCCGTTGACCAGCGTGCGCCAGCCGCTGGAGGAGATGGGCCGCACGATGGCGAGCCTGCTGCTGGAGGAGATCGCCCACCATGGCACCGGCCGCCGCGAAGTGGTCCTGCCGACGGAACTGGTGGTGCGCGGGTCGGCGTGAGGGGGTGGGGGGTTGGGGTTCGGGGGCTGGGGTTCGGGTTGGGGTTCCGGGGCTGGGGTTGAGGGTTGGGGGCTGGGGGCCGGGGTTCCGGGGTTGGCCTGAGACGCCGTGCGGCGGACAGGAGGACGCGGGTCAGCCGAGAGGCCGAACCTCGGCCCGAGAAGTCGCAGTTCAGCCCGAGAAGCCGCGCGGCGACCGACCGGACACGGGACGGTCTGCGAAGTCGGGCGTCGGCCCGAGGAGTTGCCCCCGGGCATATCGATCGCGGTCGGCCCCTTTCGCCGTGGGAGCGCTCCCATGCATAATGCGTGCACTCGACCCCTGGGAGAGCCCTCATGCCCGAACCGACGACCGTGGCCTTTCCTCCCGCCTTCCTCTTCGGCGCCGCGACCTCGGCGTACCAGATCGAGGGGGCGGTGCGGGAGGACGGCCGCACCCCCTCGATCTGGGACACCTTCAGCCATACGCCGGGCAGGACGGCCGGCGGCGAGACCGGGGACATCGCCGTCGACCACTACCACCGCTACCGCGACGACGTGGCGCTCATGGCGGAGCTGGGCCTGACCGCGTACCGCTTCTCCGTCTCCTGGTCCCGGGTGCAGCCGACGGGCCGGGGGCCGGCGGTCCAGCGGGGCCTGGACTTCTACCGCCGCCTGGTCGACGAGTTGCTCGCGCGGGGCATCACACCGGCGCTCACCCTCTACCACTGGGACCTGCCGCAGGAGCTGGAGGACGCGGGCGGCTGGCCGGAGCGGGACACCGCGTTCCGGTTCGCCGAGTACGCGCAGCTCGTCGGCGAGGCGCTGGGCGACCGGGTGGAGCAGTGGATCACCCTCAACGAGCCGTGGTGCAGCGCCTTCCTGGGCTACGCCTCCGGGGTGCACGCCCCCGGCCGGACCGACCCGGCGGCCTCGCTGCGCGCGGCCCACCACCTCAACCTCGGGCACGGACTGGCGGTTTCCGCCCTCCGCGCGGCGATGCCGACCGGCAACCGGATCGCGATCAGCCTCAACTCCTCCGTCGTACGGCCCCTTTCCCAGGACCCGGCCGACCTGGCCGCGGCCCGCCGGATCGACGACCTGGCCAACGGTGTGTTCCACGGGCCGATCCTGCACGGGGCGTACCCGTCGTCGCTCTTCGAGGCCACGCGCTCGGTCACCGACTGGTCGTACGTCCTGGACGGCGACGTCCGCACGATCAACGCCCCGCTGGACGCGCTGGGCCTGAACTACTACACCCCGACGCTGGTCTCGGCCGCGTCCGGCGGGGCCAGGGGCCCGCGGGCGGACGGCCACGGCTCCAGCGACCACTCGCCCTGGCCGGCCGCCGACGACGTCCTGTTCCACCAGACCCCCGGCGACCGCACGGAGATGGGCTGGACGGTCGATCCGACGGGCCTGTACGACCTGCTCATGCGCTACACGCGCGAGGCGCCCGGCCTCCCCCTCCACATCACCGAGAACGGCGCGGCCTACGACGACAAACCCGACCCCGACGGCCGGGTGCACGACCCCGAGCGCATCGCCTACCTGCACGCCCACCTGGCGGAGGCGCGCCGCGCCATCGCCGACGGCGCCGACGTACGCGGCTACTACCTGTGGTCCCTGATGGACAACTTCGAGTGGGCGTACGGGTACGGCAAGCGGTTCGGCGCGGTGTACGTGGACTACGCCACGCTGGAGCGGACGCCGAAGTCGAGCGCGCGGTGGTACGGGGAGGCGGCGCGGACGCGGGTGCTCCCGCCGGTGGCTCCGGGGGCCTGAGAGCGGGGCGGGGCCCGGCGGGTGTGATCCGCCGGGCCCCTCGCCCGGTCATCGGTGGGCGGCGCGCCTACTTGTACGCCCCGAACGCCTTGGAGAAGGCGAGCGGTTCCTGGGTGACGGAGCTGCACGTGGCGTCGGCGGTGGGCTTGGTGCCACCGGCGCACTGCTTGTCGCGGGTCGCCGACCACATCGACAGCCAGCCGAGCCCCTTGGACCGGGCGAAGTCCACCAGCTGGGCGGCGTCGTCGACCTTGAAGACCTCGGAGGAGACGTCGTTGACGCCGATCATCGGGGTGACGGCCACGGCCTTCCAGGCGGCGGAGTCGGACAGCCCCAGCACGCTCTTGACCTGGGCCTGCGTAGCGGTCGCGGCCTGCTCGGCGTAGGTGCCCATGTCGCCGCTGTACGAGGCGCCGTAGTCCATCGCCATGATGTTGACGGTGTTGATCCGCACGCCGTTGGACTTGGCGTTGGCGAGGAGGTTCACGCCGTCCTGGGTGAGGCCCTCGGGCATCACCGGGAGGGTGAAGGAGACGTCCAGGCCCGGGTGCTGCGCCTGGAGCTTGGCGATGGCCTGGGCGCGGCGGGTGTTGGCGGCGGTGTCGGGCAGCGCTCCGCCCTCGACGTCGAAGTCGACCTTGGTCAGCCGATACGAGTCGACCGCTTTGCCGTACGCCGCCGCCAGCGCGTCCGCGGAGGAGCAGGTGGTGGCCAGTTCGGAGCCGGAGGCCCCGCCGAAGGAGACCCGGACGTCACCGCCCTTGGCGCGCAGCGCGCCGATCTGCGCGGCCACGGCGTCACTGGTGAGGTCCGTGACCCCGCCCCACTTGGGGGTGCAGCCGCCGCCGTCGGTGAGGAAGGCGAGGTTGTAGTTCTTCACGCCGGTCGCGTCGGCGGCGCCGAGGAGGTCGAAGGCCGGGTAGAGGCTGGTGTCGACGTAGGGGGCGAAGCCGGCGGAGGCGGTGGTGCCGGATCCGGTGCTGCCGGTGGGGGTGGGGGTCGCGCTCTGGGTGGCGGGTGCGCTCTGGGTGGGGGCCGAGGTGGACGTGGAGGTGGGGGCCGGGGTCGGTGGCTGGGTGGTCTGCGGCGGCCGGCCGCTCGGCTCGGGGGTCGCGCCGCCGTCCGCGGAACACCGCGCGTCGTCGATACGGCAACCCGTCGGGTCGCCGCTGCCGTTGACCACGAAGCCGACGGTCACCGACTTGCCGGGGGCCAGGCCGTCGGTGTCCCAGGTGGCCGGCTTCACGGTGACGTGCTGACCGCTGACGCTCGACTCGCCGTTCCACAGGGAGCTGAGCCGGGCGCCCGCCGGGAGGTCGAACTCCAGCGTCCAGGTCTTCTCTGCCTGGCCGGTGTTGTTGGTGACGACGTACTGGGCGGTGTAGCCCGTGGACCAGTCGCTGGTCCTGGTGTAGGCGGCGTTCACACCGGCCGCGTTGGCGGTGCCGGTGAGCAGGACCGCGCCGCCGCCGATCACGGCCGCGGTCACCAGGCCGCCTATCGCCTTGTTCCTGCCACTGATCCTGCGCCGGTGCGTGCTCATGCGCGTGCCTGCCTTCGCTGTTCACGGGGTGAGGTGCGGCAGCACGCTAGCGATCACGAACGGGACGAACCGCTTGTTCGGGGCGTCCGTCGCAGACCTTAGGGTTCGCTTAAGGAAGCGATCGGGGACGGTTAAAGGTGGAGCCCGATTTGCCCGATCGGCGTCTGCGTACGGCCCCCCGCCGTACGCGCCCCACCCGCTTTTGCGCGTCCAGCTGGAACCAGATCCGCACCTCGGTGCCGCCCAGCACCGAGGAGCCGATGCGGACGTCTCCGCCGGTGGACTCGGCGAGCCGGCGGACGATGTCCAGGCCCAGGCCGGTGGAGCCGGTGTGTCCGGAGCCCCGGCCACGGGCCATCGCCGCCTCGGGATCGGCTATGCCGGGGCCCGCGTCGGAGACGAGCACGATCACCGCGTCCTCGCCGTTGTGCACGTCGACCGCGAAGGCGGTGCCCTCGGCGGTGTGCCGGAAGACGTTGCCGAGCAGGGCGTCGAGCGCGGCGGCCAGGTCGGCGCGGGCCACGGGTACGCGCACCGGCCGGTCGACGCCGGCCACCCGCCACTTGCGGCCCTCGTCCTCCGCCAGCGCGGACCAGAACTCCATGCGTTCGCGGACCACTTCGGCCGCGTCGCAGCCCGCGCCGGGTCCGGCGGCGGCCGTCTGCGGCTTGGCCTCGCGGGCCGTGCGGATGATGGTGTCGACCTCGCGCTCCAACTGGGCGACGGCGGCCCGGGTCTGCTCGGCGGCCGGTCCGGCGCCGAGGGAGGCCGCGTTCAGCCGGAGCACGGTGAGCGGGGTGCGCAGCCGGTGCGAGAGGTCGGCGGCCAGCTCCCGTTCGTTGGCGAGGAGCTGGACGACCTGGTCGGCCATGGAGTTGAACGCGACGGCGGCCAGCCGCAGTTCGCTCGGGCCGTCCTCCGGCACCCGGGCGCCCAGCTTGCCCTCGCCCAGCTCGTGCGCGCCCTCGACGAGCCGCCGCGCGGGCCGCACCATGCGCACGCCGAGCCGGTCGGCGACCGCGACCGAGCCGACGATCAGCGCGAGGCCGACGGCCGCGAGCACCGCCCAGGCCGTGCCCACGCCGTGGGTCACCTCGGACTCGGGGACGTACACCTCGACCACGGCTATCGCGCCGGAGCCGAGCGCAACCGGCTGGAGCAGGGTGGAGCCGCCGGTGACGGTGGTGGTGGAGGCGCGGCCGAGTCGTCGTACGGCCTCGATGTCGGCTCCCGCGGCGCGCTGCCGGCCGAGGTCGAGCGCGGCCCGGCCGCCCTCGGCGGGCAGGTGGACCGCCATCCCGGAGTCGGCGCCGGCCGAGGCCACCACCCGCTCCAGCTGGTCCCGGTCGGTGGTGATGGACAGCGCGGGCGCGACCGCCGCGGCCTTGCGCTCGGCGCCTGAGAACGCGCGGTCGCGGGCCATCTCCTTGACGACCAGGCCGAGCGGCACGGCGAAGGCGACCACGACCATCGTGGTGACCGCGAGGCAGACCTTGACCAGAGCCCATCTCATCGCGGGGCCTGCCCGTCCGAGGGGGGTTCCAGCTTCACCCCGACGCCCCGCAGCGTGTGCAGATAGCGCGGGCGGGCGGCCGTCTCCCCCAGTTTGCGGCGCAGCCAGGACAGATGGACGTCGATGGTCTGGTCGTCGCCGTAGGACTGCTGCCAGACCTCGACGAGGAGTTCCTTGCGCGGGACGACGACGCCCGGCCGTGCGGCCAGGAAGGCCAGCAGGTCGAACTCGCGGCGGGTGAGGTCGAGCCGGGCCCCGTCCAACTCGGCCTGGCGGCGCAGCGGGTCGACGGTCAGGCCGCCGACGCGCAGCACGGAGGAGGACGGGGCCTCGCCGCCGCCGGCACGGGCCCGGCGCAGCACGGCGGCGATCCGGGCGGAGAGGTGTTCGACGGAGAACGGCTTGGTCAGATAGTCGTCCGCCCCGGCGTTCAGCAGCCGGACGATCTCCGTCTCGTCGTCCCGGGCGGTGGCGATGATGACGGGTACGTCGGTGATCCCGCGCAGCATCTTCAGGGCCTCGGAGCCGTCCAGGTCGGGCAGTCCGAGGTCCAGGATGACCAGGTCGAAACGGAAATGGGCGACCTCGCGCAGCGCCTCCAGTGCCGTACCGACGCTGCGCACGGTGTGTGCGGCGTCGGTCAGATGCCGGATGAGCGCCGAGCGTACGAACTGGTCGTCCTCGACCACGAGCACACGTGCCATGCGCCGCACCGTACGCCATGCCGACAGCACCGGGCGGACGCCTGTGGACAACTCGGGGCATGTGCGAACGGCGGTACCCCTGGGGCAGTATGGCCCGCGATGCGCAGAGGACTCGTACACGTACTGGCGTGGCTGCTCGCGACGGGAGCGGCGGTCACGCTGTCGTGGTGGGGTGTCCACACGGTGATGACGGGGACGGCGTACGACCCGCCGCGCGCGCTTCCGGTCACGACCGCCGGCACGGACACCCGGGACGTGACGTCCGCGTCACCGGAGCGCTCCGCGTCGCCGACCCCGTCGCGCGAGCGGCCGGTCAGGCCGACGGCGACGCCGGCGCCCGCGCGCACGCCGGCCCGCACACCGACCCCGCCCCCGTCCCCCACCGTCACCCCCACCGCGTCCGGCCGGATCAAGTCCTACGACACCGACGGCGGCCGGGCGGTGTTCGACCTGCGGCCGGCCGACGCCTCGCTCGTGTCGGCGACCCCGGGGACGGGCTGGTCGATACAGGTGTGGAAGACGGAGAGCTGGATCCGGGTGGAGTTCAGCCGGGGCGCGGACCGGGTGTCGGTGTTCTGCACCTGGCACGACGGGCCGCCGCGGGTCGAGGTGGGCACGTACTGACCCACCGGGCGAGATTCTCCGGGCGGAGGCCCTAGCGGAACACCGAGGGCGGCGGGGCCGGGGAGGCCACCGCGGCATCGTCCGTCACGGGCACCGCGCCACCCGTGAAGTCGGTGAGGCGCCTGCCGTGTTCGACCCGGCCGGGGTGCGGGTCGGAGGCGGCGCGGCGGGTGAGTTCGGCGAGCGGCAGCGGGAGGTCGGAGGCGACCAGGATCGCGTTGCCGAAGCGCTTGCCGCGCAGCACGGCCGCGTCGG
The DNA here is from genome assembly GCF_001514055.1 of Streptomyces corchorusii. Lineage (NCBI taxonomy): Bacteria > Bacillati > Actinomycetota > Actinomycetes > Kitasatosporales > Streptomycetaceae > Streptomyces > Streptomyces corchorusii. The sequence continues at coordinate 203,776 of NZ_KQ948351.1, read as the reverse complement.
CGATCAGCGCGAGTTCGCCGAACCGGGCGGCGGCGGTGGCGATCTGGCCGCGCAGGTGCGCGAGCGGCGGGCCGTCGGCGAGGTTGGCCGTGTAGACACCGGAGGGCTTCAGGGCGCGCCGGACCTCGTCCAGGAACTCGGTGGAGGTGAGGTGGGCGGGGGTGCGGGCGCCGCTGAAGACGTCGGCGACGACCAGGTCGGCCCAGCCGTCCGGCACCTTGGCGAGCCCCGCGCGGGCGTCGGTGGCCCGCACCCGGATGCGCGCGCCCGGGTCCAGCGGCAGCTCCCGGCGGACGAGCCGCACCAGGCTCTCGTCCCGCTCCACGACCTGCTGGGTGGAGCGGGGGCGGGTCGCGGCGACGTACCGGGCGAGGGTGAGCGCGCCGCCGCCGAGGTGCACGGCGTGTACGGGCTTGCCGGGCGGGGCGGCGAGGTCGATGACGTGGCCGAGGCGGCGCTGGTACTCGAAGGACAGGTACGCCGGGTCGTCCAGGTCGACGTGCGACTGGGGCGCGCCGTCGATCAGCAGCGTCCAGGCCCGGGCGCGGTCCGGGTCGGGCACGAGCTGCGCGAGCCCGCCGTCGACCGGCTCCTCGACCGCGGCTGCGGCGGCCGACCCGCGCCGTGTGTTCCTCGACCTGCCCATCCCCCCATTTTCGCAGCCGCCGGGGGCAGGCGCGTCACCGGCAGTTGTCGGCCGCCTCGATCAGGCGGGCCGCCTCGCCCAGGGCCCGGCGCAGGACCACCGGGTCGGTGGCGAGGTCCGCCTCGCCGGGCGGCAGCAGCCAGTCGGAGCCCTCCACCGGCGGCTCGGGGTTCAGCCGCAGCCCGCGGCCGTCGGTCTCGGTGCAGGTGCTGCCCGGCACGTCCCAGCCGGCGGCGGTACCGGCCGGCACCAGGAAGCCGAGGGTGCCGCAGCCGTCGTCGTGCAGCACGGGCCCGACCGCGTCCGCCGCGCCCCGCCGCAGGATGTCGACCGCCTCCAGCCCCTGCCGGGTCGGTACCGTCACGAGGTCGCATCTCGCGTCACCTCCCGCGCACGTGGACGACGACGGCGACGTACAAGGATCGTTGCTCTGGCTGGTCTCCATGCCGGCCTCCACCACACAGCCCTGTTGCGGTCCGTGGAGTCCAACGCCCGAGCGCGTCAACGGCAACGGCACAAGTGCGCCGCAAAGGATGGCACTTCATGGCAGATCGTGCATGAGATATCCGGTTTGTAGCCAAACACCGCGTGGCGGGTCCTTCACAGCGGGTACGTTCATGCCCGCCGGAACCAGGGCGTCACACGGGCGACTCGTCCAGGAATCGCCCGGGTCCCGGCGTGGTTCGACGGTTCGCACGAGAGGACCCGGCCATGGCGTCGTCAACCGTGACCTCGTCCCAGCCCGAACGGCCACCACGGCCGAACCTCGCCTTCCGGCAGCTGCGCGGCCGGCGCTCACCGGCGGAGTTCGCGGCGCTGGTGCGGCGGGCCGCGCGCGAGATCGGTGAGCGGGTGAGCTGTGACGCGCGCTACATCGGCCGGGTCGAGGCGGGCGAGATCCGCTGCCCCAACTACGCGTACGAACGGGTGTTCCTGCACCTGTTCCCCGGCCGCACGCTCACCGACCTCGGCTTCGCGCCCCGCTCCTCCGTCCGTGGACGCGCGGCGCGTACGGCGGTGGAGACGGCCCCCGCGGAGGGGGCGCCCGGTGAGTCCCGCGGGGCTTCGGAGCCGTATGAGTCCCGTGAGACCGGTGGGTCCCGCGACACGCGGGGCCCGCGGAGACGGGGGCCGCTTGAACCGCACCAGGTGTACGAAGCGCACGAACCGTTTGCGAAAGACCCCCTGAACCACGAGGAGAGCGACGTGCTGCGTCGCGCATTCATGACCGGCGGAGGCGCCACGATGGCCGCCGCCACGCTGGCCCCGCTGGGGCTCACCACCGGCGCCACGGCGGCGGAACGGCCGCTGCGGCGCGCCGGCACCACCGAGGCGGCGGCGCTGGAGGAGGCCGTCCGCCGCATCCGGCTGCTCGACGACCGGCACGGCGCCGACGGCCTCTACCGGCGCGCGGCGGCTCCGCTGCGCGCCGCCTACGAGCTGCTCGACGCCGGCGCGACCCGGCAGACCACCGCCGACCGGCTGCACGCGGGCGCCGGTGAACTCGCCATCTCCGTCGGCTGGCTGGCCCATGACTCCGGCCGCTTCGACGACGCCCGCTCGCACTACGCGGAGGCACTGGCCACCGCTCGTATGACCGGCGATCCGGCACTGGAGGCACACGCCTTCTGCAACACCGCGTTCCTGGCCCGGGACGCCGGGCGGCCCCGGGAGGCGGTGCGGGCCGCGCAGGCCGCACAGCGCGCCGCCCAGCCGCTCGGCTCCGACCGGCTGATGTCCCTGCTGGCGCTGCGCGAGGCGGGCGGCTGGGCGGGGCTCGCCGACCGCACCGGCTGCGCGCAGGCGCTGGCCCGGGCGCACGCCCTGTTCGAGCGGGGCCGCTCGGACGCCGACCCCGAGTGGATGAGCTTCTACGGGGAGGCCGAGCTGGAGGGGCTGGAGGCGCAGTGCTGGTCCACGCTGGGCGACTGGCGGCGGGCGTCCCGGCACGCGCGGCGGGCGGCGCGCCTCCAGGACCCCCACTTCACGCGGAACATCGCGCTGTACACCGCGGAGCTGGCCGACGACCTCGCCCGCGAGGGGCGCCCCGACGAGGCGGCGGAGGCGGGGCTGCGGGTGCTGGCGCTGCTGGACCAGGTCCAGTCCTCCCGCATCCAGACGATGCTGGCCGGGACGGCGCGGGTGCTGCTGCCGCACCGGCGGGCTTCGGGGGTGTCGGAGTTCCTGGACCGCCACGCGTCCGTCCCGCGGCGGGTGTAGGTGGTCTCGGGGCTTCGGGGTTCTCCGGTGCCCGCGCCGCTCCGGGGCGCGGGCCGCCCGCTCAGCCCGCCAGGTGCCCCGTGTCGTTCCAGCTCTCGATCGCCGGTTCCCCGTAGGCCCAGCCCAGTACCGACAGCGACGTGGGGTTCAGCCGTATCCGCGCCGCGAAGTCCAGCGGCAGCCCCAGCCACCGCGCCCCGATCGACCGCAGGACGTGCCCGTGGGCGAAGACCAGGACGTCCCGGTCGGCCGAACGGGCCCAGGAGACCACCTCGTCCGCGCGCGCGGTGACCTCGGCGATCGTCTCGCCCCGCGGGACCCCGTCCCGCCAGATCAGCCAACCGGGCCGCACGGCCTGGATCTCGGCCGGGGTCATGCCCTCGTACGCGCCGTAGTCCCACTCCATCAGCGTGTCCCACACCGTGGCACGGTCCCCGAAGCCGGCCAGTTCGCACGTCTCCCGCGCGCGTACCAGCGGGCTGGTCCGCACCTCCGCGTCCGCCAGTCCGTCCAGCGGGGCGCGGTGCAGCCGCTCGCCGAGCAGCTTGGCCCCGCGCCGGCCCTCCTCCAGCAGCGGCACATCGGTCCTGCCGGTGTGCTTGCCGGACAGCGACCATGCCGTCTGTCCGTGCCGGGCCAGCAGAATGCGCGGTGCCATGGGGTCTCTCCGAAGGAACAAGCGGATGTACAACAGGGGGCGCACGACGAAGGGGTGCGGTCCCTCCATCATCGCGCACCCCGCTCCCGGGCAACCCGGCGGGCGATCTCCGCGTCTTCGAGGGCTGACGTACACCGGCGTGATCCGAGCGCCCGTCATGGGCGCGGTAGGGACGCCGTAAAGTGGCACGGTCGCCCGCCGGGCGCAGCCGCACAGCAGAAGGGGGAGGGCGATCGGATGCCGCAGACCGAGACACCGGGCACCGAGGTGGCCCCGCGACCCCGGCTGCGCTGGTGGACCGAGCTGCCGCTGATCCTGCTGGTCTACGGCTGTTACTCGGCCGGCCGGCTCCTCGCGCGCGGTGACGTCGCCGGCGCCGTCGACCACGGCCTGGCGATCCTGCGCGTCGAGAAGGCCCTGCGCCTGAACGCGGAGCACCCGCTGAACCGGCTGTTCACGCGCGAGCCCTGGCTCGGGGTGCCGGCCGACTTCTGGTACGCCTCGCTGCACTACCTGGTCACGCCCGTGATCCTGGTCTGGCTGTTCCGCGCGCGTGCCCGGCACTACCGGGCGGCCCGCACCTGGCTGATGACGTCCACGTTCATCGGCCTGATCGGCTTCACCCTGCTGCCGACCTGCCCGCCCCGCCTGCTCTCCGCCGGCCACGGCTTCGTGGACACGATGGCGCAGTACAGCGCGTACGGCTGGTGGGGCGGCGAGGCCAGCGCCCCGCGCGGCATGGGCGGCATGACCAACCAGTACGCGGCGATGCCGAGCCTGCACGTGGGCTGGGCGCTGTGGTGCGGTGTGATGCTGTGGCGCTACGGCGGCACGCGCCTGACGAAGGTCCTCGGTGTCGTCTACCCGCTGGTGACCGCGCTGGTGGTCATGGGCACCGCCAACCACTACTTCCTGGACGCGGTCGCGGGCGTGGCCGTGATGGGCGTCGGCCTGCTGCTGGCACCGCTGGTGCTGCGGGCCGCGGACCTCGTGCGGACCCGGCTGTCCCGCCGTACCGCACCGGTCACGCAGGGCGCGGGTTCCCCGATTGTCAGTGCCGGATGCCAGACTTCGGCGGGTGAGCGAATTCCACGGCAGCGCGAGTCGCGGCTCGACCCCGCGGCCGGACCGGACGCCTCCCCCAGCGACGCGGGCGAAGGGGCTCCGGCACCGGCTCGCTGAGCTGCGCGGTCCCGACGTACCGGCCAAGGCCCTGGACGCCCGCGCCCTCGCGGCGCTCGCGGCGAACCCGGGCTGCTCCCGGCGGGCGATCCTGGACGGCGCCGGGGTGGACAAGGCCCGGCTGGCCGGCGCGCTGGGCGCGCCGTCCGGTTTCGGGCAGTCGCAGTTCGCGCTGACCCGGGGCAACGCGTTCGAGGCGCGGGTCAAGGCGGACGGCGGCGCCGAACTGCTGCGGCTGGCGCACGCCCGGCTCGACCCGGGCGCCGAACCGCCCGCCACGGCGGCCGTACCCGACCTGAGCGCGCACGGCCCGGAGGGGCGTACGGCCCGTACGGCGCTGGCGCTGCGCGAGGCCACGCGGGCCGGCGGGTGGACGCTCCTGGACCATCCGATGCTCGTCCTGGATGTGGCCGGTTCGCTCGCCTTCCTGGAGCCGGACGCGGTCGTGGTGCACCCGGACGGCAGCTGGTCGGTGGTGGAGATCAAGTCCTTCCCGATGGTGGACGGCTCCGCGGACCCGGCGAAGGTGGGCGCGGCGGCCCGCCAGGCGGCGGTGTACGTGCTCGCCCTGGAGGAGGTCGCGAAGCGTCTCGAGGCGGACCCGCAGGGGCACGCCCCCGAGGGCGCTCCGGTGCCGCGGGTGCGCCACCAGGTGCTGCTGGTCTGCCCGAAGGACTTCTCCAACCTGCCCGCGGGCTCCGCCGTGGACGTCCGCAAGCAGCGCGCGGTCACCGCCCGCCAGCTGGCCCGGCTCACCCGCGTCGAGGAGATCGCCGACGCGCTGCCCGAGGGCACGTGCTTCGCGCCCGACCGGCCCGCCGAGGAGCTGACGGCGGCCGTGGAGGCGGTGCCGGCGACGTACGCGCCCGAGTGCCTGTCCGCCTGCGAGCTGGCCTTCCACTGCCGGGAGCGGGCCCGCGCGGCCGGCGCGGTCACCCGGCTCGGCCGGCCGCTGCGGGCCGAGCTGGGCGGGCTGGCCACGGTCGAGGAGGTCCTGGCGGCGGCCCACGGCGAGGGCGGCGACCCGGACGACCCGGCGGTGGCCGCGCTGCGCCGGGCGGCGGCCCTGCGCGCGGAGGCCCTGCGCGAGGCCCGGGAGGCCCGGGAGGTCCCGGAGGCGGTCCCGTGTCCCTGATCACCGCCCTCGCCCGGCTGGAAGCCGTCGGCACGGGCCGGGCGCAGCCCGCCGCGACCGTCCGGCACCGGCACCTGTCCGAGCACCCCCTGGTGTTCGTGCCGCTCACCACGGCCGGTGAGACGGGCGCCCCGCTCGGCGCGCTGGTCGGCACCGACCGGGACGCGCCCCGGCTGCTGGTCGTACCGCAGCCCCGCGACCGCGATCTGCGCTTCACGTTCCTGGCCGACCTGGCCGACGTCGTCCTGCCCTACATCGACGCGTACGCCGACTCCGTGGAGGCGGCCGAGCGCACCGAGACCGATCCGGAGACCGGCAAACGGGTCAAGGTGGCGGCGGAGCTGTGCGCGGACGCGCCCCAGCTGATCGTGCCGAGCCGCACGGGCCTGGACTTCGTACGGCTGCTGGGCCGCTCGATGCGGTTCCGGCGCACCGCCGAGCAGGACCCGGACGCGCCCTATCCGGCGCCGCCGCGGGTGCCGTTGCTCGGCCGCTGGCTGACCCACTACGGCGAGCGGGCCCGGGTCCCGGGCTCCTCGCTGCTGCTCGCCCTGACCGATGTGCTGTCCCGGCACTGGGCGACCGGCCAGTCGGGCCTGGAGGACGAGCACCTGGGCGCGCTGCTGGCCTGGATCGACCCCCCGCAGGGCCTGACCGGCGCCGAGGCGGCCCGCCGGGCCGAACTCGCCAGGGACGCCGACGGCCAGTTGCTGTGCCCGCCGGCCGGCCCCGCCACCGACCCGGCGTTCGACAACAAGCTGCTGGCCCCGGCGATCGAGCGCTACGACCGCGCGCGGACGGCCCTGGCCGCCGCCGAGGACCCGCTGGAGGCCGACGACCGGCTGGCCGCGCTCACCCGGGCCGAGCGGGAGGTCCGCGACCTGGTCGAGAGCCGTACCCGGCCCACCTGGGACGCGGTGTGGCGGGGCCTGGACCTGCTGCGGGCGCTGCCGGAGGGCGCGCACGTGGAGGGGCGCTGGACCCGGGACCGCTGGTCGTTCACCGGGCACCGGGACCGGGTGCTGGCCGGTGAGCCCCCGCAGCCGCGCCGGGACGACGCGGTGACGGCGGCGAACAAGCTGGCCACACGCGAGCGTGAGCAGGCCCGGCTGGAGGCGCAGGAGGCGCTGGACGACCCGCTGGTGATGGCGGGGCGGCGGCTGGCCGGGGAGGCGTTCGCGGGCGAGGTGACCGACGTCGTGATGGCGTACAGCGAGGGCAAGCGGCCGAGTCCGCGCCCGCTGGTGACGGTCCGCACCGACGACCGGCCCCACCTGGCGGAGCGGGGGAAGGTGTACCGCTCGCTGGGCGGCAAGCCGCAGTCGGCGGAGTTCGTCGGTCAGGAGGCCGACGGTGTGCTGGTCCTGCGCGTCCTGGACAAGATGGGCCGCGGGAAGGAGCCGGAGCCCGGCTCGGTGCCGGAGAAGGGCGACCGGGTCTGCTTCACGCTGTTCGAGCACGAGCAGCGCGGCGGCGCGAAGCTGCCGGACCCGGAGGAGACCCCGTGGACGCACGGCGGCCCGCCGGGCGAACCGGCTGCGGAGGCCCCCGACACCGTGACCGAGGAGGACGTGCTGTGACGACCGTCGACTTCGATCCCGGAGCCGCGGCCGGCCGCGCCACCGACGCGATCCTCCACGACACGCTGCACGGCACCGAGCGGGGCGTGGTGGTGGACTCCCCGCCGGGTGCCGGCAAGTCGACGCTGGTGGTCCGCGCGGCGCTCGAACTCGCCGCTGCCGGGCGCCCGCTGATGATCGTGGCCCAGACGAACGCGCAGGTGGACGACTTGGTCCTGCGTCTGGCCGAGAAGAACCCGGACCTGCCCGTCGGCCGTCTGCACAGCAGCGACACGGACGCGTACGACGCGGCGCTGCACGCCTTGCCGCAGGTCCGCACATCGGCGAAGGCGGCCGACCTGAGCGGGCTGCCGGTGGTCCTCTCGACGGCCGCCAAGTGGGCGCACGTGAAGGTGGACGAGCCCTGGCGGCACGCGATCGTGGACGAGGCGTACCAGATGCGCTCCGATTCGCTGCTCGCCGTGGCCGGCCTGTTCGAACGGGCGCTGTTCGTGGGCGACCCGGGCCAGCTGGACCCCTTCTCCATCGTCGGCAGCGAGCAGTGGGCGGGCCTGTCGTACGACCCCTCGGCCTCGGCGGTCACCACCCTCCTGGCCCACAACCCGGAGCTCCCCCAGCACCGGCTTCCGGTCTCCTGGCGCCTGCCGGCCTCGGCGGCGCCCCTGGTCTCGGACGCGTTCTACCCGTACACCCCGTTCCACAGCGGCACCTCCCACGGGGACCGCCGGCTGACCTTCGCCGTCCCCTCCGACGGCTCCGGCCCGGACCGGGTGATCGACGAGGCCGCGGAGTCCGGCTGGGGCCTGCTGGAGCTGCCCGCCCGGCACACCCCGCGCACGGACCCGGAGGCGGTCCGGGCGGTGGCGATGGTGGTCCGCCGGCTGCTGGACCGGGGCGGCGCGGCCACCTCCGAGCGCGCGCCGCACCCCACCCCCCTGACGGCCGACCGCGTGGCGGTGGGCACGGCCCACCGCGACCAGGCGGCGGCGGTCCGCGCGGCCCTGGCCGACCTCGGCGTCCCGGACGTGACCGTCGACACGGCGAACCGTCTCCAGGGCCGCGAGTACGACGTCACGGTCGTCCTGCACCCGCTCTCCGGCCGCCCCGACGCCACCGCCTTCCACCTGGAGACGGGCCGCCTGTGCGTCCTGGCGTCCCGCCACCGGCACGCCTGCATCATGATCTGCCGCGCCGGGGTGACCGACCTGCTGGACGACTACCCCTCCACGGAACCGGTCCAGCTGGGAACGCTGGTGAAGTTCCCGGACGGCTGGGAGGCGAACCACGCCGTCCTGTCCCACCTCAGAGAACACCGCGTGACCTGGCAGCCCTGACCAACACCCCGGCATCTCCCGGCGGATCAGGACCCCCACGCCCCTCCGCCGGACGGAGTCCGGCACGCCGCCGGAGGCGGCCGATGGTCACAGCCCCCGACGGCTGGGAGGCGAACCACGCCGTCCTGTCCCACCTCACAGAACACCGCGTGACCTGGCACCCCTGAGCGACGCCCCGGCACCTCCCCGGCGATGCCGCCCGGAGGGAATAAGCGGGGACTCTCTCCTGTTAGGCGCTGAAGGACAGCTCACGCTCGCATCAGGAGGCGCACACCGTGTCGGCAGACGAGGCAGACGAGATCCGGGGCACCACGCTCGGCACCGCCCCCGCCCCCCTCTCCGTACTGGACCTGGTGACCGTCGGCGCGGGCAGTACGGCCACCGACGCCCTGCGCACCAGCGTCGCGCTCGCCCGGTTCACCGAGTCCCGCGGCTTCCACCGGTACTGGGTCGCCGAACACCACTCCATGCCCGGTGTGGCCTCCTCCTCCCCCGCCGTGATCCTCGCCCACCTGGCCGCCCACACCGACCGCATCCGGCTCGGCTCGGGCGGCGTCATGCTGCCCAACCACGCCCCGCTGGTGATCGCCGAGCAGTTCGGCACGCTGGAGGCGCTGGCCCCGGGCCGGGTCGACCTGGGCCTCGGCCGGGCGCCGGGCACCGACGGGGCCACGGCCGCGGCCCTGCGCCGTACCGACACCCTCAACGAGGGCGCCGACGACTTCCCGCAGCAGCTCGCGGAGCTGACCCGGTTCCTGGACGACGACTTCCCGGACGGCCACCCGTACCGCCGCATCCACGCGATCCCGGGACCGGTCCAGGGCAGCACCCCCGGCGGGGTCCAGTCGCCGCACCGGCCGCCCGTCTGGCTGCTCGGCTCCTCCGGCTTCAGCGCCCGCCTGGCCGGCCTGCTCGGCCTGCCGTTCGCCTTCGCGCACCACTTCTCCGCGCAGAACACCATCCCGGCGCTCGACCTGTACCGGGAGTCCTTCCGGCCCTCCGCCGTCCTCTCCGAGCCGTACGCCCTGATCGGCGTCTCCGCCCTCGCCACGGACGACGAGCGGGAGGCCCGCAGGCAGAGCCGGGCGATGGCGCTGAACATGGTCCGGCTGCGCACCGGCCGCCCCGGACTGTTCCCCGACCCGGAGGAGGCCGAGCGGCACGAGTTCAGCCCGATGGAGGAGGAGTTCGTCGCCTCCTGGACGGCCAACATCGTGCACGGCACGGCCGACGAGGTCCGCGCCGGACTGGACGACCTGCGCAAGCGCACCGGCGCCGACGAGCTCATGATCACCTCGCACGCGCACCGCGGTGAACTCCGCCTGCGCTCCTACGAGCTGATCGCGGACGCCTACGGATTGCCGACCGCGTAGGCCTGCGCCCCGAGCAGCTCGGAGATACGATCCGGCGGCACCGGACGGGAGTACAGCCAGCCCTGTCCGGTGTCGCAGCCGATCCGGCGCAGCCGGGTGGCCTGGGCGGAGGTCTCCACGCACTCCGCGGTGACCGTCAGACCGAGCCGGTGGGCGAGCTGGATCATCGCCTCCACGATGACCTCGTCGGCCGGGTTCGGGGCGATCGCCTTCTTGTCGCCGTCGTACTGGAAGCCCCGTACGAAGGAGCCGTCCAGCTTCAGCGTGGAGACCGGCAGCCGGCTGAGGTAGGCGAGGTTCGAGTAGCCGGTGCCGAAGTCGTCGATGGCGATGCGCACGCCCATGTCGCTGAGGGCCTGGAGGGCCTGGAGCGGGCGTCCGGCCGAGCCCATCACCGCCGACTCGGTCAGCTCCAGTTGGAGCAGCTGTGGCGCGAGTCCGGTCTCGGCGAGGATCTCCGCCACGTCGGCCACCAGGTCCGAGTCCCACACCTGCCGTACGGCGACGTTCACGCTGACGAAGATGGGCGGTTCGCCGGGGTGGTCCAGCTGCCAGCGGCGGGCCTGCCGACAGGCGGTGTGCAGCGCCCAGCGGCCGAGCTGCACGATCGAGCCGTCCTCCTCGGCCAGTCCGATGAACCGATTCGGCGTCAGGGTGCCGAACTGCGGGTGGTGCCAGCGGATCAGGGCCTCGACGCCGTTGAGCCGGCCGTCCTCCATGGCCACCAACGGCTGGTATTCGAGGGCGAATTCCTCGCGTTCGATGGCGGGCCGCAGGGTGGAGGACAGCGCCTGGCGGGTCATGCGGTGGGCGTTGCGCTCGGGGTCGAACAGGGTCCAGCGGCCCTTGCCGTCGGCCTTGGCCCAGTACAGGGTCGTGTCGGCCGCCTGCATCAGCCCGGTGGCCGTCGTACCGGCCGCGTGCCGCTCGACGACACCGATGGACGCGGTCAACGACAGCCGCTGACCGGCCAGGTCGAAGGGTTCCTCCAGTGCCTTCAGCGCGGACTCGGCCAGGTCGGCGAGTTGTTCGGTGCCGGTGGAGTCCTCCACCAGCAGCGCGAACTCGTCGCCGCCGAGCCGGGCCACGAGGGGGGTGGCGGCGCGGGCGTACCCCGTCTCGTCGGCGACCCGGGTCAGGCGTTCGGCGACGGCCGCGAGGAGCCGGTCTCCGACGCGGTGGCCGAGGGTGTCGTTGACCGCCTTGAAGCCGTCGACGTCCAGGTAGCACAGGCCGATCCGGCCGGTGCCGCTCTCCTCGTACGACCCCGCCTCCAGCGCGGCCGTCAGGCGCTCGAAGAACAGTGTGCGGTTGGGCAGCCGGGTCACCGGGTCGTGCATCTGCAAGTGCCGCAGCCGCGCCTGGAGTTCGCGCCGGGAGCTGATGTCGGCGACCGACAGCAGGACGCCGGGTTCGCCGGTCAGCGGGGCGACGGTGACCTGCACCCACAGCGAGTGCCCCTCGGGGTGCTTCAGCCGGCGGGTGCAGCGCAGGCGGGCCTGCCGGCCGCGCAGCACCTCGCGGTAGGCGTGCCGGCTGCGGGCGTCCGCGGCCAGGTCCACCAAGTCGGCGGCGACCCGCCCGACGAGGGTGCCGGGGGCGGCGCCGAGCAGCTCACCGAGGGCGGCGTTGGCCGCGACGACGAGTCCCTCCGGGGCCACGACCGCCATGGCGAGCGGGGCGGTCGCGAAGACACGGTGGTAGGTGGTGTAGTGACTGTCTGTGACGGCTGACCGGTCGAGGTCTGCCGCGGGCGTCGGCCCTTCGGACGTTCCGCTCACCGCTCGCTCCCGCAGTGCACTCGATCTGTGTCCGTGCCTGTCCGTGCCGGAAAGTGTGCCGATCATAGAGGCTGGCTCCGGGCCCTTCCAGCCGCTGTCCAGTGTCCCGGACAGAGCACAGGTTCTGACAGATCGTTTCTGCCCGCACCTGGACGGGTTCTTCAGGCCCCCGACCAGTTGTGACGTTCCGTGAGTGTTTCGGGGATGTCGAGCGCCGGGGCGCGCCGGGGCGCAATGGGGGCGCGCTCACTCTTCTGGTGCAGGTAAACAGGGCATAACCCATCGATTGCCAGCAATCTGGGTGCGGGTCCCGAACCGCATCCGGAGGTCATGTCCGTGCCCAAGCTGCGCAGCACCGCCGCCGTGGTCACCACGATGTCGGCGCTCGCCGCGACCTCGATCCTCGGCGGCCCGTCGGTCGCCGAGCCCTTCTCGCCGGCGCCCTGCGCCCTGCACCGCACCGACGCCCACCACTCGGAGGGCGTCGACAGCTGGAACCCCGCCTACACCCGCCCGATCGGCACGCTGGACGCCGTGATGATCTTCCTCCGGTTCCCGGACGCCACCCCGCGCACGACCCCCGCCGAACTGGCCGCCGACCACTTCCCGGCCACCAGCCGCTTCTACGAACTGGCGTCCTACGGCAGGTTCGCCCTGCGCCCGCACCCGCTGAAACGCTGGCTGCGCATGCCGCGCCCGTCGACCTCGTACGCCATGCGGCGGGACTGGGACCCGGAGGACCGGGCCGCCTATCTGCGTGATGCGTTCGCCGTGGCCGACAAGGAGGTCGACTTCTCGCGCTACCCGATCGTGTACTTCGTCGCCGACCCGGACGCGCCCGGCGTCGACTCGGACGCCACGAAGGTCGTCAACCTGGAGACCCCCCTGCGCGTCGACGGCACCGGCATCCGGCGGGTCGTCACCGTGTTCGAGCACCATCCGCCGGACCGGCTGGTCCTCGCCCACGAGACCGGCCACCTCTTCGACCTGCCCGACCTCTACCACCGCCCGGTCGACGGCAAGGGCGACTGGGACACCTACGTGGGCGACTGGGACCTGATGGGCAGCCAGTTCGGGCTCGCCCCGGACCTGTTCGGCTGGCACAAGTGGCGGCTCGGCTGGCTGGATCCGCGCCAGGTGGTGTGCGTGCGCGGCGCCGCGCCGACCCGCCTCACCCTGGAGCCCCTCGCGGCCGGGCCCGGCGTGCCGGCACCGGGGACGGGCGACACCCCCGGCTTCGGCCTCGGCCACGGCGTCAAGCTGGCCGTGGTGCGCACCGGCCCGGAGACCGCCCTCGCCGTCGAGGCGCGCGACGCGGCCGGCAACGACCGGGCGGCCTGCCGGCAGGGCATCCTGATCTACCGGGTGCGCGCCGCCGCCGAGTCCGGCGACGGCCCGATCCAGGTGGTGGACGCCCATCCGCGCACCGAGGCCTGCTGGGAGAACTCGGTCTACGCCCCCCTCGCCGACGCGCCGCTCTCCCTCGGGGAGAGCTTCACGGTCCCCGGGGAGGGCGTGAAGGTGGAGGCGGAGGGGCGGACGGCGTCCGGGGCGTGGACGGTGAAGATCACGCCGGGAATCAGTGACTGACCGTGCCGCCGAACGGGGAGGGGCGGCGCGTGGCCGCCGGTTCGTATACGAAAACGGCGGGCCGGATTCTTTCGAACCGGACCCGCCGTTTCCTTCACGTGCGCCGCCAGGGACTCGAACCCCGGACCCGCTGATTAAGAGTCAGCTGCTCTAACCAACTGAGCTAGCGGCGCCTGCTGACGTCGTAGACCTTAGCATCCTGGTCGGCGGGAGGAAAAATCGATATCCGCACGGCCGGCCTGGCCGCCCGCACCGCCGCCCAGAGCAGCACCTCGGGCCCCGGCAGCCAGGGGTGCCGGGTGTCCGGGGCGACCAGCCAGCGGGCGGATCCACTGGCGTCGTCGCAGGTCAGGGGCGGTACGGTGATCGCGTCGCCGATGCTGTGGCACAGCAGCGGCGGTACCGCGCGGGCCCGCTGGGACCCCCACTCCTCCCAGTCCAGCAGCGAGGGCAGCCGCTGGGCCGTCCCCGGGGCGGCGAACAGCAGCGTCCGCCCCCGGAGCACCGCGACCGGCCCGGAGCCCGCGCCCTCGTCCCAGAGCCGGTCCAGCATGCGGCGGCCGAAGACCGCAGGGGCGCTCACCACGTCGAAGACGGTGCCGCAGGGCAGGACGACCGGGGCGTCCGGGCGCTCCTCCCACAACGCGAGGGTGCTCCGGGGGTGCGGTCCCGCCGAGGCGAGCCAGGCGACGCCGTCGGCGCTGACACGGGTGACGTTCGGGGCGCTGGTCATGGCACCCAGGTGTACAGCGCGTGAGCGGGCCGTTCCCCTGGGTTGCCGAAAGCCGGGACAGCGGCGGTCGGGGAGGAGTATCTTGCCCCCCTGGCATATGCCGTGCGGGTGCTACAGCGGGTCGGCGGTGGTCCGCCCCTCGCCCTCTCCGCGCATCAGGTCCCGCCCGAACTCGACCATCTTCTTCGCGTAGTCCTCCGTCCACTCCGCCCGCTCGGCGATGTCCGCCGGGGTCAGCCGGTCGAACCGGCGCGGGTCGGCGAGCTGGGCGGCGGCGATGGCCTGGAACTCCACGGCCCGGTCGGCCGCCGCGCGGAACGCCTGGGTCAGCTCCGTCGCCCGGGCCAGCAGCGCCCGCGGGTCGTCGATCGACTCCAGGGCGAAGAAGTGCTCGGGGTCGGCGACCGCCTCCGCGGGCTCGAAGAGCAGGGGCGCGGGGCGTAGCCGCGGTTCGTTACGACGCGGCGTGGGCTCCGCCATGTCTTGTCTCCTCCTCGTACGGTTCGGTGGGCGCCGCCTTCAGGTGGGCCACCGTCCATTGTCCCGCGCCGGCGCAAGAGGCCCCCGCGGCCGTCCGGGCGGGCCGGGTCCGCAGGAGGAGCCGGGGCTACACCTGCACCAACGGCTGCCGGGTGAACAAGGTCCCCAGGGTCGGCGCGTTCACCCGGCGGTCCGCGAGCCTCAGGCCCTCCCAGACCGTGACCTGGTTGGCGGTGAGCACCGGCTTGGACAGGGCCTTCTCCAGCAGGGAGAGGTGCGCGGCCGTGTGCAGGGCCGTGTCCGGCAGCAGGACGGCCTGCGCGTCGGCGGCGTCCGCCGCGCGTGCCAGCGTCAGCACGTCTTCCTCCCCCCAGGTGCCGACCTCCGCCGCCGTGACGATCCCCGAGGACCGCGCGCCGGTCACCTCCAGGCCGCCGGCCCGCAGGAACTCCGCGAACAGCGCGGTGACCTCCTCGGGGTAGGTCGAGCCGACGGCGACCCGTCGTACGCCGATCTCCCGGGCCGCGTGCACGAAGGCGAACGACGTCGACGAGGCCGGCATCCCGGCCACCCGGGCCAGGTTGCGCACCTGCTCCTGGGCGCCCTCCCAGCCGTGCACGAAGCTGCCGCTGGTGCACGCCCACACCACCGTCTCGGCGCCGGCCAGCCGCAGCCCCTCCATGCCCTGGGCGAGCCGGTCGGCGGAGCCCATCTCGCGCAGCGCGTCCACCCGGTGCGCGTCCTCGCCGATGTCGGTGTGGACCAGTTCCACCCGGATGTCGCTGCCCAGGAGCTGCTCGATGCGTGGATAGTCGTCCTCGGCGGAGTGGCCCGGGTAGAGGAATCCGAGTGCGGTCATGTCCAGCCTTCCTGCGTCTCGTCGGGCGGTACGGGCCACGCGCGGGCAGCCGCGTCCGGCGGCGCCCGGCAGGGTCCCGCGTCCCGGGTACCCAATCGGCGCGCCGCAGCCCACCCGTGATCCGGCCGGCCGGGACCGCCGGCATCCGCACCGGCCTCACCGTGGGAGACGAGGGGGCAACGGACCGTGTCCGCGCCCGTGTTGACGAAGGGGGGACCGGGTGCGAGCGTGGTCGGTCCGCGCACAGTCACCGCACGATCCGCGCACGTCAGACGCCGGGAGCCGCCCGCATGACGCCGACCGTCCCCACCGTTGTGGTCCTCGACGCCGATCCGCCGCCTCGGCTCGGCCGCCTCACCGGCCGCGCCCGGATCGTGCACACGGACGCGGCGCACCTGGCCGAGCGGCTGCCCGGCGCCGATGTGCTGCTGGTGTGGGACTTCACCTCGCACGCGGTGCGGCAGGCGTGGCCCGGCGAGGGGCCCCGGCCGCGCTGGGTGCACACCGCGAGCGCGGGCGTGGACCATCTGATGTGCCCGGAGCTGGCCGCGTCGGACACGGTCGTGACGAACGCGCGCGGGATCTTCGACCAGCCGGTCGCCGAGTACGTGGCGGCCCTGGTGCTGGCCGCCGCCAAGGACCTGCCGCGCACCCTGGAGCACCAGCGGGAGCGGGTCTGGCGGCACCGGGAGACCCGGCGGGTGGCGGGCACGCGCGCGTGCGTGGTCGGCTCCGGTCCGATCGGCCGGGCGATCGTCCGGACGCTGAAGGCGCTGGGGGTGACGACCGCGCTGGTCGGGCGGGTGGCGCGGACCGGCGTGCACGGCCCGGACGACCTGGACCGGCTGATCTCCCGCGCGGACTGGGTGATCGCGGCGGCTCCGCTGACCGAGCAGACGTACCGCATGTTCGACGCGCACCGGTTCGGTGTGA
Organism: Streptomyces corchorusii; assembly: GCF_001514055.1. Classification (NCBI taxonomy): domain Bacteria; kingdom Bacillati; phylum Actinomycetota; class Actinomycetes; order Kitasatosporales; family Streptomycetaceae; genus Streptomyces; species Streptomyces corchorusii. The sequence goes on along the minus strand of NZ_KQ948351.1, from coordinate 187,272 downwards.
TGCAGCCCTCGGCGTTCTTCGTGAACGTCGGCCGGGGCGCCCTGGTCGACGAGGAGGCCCTCGCCCGGGCGCTGGCCCGGCGCTGGATCGCGGGCGCGGCCCTGGACGTGTTCGCCGCCGAACCGCTGCCCGGGGACAGCCCGCTGTGGGAGCTGCCGGGGCTGATCGTGTCCCCGCACATGAGCGGCGACACGGTCGGCTGGCGGGACGAACTGGGCGCGCAGTTCGTGGAGTTGTACGAGCGGTGGGCGGCGGGCAGACCCCTGCCGAACGTGGTCGACAAGACACGTGGTTACGTGCCCGGTCACTGACGGCCTGTCACGGGTGCGCGGGGTTCACCGAGCTGACCGGTAGGCGCTGCCGCCCGCGCCGGGCTCGTTGGCGGGTGGTGGCCGAGGAGAAGTGACCGAGGTCGCCGGGGATCGGGGTGAGCGTCGGGTTCTCCGGTGTGGGTTCCGTGGAGGCGAAGGGCGGGAAGCGGGCGCAGGTCTCGTCGCGCGCGTACGTGACGTGCGAGCCCCGCAGGTCAGGGGCGCGCGGCCGGTCGGAAGGCGTGCCGTCGGCCAAGCAAAACCAGGGTGCATAGCCCGATTTCGGTTGGGTAGCCGCGCCGCCATGGCTCCACCACTTGGCAACGACGTACACACCATCCGGCCGGAACACAGACGTACCCGGCGCTCGGTGCTCGCGGGTCTCGCCGCGCTGGGTGCGCTGGGCGCGGCGGGCTGCACCCGCGTGGCGTCGGCGTCCGGGAAGAACGGCGGCGATCTGCTGGAGCGGCTGCGCGCGCAGGGTGTCGTACGGCTCGGGATCGCCGGGGAGGTCCCGTTCGGGTACATCGACCGGAACGGCGAGCTGACCGGGGAGGCGCCGGAGCTGGCGAAGGCCGTCTTCGAGCGGCTCGGCGTGGGCCGGGTGCAGCCGGTGCCGACGGAGTTCGGCTCGCTGATCCCCGGACTGAAGTCGCAGCAGTTCGACGTGGTGGCCGCGGGCATGTACGTCACCCCGGACCGCTGCGAGCAGGTGATCTTCGCGGACCCCGACTACCAGATGCCGGACGCCTTCATCGTCCCCAAGGGCAACCCGCTGGGCCTGCGCACCTACGCGGACGCGCTGCGCAAGCACGCCAAGGTGGCCACCGGCACCGGGTACGCGCAGATCCAGCACGCGGTGGAGGCGGGCTACAAGGAGAACGACCTCGTCATCGTCCCGGACCAGGTCGCCGGGCTGAACGCGGTGGAGTCGGGGCGGGTCGACCTGTTCGCGGCCACGGCCGTCACCGCCCGGCTCGTCGCCCGCGACTCCGCCAAGGCCGAGTCGACCGAGCCGTTCGTCGCGCTCGTCGACGGAAAACCGAAGGTGGACGGCGGCGCGTTCGCGTTCCGGCCGACGGAGACCCGGCTGCGCGACGCCTTCAACGCCGAACTGCACAAGCTGCGCCGCAGCGGTGAGCTGTACCGGATCGTGCGGCCCTTCGGCTTCACCAAGGCCGAGATGACGACCCTGACCGCGAAGGAGTTGTGCGGCTGATGACTGCGGGACTCTGGGAACTCGTCCTCCGGGGCGCCGGCACCACGGTGCAGTTGCTGGTGTACAGCGCGCTGCTCGCCGCCGTGGTGGCCTTCGTCGCCGGTGCCGCGCGCACCCACCGGTCGCGGCTCGTCCGCTTCGTCGCGGCGCTCTACACCGAGGTGTTCCGCGGCACGTCGGCGCTGGTGATGATCTTCTGGGTGTTCTTCGTGCTGCCGGTCGCGTTCGGCTGGCAGCTGGTGCCGATGTGGGCCGGCACGCTCGCACTGGGCCTGACCTACGGCGCGTACGGCGCGGAGATCGTGCGCGGCGCCCTCGTGGCGGTGGACCCGGCCCAGCGGGAGGGCGGGATCGCGCTCGGCTTCTCGCCCTGGCAGCGGCTGCGGCTGATCCTGCTGCCGCAGGCGGTGCCGGAGATGATCCCGTCCTTCTCCAACCTGTTGGTCGAGCTGCTCAAGGGCACCGCGCTGGTGTCCATCACGGGCATGGGCGACCTGGCCTTCAGCGGCAACCTGGTCCGCCTGGCCCTCCAGCAGAGCGGCCAGATCTACGCGTACCTGCTGCTGATCTACTTCGTGATCGCGTTCCTGCTCACCCGCGGGATGCGGGGTCTTGAGCGCCGGCTGAAGGCGGAGGTGGCCCGATGACCTGGGACTGGGGAGCGGTCGCCGACTTCCTGCCGTACTTCTGGAAGGGCCTGGTCGTCACCCTGGAGGCGCTGGCCCTGGGGTCGCTGATCTCGTTCGCGCTGGGCCTGGTGTGGACGCTGCTGCTGCGGACGCCGACCCGGTGGGTGCGCTGGCCGGTGGGGGTCTTCACGGAGTTCGTCCGGGACACCCCGCTGCTGGTGCAGCTGTTCTTCCTGTTCTATGTGCTGCCCGAGACGGGCGTGACCCTGTCCCCGCTGACCACCGGGGTCCTCGGGCTCGGGCTGCACTACTCGACGTACACGATGCAGGTCTACCGGGCCGGCATCGAGGCGGTGCCGACGGGTCAGTGGGAGGCCGCGACGGCGCTCAGCCTGCCGGTGCGGCGCACCTGGGCGGCGGTGATCCTGCCGCAGGCCGTCCGCCGGGTGGTGCCGCCGCTCGGCAACTACGTCATCGCGATGCTGAAGGACACGCCGATGCTGATGACCATCGGCGTGCTGGAGATGCTGGGCCGGGCACGGCTCGTCTCCCAGCAGCACTTCCAGTTCACCGAGCCCCTGACGGTGATCGGGATCGCCTTCATCGTCGTCTCCTACCTGGCCTCCCTTTGTCTGCGCACCCTGGAGCGACGCCTTGTCCGTTGAGACCCGCAAGCAGCCGGCCGTGACCGGCACCCTGCCGACCGAGCTGATCCGCCTGGAGGGCGTGACCAAGCGGTTCGGGGACAACACCGTCCTCGACGGCCTGGACCTGTCCGTGGACGCGGGCCGGCACGTCACCCTGATCGGCCCGTCCGGCTCCGGCAAGACCACGATCCTCAGACTGCTGATGACCCTCGCCAAGCCGGACGAGGGCACGATCACCGTGGACGGGCAGCGGCTGTTCCCGGCGCCGGAGAAGCAGGTCCGGGAGGTCCGCAAGAAGATCGGGATGGTGTTCCAGCAGTTCAACCTGTTCCCGAACATGTCGGTGCTGCGGAACCTGACCGAGGCGCCGGTCCGGGTGCTCGGCCTGTCCAAGGACGAGGCCGAGGCGCGGGCCCGGGAGCTGCTGGACCTGGTGGGCCTGGCCGACAAGTGCGACGCGAAGCCGACCCGGCTGTCGGGCGGGCAGCAGCAGCGGGTGGCGATCGCCCGGGCGCTGGCGATGCGGCCCCAGGTGCTGCTGCTGGACGAGGTGACCTCCGCGCTCGACCCGGAGCTGGTCGCGGGTGTGCTCGACCTGCTCCGGGACATCGCGCGCAGCACGGACATCACGATGCTGTGCGTGACGCACGAGATGGGTTTCGCCCGGGACATCTCCGACCAGGTCCTGATGTTCGACGCGGGCCGGGTCATCGAGGCGGGGCCGCCGGAGAAGATCTTCGGCGACCCGGAGCGGGAGCGCACCCGGGAATTCGTCAGCGCGGTGTTGTGAGGCGCGGCCCTGTGCGCGCGGGGGCGCGGGGGAAGAGCCGAGGCCCGCTCACTGGGGAATGACTGTGGCATATGCCAGCGGGTTGTCGTCCCGGTTGGCGGCACGGACAAGCGGGGCGCAATCTCGCAACCCCCTCTCCCCCGTGCCGCTTTGACGGCTATCGTGGACACGATCCGCCGACCCGGGTCGTGGCCGAGGGGGAACGACATGAGGATCGAGCCGACCGCCCCGTACCACTCCGCCCAGGACGCGCTGCGCGTGCTGGAGACCGTGGCCCGGCACCCCGCCGGCGCCACCGACACCGAGCTGGCCCGCCGCACCGGCCTCGGCACCGAGCGGCTCACCGCCCTGCTGCGCATGCTGCGCCGCGAGGGCTACGTCGAGCAGATCGCCGACGGGGCGTACGTCACCGGCGACACCCTGCGCCGGATCACCTCGGCGCACGACCGGGAGCGGACCCTGCGCGAGAAGCTCCAGCTCACCCTGGACCGGCTGCGCGACTCGGTCGGCGCGGCCGTCTACCTCAGCCGGTACCTGGACGGCGAGGTCCGGGTCACCCAGTACGCCGCCGGTCCGGCCGCCCCGGCGGTCAACGAGTGGGTGGACTTCCGCTACTCCGCCCACGCCACCGCCGTCGGCAAGAGTCTGCTGACCCAGCTCGACCACAACGCCCGCCGCGATCACCTCTCCCGGCACAAGATGGCCCGCCTCACCTCGCGCACCATCACGAGCGACAAGCTGCTGCTGTCCCGGCTGGAGTCGCAGCCGCCGACGGTGCCGGTGCTCGATCTCCAGGAGTACGCGGTCGGCACGGTCTGCGCGGCAGTACCGCTCACCGCGGGCTCCACGGTCGGCTGCCTGGCCGTCTCGCTCCCGCTGGAGCACGCGCACCGGCTGAAGCGGGCGGCGGAGACGCTGAACCGGAGCGCGGCTCCGGTGGTCCTGTCGCTGACGATCTGAGGAGCACACGGGTGGTCACGAGCACCCCCCGGGACCAGGTAGTATTTTCTTTGTCGCCAGCCGCGGAGACGAAAATCCGAGGCAGGCGGGAGTCATGCGCCGCTAGCTCAGTTGGTTAGAGCAGCTGACTCTTAATCAGCGGGTCCGGGGTTCGAGTCCCTGGCGGCGCACAGATGAAGATGGCGAGCCAGGTCCGCACACAGCGCGGACCTGGCTCGCCATTTCTGTCATTGCGCGGCTTCGCCGCGCGCGGTGGGGGCCACCACACCGGCTCCGGGCACGTGAAGCCCTCCCGGCGCAGTACAGGTGGCCGGCGGCGTCCCGGCAGAAGAGGTCACCCGTCCAGTACGCCCCTCCCCTGCGCCGGCGGCCAGCGCGGGCGCCCGGTCCGCGATCACCGCGTTGCCGTGGAACATGGGGCTACGGCAGCAGGCCGTCCGACTCGGCGAAGATGATGTGGGCCAGGACGATGAAGCCGATGCAGAAGGAGCCGGCGACGCCGAGGAGGACCAGCCCGAAGCCGGTGCCGACGGCGAGCCTGCCGGGTGCCGGCGGCAGCGCGGTGGCCCGCTGGGGAAGCTCCGGGAGATAGCGCACGGTCACGAAGTCGCCCTCCAGGACGGTCGCGGGGCCGTCCTCCTCCTCGAAGCGGACGGTGCGGCCCTCGCGGGTGGTGAACTCGTAGACGTGGTGCACGGTCGTGTGCACGGAGGTGTCCCCGCCGCCCCCGCTGGTCGTGGTGAACATCCGCAGGCAGCGCGCCTCGGCGGTCAGCCCGTGCGTCCACGTCCTGCGAAGCCGCCGGGCACGGCGGACGAGCAGATACGCGGCGAAGGCGAACCCCGCGATCATGAGGCCGGGCACGGCGTAGAACAAGAGCTCCATGAGATCCCCCGTGGTCAGGTACGCCGCCCCGCTCGGTCGGCGTGCGAGGAACGTACCCGGCGCGGGGCGCGGACCGCCTCAAGGGAAGCTCAGTATCAGAATCGGGACAATGCGATCCGCTCGTGCGCGACGGGGACCCGTGTACGGCCCCGGACCCGCGTGCGCCGGCGCCGGCGCACGCGGGCCTTACCCCGTGGGGGTCAGAAGGTGACGTCGGAGCAGGCGTAGAACGCGTTGCCCGTGTCGGCGATCGTCCACACCGCGAGGATGACGTGGTGTCCGCTCAGGCCGGTCGGCAGGGTGCCGCTGTGGCTGAGGGTGGCCGGCGGGCGCTGGCCGTTGTAGGGCACCGTCAGGAACGGGGTGAGGTTGAGGTCCGAGCGGGAGAGGTTGTGGTTCTGGTTCCAGCCCGGCTTGGTGATGTAGTACTTGAAGTCCGTCGTGGCGTGCATGGCGGTGAACTGCCAGCGGAACGTGTACGACTGGCCGCCCGTCACCTTGGTGGTGGGCCAGGCCGCGCCGGACGGCGTCTTGGGTGCGCTGAGCTGGGCGAACTGGCTCAGGCCCGCGTTGCAGAGCTGACCGTCGGCGGGGCCGCCGGCCGGGAAGCCCTTGGGGCCCTCGACGCTCTGCGGCTCCCACTGGATCTGGCCGCAGTTCGCCACGGTGCCGTTCTGGCAGAGCTTCTGCCTGCTGATGGGGAGGTCGGTGTAGCCGTGCCCGCTGGCGCCGCCGGTGGAGAGCGCGAACGCTCCGGCGGTCACCGCGCCCAGCACGACCGCGGACAACTTGGTCTTGGTGCGCATGCTGCCGCTCCTGGAGGACGTGGGGAGTTCGGTGAGCCGTGCAGATTAGGTCTAGACCAAGCCTCAGATTATTGCCGCGAGTTGAACATGTCCATACCAATCGCAGACCGGCCGCGCACCCGCTCCGCACCGGCTCACCGCGCCCGCCCTACACCGGCTCACCACGTCCCGAGCAGAACGCCACCGTCAGGTCACGGACCAGCACCTTGCGCTCGTAGTCGTCCAGTTCGACCAGACCGCGCATGGTCAGCCGGGTCACCGTGTCCTCCACCGAGTCCACCACCGAGCTGAGCATGCTGGCCCGCTGCCGGGCGTCCAGCGCGGCGATCCGGCGCCGGTGCATCGCCCCGGCCACCTCGGGGGCGTACTCCACCCGGACCGGCCGCACCGAGAACACCTCCACGCCGACCGGCGCTGCCTCCGCCGCCACCAGCCGGGTCAGCGCGGCCCCGGCCGCCGTCGCCCCGCCCCGCGTCCCGCCCGCTGGCTCCACCGGCACCCGGGCCAGCGCGGACTCCACGCACTCCCGCAGGTACGTCTCGTGGTCGTCGATGGCGAGCAGGGCCCGCGCGGTGTCCCGCACCCGCCACACCACCAGCACCACCACCCGCAGCGCCAGCCCGTCGGGGTCCGCGGCCGGCATCGCCTCGCTGCGCCAGTGCCGCAGCCGCACATCCACCCGGCGGCGCGGCACCAGCGGGTTCACCCACAGCAGCCCGGTGCGCCGGACCGTCCCCCGGTACCGCCCGAACAGCCCCAGCACCCAGGCCCGTCCGGTCCGTCCCCGGGCCAGCCCGCCGAAGCCGAACGCCCCGAGCAGCCCGGCCCCGGCGTACGCGGCCCACTGCGCGGGGCCAAGACCGCCGCCCGGGTCCGGCGGCAGGCCCAGCCCCCTTGCGGCGAGCGGCGGGAGCAGCCCCGCCCACCAGGTGGTGGCCAGGCAGCCGGTGACCCCGCAGACCCCGGCGAACACCCCGGCCGCCCCGGGCAGCACCCGCGCCGGGCGTTCCGCCAGCTCCGGGTCGACCTCCGGCAGCGGCCGTCTGCGCACCGGTGCCGGGCGGCGGAGGCGGGGCTGCTCCCCGGTGCCCTGCCGGCGGGCCACCACGGCCGGCCGGAGCGGCACCTTCACCGGGTCGGGATCGTCCCGGAAGAGCAGGTGGACGGGGATCTCGGTGGTGGCCTCGTTCTGGATCAGGCGGACCGGCCGGGTGCCGGGACCGGCGGTCGCGCCCTCCGAGTGCCCCTCGGACTCGGGCGGCGTGTGGGATGTGGTCGTACTCATGCGTGCTCCAGCCTCCGCGCCAGACGCGTCATGAACAGGGGGGTGGGGGTGGGGTGCCGGGCCGGTCAGGCGAACAGGCGGCGCCACGTCTCCGGCCCCGGGTAGCCGTCCGCCGCGCCGCCCCGCCAGCCCTGGGCGCGCTGGAACGCCTCGACGGCGCGCCGGTCCGCCTCGCCCCAGTGCGGCCCCGGACCGAGGGCGTAGAACCGGCCGAACCCTTTCTTCACCAACTGGGCGCCGAGCCGGGTGATGTGGTCGTTGCTCTGGCCCGGCCGGAAGTAGGCGCGGCCCGGGTAGCCGGGCACCCCGTGCGAGGCGGGTCCGGCGGCCGGGGACGCGATGTCCTTGCCCCGGCCCGTGCTCAGCAGCTCCCAGGTGCGCCGGCCGGGGATCCCGTCGGCGTCCGCGCCGGTCCAGCCCTGGGCCCGCTGGAACGCCTGGGTGGCCCGCCGGTCCTCCGTGCCCCAGACCGGCCCCGGCGCCTTGGTGTAGTAGGCGGCCCCGCCCCGGGCGATCAGCATCTGGCCGAGCAGGGTGACGTACTTGTTGTCGGCGCCGGGGCCGAAATAGGCCGCGCCCGGGTAGGCCACCACCGCCTTCCCGCCGGGCGCCGGACCGGCGGCGGCCCCGGTCTTGGTCACCCCCTTGTAGCGGTAGGGGACGTACTTGTCGGTGTTGCTCCAGTACGGGTAGGGGGTGGTCTGGCTGCGGGTGCGCGGGGGCGTCTGCTCGTAGACCGTGTAAGAGGTGTGCGTGTGGTCCGTCCAGCCGCCGAAGATCACGACGTGGGAGCCCTTCTCGGGGTTGTCGGGGTTGTGGTAAAGCAGGATGTCGCCGGGTTGCAGCTCCTCCTTCTTGATCTTGACGCCGAACTCGCCGAGGCTGCCGGTCCACTCGTTGTTCGGCAGCCCCCAGGCCATGGAGACATAGCCCGAGCAGTCCTGCCGGTAGCCGTCGGACCAGAAGTCGTACATGCTGTACGGCACCTTGGCGGCCACCCAGACCTTGGCCCGGTTGATGATCTGGGTCCGGGTGGTGGCGGGCGTCGGGACGGCGTCCGGCTCCGCGGGCGTGCCCGCCCGGCCGTGCAGGGGGGACCTGGCGCCCTGCGGGGTGTCGGTCGCGCCGTCGCCGGGCAGGGCCTGGCGGTGCGGGGAGTGGCCGGGGGTGAGGGCGACGGCGGGCGCGACCGTGCCGAGCGCGGCGGACGCGGCGGCCACGACGACGACCCCGCGGGCCGCCGGACGGCCGCGGGTGAGCAGGGGACGGGGGGTCGGCCGGCGTCCGTGGACGCAGCCGGGACAGTCACAGTCGCTCGCGGCGGGGATGTCCTCGAACAGCGGAGCGGTCATGCGATCTGCCTCACATTCGGGCGTGGTTTGTCCGCGAGTGTGCACGTTGATCAGTTTCCCAACTGGGTACGGAACGCGCATTTTGACGGTCCGAATGATGTACGCGGCTCCCCGTGCGGCTGCCGCGCCACCTCCCGGTGGTCGGAGGCACCCCTGGAGGTCGGGTAGAGTTTTCTCCGTCAGCAGGCGCCGCTAGCTCAGTTGGTTAGAGCAGCTGACTCTTAATCAGCGGGTCCGGGGTTCGAGTCCCTGGCGGCGCACCGACCGGAAGGCCCCTCGCGGAAGCGGGGGGCCTTTCGCATGCCCTCACCGCATGTCTTGGCCGTACGCTCCCGCCGTATCCCCTCCGTCCGAATGGCCGGATACCCTCTGGCCATGGCAGCCCGGGACCTTCAGGAACGGATCAAGAAGCTGATCGTGGACGAGCGGCTGCCCTCGGGCGCCCCGCTGCCCACCGAGCCCGAGCTGATGCGGCTCCTCGGGGCGAGCCGGAACTCCGTGCGGGAGGCCCTGAAGGCGCTCCAGGCGATGGGCATCGTGGAGATCCGGCACGGCTTCGGGACGTACGTCGGCTCCATGTCGTTCGCGCCGATGATCGAGGGGCTGGCCTTCCGCACCGTCGCCGGCCACTACCGCGGCGAGGACTCCCTGCTCCAGCTCCTGGAGCTGCGCGAGGCCGTCGAGACCGGGCTGGTCTCCCGGCTGGCCGGGCGGCTGCCGGAGGCGGACCTCGTGGAGTTGGACGCGCTCGTGGAGCGCATGGAACGGGAGGCCGCCGAGGGGACCGGACTCGGCGAGACCGACCGCGCCTTTCACGCCACCCTCTACCGGGGACTCGACAACGTGCTGCTCGGCGAGGTGCTGGAGGCGTTCTGGGACGCCTTCCACCGGGTGCAGCGGGACCTGGTGGACGTGCCGCAGGACCCCCGGGTCACCTGCCGCCAGCACCGGGAGATCCTGGACGCGGTGCGCTCCGGCGACTCCCTGCGGGCGGAGCGGGCCATAAGGGACCACTTCGGCAACATCCGCAGCCGCCTGACCCCACTGGCCGCACCCCGACGGTGACCGCGGTGCGGACGCCGAGTCGGTCGTCCCCGCCGGCCGCGCCCTGACGGAGACCGCCGTGCGGACGCTCAGTCGGTCGTTCCGGTGAGCCCGCACCCCGGCGGAGACCGCCCCCCGGACGCCCAACCGGCCACCCCCACTGGCCGCGCCCCAGCGGAGACCGCCCCACAAACGCCCAGCCGGCCGTCTCGGCGAGCCCGCGCTCCGGCGGAGACCGCCAGTCGAACGCCCAGCCCGCCGCCCTGGCGGAGACCGCCGCCCGAATACTCAGCCAGCCGTCTCGGTGAGCCCGCGCCCGGGTGAATACCGCCACCCGAACGCCCAGCCCTCGGTCTCCGCTGGCCGCGCCCCGGCGAAGAGCGCCACCCGAACGCCCAGCCAGCCGCCCCGACGGAGACCGCCCCACCAACGCCCAACCCGCCACCCCGGCGAACCCGCACCCCGACAGAGACCGCCCCCCGCACGCCCAGCCAACCGCCCCGGCGAACCCGCGCCCCCGCGGTGACCGCCGGACGCTCAGCCGGTCGTTCCGGTGAGGTACGCCGAGACCACGACGTTCGCCGTGTAGCTGCGGCTGACGCGGTCGAAGGTGCCGCCGCAGGTGATCAGACGGAGTTCGGCGCGGCCCGGCTCGCGGGGGCCGTAGGCCAGCCGGGCGTCGAAGCCGTCCCGGGGCAGCACGCGGACGTCGTCGACGGTGAACTCGGCGACCTTGCCGTCCGCGCGGAACACCCGGACCCGCTCGCCGGGCCGGGCGGCGCTGAGCCGGTAGAAGACGGCGGGCCGGGTCTCGGTGTCGACGTGCCCGACCAGCAGGGCCGCCCCGGCTGCGCCGGGTCTGGGGCCGGCGCCGTACCAGCCGACCACGCCCGGCTGGTCGTAGGGCGGCGGGTCGATCGCGCCCCGCGCGTCCAGGCCGCGGGCCACCACCGGGGCCTGGACGCCCAGCCGGGGGATGTCGACGCGCTGGGGCACCGCGTCGGCCAGGGGTGTCGCCGCGCGCGGCAGCCGGGCGGGGTCGGCGGCACGGTCGAGGGCGAACACATCACCCGTGGCGGGTCCGTCCGCGTCCCGCGGGACGCCGGTCACGCCGCACCCCCACAGCCACAGCCCGAACAGCAGCAACGCCCAGACCAGGCCGGTGACGAGCCGCCCGGTGCCGGTGGTGCGCCCGTGGTCGTCGGACATGGCGGCTCTCAGCGGGGGCCGCGGCTCCGGCGGGCGCGCAGCCCGACGGCGACCGCGGCGATCCCGGCGAGCGCCAGCCCGGTCGCCGCCTGGACGGCGTCGGGGCCGGAGCCGCTGGTGGCCACCGTGGCGAAGTGGGCGGTTCCGCCGCCGCCCGCGGGGACCGGGGCGATCGGCGAGGGGGACTGGGCGGACTGGGCGGGCAGCCGGATGGGCTCTTCCGGCCGGCCGGCCGCACTGCCCGGCCGCGCGACCGTGACGCTGCCGGTGAGCACGGTGCCGGCGCAGGTGACCTTCACGGTGTAGGCGCCCGGCTCCAGGGTGGACCGGACGCGGGTCTCGCCGCTCAGGCCGCCCTGGGCGCCGGTCAGCCGGGCGTCGGCGACGAAGGCGGACGAGGCGGCGCTGCCCTGCTCGCCCGGGCAGCCGCTGACCCGCAGGGTGACGTCGTCGCCCGGCGCCGGGCTCGCGGGGGCCACGGTGACCGCGCCGCCGTCCGCCGCCCGGGCCGACGGGGCGACCGCGGCCACGGCGGCGAGGGCGACCGCGGGGATTGCTGTACAGAACGTGAGGCGTAGTGAGCCCATCGTGAACCTCCAGATATCAGGAGGCTCCCCCGCCCCGGCCGCCCCCGCATCCTCGGGAGGCGCCGGTTTGCTCCGAACGGGTGAGGCCGAGTTTCGGCCGGCTCAGACCAGGTCGACCAGGTCCGCGATGGAGTCGACGACCTCGGACGGGCGGAACGGGTAGCGGTCCACGTCGGCGGGCTGGGTCACGCCGCTGAGCACCAGGAACGTACGCATCCCGGCCTCCAGGCCGGCGAGCACGTCGGTGTCCATCCGGTCGCCGATCATCGCCGAGGTCTCGGAGTGGGCGCCGATCGCGTTCAGCCCGGCCCGCATCATCAGCGGGTTGGGCTTGCCGACGAAGTACGGCTTCTTGCCGGTCGCGGCGGTGATCAGGGCGGCGACCGAGCCGGTGGCGGGCAGGTCGCCCTCGGTGGACGGGCCGACGTTGTCGGGGTTGGTGGCGATGAACCGGGCGCCGTCGTTGATCAGCCGGACGGCCTTGGTCAGGGCCTCGAAGGAGTAGGTGCGGGTCTCGCCGAGGATCACGAAGTCGGGGTCGTGGTCGGTGAGGATGTAGCCGATGTCGTGCAGCGCGGTGGTGAGGCCGGCCTCGCCGATGACGTAGGCGCTGCCGCCGGGCCGCTGGTCGTTCAGGAACTGGGCGGTGGCGAGGGCCGACGTCCAGATGTTCTCCACCGGCACGTCCAGACCCATCCGGCGCAGCCGGGCGTGCAGGTCACGGGCGGTGTAGATGGAGTTGTTGGTGAGCACCAGGAAGGGCCGGCCGGACTCGCGCAGCTTCTTCAGGAAGGCGTCGGCTCCCGGTATCGGGACGCCCTCGTGGATCAGGACGCCGTCCATGTCGGTGAGCCATGACTCTATGGGCTTGCGGTCTGCCATGCTGTGCGTCTCCTGGCGTACGTACGGTCGAGGAACGGGTCGCCGGAACCACGGCGTACCGACGCCCCCAGCCTAGTCAGGACCGGCCGGTCCCGACCCCGTCGATCACCTGGTACCCACCTACGGTGACCAGCGCGGGTGGGGACGGCCCCACCCGCGCGAGCAACACCGCTCGCGTCACCGGCGGCCCCGGGCCACCACGTGCGCGGTCGCGCCCACGGCGACCAGCGCGGCGAACGCCGTGAGCAGACCGTGGACGAGTCCCGGACCGGTGCGGGCCAGCTCGCGCGCCCGCTCCCCGGCCGCCTCGTCCTGCGCGAGGGGCGACGAGGCGCCCGGGACGTCGGTACCGGAGGCGCTGGACGCCGAGGAGCCGGCGGAGGGGGCGGAGGGGGCGGGCGGAGCGCTGCCGCCGGACGGGGCTGCCGACAGGGCCTCGGTGTCCCCGCGCGCGCTGCCGGACGGCGCGGTCGGCAGGCCCTCGGCCGCCTGCGCGCCCGTCGTCTCCCGCACGCCGGCGGTCGCCCGCACCCCCGCCGACTCCGCGGAGTTCTTCTGCGCGGCCTCCTCGGCGTCCTCCAGGGAGCCGTCCGGGATGTCCTGCGCCTCCTCGCCGATCCCGAAGCGGTAGGCGTTGGACTGCCCGACCCAGTCGCCGTCCTGGCCCCGCCGCTGCACGACGGCCGCGTTGGCGGTGACCTGGCCGGATGCGGTGTCGGAGGTGAGCGCGAGCCGGACCCGGACGCTGACGGTCCGGCCGGGCGGCACGGTGAACCCGCCGAACCCGGCGCCGTCCAGCACCCCGACCAGCTCCTGCTCGTCGGTGCTCTCGAAGGTCACCGGCCGGGCCCGGGGGCCGTCGTAGAAGTCCAGCTGGGGCTGCCCCGGCCGCAGGGCGCGCTTGTCGTCGACGAGGACCACGACCGGGTGGATGCCGGCACAGGTCCCACGGGTGGTGTTGGTGAGGTCGATGTACCAGGTGCCGTACCCGCCGCCGGCCTCGTAGGACGTGGGCCCGCCCCGGATCCGGGTGGCCAGCGGGAAGGCGTGCGCGTCGGCGGCGACGCACGAGGGGGTCGTACCGGCGGACGCGGCATGCGCCGACGCGGGGACGGCGGCGGGCACGACGACGGCGGCGGCTGCGGTGAGGCAGAGGGACAGGGACGTGCACAGTCGCATGAACACATGACCATGCCGGGCGGGGCGGGGGTGCCGGCCGCGCCACTCCGGCGCCGGAGGCGAAGTCCGCCCGCCCGGCGCAGCGGTACCGCCCCGGACGGCCCTCCCGGCGCGGCGCCGCCGAGAGCGCTCGGACTGCCGGGCCGCGCCCAGCCGGTGGCGGGTCCGGCAGCGGCCGGGTGCGCGGGTCACGGCGGCAGAGGAAGCACCGACACCGGCACCCGCACCCACCCGTGCCGGCACCGGCACCCGGCACCCGGCAGTGACAGACCCCGTCAGTCGTTCCCCCGTCCGAACAGCGGTGCCAGCAACAGCTGGGCGGCGCCCTCGGCGACGATGCGCTCGCCGCGCGGAGCGAGCCGTACCGGTACCGCGTCCCCGCCCGTGCCCTCCCGCCTGGCGCGGGCCCCGAGCACCTCGCCGACACCGCTCACGTATGTCTCGGGGGCCCCGGCGACCGTCCGGCCCCCCAGCAGCACCACGTCGATGTCCAGCAGCCCGACCAGGTTCCCAGCCGCCACCCCCAGCACCCGCGCCGCCTCGGCCACCTCGCCCCGCGCCGCGGCTCCGAGGCACAGCACCTCCACGCAGCCCCGGTTCCCGCACCCGCACAGCGGCCCGTCGAGCTGGACCACCTGGTGCCCGAACTCCCCGGCCCCGGTCCGCGCCCCACGGTGCACGCTCCCGTCGATCACCAGCCCGGCCCCGAGCCCGGTGCCGAGGTGCAGATAGGCGAAGGACCGGCCCGCCGCGCCCTCCTCGCCCCCGACCGCCAGCCCGAGCGCAGCGGCGTTGGTGTCCTTGTCCACCACCACCGGCACCCCGAGCCGCTCCGCGAGCGCGTCCCGCAGCGGAAATCCGTCCCACTCGGGAAACCCGGTGACCCGGTGCAACACCCCCCGCGCGTGGTCCAAGGGACCCGGCAGCGCGACGCCCACGCCCAGCAAGGAGCCCACCCCGGCGAGCCCCCCGCCCCCGGCACTCGTACCGTCGCCGCCCCGACCGGCGCCGGCCTCGGCACCAGGGCCAACGCCCGCGTCGGCACCGGCACCCGCACCCAGCCCCCCGGCAACCCCCCGTACCGCCCCGCACACCGCCCCCAGCACGGCCTCGGCCCCCGCGCCCAGGTCCAGTTCCCCGCGCCGCTCCCCCACCACGGACCCGTCCAGATCGACCAGCACCACCCGCAGTTCGTCGCGGTCGAGGTGGACGCCGACCGCGTGGCCCGCCTCCGGCACCAGCCGCAGTACGGTCCTCGGCTTGCCCCCGGTCGACGCCCGGCGCCCCGCCTCCGCCGCGAGCCCCTGCGCCCGCAGCCGCGCGGTGATCTTGCTGACGGCCTGCGGGGTCAGCCCGGTGCGCTCGGCCAGCTCCAGCCGGCTGATTCCCTCGGCCCCGGCGTCCCGCAGCAGCCCCAGCACCAACGCGGTGTTGTGACTGCGCAGCGCCCCCAGATTCGCGCCCGCCGCCCCGCCGCCCACCGGCCCCGCCGTCGTCGCCGTCCTCACCCGCTTCACACCCCCATTGTCCCCACCGCTTGCACTTCCGCAACACTGTTGCCAAAGTGGAGGCATGACTGCTACCCCCCTCCGCGTCGGTCTGATCGGCTACGGCCTCGCCGGCTCGGTCTTCCACGCCCCGCTGATCGCCGCCACCGAGGGCCTCGCCCTGGACACCGTGGTCACCTCCCAGCCGGAGCGGCAGCAGCAGGCCCGCGCCGAGTTCCCGGACGTGCGGATCGCCGCCACCGCCGAGGAGCTGTTCGGCCGCGCGGACGACCTGGACCTGATCGTCGTCGCCTCCCCGAACAAGACCCATGTCCCGCTGGCCACCGCAGCCCTCAAGGCGGGCCTGCCGGTGGTCGTGGACAAGCCGGTCGCCGGCACCGCGGCCGAGGCCCGCGAGCTGGCCGCCCTCGCCGACGAGCGCGGCCTGCTGCTGTCCGTCTTCCAGAACCGCCGCTGGGACAACGACTTCCTGACCGTCCGGCGACTCCTCGCCGACGGCGAACTCGGCGACGCCTGGCGCTTCGAGTCCCGCTTCGAACGCTGGCGCCCCCAGCTCAAGGGCGGCTGGCGCGAGTCCGGCGACCCCGCAGAGATCGGAGGTCTGCTGTACGACCTCGGCAGCCACGTCGTCGACCAGGCCCTGGTCCTGTTCGGCCCGGTCACCGAGGTCTACGCCGAGTCGGACGTCCGCCGCCCCGGCGCCGAGGCCGACGACGACACCTTCATCGCGCTCACCCACGCGAGCGGCGTCCGCTCCCACCTCTACGTCTCGGCGACGACCGCCCAGCTCGGCCCCCGCTTCCGGGTGCTGGGCTCCCGCGCGGGCTACGTCAAGTACGGCCTGGACCCCCAGGAAGCGGCCCTGCGCGAGGGCAGCCGCCCCGGCAGCACCCCCGACTGGGGCGCCGAGGACGAGTCCCTGTGGGGCCGGGTCGGTTCCGGCGAGTCCCCGCTGACCGGCGGCGGCACCCCCGTACCGACCCTCCCCGGCGACTACCCCGCCTACTACGCCGCCGTCGCCGCCGCCCTGCGCGGCGACGGCCCCAACCCGGTGACCGCCCTGGAGGCGGCCGCCGCGCTCGACGTACTGGAAGCGGCCCGCAGGTCCGCCCGCGACAAGGTGACGGTGACCCTCTGATGCAGCACCCGCAGATCACCCCGAGGACCACGCCCGAACTCACGCCGAGCCTGGAAGAGCTGGAGGCCCAGGAACGCCGGCTGGTCTTCCGGCAGTTCACCCACGACGACGCCTGGGCGCTCGGCTCCCTCCTGGTCGGGCTGGCCCGGGAGCGCCAGGCGCCGGTCGCCATCGACATCCACCGCGCCGGCCAGCAGCTCTTCCACGCCGCGCTGCCGGGCTCCACCCCGGACAACGACGCCTGGATCGCCCGCAAGCGCCGGGTGGTGGAGCGCTACGGCGCCGCCTCCTACCTGGTCGGCGCCCGCTTCCGGGCCAAGGGCACGACGTTCGAGGACTCCTCCCGGCTCGACCCGGACGTGTACGCGGCCCACGGCGGCTCCTTCCCGATCACGGTCGAGGGCGTGGGCGTGATCGGCGCCGTGACCGTCTCCGGACTGCCCCAGCTCCAGGACCACCGGTTGGTGGTGGAGGCACTGGAGGAGTTCCTGGGCCGTTCGGCCGACTGAGCGAACGGCGGGAATCCCGCCGGGACGCCCTCCGGTTGGCAGACAGAGAGGCCGTGGGATCACGGCACGGACCACCACCGGAGGGCTCACATCCGATGACCGCTTCACTGAAGGAGACCGTCGGCCGCCACGGCGTCTGGAGCGTCGAGCTGCGCTCGGAGGACCCCTCCCGGCGCGGCGAACTGGACGAGGCCGCCGCCGAGCTGGAGGAACTCGGGTACGGCGCCATCTGGCTGGGCGGCAGCAGCACCGTCGACCACGCGGCCCCGCTCATCGGCGCCACGCGACGCGTCGTCGTCGGCACCAGCATCCAGAGCGTCTGGCAGCAGGACGCCGCGACGACGGCGGCCGGCTTCGCCGAGGTGGAGGCGGCGCATCCCGGCCGCTTCGCCCTGGGCCTCGGCGTGAGCCACGGCCCGCTGGTGAAGGACTACCGCCGCCCGTACGCGGCCATGGTCGGCTACCTCGACGAGCTGGACGCGGCGGGCGTGCCCGCCGACCGCCGTGTGCTCGCCGCGCTGGGTCCGAAGATGCTGGAGCTGTCCCGGGACCGCGCGGCCGGCGCGGTCCCCTACCTGGTCACGCCCGAGCACACCGCGCAGGCCCGGGAGATCCTGGGCGACGGACCGCTGCTGGCGCCGGAGTTGAAGGTGGTCCTGGAGACCGACCCGGCCCGCGCCCGGGAGACGGCCCGCGCCTACCTGGCCCGCTACCTGGGGTTCCCCAACTACACCGGCAACTTCCTGCGGATGGGCTTCACCGAGGCCGACCTCGCGGACGGCGGCAGCGACCGTCTCGTCGACGCGGTCTTCGCCTGGGGCGACGAGACCCGCGTCCGCGAGCGCGTCACCGCCTTCCACGAGGCGGGCGCGGACCACGTGGCCCTCCAGGTGGTCCGGGCGGACGCGGGCGACTCCCTCCCGAGGAAGGAATGGCGCACCCTGGCTTCGCTGCTGGCGTGAACCGGCCGAGCGCCGCGGCGTGAGCCGACCGGTGTCACAAGCGTGGGGCCGTGCCGCTGACTCACGGCCCCACGGCACCACGGCCCCGCCACGGGGCGCGACCGACCGGAACCACCCGGCGCCGATGGCGGACTCGCGCCTCCCCGGCGCTGCCCAGCGGAGCGTCTACGCGTTCTTCAGTTCCTGCCGCTGCCGCCCGAGCCCCGCGATCTCCAGCTCCACCACGTCCCCGCCCCGGAGGTACGGCTTGGGCTCGGGCCGCCCCAGGGCCACCCCCGCCGGCGTCCCCGTGTTGATGACGTCGCCGGGGTACAGCGTCATGAACCGGCTGAGGTACCGCACGACCTCTCCCACGGGGAAGATCTGCTCGGCCGTCGTACCGTCCTGCTTCAACTCCCCGTTCACCCACAGCTTCAGCGACAGCCGCTGCGGGTCCGGGACCTCGTCGGCCGTCACCAGCCACGGCCCCAGCGGGTTGAACGTCTCGCAGTTCTTGCCCTTGTCCCAGGTCCCGCCCCGCTCGATCTGGAACTCGCGCTCGGAGACGTCGTGCGCGACCGCGTACCCGGCGACGTGCGCGAGCGCCTCCTCGGCCGAGTCCAGGTAGCGGGCCGTACGGCCGATGACGACCGCGAGTTCGACCTCCCAGTCGGTCTTCGTCGAGCCCCGCGGCACCAGCACGGTGTCGTTCGGCCCGACGACCGTGTCCGGCGCCTTCATGAAGACCACCGGCTCGGCGGGCGGCTCGGCGCCCGTCTCGCGGGCGTGGTCGTGGTAGTTGAGCCCGATGCACACGATCTTGCCGATGCGGCCGAGCGGTGGCCCGATCCGCAGACCGGTGGCGTCCAGCGCGGGCAGCTCACCGGCCTCGGCCGCGGCCCGGATCCGGCCGAGCGCGGCGTCGTCGGCGAGGAGCGCGCCGTCGATGTCGTCCACGAGGCCCGACAGGTCCCGCAGGGTCCCGTCGGTGTCGAGCAGTGCGGGGCGCTCCGCCCCTGCCGTACCGACTCGCAGCAGCTTCATGGTCACCATCTCCCTCGATCGGCGGCGCCCGGCCGATGTGTGCAGCCATCGGAGGACTGGCCGATCCTCCAATTACACCGTCCACTCCACAAGACCCTGTTCACGTACTGGACTGTGACCAGGGACACAGGGGCGACGTCGACCGGTCAGCGGGACAGCAGGGACTGTTCCGCCGCGCTCCAGGCCGTGCTGGTGACGACGTACAGCGCGGCGGCGAGCGGGACGACCGCCACGGTGACGAGCGTGAAGAAGGACAGGAACGGTACGGCCCGGTTGACCGCGCCGAGCCCGGGCACCTCGCCCCCGGCGCCGGCCGGTGCGGGCTGCTCGGCCAGTGTCCGCCGGGCGCGCCGGTAGTTGACGGTGGCGACGGCCGCGACGACGGCGAAGAGAGCGAGGTAGACCAGTCCGGCCGGGCCGAACGCCCCGCCGTCCGCCAGCGCGTCGGTCCAGTGACCGCCGAGCGGGGCCGTGAACAGCCGGTGGCCGAGCAGGCCGTTGGTCTCGCCGCCGATCGTGGTGCTGGAGAAGAGGTGGTAGAGGAGGAAGAACGCGGGCAGTTGGAGCAGGCTGGGCAGGCAGCCGGAGAGCGGTGAGACCTTCTCCTCGGCGTGCAGGTCGAGGACCGCCCGCTGGAGTCGCTGCGGGTCCTTGGCGTGCTTCTCGCGCAGTGCGGCGATTCTCGGCTGGAGCGCGGCGCGGGCGCGCCTGCCGCGGGCGGCGGCCCGGGACAGCGGGTGGACGAGGAGCCGTACGAGTGCGGTGAACAGGACGATCGCGGCGGCTGCCGCGGAGGCGTGGAAGAGCGGGGCCAGCAGATCGGCCAGGTGCTCGACCAGGCGCGCGAAAACGGACATGGGTGAGCCCTCCGGGGGTCTCGTCGTGCCGGGAACGACCGGAAGCAGCCGGCCCTGAGGAACCGGAGCGACTGGTCATGAGGGACCGGGAACAGCCGGTCCTGTGGGGAGATCGGCAGGACGACCCGCGCGGGGTCACGCGCTGACGTGGGTGCGGACGTGCCCTACGCGGCGGTCGCCGGACCGGCGTGTCCGGGGGCTCTGGGCCGCCGCCGGCCGGGCGCGTCGGGATCGCGCTGGGGCAGGAAGGCCGTACGGCGGGCCCGGTCGCGTATCGCCGTGCGGACGCGCGTGGGCGGTACGGCGGGCACGCTGCGCGCGGCCAGCAGGGCGCAGGCGGCGAGCGTGGCGGCAGCGGTCGCGGCGAGGGCGACGGCGGTGGTGAGGCCGCCGGTGCCGAGCAGCGCGGCCTGGAGCAGCAGCAGGTGCACGAGGAGCAGCAGGAGGGCGCGGGGACGCGCGGCGGCGACACGACCGGACATCAGCACTCCCCCCTCCGCACTCCTGGTCTTCCGTGACCACTCGTCATGGTGCCGGTTGCGGCGGCTCGGTCTCCAGGGGCTCCAGCAGCCGCTTGGGCCGCAGCAGCGCCCTGCTGACCGGGTCCGCCGGCGCGGAGTCGAGTTCCGGCCCCGGCACCATGACAACGTCCGCGACCGGCACGAGAGTTCCGCACGCCGCGCACTTTCCGTACGGCTCGACCTCCCCGCCGCAGTCCGCGTGCTGGAAGAGCCGCAGCCGGTGGGCGTCGACGTGCTCGCGGCCCCAGTGGCCGAGGGCGCGCAGCACGGGCCACAGGGCGGTGCCGCGCTCGGTGAGGACGTACTCGTCCCGGGGCGGACTCTCCTGGTACCGGCGCTTTTCGAGGATCCCCTCCTCGGTGAGCGTGCGGAGCCGGGCCGAGAGGACGGCGCGCGGGATGCCGAGGTGGGCCAGGAAGTCGTTGTAGCGCCGGACGCCGTAGATCGCGTCGCGGACGACGAGCAGCGTCCACCGCTCGCCGACGACCTCCAGCGCGCGGGCGATCGAGCACTCCTGCGTCACGTAGTCCTTGCCCAGTGCCATGCCCTCCACTGTAACCACGGACCCCACATGGGTTCAATGAACGAACTTACGATGCTACGGTGGCGGAGAGGGGTCGGTTCATCCACCGAACCTAACGATCGGACCCAATGACCTCACGACAGGACAGGCCATGCCCCGGCTAGACTCCGCCACCTCCCCCGCCTCCCTGCGCCGGACCAGTCCCCGGGACGCCCCCGCACGCCCCCGCGCCACCCTCGCCCTGACCAGCGCGGCCACCGCCGTCGCCCTCATGACGTACACGGCCCCGATGGTCACGCTGCCGGACACCGCCGCCGCCCTGCACACCCCGCTGTCCGCCCAGGCCTGGCTGCTCAACGGCGCCCCCCTCGGTCTCGCCGCCCTCCTGCTGGTGGCCGGCAGCCTCGCCGACGACTACGGCCGCCGCCGGATCTTCCTCGCCGGCACCCTGGCCCTCGGCCTCACCACCGCGCTCGGCGCCTTCACCACGTCGACCTGGCAGTTCACCCTGGCCCGCGTCGCCCAGGGCGCGGCCAGCGCGGCCCTGCTGGCCAGCGCCCTCGGCCTGATCGTGCACGCCTTCCCCAGCCCGCGCGGCCGGCTGCACGCCACCGGGGTGTGGGGCGCCTTCGTCAGCGGCGGCATCGCCGCGGGCCCGCTGCTCGCGGGCGCGCTGCCGACCTGGCGGGTGGCCTACGGCGTCCTGGGCGCCGCCGCCCTCGTCGTGGCCGCGCTCGGCACCCGGGCGCTGGCCGAGTCACGCGCCCCGCGCGGCGGCCGGCCGGACGCCCTCGGCGCGCTCACCTTCGGCCTGGCGCTGGTGGCCCTGGTCGCCGCCCTGACGCTGGGCCGGGACGGCTGGCTGCGCGCGCCGGTCGGGCTGCTGTTCGCCGCGGCCGTCGTCCTGGTCGCCGTGTTCGTCGCGGTGGAGCACCGGACCGGCACCCCGATGATCGACCTCGGACTGCTGCGCCACGCCCCTTTCCTGGCCTCCTCGGCGGGCGGCCTGTTCACCGGCCTGGCCGTGATCGGCCTGTTCAGCTTCCTGCCGGCGCTGCTCCAGCAGTCGCTCGGGCTCTCCCCGCTGGCCACGGCCGGACTGTTCCTGCTCTGGTCCGGCCTGAGCTTCGTCGTCGCCCTCCAGGTCAAGCACCTGGCCGGCCGCGTCCCCGCCCGCACCCAGCTCGCCCTGGGCTTCGCCCTGCACACGGTCGCCATGGTCACGATGCTCGGCGCCGTCGGCGCCGGCTCCTGGACCCGGCTGCTGCCCGGCCTGATCGTCGGCGGGTTCGGCAGCGGCCTGCTCAACGGCGCGCTGCCGCTGCTCGCCGTCGACTCGGTGCCGCCGCAGCGGGCCGCGATGGGCTCCGGCGCCCAGCAGACCTTCCGCTACATCGGCTCCTGCGCCGGTGTGGCCCTGACCATCGCCATCGCCACGTCGGGCGGCAGCCTGGCCCGGGGCACGAACATCGCCCTGCTGGTGTCGGCGGGGCTGGCGGTGGCGGGCGCGGTGAGCGTGCTGGCGCTGCGGGAGCGGGCGTGAGTTGGTGTAGGCCGGAGTGGGCCGGGTCGGAGTGGGCCCGGGTGAACCGGTGCGCTTCGGCCGCCCCCGCTCACCCGGGCCGCATCGACACCAGCTTCCCCCAGACCTCCAGCCGGTACCGGGAGGTGAACTCCGGGGTGCAGGTGGTCAGGGTGATGTAGTAGCCGGGTTCGTCGTACCCGTACCCCGGCCGGACGAGCGAGCGCGGGACGGGCCGGACGACCGCGGAGTCCACGGGCGAGGTGCGCGGCAGGATCCGGTCGACGTCGTAGGTGTACGTCGCCGTCCGCGTCTCCACCTCGACGGCGTCCCCGCGCCGCAGCCGGGGCAGGTACCGGAAGGGCTCACCGTGCGTGTTCCGGTGCCCGGCGAGCGCGAAGTTCCCGGCCGGCCCGGCTGTGCCGTCCCGCGGTAGTGGCCGGCGTACCCCTTGTTCAGTACGTCCGGGGTGTACGGGCGCCGGGGCCCGCGCCAGGCGCCCGCGGCCCTGGACTCCGCGGCTCCCACGGCGGAGGGCGCACCGGAACCGCCGGGAGGGCCGCCGGAACCGGCCGCCGTACCGCCGTCCGCACTCGTCGTACCGTCGTCGCCGGCCGCCGTACCGCCGCGCCACTCCCGCTCCAGCGCCGCCGCCTTCCGCTCGGTGCCGCGCCGGGCCTCCCGGTTGGTCCACCACATCGGGTGCGCGACCAGCAGCAGGAGAACCAGCCCGGCGGTCACGAGCACCTCGCCCCCGCCCCACAGCACCCGCCCGCAGCGGGCACGCCTGCGCCGATCGCCGTGCCGTACGACCCGCACACTGGACCGGTCGGCGAAACGCCTGGTGATCGTCGCCTCGAACACCTCGCCCTCGGCCCAAACCCTGACCTTCGACCTCTCCCGCTTCACCGCCGTGTCCGGCGGCCCGGGCGGCCTGCTCCCGCGCTGGAACACGGCCACCCGACGGGCGGCGACCGGTACACGGCCCGCTCGGACACCCGCCTGAACGGCACGTCGGTGTCCGTCCCCTTCGATTCGAGGGGAAGTCGGTGCAGACGCTCTGGATCGACGGCGTCACCGTGTGACGGCCATGGCAGGGAAAGGGCGTCCCGGCAGCCGTTCGGATACGCGTACCGACGAAACGGCCCCCTCCTCGGCAGCCCACCGCGCCTCACGTTCGTCACGTCCCGGCAGTACGGTGTCCCCCATGCGCCCCGACACGCCTGCCGAGACCGTCGACCACACCGCCGAAGCGGCACGCCTGGAGCGGACCGCCGGCCTGTATCCGGAGGACGCCGAGACCCTCCTCCTGCGGGCGGCGGCCCACCTGGAGCTGTCCGGCGACCGCCCCGCGGCGACCGCGCTCTACGACCGCCTGCTGACGTCCGCCGACGGGCTGGACAACCCCGCCCTGGTCCGCGCCCTGAAGGCGTCGAACCTGTGGGAGTACGGCCATGAGGCCGAGGCGAGGGCGATCATCGAGGGCATCCGCACGACGGCGCCCCGGGACCCGGCCCCGTGGGTGATCGTCGCGGAGGCCCTGGAGTCCCACGACGAGCTGGAGGCAGCGGCGGAGACGTTCGGCGAGGCCGCGGACCTCCTGCTGCCGGACTCGCCGGAGGAGCCCCCTCCCGCCACCCACCCCCTCCTGTACGGCCGCCACCGCGTCCGCCGCATGCTGGGCCTGCCGCACGACGACCGGGACACCCTCGCGGACACCCTGCACACGTCCCCGGTCTCCCTGGACGAACTCCACGACCCCAAACGCGTGTGGTCCCTGGGCTCGGACAACCCGGCGGAACTGGCGGCGGAGATCTCCCGCCTCCGCGCCGAGTTGGGCGCCTACCGCGAGGCCCTCTCCCGCCCGTTCCCGGTGGCGGTCCTCCACTGGCCGGCCCCGGAACTCTCCGAGCTCCTCTCGGCGTACCCCGCCCTCTCCTCGGAGTACCCGTCCCACGCCGACCACTTGGCGACCATAGAGTCCTCCCTGCGCGAGCTGTCCGCCTCGGGCACGCCCAACCTGGGCATCGTGACGGGCACGGTCCCGTCGTACGAGGCGTTCGCGGCCTCGGAGGGCACGTCCCCGACGGACCCCACGCTGCTCCCCCAGTACGCGACGACGCTGGCGGCCCGGGGGCGAGCGGTGGCTTGGCCGCCGGGGCGGGGGGCGTCGTGCTGGTGTGGGACGGGGGAGGTCTACGCAGAGTGTCATGGACAGTGACGTCAGCGGGCTAGGCTTACACGCGTGTCCGACGTCCCTCCATGGAACCCGCCAGAAGGCTCCTGGGCCTCATCCGCGGCACGTCGTCGCAACATGCAGGCGATCCGTAGCCGGGACACCAAGCCGGAAACACTGATCCGGCGGCTCGTTCACGCACGCGGTCTGCGCTACCGCGTCGCCGCACGCCCCCTGCCGGACCTTCGCCGGACGGCGGACATGGTCTTCCGTCCGGCGAAGGTGGCCGTCTTCATCGATGGCTGCTATTGGCATGGCTGCCCCGAGCACTACGTACCACCGAAAACCAATTCCGGCTACTGGTCGGAAAAGGTACTTCGCAACGTTGCGCGGGACCGGGACACCGACCAGCGTCTGAAGAATGCCGGATGGCTAGTGCTCCGTTTCTGGGAGCACGAGCCGTCAGACGCCTGCGCGGACGAGATCGCCGAGGTCGTGCGCCGCCGACGGGTTACCGACGACAAGCGCGCCTGACACTGGCAGAACCATCTGTTCCGACGGCGACACGTCCGCATCGACGCCCTTGGTGTCAAGTTCGTAATCACGCAGAAGCTGATCGCGGTACTCGGGCCGGAGCACTGCGGCGATGGCACGCCCCACCGCCTCTGCCACCGGAGGGGGGAAGGCGTTTCCGACCTGTCGGTACTGAGCAGTCTTCCGGCCCTGGAATTTCCAGTCCGCCGGGAACCCCTGGATAATTGCGGCCTGCTCTACCGTCAGCATAGGGCCAGCAGGGCGGAAAAGGTCCCGTTCGGGATCGCACTTCCCAGGCTCGTTGGCCACACCCATGCCATCTACACCAAGCTGCGCCCAGGCCCGCTTGGCCCTCGTCGGCCCTAGATCCGCGCCGCCATGCTTCCTTGAGCCTCCCACGAGGGTCGGAGCGACACCCCGGCCCAGCTCCGCGGCCGTCGCAGCCTTGCGCAACCAGTCCAGGTACACATGTTCCCCGGTACGCTCTCCTGGCTTCGCTGGCTCTCCATACTTGTTCTTGTCCCAGTACATGCGGCAGCGCGCTTCCATGCTGGCTGCGAGCTCTCCCACCACGGTCGCCTGCTTGCCTTTGAGTCTGGACGGCCAAACGAATTCCACATCGGAATCTGCCAGCACGCTTTCATGGATCACAACCAGGATCGCCCGCGGACGCAACTGGGGTACACCGAATCTACTGGCATCAATCCGACGCCACACCTGGCGCATGACGCGGTCCTGCTCCACAGCGGACCAGCTCTTCTTGATTTCGGGAACCACATAACCCAGATCGCGAAGCGTACTCAGAATATCCCGACGGTAGTCAATGAAGACCTCCGGAGGCTCTAGAATTCCCCGGACATTCTCAATCATGACCGCCTTCGGCCTGAGTTTTTCGATGATCCTCAGCGCATCCGGGAACAAGTCACGCTCGTCATCCTTTCCCAAGCGCTTTCCGGCCAACGAGAACGGCGGGCAGGGGACTCCGCCGGCCAGCAGATCCAAGTCCTCTACCTCGACCCCGGGGCCAGCGTTTCCGCCTGGCTTCAGGAACTCCTTGACATCCATGGGCTTGAGATCATCAGCCCGGCCCTGGCCCCACCCCGGCCAGCTGCCCACATTCGCCCGCAGGGTAGCCACCGCGTGCGAGTCCCACTCCACCAGGTCAAGGTGGTCAAACCCCGCGTTATGCAGTCCAACGGCTTGCCCGCCCGCACCGGCACAGATCTCCAGCGAGGTCAGTGGCCGGCTGAACTGCGGACGCTCACTACCGCTGGCGCTCATGGTGTTCCTTCCAGGATTGACTCAAAACCAAGGTCAAGTGTCCCAGAGGCCGCGATCACCCGCTGCCCCTTGAGCACTCGACACCCACGAGTCTCCCACTGTCAAACAGCCTTGCGCCCCAGAGGGGCAGAGCTGAGGTCACGGGATACTTCGCAACCCTGTGATCTCAGCAACTGCTGCCTTTCCGATCGTGATCGGTCCTCGTCGAACGAGCATCCCTGCCGGATCGCCGCGGTCGGCGGCGGCAGGCCCGTTACCGGCCTGCAGGTGTACCACTAGAAACCCGCCCTGGCCACGGGGCTCGTGCCGCGGGGGACGGCAGGCTTGCCGTGGCCAGGGCGGGGGATTAACCGCGACGGAGGAACCTGCTCTGGCCTCGGTGCCTGCCAGTACGCCGGGCCGAGGGCGGTCCCGCGGCGGTGGCCTCGTTCAACTGGTCAGGAGGAGCCGGTTCGTCCCTGCTGAGCAGCGACTCCCAGACGCGTGCTTGGAGCTCGCGGATGCAGGGCCCGCACGCGTACATGGGAGCCTGGGCGCCGGCGACGCTCGCGGGGCCGATCCACAGGACGCGTGTCCAGCGCTGGCCGCAGTAGAGCCAGCAGAACCCGTCGACCCATTCGTTGCCGTCGTCCGTGGCCGCTGGGGCGGGTAGACCGCCTCGGGCGAATTCTGCGATCCCGGGGATCACCCTGTGCTGTAAGGCGGCTTCCGTCAGCATGGTTCGGACGCTTCCCCGATCAGGATCCCTGGGCCGCCGGGGAAGCGTTCTCCTGCTTCTCGCCGTCGGAGAACAGCAGGGTGGGCTCGGCGAGGATGTCACGGCCGGCCTCGCTCTTGTAGATCTCGTCGACGCTGCCGAACCGGGCCTCGGAATAGTCGAGTCCCAGAAGATCGGCAGCCTGCCGGACGGACGCCTCGTCGGGACCCTCGATCTCCAGGAAGGTGGGGAGGTCGGGCCAGGTGTCGAAGTCGAAGGCGACTTCTCCCAGGCGCCATTCCTCGCGGTAGTTCTCCTGGTAGCGGACCTCCGTGAGGCCGACCCGGCGGAGGATGCCGGCCATGGCGTGCAAGTCGGCGACCTCGGTCTCGATCTCCTTGGTGCCGTCGATCGTCGTGGCGTCGGTGACCTGCTTGAGCGTGAGCGTCGAGCGGGTGCCCTCGTCCCGCAGACGGAGCCACGCCCCGCCGTCGAGAGAGTCGTTCTCGAAGATCTTGCGGGTCAGGAGGGTACGGGGGAGCGCCTGGACGGCGCCGAGGGCGGACAGTTTGGCCTGCAGGCCGGCGACGTCGACGGCCAGGAACTTCGCCTCGTACTCGTGCTTCATGGGTCCTTCTCTCAGAAACGGTCGGTGAGGGTGGACGAACGGGCCGCCAGGAGCAGGCCCATGCGGTGGATGTGGTGGTGCGGCTGGCCGACGTGGGGCCGCTCGGCGAACTCGTTCGTGCGCAGGGTGAGCAGCACGTCCCAGTCGCCGAGGAAGTGACGGTGCAGGCGCTCGGGAGAGGTGTAGTGCTCCACCAGGTGATGGCGCTTTTCGACGGGCATCATGAACTCCGCACCGAAGACACCGCCCGGACGTACCAGGCGCTGCATACGGTCGACGAACTCGGCGAGCGGGCGGTGGTGGTTGGCACTGTAGTGCCACGAGCAGCTCGTCCAGACCGCCTCGCACCGCACGTCCAGGGGTTCCCCCGCAAGGAAGTCCTCTTCGATCACCTGCACACGGGCATGGAGTTCCTCCAGCTTCAGGCGGTCGGTCAATCCCATGGCGTGCACCTCGCTGTCATCCGGTAGGCGGATGACACCTCCGTGTACGGCGAGCGCGTCACGTTCGATGGCCACTACGCGGTATCCAGCGGCGGCCAGGGGCAGGACGAACTTGCCGTCACTCGCCCCGACGACCGCGATGGTGGCATCAGGGGCAACGCGTTCCCGCAGCGTCGTGAGGAACTGCGGGAAGAAAGTGAGGGTGTGCTCCCACAGGCTCTGTGTCTGCATGGGAGTGCGCTCCTTGCGTATCGGTGGAGGTGATCACGCGGAGAACCTCTTCGGGGGTGAGCCCCGTGGTGTCGATGCGTCGCATCGGGAACGCGCCGTAGGCGTCAGCCACTCGGTCCGTGACGGTTTCCACCAGCGCGTCCCACCGCGATGCCGGCTTGTTCCGGGCCGCGAGTCGGCGTCGGCGTTCGTCGTCAGCGCAGACGAGGTGGTAGGAGACGGGCGCGGGCAGCCAGGCCGGCAGAGTAACGCCGAGCCGGGCGCCCAGGGCGCGGTGGCTGGTGAGGCACCGGGCGAAGTAGCTCTCCACGACAACCGGAACGCCACTTCTGAGATGGCGCTGGATCTCCTCGGCTGCTGTGAACAGTGCGGAGAGGTACAGGCACATCCGGGCTTCGACATTCGTCCGCTCGTCCACCTCGTGTCTGAGGGGCTGGTAGAAGGCAGGCACGGTGGGGATGAGGACGGCTTGACGGGCAGCGGCGAGCATCGGTGCGATCGTCGACTTCCCAGTGCCCCGTAAGCCTTCCAGGCTCTCGAACCTTGGCTCGTCAGGCACGGGCGTACACCACGTCCGGTACCGGGAGCGTGATCTCGTCGGTCGCGGAGGGCCTGTGGACGATGCGGTTCGCGTTCTTCTCGTACCAGAACGCGTGGGAGTCCTTGCCCACGGCCTTGCACGACATGGTGAGCGCACCGCGCGGGTCGGCCTCGATCCGGTCGATCTCGCGCGGCCCGCCGGACGCGGCGCAGACCTTCTGAGCGCCGCGCTCGGAGAGGTCCTCGTCGACGATCACTTCAAGCGGCAGCCTGGTTCCCGCGAGCTCGTCGCGGAGCCGGCCGTAGGCGGCCGTATCCGTGACCAGCAGCTCGGGGTGGCCGGCGGCATTGCCTACCGGCCGCAGATGGTGGAGCTTCAGTTGCCGCACCCCGAACTGCGCCAGGATGCTGGTGAGAGGGAGGACCTCGCCGATGTTCCGGGAGGTCACGGTCATGGTCGCGCCCGTCGGAACGCCGAGGTCCCGTGCCAGGCTGAGCGAGTCGAGGGCGCTCTGGTAGCTGCCGCGCTTGCGGATGCCGTCGTTGGTCGAGCCGACACCCTCCAGGGAGACCCGGAGCAGGTCCAGGTGCGGAGCGATCTCGGCCAGACGGCGCTCGATCCGGTATCCGTTGGTGCAGATCTCGACGCGCTGGCCCAGTTCCCGCTTGGCATGCCGGACGACGTGCGGGAGCTCCCGGTGGACGAACGGTTCCCCGCCGAGGAGGGTGACGGCCTCCGTGCCGTACTGGTCTCGCATCAGGGTGAGAAGGCTGACGGCTTCCCCGGCGGTGAAGGTGTCGCCATACTGAAGCCGCTTGCCGTGGAAGCAGTGCAGGCACGCGAAGTTGCAGCGGTACAGCAGCTGCAAGTACAGCATCCGGATCTTCCTGATTCCGGTGACTTCCCCGATCACTTGGGCTCCTTCGGCTGACTGCCTGGTGGGAACCCTGATGGTGGCCGTCTGCCAGAGGACCTTGTCACCGCGTTCAAGGACGGTCCAAGGACGTCCTGGGACGTTTCACGCGCCCCTGAAAGACTCCAGGATGCCAAGGACCCGCCTGGTGTCCGACAGGCCGGGCAGGATCTCGTGGGCGCCGGCAGCGGCCAGCTCCTCGGAACTGTGGACACCAGAGGCAACCGCAAGCATCCCGGATCCAGTGGCCAGGGCGGCTTCCACGTCGCGGGGAGTGTCGCCCACCAGGACGGCGGGCACATCGGCCGGAACGCCACGGAGCCGCCGCATGCGTTCGCGGGCGACTGCGACAAGTCCGGGGCGGAGCTCGGCGTCCGCTCCATAGGCGCCCACAGGCAGATCCAACAGTGAGTCGAGGCCGAAAACGGACAGCTTCACGCGCGCGTTGGCGGCGATGTTGCCGGTCAGGACGGAGGAGACCCATCCATTTCGCGCGGACGCGGCTTTCAGCACCTCGTGCACCCCCGGCAAAGCCGTCCCCCGCGAGCGCAGATCACCCAGGCGGTCATGTCCAGCCCGCGTGAGAGCGTCTTCGATGACGGACCACTTAGGCACGGGCAGCCCCTCGCGAAGGAACATGTCGCGCATGATGAGCCGGTCCGTGCGCCCCTCGGTGCGCGCTGGCCCCGACGGTTCGTGTCCCGCGAGTGATGAGAAGGCGGCAGCGTATATCTCCTTGCTGACCCCCGCGTTCTCGATGAGGGTGTGGTCGATGTCCCACAGGACGATGAGCTCCATGGCGCCAGGGTAGGCAGTCGCCTCAGGGCTCTGCTCGCGTGACAACGTCCCATAACGTCCTTGCGTGATCATGCACGGGCCGCTTCCATGGCTGCTGTGAACGACCGACTGCACTCTGTGCTCGCGCAGCGCGGTGTCTCGCCCGAATCCCTCGCCGAAGTCTGCGAGGTGGACCCTAAGACGGTGAGCCGATGGCTGGGAGGGCGTGTTCCACACGCACGGCATCGCTTCCGCGCCGCCCGCCACCTGCGCGTCGAAGAGACCTTCCTCTGGCCAGCGCCATCACGACGGTCTGGCCAAGCGCGTGACGGGTTAGGCACCGAGTTGGTCGGCACCTATCAGAACCGGGCCAGTGTGCCGCGGGATGTCTGGCTCTCGCTGCTGCGAGAGGCCCAGCACGAGATCAGTGTCCTCGTCTTCTCCGGCACGTTCTTCGCGCAGTCCAATCCGCATGTGGCCAAGATGCTCGCCGAGCGCGCCGCGGAGGGGGTCCAGGTGCGCCTGTGCTTCGGCGACCCGGACGGTCAGGCAGTCGCGATCCGAGGCCGCGAAGAGGGAATCGGCGACACTCTCGCCGCCAAAATCCGGGCGTCACTGACGTACTACCGGACCCTGCTGGGCGAGGCCGGGTGTGCCGTACGCCTCCACGACACCACGCTCTACACGTCCATGTTCCGCTACGACGACAACCTGCTGGTCAATCCCCACATCTGGGGGCAGCCGGCCAGCGCCAACCCTCTGCTCCACCTCAAGAGGACTGAGGGAACTGGATGGTTCGACAGTTACGCTCAGAGCTTCGACTCCGTCTGGGCCGTCGCGCGGCCGTGGACGCCCGACCGTGAGAGGACCGCCGCCCATGGGCAGGACTGAGTACTACAACGACCCGGCCGCCCCGAAGGCAAACACCCTCATCCCCGCCAGCAACCTTCTCGTCGTCGACGAGACCGGAGCCATCCTCCTCCAGCGCCGTCGCGACACCGGCCAGTGGGCGCTCCCCGGAGGCGCGCAGGACATCGGCGAGACCGCGGCGGAGTGCGCGGTACGCGAGTGCCTGGAGGAGACCGGCATCATCGCCGAGATCACTGGCTTCCTCGGCGTCTACACCAACCCGAACCACATCGTCGCCTACAGCGACGGAGAGATTCGCCAGCAGTACGAGAACACGTACATCGGCCGCCCCGTCGGCGGAGCTCCCACGATCAACGACGAGGCCGACGGGGTCCGCTTCGTCCAGCCGGCCGACCTCGACCAGTACGACATCCACCCGAGCATGCGCCAGCAGATCGGGGACTACTTGGCCGGCACCTACCCCTACCTTGGCTGAGCCGCCAGCGCTGCCTCGATCCTCTGCACGGAAGAGAAGATCTGCGGCGCCGCACGGCGGATGAAGCGGCTGACCACGCTGTCCGTGCCATAGCGGCCGACGATCTCCGCGATCCGCCCCTGCGCACTGGTCCGGCCGCCATCGGGTGTCGTCGTCATGTCGCAGTAGACGAGAGCGTCCACCAGCAGCGGCTCCTCCAGCAACGGAAACTCCGACGCCAACTCCTCCCGCAACCCCCGCTCCTCGGCCTCCAGCAAAGCAAAGGAGTGGTTCGCGACCAGCCGCACCAGCCGCTCATCGGCCCCGTGCTCGTCACGAAGGAACCGTGCCCCGTCCAGCGGGTGGAACCCTGTCACGGCCAGACGAGGTGCGTACCCGATGTCGTGCAGCGTGGCGGCAGCGGTCAGCAGGTCGGCGTCCTCGCCAAGAAGCTGCCGGATTCCCGTCGCGCGCTCAGTCACTCCCTGCGTATGCGCCCACCGCCGTGGAAGCGCAGCACTGAGCTCGGTTTCCGCTACCCGCGCCGCCCACTCCGTCATCAGATCGGCCATGCCGGGCTTCCTGCCCCGAAGAATCCTGGGCCATTCAGGCCACGCAGCCTGGCGCCGTGCCGACGACCCCATCGGCACGGCGCGGTTTGAGCCGGGATGCGCCTTACGCACCACCGATGTGCCGGAGCAGCGCCTCGATGTCACCGGGCGCCAGTCCAGCCGCTACGGAGGGCTCTTCCTCCAGGTCAGCCAGTTGCTGGACCGTAGGGTCATCGAGGATCTTCCCCATGAACTCCAGTTTCTGGTCCAGCCGCACCTCAACGACTTCGTCGATCGTGCCGCGCGCCGCGATCACGGTCACCCTTGTTTCCGTGCCGGGGGCAAGGCCGAGGCGGTGGATCCGGTCCAGGCTCTGCAGGTAGCGGCCGGCCATGAAGTCCCGGTCCACGTACACCGCGTCGTGGCACACGTGGTGGAGGCTGATTCCCTCTCCCAGGGTCGCCGGGTTGGAGATCAGCACCATGCAGCTGGGATCCTCACGGAAGCGGCGCAACTGCTCTTCCCGGTCGGGCGTGCCTCCGTACACCACAGCCGGGCTGTACTTCTGAAGCATCTGGGCCAGGGTGGTCAAGCTGCGCACGAAGGTCGTCCACACCAGGGTCTTGCGGCCCTGCGCGGCATTTTCGGCGATGATCGCCAGCGCTTCCTTGTACTTGGGGGACAGCTCGTAGTCCGGCAGGTTCTGCATCAGCGAATACAGGGAGCTGCCCGCCGGGATCTCCAGCGGAGGCAACTGGTAGGCGAGCGGCTCGTGCTTGGTCGCGCCTTCCAGCAGCAGGGCCGGGCTGGTCGCCGCCATCAGCAGACGCAGCGCGGTCTTGCCGAGCGCGCTCAGGTCGTCGCGTGCGGTGCCCTTGGACATGCCGCCCACCAGGGAGTTGTAGATCTCGGCGTGCAATGCCGGCATGTCGACGTAGCGCATCCGCAGGGTCATCGGCGGCAGGCCGAGTTCCTGCTTGGTCGTCCGGGTGAACAGCGGCCGCAGCACCGTACTCGCGTAGGCGAGGTCTCCGCCCGCTACCGCCCGGGTGACCGCCCGCTGGCCGTGGCCCGGCCAGACGAAGCCCATGAGGTTCTCCAGGTCCTTGGCACCGTTCGGAGCGGGCGTCCCGGTCAGGATGAGACGGCGTTCGGCGAGCGGACCCAGCGCCATGCACGCGGCACCGTACGTGCCGCGCGCGCCCAGCTTCATCCGGTGGGCCTCATCGAGGATGATCATCGAGGGAGCGGCTTTGAGCCAGTTCGCCAGGAGCGGCAACGAGCGGTCCAGCCGTTCGTAGTTGACGATGAGCACCTCAGCCCACTCATCCAGGGAACCGTCGAGCACATGGGTGCGCAGCGGGTAGTTGAAGCAGACGGCGGTCTCATAACGCCAGGACTCGTAAGCCGACTTCGGGCAGACGACCAACAGTCTGCTGGCGGCGCCCTTGGCCCGCTGAGCGGCGTACACCGCGAGCGCCACACGAGTCTTGCCGGCACCGGGCACGCTGAAGTTCGCTCCGTGCCCGAGCGAGAGCAGCTTGGCGACGTCCCGGCGCTGGAAGGTGTTGAGATCTTCCTTCCAGGTGTCTCCAAGCATGCTCAGCACGTCATCGGCGGCGACCTCCGGGGGCGCCGCGGGGCCGGCCAGCCGTTCCTCGACCAGTCTGGAGTCCTTGACCACTCCAGAGACGAGATTCCGCAGTTCCGGGGCCCACTCGACGCCGGCCGGGTCAGGCCAGCTGCTGAGGACCGGCAGGTTCACCAGGAGTTCGTCCAGCGCCACCGACGCGGAGAGCGGGCCCAGCTGGCCGCCGGTACGGAACCGGCCGGCCAGCTGGACGAGGTCCTGCCGGTGCTGCTCGGTGGTCCGAAGGACCACACGGGTTCGCGAGTCGTCGAACCCAAGGTGCAGGGACGTTTCCGTCACTGGGTGCCCTCCGCGGTGGCTGCTGCAAGGAGCCAGGAGACGCCGTCGCCGGGGTTCGGGATTCCGCGTCCGGCCTGCTGGGCGAGCTTGCGCAGACTGCCCCGGAGCTTGAGTACGGCCTCGTCGAAGGCCTCCTCATCCAGGCTGTTCGAGGTGCGTGCCTGAACCAGCTCGATGACGCACTGGTCGATGTTGACGCACGCGTCCGCGAGCCGGGCCGGCGCGAGCTGCTTGCGCTTGCGGAGCCGGGCGTCGCGGCCGGCGTTGTCGATCGCCCGGTCGAAGGCTTCCTTGGCCTGGTCGAGCAGCGCCTGGGCCGAAGCCTTCTCGCTGTCGGGCAGCCCCCCGGACGTGTCCCGGACCGTAGCCGCGGCCCGGAGGATACGGTCGTTCAGCGCACGGGCCGCCGACACGGCCGACGTGGTCGCCGGCACCTCCAGGTCCAGCCCGGGGATGGACACCGATTGGGGCTGGGCGACGGTCCCGCTGTCAGCCAGCTCCGGCGGCAGTACCTGCTCCAGGTACTCCTCCTTCAGGAACGCCTCGTCGATGAGACGCAGGTCCGTCTTCGAGAAGTTCAGCAGGATAGCGGCCAGACGCCGCTCCTTCACGATTTCAGCCTGGTCCGGGTCCAGGGTCCCCAACTTCGCGTACAGGCGCTGAAGTTCCTTGAGACGCTCCTGCGCCCCCTCCCAGTCGACGAGCCTCAGCGCGACGCCCCCGCCACTCGCGCTGCGGTCGTTCAGCTCCTTGATCGTGCTGAGGATCCACCGCTCCTGGTGGTACGTCGCCGTCCGGATCCGGAACTCCTTGGCGATCTGCTCGGGCGTCCGGCCCATCGCCGCCTGCTCTTCCATGGCGATCAGCCGGTTGATGTACGAATAGTCGCGCCGCTGGTCCTGGCGGAGCTGGAGCGCCAGCTCCACGGCGTCGATGTCAGCCTGCGTGAACGACGACGGGAGTACGCCTACCCTCATCGACTGCTTGCCCAGCTCCCGCAGAGCGACGGCACGCGTGTTGCCGTTCACCAGGACGCCGTGGTGGGTGACCAGTCCCGGCTCGTTCTGGCCGAACTTGTCCAGGTCCTCCTTCAGCTTGTCGAAGTCGGGATCCCGCAGATCCGGGTCAGAAGGCTTGGCCTGGAGCAGGCTGCGCAGGTAGTCCTGGCCAGCCTCCCCGAAGGGGTCCTTGTCCAGGTTCCGGTCCTGGTCCGGCCTGTGGCTGCGCTGGGCACGGATCCGGTGGGTACCGGGGTTGAGATAGAGGTCGTTCAACGGCAGGTCGATGACATCGACATGGATCTGCTGTCCGTTCCAGTCGACCGTGACGGTCTCCCGGGTGCCTCTGGCAGCCCTCACCTCCTCCAGCCTCTTCCTGATCAGCTCACTGACCGTCTCCGCGCGCGGCGGCGGCGGGAACTCCCGCACCATGTCCTTCCCCGTCCCTTCTGTTGCCGGTCCTGTCAGCTTGCGTTGCCGGTCCTGGATCAGTCGGCCAGGTCACCGATGGCCTGCGCCACCTCGGCGCGCGACTCCTGGGGCAGCGTCCGGTAGATGCCCCAGATCTTCTCGATCGGGCTGAACGAACGCTGGTCAGCGTCGATCCACTTCGCGAAGAGACGCCGCTCCACCGACGAGAGGTTCTCCACAAGGTCCAGCAGCGCCCCGAGGTCAACCTCCCGGTCCGCCCCGCCGCCGGTCCCGCACCTCTTGCATTCGGTCACGAGCTGGTAGTCAGCGGTTCCGTCGGACTGGAGCACCCTACGCCGGGAGACGTTGAGCTTGGCCAGATCGATTCCGCCGTCCTCGTACGCTTCGCCGGCACCGATGCCACACGACCGGCACAGGTGGTTGTCGTCCTGGAGGACCTTCGCGCGCTGAGCGGCGGTCAGGCTGCTCTTGTGCTTCGGCGCCTTCGACTTGCCGGGGATCCATACGTCCGCGCCCCTGGTCACGAACCGCTGCTCCTGCTGGAGCAGGGAGGGGTCGTCGCGATTCGTGTCGATCCGCCAGCCGTGGTCACGCAGGTCCCGCAGCCTGCGGTCGATCTGCGCGACGTCCGGGAACGTCTCGCGCAGCTGCGCCTTGGTGAAGATGTTGCCCTCCCCCACGACGGAGACCAGCCACAGCGCTGCCCGGACCATGCTTCCGAACTTCTTGTCCTGGTAGGACGGAATCTCTTCCACAAACGCCTCCATGAACTCGTGCCAAGGGCAAGCCTTTTATTTCGGAGCGTGCCGCAACTGCGACTGGCAGTGCACGACACATGGGGCTCCGCCTTCCCGTGCTCCTCGGCGGCGTATCCAGCTGACACCACAACAGCAGGGAAGTCCAGCCCCTTTCCGACTTGCGCGGGCTAAGCATTTTCTGCGGGCCGGACTTGCTCAATGCGAGCAAGTCCGGCCCGCAGAAAATGACAGGAAAGGCTGGCGCAGAAGGGGCAGCATGAGGGCACAATTGCCCAGTCATGGACAGGGCTTGGGGTGGCGACGCTGGTCGCACCTGAGCGTTCCAGGGAGGGGTAATTGCATGTCATCAGCTGGACGCAGCCCGGTCCGGGGCGGCTGGCTGGACCCCGGCAAGGAGTTCAAGCCCGGCGTACGCCCCAGGAAACGCCAACTCGGCTTGGCACTGCGGGCCTTGTGCCGCCTGCTGCGGTCCGACGACCCAAGGGAAACAGGAGAAAGGTTCCTCAAGCAGACAGAAGCGGCAAAACGGCTGGACTGCACCGCTGATGAACTGTCGCGCTATCTGAACGACGCCAGGATTCCCCCCCAGGGCTTCCTTGAGTGTCTGTACAAGGAGGCTTGCGCTGACGCCGCCGCCAGCGGTCAGGACGTCGGGATCAGCCTCGAAGCACTGCTAGGCCTCCACATCAGCGCCCTGGGGGAACAGCGGGGCTGCGAGCACTGCCTGGAGATGGGCGGCCGAATCGATTCGCTCATTCAGCAGCTGAACGCCCCCTGTCCGGCGTGCGCGGCGCACCAGCGGCAGCAGGAAGGCCGTCGGCAGCAGCGGAAACGGCTCGCCACGCGACTGCGGTCCGCCAGGAGAGAAGAGGCAAGGCTGCGGACGGTGGTGGCCGATTTGAAGGTCACCGTGGCTGATTTGAAGACCGCATTGGCTGAAAAGGCTGCCACCGAAGCCGGCCTGCGGGAACGTCTGGCGGCGGCAGAGGGCACCAGGGCTCAGCTGCCGGTCCCCCGTCAGCCAAGGGACCGGCAGCTGAGCACGAGAGATGTATCGGCGGCACGGCAGCTCGTGGCGCAGGCTGAGGAGCTGGACAGCTCTGGCCGGGAAGATCTCGCCCTCACCCTGCTCCGGCAGAGCACGACAGAGCTGCTCACCCCGGCTGAGACCGCGCTGGTGCTGGCAGAACTCAGACATCGCGAGCGGGACCGGCTAGCCGACGACCTGATCCACGTCTACGGCCGGGACCAGGAAAATCAGGACGTCATGGCGGTCGCCCTGGAGCTGCACGAGGAGGGCGTGCCAGATGACGCCGGCGCTATCCTGCGAGCCGCGCTTGGTTAAGGTGCCGGCGCTCGGCCTCTGCCGGTCAGGGTCCGCTGGTCAGGCCGCGTCCGCTTCGGCCTCGTAGCACGTCTGGGCGCGGTCGAGGAAGTCATCGGGATCGTGCCCACGTGCGGCGGTCCAATGGAGCAGGCCGGCGATCAGCTCGACCGCGGACTCCTCAAGGCTGGTCCCCCAGCTCCGCCCTTGCCGCTCCAGAGCGCCTCCAGTGCTTTGATACGCCTCCAGCACACCGACAGCGCGCTCAACTCGGCAGCCGGCCACCCCCAAGCTGAGTGGCACTTCGCACCACACCGCCTTGCCGACGGCGGTAAGCATCACGCCCCAGTCGGCGGTCAGGCTCGCGACGAGATGCAGGCCCCGGCCGCACTCGTCATAGCACTCCGCCTTCCTGACGGAAGGAAGCACAGGGCTCCTGTCGTGAACCTCCAGCCGTAGCCGGTCTCTCCTCCACTCCAGCACCAGTGCCGCCGCACCGTCCCCCACGTGCTTGACGACGTTCGTCGCCAGCTCGGTGACGATGACTTCAGCCTCGTCGACAGCTGCCGACATTCCCCACCTGGTCAGCTGGCTCGCCGCTGCGTTCCTCAGCAGACCTACCTCAACTGGCGCCGCCTTGAAGGGCAAGACGCAGCGCAGCCGGCCATCAGTCGTTCCGGAGATGGGCAAGACCACCCTCCCTCCCAGGCCACGCACATGCCCGCGCCTGCCGTATCCGAACGGCTGCATTGCGTAGCGGTCTGGGATTGAGCATGGCATACGAGAACTCTCGCCATGCAACTTCTCACGAGTCTCGATCGAGTGAATCCGGTGGTGAGGCCGGTTCAGCGCTACCTAGCCTGTGGAGATCTCGG
>NZ_KQ948351.1:0-148486 GCF_001514055.1 Streptomyces corchorusii | reverse complement strand
GGTCACCATCCCGGTACACGGCGAAGGAGCCGAATGTCTGAGCGAACCACCACTCGCCGACGCCAGCTCGGCGCGACCTTGCGTAAGTTGCGTGCCCGCAAAGGACTGACGCTTGAGGAGGCTGGGCGGCTCATCGGTGTCTCGAAGGCGACGGTCAGCCGGTACGAAACTCAGGCCGGGCCAGTCAGGTGGATCGTCGTTGAAGCTCTGTGCCGCGAATACGGAGCGACTGAGGCCGAGACAAGGGCCGTCATTGGTCTGGCGAAGGACGCCAAGCAGCAGGGCTGGTGGAACTCCTTCGCGGACTCCATCCCTGAGAGCATGAACCTGCTGCTCACCCTTGAGCACGATGCAGTCCGTGAGAGCCACTTCTCGTGTGTCTATGTGCCCGGCCTCCTCCAGACGCGGGCCTACAGCACCGCGCTTCAGAAGGCCAACGAAGTGCCCCTCGCCCGTGAGGAGATCGAACGTCTGGTGGACATCCGCATGAAGCGGCAGGAGATCCTCATGCGTCCGAAGCCGCCGCGGCTGTGGGCGATCCTCGATGAGTCGGTCATCCGCCGCGTCGTGGGATCACCTCAGCTCATGAAAGAGCAGCTCGGCCGACTGCTCGAAGCGAACGAGTCGCCTCACATCACGCTCCAGATACTGCCCTTCTCCAAGGGAGCGCACGCCGCGGCACTGGGAAGTTTCGTCATCATCGGTGGGCCCGAGCCGGCCCTTGATGTGGTGTACGTCGACTTCCACGCCGGCTCACTCTTCCTGGAGAAGGACGAGGAACTGGACCGTTACCGACTTGCGTTCGAGTACCTTCAGGCACAAGCGTTGGACATGGAGTCCTCATCCGCCATGATCCATCGCGCCCTCAAGGAGCTGTGAATGTCCGCCGGCACTCAGCCCACCACCGAGCCCAGGTGGTTCAAGTCGTCGTA
This sequence comes from Streptomyces corchorusii, assembly GCF_001514055.1. Lineage (NCBI taxonomy): Bacteria > Bacillati > Actinomycetota > Actinomycetes > Kitasatosporales > Streptomycetaceae > Streptomyces > Streptomyces corchorusii. The sequence goes on along the minus strand of NZ_KQ948351.1, from coordinate 147,554 downwards.
CAGCGGTGGCAACGCAACCGAGTGCGTTGAGTGTGCGTACGTCAGCATCGGCATCAGCATCCGGGACTCGAAGCGCGCCGACGGACCAGTCATCTCCGTTCGCACCAGCGCTTGGCTCTTCTTCCTGGAGTCATTGGCTCAGCCTCAGCCGCTGGACCGCTGAACGCAGCCAGCGTGGGACACGGTGCCCACTCCGTCGATCTGCGGATCCAGGCGAGTGATCAAGTCCTCGGCCATGTCGAGCGGTCTCTTCGTGTCCGTCTGAACCGGAACACGGTGGTGCGCAAGCGTCGAACGGTCGGCACCCGGACCGACCGTGGCACCTGGGTGCGTATCGAGCGGAGGGCCCTGGACAGGATCGGCGCTCAGGGCTGGAACGGCACCGAGTGCGCCACTCTTCTAGAAGGCGTCGCACAGCCCGCGTGGCTCGGTTCTCTGGTGTGGCGGGACGCGAACGAGCCCGTGATGTGGCGGGCCGACGAGACGGAACTCCTGCCGGGTGAGCCCGTCGGGACCGCCGTTCTGGCCGATGACCCAGGTTTGCCGGACGGGTGGTGGCGGGCGCTCAACGCCTCGTTGGACGCCCTCGCCGTCCAGGAGACACGGCGCGTGGCCACGCCTGACACTGTCACCATCACCCAGGACGTCATCACCAGGTCCGTCCGTGGCGTCTTCGGTGACGCATTCGATACGACCGTCGAGCAGTGGGCGCCTGCTCACGCCGATCTCAACTGGGCGAACGTGACCGCACCAGCCTTCAGTCTCTTCGACTGGGAGGACTGGGGGAACGCGCCACGAGGCCTGGACTCCGCCTCTCTCTGGGCCAGTTCACTCGCCGTTCCGGCGCTGGCCGATCGCGTCCAGCGTGAGCGTCGCTCCGACTTCGAAAGCCGGGACGGCAAGCTGATGATCCTGTTCGTGTGCTCCAAGATCCTCGGGCCGGACTCGCATCCGGAGGATCCCCGGCTCGGTCCCGCACGCCGGATGGCGGAGAAGACCGTCGCAGACCTTCAGTCGGACTGACAGCGACAGTCCGGATTCCCCACATGCGCCGCTTGGCATACCGTAGGCCACGCAGGCGCAGTGGGGCAGCCCGGAGCAAGGGGCCAGCTCGGGCCCGTCGGGCCCTGGGGTTGCCCGCGCTCGCATCGTTGGCGTGGGCCGCGGTCGCGTCTCGCATGGACGCCGGGCCGGTTCGGCGGCTCGGTGGTCCCGGGGCGGGGGCCGGGCGCCGCCCCGGGTGTGCGGCGCCCTCGCGCGCTATGCCGTCGGTGCCAGATCCGCCCGCCCGAACAGCAACGCGTACCCCGGGGGAAGTTGGGCGAGGACTCGGGTGGTCAGGGGTTCGCCGATGTGGTCGGACAGGACGCTCAGGACCGAGCTGACGTCCCAGCGGGCCGTCGCGGGGGTCGAGCCCTCTATGCGGGTGGCCACCGACTCCACGAACTCGCGGGCCGTCAGCGGGTGGGTCGCCGGGATCTGGGAGGCGATGACTCGGCCCGCCTCCCGGGGGAGTGCCTGGGCCAGGGCCACGCGCTCGTCACCGGTGACGTGGCCGCCGAGGGCCGACAGGACGATGCGGGTGACGCGTTCCGCCTCCACCCTCGTCGGGTACTGACCCGCGTCACGCACCGCCTCGGTCAGCTCAAGCCAGTCGGCGTTCTCCGCCTCCTCCTTGGCGCGCGGGCGCAGGGACGGGGTGGGGATGGTGGTTCTGGGCTGCGGGGTCGTCACGGTCATCGTGCTGGCTCCTCCTCCGGGACGCTTCGGGGCACCGGATGCCCGGTACCCCGTAATGCAGCGGACATGGGCGGGAGTTCGGCCAATGTGCGGCATGGGGTGCATGGGGTGCATGGGACGCATGGGCGGCGTGGGATGCATAGGACGCCTGGGCCTCATCGACGCATCGGCCCCATCGAAGCATCGGCCCATCGACGCATGGGCCTCATGGGCAGGGGCCGCCTGCGCGTGGCGTGCGTGTGCGTGCCCCGCCTGCTCTGCGCGGCATGCCGGTCACCCGGGTCATGCCGCGAGTGGCACGCGGGGCACGTGGTCGGGTGTCACGGGCTGCGTCCGTGCCATGCGCGTCACACGGCCGGTGCGGCGCGGGCTCAGCCGCTGATCTGCTTGCGGTCGCCGCCCCCGCCGGTGATCTGGATGCGGCGCGGCTTGGCCTGTTCGGCCACCGGGATGCGCAGGGTCAGGACGCCGGCCTCGTACGAGGCGTCGATGCGGTCCGTGTCGAGCGTCTCGCCCAGGAACAGCTGGCGGGTGAAAGTACCCGTGGGCCGTTCGGCGACCAGCATGTCCGCGTCCTCGGGAGCGGGGCTGCGGCGCTCCGCGCGGACGTTGAGGACGTTGCGCTCGACGTCGAGTTCGATCGTCTCCGGGTCGATGCCGGGGAGGTCGAAGTGGACCAGGAACTCTTCCCCGGAACGGTAGGCGTCCATCGGCATCGCGGACGGACGGGGGTTCGTGCCGAAGAGCTGCTGCGTGAGCCGGTCGAAATCCCGGAACGGGTCAGTACGCATGAGCATCACGGGTCACTCCTTCCCTCAGGGACTGGGATGCGATGCCCTATGGCTTCTTATATAACTCTCCGCCGAAAACTTGACAAGCCTCGACTCAGGTCCGGCTCGGGTCCGCCTCGGGTTCCAGGTTCGGCCCGGGCTCCATACGCCCACCCACCTGCGCGTCGGCCTCGGGACGGCGTTAGCCTCGGGCCAGACCCAACGGCAGTCAAACGGACACGAGGAGGCCACCATGGCCCGAGTTCCCAGCGCGGTCGTCGCCGCGACCGGGCTCGTCGGCGGTTACGGCGTCGCCCGCTGGACCAAGAGGCGAGAGCTCGGCGGGGCCGTCCTGGCCGTCGCCGGCGCCGCGGCGGCCCAGCAGTGGCGCGCCCGGGCCGGCGGGAAGGCCGCGGGCGCACTGAGCGCCGCCTACCTCGCCGCGTTCGCCGGCTCGCACCCCCTGGCCAAGAAGGTCGGCGCCTGGCCGTCCGTCCTCGGTGTCGCCGGTGCCGTCGCCCTCGCCTCCTGGGCCGTCGCCGACCGCAAGGCCTGACTCCAGCAGCAGCAAGTAGCAGCACAACGGCAGCGGCGGCGGCTGCGCTACGACACCCCCTCCCCCGCCCGGAACGCCCTCCGGTACGCCTGCGGGCTCGTCCCCACCACCCTCCGGAAGCGTTCCCGGAACGCCGTCGGTGAGCCGAAGCCCGTCTGGACGGCGATGCGTTCCACCGGGTACGCAGTGGTCTCCAGCAGGTACTGGGCCCTGCGCACCCGCGCCCGGTGCAGCCACTGGAGGGGTGTCGTACCGGTCTGCTCCCGGAACCGGCGGTTGAGGGTGCGGGCGCTCATGCCGGCCTCCGCCGCGATCCCGGCCAGCGTCAGATCCCGGTCGCAGTGGTCCTCCAGCCAGGCCAGCAGGGGCTCCAGGGTGGTGCCGGCCGGGGCCGGAGGCAGGTCGTGGACGATGAACTGGGCCTGCCCGCCCTCCCGTTCCAGCGGCATCACGGACATCCGGGCCGCGTGCGCGGCGACCGCCGAGCCGAAGTCCCTGCGGATCATGTGCAGGCACATGTCCAGGGCCGCCGCGGCGCCCGCGGACGTCAGGAACTGGCCGTTGTCGACGTACAGGACGTTCGGGTCGACCGTCACCTCCGGGTGGCGCCGGGCCAGGTCCGGGGCCGCGACCCAGTGCGTCGTCGCGCGCAGACCTTCCAGCAGGCCCGTCGCCGCCAAGAGGAACGCGCCCACGCAGATCGACGCGATCCGGGTGCCGTTCGCCGCCGCGGCGCGCAGGGCCTCGGCGACCCCGGGCGGCAGCGTCCGCGGGGGCCGCGCCACCCCGGGCAGGATGATCGTGTCGGCCTCCGCCAGCGCCTCCAGGCCGTACGGCGCCCGGACCGTGAAGGCGCCCGCACTCACCTCCTCCCCCACCGAGCAGACCCGCACCCGGTACGGCTCCCGGCCGTCGGGCAGCCGCGCCCAGCCGAAGGTGTCGATGGGGGCGGAGAGATCGAACGGGATGACGCCGTCCAGCGCCAGTACGGCCACCGTATGCATGGCAAGAAGGTAGCCGTACGACGGGTTCCCGCCAACCGGCCCAACCGCGGGTTCCCCATCCACCGGACTGACCGGCTCCATCGGATCTATCGGCTCCATCGGGGATGAGTAGCAGAGAGAAGGGCAGAACCACCCCCTGGCCGGAACCCGTCGATCACTGGCAATCCCGCCACTTCTGCGGTATCCCGGCGCCCTCTACCGTCCCCCCGTGACCAAGTTCCTGCTCTCCGTCCACGTCATCGCCGCGATCCTCGCCATCGGACCCGTCGCCGTCGCCGCCAGCATGTTCCCGCCCGCCGCCCGCCGCGCCCTGGCCACCGGGCCCGACGACGACAGCGGCCACGAAGTCCACGGCGGCCACGACCCGGACCCCACCGGCACCCTGCGCCTGCTGCACCGCATCTGCCGCGTCTACGCCGTCGTCGGCGTCGTCGTCCCCGTCTTCGGGTTCGCCACCGCGAGCCAGATGGGAGTGCTCGGCAGCGCCTGGCTGATCGTGTCGATCCTGCTCACCGCCCTCGCCGCCCTCGTCCTCGCGGCGCTCGTGCTGCCCGCCCAGTCCGCGCTCCTCGACGGGAGCGCGGGGACTGGGCGGGCCGCGCGGCTCGGCATGGTCACCGGGCTGTTCAACCTGCTGTGGGCCGCGGTGACCGTCCTGATGATCGTCCGGCCGGGCTCCACGACCGGCGCCTGACGGTCACGGCCTGCTCGCCGCCGGCGGCGCCGTGGGACCGCTGCCCGGGGAACCCGGCGTGCCCCGGGACGGCCGGGTGCCCTGGGCCGCGGCCTTGGCCCGGCCGGCCACCGCCGTCAGCGGGCGGGCGATGTCCTCCAGGGAGCGGCGTTCGGCCCGTACCGCCAGGAACGCGGCGACCAGCCCGGCCGCGCACATCAGCGCCGCGCCGATGCAGAACGCGAGGACCGTGTCACCGACCCGGCCCGTGCCCGTCAGGTCGGCGAACAGCAGCGGGCCGCTGATACCGCCGGCCGCGGTGCCGAGGGCGTAGAAGAACGCGATGGACATCGCCCGCGTCTCCATCGGGAAGATCTCCGACACCGTGAGGTAGGCGCTGGAGGCGCCCGCCGAGGCGAAGAACAGCACCGCGCACCAGCAGGCGGTCAGCGTGCCCGCGCTCAGCGAGCCCCGGTCGAACAGCCAGGCCGTACCGAAGAGCAGCAGGCCCGACAGCAGGTACGTCGAGGAGATCATCACGCGCCGGCCGACCGTGTCGAAGAGCTTGCCCAGCAGCAGCGGGCCGCAGAAGTTGCCGACCGCGATCACCGCGAAGTAGTAGCCGGTGTGGCCGGAGGGCACGTCGAAGAACGTGGTCAGGATCGCGCCGAAGCCGAAGGTGATCGCGTTGTACAGGAACGCCTGGCCGATGAAGAGGGAGAAGCCGAGCACCGCCCGCCTGCGGTAGCGGCCGAAGACCGTGCGGGCGATCTCCAGGAAGGTCACGCTCTTGCGCTGGTGGATCTCCAGCTCGCCCTCGGGCGCGGGGAGCGGCTCGCCCCGCTCCTCCTCCACCCGCCGTTCGATACCGGAGACGATCTCCTCCGCCTCCCGGTCCCTGCCGTGGATCAGCAGCCACCGCGGGCTCTCCGGGACGTGCCGTCGTACCAGCAGGATGACCAGGGCGAGGACGGTGCCGAGCGCGAAGGTCAGACGCCAGCCGACGTCCTTCGCCAGCAGCCCGGTGTCCAGCGCGACGATCGACAGCAGGGAGCCGCCGACCGCACCCAGCCAGAAGCTGCCGTTGATGATCAGGTCGACCCGGCCGCGGTAGTCCGCCGGGATCAGCTCGTCGATCGCGGAGTTGATCGCCGCGTACTCACCGCCGATGCCGAAGCCGGTCAGGAAGCGGAACAGGAAGAACCACCAGGCCTCCCAGGAGACGGCGGTGAGCGCCGTCGCCGCGAGGTACACCGCCAAGGTGATCATGAAGAGGTTCTTGCGGCCGAACCGGTCGGTCAGCCGGCCCCAGAACAGGGCGCCCAGGCAGGCGCCCGCCACGTACAGCGCGGCGGCGACACCGGTGACCTGCCCGGAACTGATGTCCAGACCGCTGCCGGGCTCCGACAGCCGACTGGCGATGTTGCCGACGACCGTGACCTCCAGGCCGTCCAGGATCCACACGGTCCCCAGACCGATGACGATCGTCCAGTGCCAGCGGGACCAGGGCAAGCGGTCGAGCCGGGCGGGGATGTCGGTGGTGAGGGTCCGGCCGGTGCCGGCCTCGGCTGTGCTCATGGGCGCTCCCTCCACGTCGAAGGACGGGATAACGGGTGCCCTGGCCTGCGCGGAACAGTCCGGTCAGGCCCCCAGCCAGCGCGAGAGGGTGTAGATCAGCAACCCGGCCAGGGAGCCCACCACCGTGCCGTTGATGCGGATGAACTGGAGGTCCCGGCCGATGTGCGCCTCGATCTTGCGGGTGGTGTGCTCGGGGTCCCAGCCCGCCACCGTGTCCGTGATCAACGAGGTGATCTCCGCGCGGTACGTCGTCACGACATGCACCGCCGCGCCCTCCACCCAGCGGTCGACCTTGTCCTGCACCTTCGGCTCGGTCGCCATCCGCGCCCCCAGCGACAGCAGCGCGGCCCGCACCCGCGTCCGCAGCTCACTGCGCTCGTCCTCCGCCGCCGCCACGATCATCGACCGTACGGCCGTCCACACGGACGCGATCAGATCCTGCACCTCGCCCCGGCCCAGCACCTCCCCCTTGAGCCGCTCCACCCGCGCCCGGGTGTCCGTGTCGGACTGGAGGTCGGAGGCGAAGTCGGTGAGGAAACGGTCCAGCGCGCCACGCGCCGGATGCGAGGGCATGTCCCGCATCTCCGTGACGAACCGCAGCAGCTCCTTGTAGACCCGCTCACCCACCTTCCGGTCCACGAACCGCGGGGTCCAGCCGGGCGCACCGCCCTCCACGGCCACCATCACGTCGTCCCGGTGCAGCACCAGCCAGTCATGCGCCCGGGCCACCACCAGGTCCACCACCCGGCGGTGCCCGCCGTCGGCGACGATCCGCTCCAGCGTCTTGCCGATACCCGGCGCGATCTCCTGCGCGTTGGCCCGCCGCGTGATCGCCTCGCCGACGACCGCCTGCACATCGGAGTCCCGCAACACCGTCAGCGCACCCCGCAGCGCCGTCGCCAGCTCCGCCGTCACCCGGTCCGCGTGCTCCGGCTCGGCCAGCCAGGCCCCGAGCCGGCTGCCGATGCCGACCGCGTGCAGCCGCTGCCGTACGACGTCCTCGGAGAGGAAGTTCTCACCGACGAACTCACCCAGCGAGACCCCCAGCTGATCCTTCTTCGTGGGGATGATCGCGGTGTGCGGGATGGGCAGCCCCAGCGGATGCCGGAAGAGGGCCGTGACCGCGAACCAGTCGGCGAGCGCGCCGACCATGCCCGCCTCGGCCGCCGCCGCCACATAGTCCGTCCACGCCCCGGCACCCGCGTTACCGGCCGTCTTCGCCAGCACGTAGACCACCGCGACGAACAGCAGCATGCCCGTCGCCGTGGCCTTCATCCGACGCACCCCGCGCCGGCGCTCCTCATCGGCCGGAGTGAACGCCGTCATCGTCTTGTACGACACGGCCCGCCCCGGTGTTCCCGTCTCGGTAGGTTCCATCAGCTCCACCCGTTCGGTGATCCCGCACACAATTGTCCCTTCCTGACCGACTCCCGGAACGAAACAGGAGTTCCCGGCGTCTGTCTGAAGGGGAGTGCTGGCAGGGTCCTGTCACATCTCCCCGGCCCATGACCCATCATGGGCGAGCAAGATCGGAGCCTCGCGCTCCCATCTGTCGAGGAGAACAACACAAGCGTGACCAAGCGTCATGGTTATGCCGTCCTGAGCGCGCTCGTCGCGCTGGTCGTGGCCCTGTCCGCCGCCATATACGTCACCGTCGACGCCGACGACGGCACCCCGCGCGGCGCCCTCGGCGACAACCGCCCGCGCCACGGCTCCCACGCCGCCCCCGCCTCCACCGGCACCTGGGTCGGCGCCTGGGCCACCGCCCCCGTCGGCGGCGAACCCGGCACCGAGACGGCCGGCCTCGCGGGCCGCTCCGTCCGCAACGTCGTCCACACCAGCGTCAGCGGTACGAGTGCCCGCGTCACGCTGTCCAACCTCTACGGCCAGTCCGCCCTCACCATCAGCCACGCCTCCCTCGCCCTCGCCCTGGGCGACGGCAGCGCCGCCGCCGACGCGGAAACGATGCGGCGCCTCACCTTCGACGGCGCCCCCGGCGTCGTCATCCCCGCCGGCGGCCAGACCGTCAGCGACGCCGTACACCTCACCGTCCCGCACGGCGCCGACGTCCTGATCACCACCTACTCCCCCACCCCCTCCGGACCGGTCACCTACCACCCGCGCGCCCGGCAGATCTCGTACCTCGCCACCGGCGACCGCACCGAGGACACCACCGGCACCCCCTACACCGGACAGACCCCCTACTGGCGCCACGTGACCGCCCTCGACCTGCTCAGCAACGAGGCCACCGGCACCGTCGTCGCCTTCGGCGACTCCCTCACCGACGGCGTCACCTCCACCACCGGCGCCAACCACCGCTGGCCCGACATCCTCTCCGGCCGGCTCCGCAGCGCCCTGCAAAGCGGACGGCAACTGCCCCGCTACAGCGTCGTCAACGAAGGCATCAGCGGCAACCAGGTCCTCGCCGACGGCCTCGGCCGGCCCGCCGAGAACCAGAGCGGCCTCGGCCGCTTCGGCCGCGACGCGCTCGACCGCCCGGGCGCCAAGGTCGTCGTCATCGACCTCGGCATCAACGACATCCTGCGCAACCCCCGGCTCGCCGACCCCGACCGCATCGTCACCGGCCTGCGCACCCTCGTCCGCCAGGCCCACGCCCGCGGCCTGGAGGCCGTCGGCGCCACCCTGATGCCCTTCCAGGGCCACCGCGGATACACCCCCGCCCGGGAAGCCGTACGACAGCAGGTCAACGCACAAATCCGGGCCGGCTCCGTCTACGACGCCGTCGTCGACTTCGACAAGGCCCTCCGCGACCCCTACGACCCGCGCCGGCTGCGCCCCGAGTACGACTCCGGCGACCACCTGCACCCCAGCGACCTGGGCTACCGCACCATGGCCGAGGTCTTCGACCTGCGCACCCTGAAGGGCGCGGGCCAGGCGGAGCTGTGACCGGGCGGCGAGGAATACTGGCGGACATGACCCGCTTGATCCTCGCCACCCGCAACGCCGGAAAGATCACCGAGCTGAGGGCGATCCTCGCCGAAGCCGGACTCCCCCACGAGCTCATCGGCGCCGACGCCTTCCCGGACATCCCCGACGTCAAGGAGACCGGCGTCACCTTCGCCGAGAACGCCCTGCTCAAGGCACACGCCCTCGCCCAGGCCACCGGCCTGCCCGCCGTCGCCGACGACTCCGGCCTGTGCGTCGACGTCCTGAACGGCGCTCCCGGCATCTTCTCCGCCCGCTGGGCCGGCCGCCACGGCGACGACAAGGCCAACCTGGACCTGCTGCTGGCCCAGCTCTCGGACATCGCCGACGAGCACCGCGGCGCCCACTTCGCCTGCGCGGCGGCGCTCGCGCTGCCGGACGGCACCGAGCGGGTGGTGGAGGGACAGCTGCGCGGCACCCTGCGGCACGCCCCCGCCGGCACGAACGGCTTCGGCTACGACCCGATCCTCCAGCCGGACGGCGACACACGGACGTGCGCCGAGCTGACCCCCGAGGAGAAGAACGCGATCAGCCACCGCGGCAAGGCGTTCCGGGCGCTGGTGCCGGTGGTGCGGGAGCTGTTGGGCTGAGAGAGGCCGGGGGCCGCCCAGGTGGGCGGCCCCTCACATGTGCGGCCGGTGGGACTCGAACCCACACGGGATTTCTCCCACGGGCACCTAAAACCCGCGCGTATCGCCTATTTCGCCACGGCCGCCCCAAAACGGACTATTTGCTTGCAGGCCGTTTTGCCTCGCTCAGTGTACGGGCCCGCGCCTTGCGTCGTGCGCCCCCTCGGCACCAGGTGCTCGTCGTCGCGTGGCAGTTGGGACAGAGCAGCCGGAGATTCTCACGCCGGTCGTCGCTCCAGTCACCGTTGATGTGGTCGACCTCCAGCGTCATCGGCTGCCCGCCCCACTCCGGTCCGACGCCGCACCCGGCGCACTCCTCCGGTACGCCCACCTCGCGGAGCGCACGGCGCAGCAGCTGGGTTCTCGTCCGGCGTCGACCGTCGTGCCTGACCAGGATGTCCTCGGGACGCCTGACGCGGTCCGCGCGAGTCTTGCCACGTTGGTGCGCCTGCCCCAGGAAGTGCGCGGTCGAGATGCCCTCTTCGGCGACCCGCTGACGCAGCAGCGCGCGCTGCGTGCCGGTGTCCGGCCGCCCGAGACGGCGTAGCGTCTCCGCGATGGAGATCGACTCGGCCACGGCCGTACGCAGTTCACCGGTAGCGGAGCCGCCCAGTCCGCCGGAGTCGGAGAAGTGGGAGATGTCGATGCCGAAGCACGCAAACCGCCGCGCGAGGTACCGGCGCAGTTTGCCGTAGGGACGAGTGCCGAAGAAGGCGATGACCTCGTCGAGGCTCGCACACCGCTCGGCGGCCTCCGCCAACCGCTCACGCGTGTACCGCACCCCGCTGCTCATACGGCGCCGCCCCGGGGACGGCCCTTGCCGCGTCCTCGGTAATTGTCCGTGACCGAGTGACAGTTGGGGCAGAGGAAGCGCAGGTTCCCGATCCGGTTGTTCCGCCAGTCGCCGTCGATGTGATCGACCTCCAGCCGGAGCGGACGGCCCCGCCACTGAGGCCCGGTACCGCAGCGAGCGCAGCGCTCCGGCAGGCCCAAGGCGGTCATCGCCCACCTGAGCCGGTCGCTGGGGATGCGCCGAGCCTGGCCGGCCGGTTGCCGGACGAGCAGGGCCTCCGGCGTCCTGGCGCGCCAGGGTCTCCCGCGCTGCGTCGGCAGCTGGAAGTGCGAGGTGTCGATCCCGTACGCCTTGATCCTGCGGCTGATGTGCGTGTGATGGCCGCCGACGACTTCCAGGCCGAGGTGGCGCAGCACCTCGCACATGTTCGTGGAGGCGGCCACGGCCCCCTCAAGCACTTCCCTCGTCCACTTCACCCCCTCCCGCTCGAAGTGCGAGACGTCCACTCCGAGCTTCTTCATCCGCCCGAGCAGATACCGCCGGCTCGCACTCCGCGGATCCACCCCCAGCCTCTCCAGCGCCTCCGACAACGTCCTCGCCCCGCGAGCCGCCGTCTCCAGGCGTTCCTTCGTGTAGGTGCCGGCCCCCATCGATCCCCCTCCGTCCCGGGCGTCCGTTCGGTGCCCGTACGGAGTAACGAACCGGTTGTCGGACAGTCACGTCCGGGGGGTACGGAAAACGGCCCGCACCGGAGGCTTCCGGGGCGGGCCGTTCGTGCGGTGGGCGGGTCAGATGCCCAGGTCCTTGATGATCTTTGCCACGTGGCCGGTGGCGCGGACGTTGTACAGGGCCCGTTCGACCTTGCCGTCCTCGTCCACGACGATCGTGGAGCGGATGACGCCCAGGTACGTCTTGCCGTAGTTCTTCTTCTCGCCGTAGGCGCCGTAGGCCTCGGTGACCTTCTTGTCCGGGTCGGCGAGGAGGGTGATCCTCAGGGACTCCTTGTCGCGGAACTTCGCCAGCTTCTCCGGGCTGTCGGGGGAGATGCCGATGACGTCGTAGCCGGCGCCGGCCAGCAGCTCCAGGTTGTCCGTGAAGTCGCAGGCCTGCTTGGTGCAGCCCGGGGTCAGGGCGGCCGGGTAGAAGTAGACGATGACCTTGCGGCCCTTGTGGTCCGAGAGGGACACCTCGGTGCCGTCGGCGTCGGGGAGGGTGAAGGCGGGGGCCACGTCCCCCGGCTGGAGTCGCTCGCTCATCGGGCCAGCCTAACCGGGGGGCCTTGCGGTGCGGCGCGGCCCGGAGCTGACAAACTGTTCGGAACAGCATCAGCAGATTTCGGAGGCCGTACGGTGGCGGACACGTCGGACACCAGAACCCCGGCGCAGATCGAGGCGGACATCAAGCGCCGCCGTGAAGTGCTGGCCGAGACGCTCGACGAGATCGGGGTGCGGGTGCATCCGAAGACCATCGTCGGCGATGCGAAGGCCAAGGCCATCGCCCATGTCGACCATACGGTCGGACGGGCGTACGTGCAGGTCAACCGGGTTGTGAGCGAGGTACGGGCGCAGCTCGTGAACGATCAGGGGGCGCCGCGCCTGGAGCGGGTGGTGCCCGTCGCGCTCGTCGTCGTGGGGGTCGTGGGGCTGCTCGCCCTCGGGGCCCGGCGGCGCAAGGACTGACCGGGACAGGTAGGTTCGAGCCGTGAGCGCCAACAGAAACGAGCACAGCACTCCCCACCACGACAAGCTGCCCATCCGGATGCTGCACGACCGGGTTCTCGTGCGGCAGGAGACCGGTGAGGGCGAGCGGCGGTCGGGGGGCGGCATTCTGATTCCCGCCACCGCGGCGGTCGGTCGGCGGCTGGCCTGGGCCGAGGTCGTCGCCGTCGGTCAGAACGTACGGACGGTAGAGCCCGGCGACCGGGTCCTGTTCGACCCGGAGGACCGGGCGGAGGTCGAGGTGCGGGGCGTGGCGTACGTCCTCATGCGTGAGCGTGACCTGCACGCCGTCGCCGCGGACCGGTTCGAGGGGTCGGAGGACTCCACGGGGCTGTACCTGTAGGTACCTGTAGGTACCTGTAAAACGAAGAGCGAGAGGGCCGGTGACCATCGTCACCGGCCCTCTTTGCCGTGTCTTTGCTATGTTCGGAAGGAGCCCGACGAGACGCGCCGTACCGGGTGAAGGCAAAGACGACGCACCCCGAAGAAGAGTCACCGTGTCTCGGAGGTGCCTGTCATGGCCTGGGTCCTGCTCGTCGTCGCCGGTCTGCTGGAAGTGGGCTGGTCGATCGGGATGAAGTACAGCGAGGGGTTCACCCGGCCCCTTCCCAGTCTGTTCACCGGCGCGGGCATCGTCGCGAGCATGGTCCTGCTGTCGTACGCCGCGAAGTCCCTGCCCATCGGTACGGCCTACGGCGTGTGGGTGGGCATCGGCGCGGCCGGTGCGGCGGTGCTCGGCATGGTGGTGCTGGGTGAGCCGGTCACCGCCGCCCGGATCTTCTTCGTGGGCCTGCTGCTGGTCGCCGTGGTGGGGCTGAAGGCGACCAGCGGTCACTGAGGCGTCGGGGGCGCGCCGTCAGCGGTGGCGTCGGGCGTGGTGTCAGGTGCCGGGAAATCCTCCGGCGCCCGTGTCCGTGCCGGTGGTTCCGCCGCCCGGTGTGCCGCCGCCGGTGGTCCCGCCGCCGGTGGGGGCGCCCCCGTCGGCGGTGCCGCCGCCGTCCGTGGTCCCGCCGCCGGTGGTCGCCCCTCCGCCGGTCGTGTCGCCGCCGGTGGTGGCGCCCCCGTCCGTGGCCGTGCCGCCGTCGGTCGGGGTGCCGCCGGTGGTGCCGGTGCCGCCGTCGGTCGGGGTGCCGCCCGTGGTGGCGCCGCCCGTGGGGGTGGTGGTCGCGCCGCCGGTGGTCGGCGTGGCGGTGGCGCCGCCGTCGCTCCGGCCGCCGTCGGTGCCGGGCTGGGCGGTGCTGGTGGCGGGCGGCTCCTGGACCTGGTCGGCGCCCTGCTGGAGCTCCAGGTCGAAATCGCTCGCCGGCTTGCCCTGCAACGCGTCGCGCGTGTACTGCGCCCAGATCTGGGTGGGCGGGCCGCCACCGTTCATGCGCGCCTGGCCGAGCGCCCCGTACAGCGGCTGGTGCTTGGCGGTCACCGGGTCCTGGCCCATGACGGAGACCACCGTGGCCAGGTCGGGGGTGTAGCCGGCGAACCAGGCGGCGGTGTCGCTCTCGGCGGTACCGGTCTTGCCGGCCGCCGGACGGCCCGCGGCCTGGGCGGCCGTGGCGGTGCCGCTTTCGACCACGCTCTGGAGGACCGAGGTCGTGGTGTCGGCGGCCTCCCGGCTGACGGCCTGCTTGACCGGCTGCTCGGGCAGCTTGACCGCGTCGGTGCCGTCCTTGGTGATCTTCTCGACCAGGGTGTACGTGCCGTGCTTGCCGTGGTTGGCGAGCGTGGCGTAGGCCTCCGCCATGTCCAGGACGCTGGCGGTGGCGGTGCCGAGGGCGATGGACGGGTACGGCTGGAGGTCCGGGGTGTCGGAGGGGACGCCCAGGTCGACCGCGGTCTGCTTGACCTTGGCGGGGCCGACGTCGACGGCCATCTGCGCGTACACCGAGTTCACGGACAGGTCGGTGGCCTTGCGGACGGTGATGGGACCGTACGACTTCTGGTCCTCGTTCTCGGGGGCGTAGGCGCCGCCGTTCCAGCCCTGGACCGGGCGCTGGTTGGTGCCGTCGTAGACCGTGTTGGGGGTGATGGCGCGGCCGTCCTGGGTGGTGGACCCGTTCTCCACGGCCGAGGTGAACACGAACGGCTTGAACGTCGAGCCGACCTGGAAGTCACCGCGGGTGGCGCCGTTGGTGTACTGCTTCACGTAGTCGATGCCGCCGTACATCGCGACGACCTTGCCGGTCTTGGGGTCGACGGAGGCTCCGCCGGCCCGGACGAAGGTGTCCGCCTTGCGGTTCTTCTTGTCCAGCTTGGACATGAGCTGGTCGTCGACCGCCTTGACGAAGGCGTCCTGCCGGTCCTTCTGGATGGTGGTGGTGATGCGGTAGCCGCCGGCCGTGAGGTGGTCGGAGTCGATGATGTTGTTCGAGGTGAGGTACTGCTTGACCGCCTCCACGAGGTAGCCGCGCTGGCCGGACATGCCGGTGGAGATCGTCTGTTCCTTCGGCATCGGGAACTTCATGCCGGCGCGCTTGGACTCGCTGAGCCAGCCCTTGGTGACCATGCCGTCCAGGACGTAGTTCCAGCGGGCGACGGCCGCCTTGCGGTTCTCCGGGTGGGCGACGACGTCGTACTCGCTGGGCGCGTTGACGAGCGCGGCGAGGTAGGCGGCGCGGGCCGGGTCGAGGTCGGAGGCGTCGCGGCCGTAGTAGGCCTGGGAGGCGGCCTGGATGCCGTAGGCGTTGCGGCCGAAGTAGCTGGTGTTGAGGTAGCCCTCCAGGATCTCGTCCTTGGACTTGTTCTGGTCGAGCTTGATGGCGATGAAGAACTCCTTGGCCTTGCGGGTGACCGTCTGTTCCTGGGCCAGGTAGTAGTTCTTCACGTACTGCTGAGTGATCGTCGAGCCGGACTGCTTGCCCTTGCCGGTGGCGGTGTTCCAGCCGGCGCGGAGCATCGCCTTGGGGTCGACGGCGGACTCGGTGTAGAAGTCCCGGTCCTCGGCGGCCAGTACGGCGTGCTGGGCGTCCTTGGAGACCTGGGCGAGGGTGACGTTCTCGCGGTTGACCTCGCCGTCGCGGGCGAGCTGTGAGCCGTCGGCGTACAGGTAGACGTTGCTCTGCTTGGTCGCGAACGCGTTGGCCGGGGGGATCTTCACCAGGGAGTAGCCGACGAAGAACAGACCGACGAGCAGCAGCACGCCGACGAAGAAGGTGCCGAGCACCATCCGCCAGGTCGGGATGATCCGCCGCCAGCCGGTCCGCTTGGGCCGCTTGTTCTTCTTGCCCTTGCCCTTGCCTCCGGCGGTCTGACCGTCGGTGGCGGGGAGGGCGGTGGTGGAGGCTTCGGAAGCGTTGTGAGTGGTGGTGCCGGCGCCGGCTGCCGAGGCGGCTGCCGCACCGGTCGCCGGCCCGGTGGCGGCCTTGGCGGCCTGAGCACCGGCTGCCGCACCGGCACCGGCTCCCGCCGCGGCGGTGCCGGCCGCGCGGGCGGCGCGGGCGGCCCGCGCGGCGGCCGGGGAGGAGGGAGCGGCAGCACCGGCCGGGCCGGTGCCGGAGGTCTGGGCGGCGCGGTCCTCCCCGGCGGGGCGGGGGACGGTGGGCCGGGGGGTGTTGTCCGGCTCACCGGAGCGGGGTGCGTTGACCCGCCGGAGCACCTGCGTGGTCTCGGGCGCCGGGGCGGCGTCGGCCTCCTGCCGGGCACCGGACTTCGGTCCGCGGGGCGGGGTGACACGGCGGAGCACCTGGGTGCTCTCGGCCGGCGGCTCCTGCCCGGAACCGAGCGGGGTGCCCGGCTTCCCGCCGCCGGCTCCCTCACCGCTGCCGGAGGCACCGGCACGCGAGCCGCCTGCGGCGGCGGAGGCACTCCCGGCACCACTGGCAGCCGAACCCGCACCGCCGGCCGCGGCCCCGCCGGACACCGGGCCACGGCTGGACTCCGCACCGCGACCGGACTGCGGACCACGGCCGGGTGCCGCACCGGCACCGCCTGCCGACGCCGTCCCACCGGACGCCGGGCCGGACCCGGACCGCGGACCACGACCAGCGGCCGGGCCACTTCCGGACACCGGCCCGCGACCGGACCCCGAACCGTCGCCAGACACCGAACCGTCGCCGGACACCGGGCCGCGGCCGGGCTCCCGGGCGCCGCCGGAGGCCGCGGTTCCGCCGGTCCCCGCAGCAGCCGTCCGTTCCGTGCGGGCGCGGGCCGCCTGGCGGGCGCGGGCGACGGAAGCCGTCCGGTCCCGGTCCTGCTCGGGTGCGTCCGCGGGGCGGGATCCCTCCTGCGAGGACGCGCCGTCCGTCATGCCGGAGCGGTTCCGGGACGCCGGTTCCGGCGTGCCCGAGCCGGCCCGGGACGGTGAGTCCGCCGGGCCGTTGCCGGTCCCGGCGGCCCGGCCCGCGCCGCGCTCGGCTGCCGCCGGACCTTCCGCACCGGCGCCACGGGTGCCGTCGGCCCCCCGCTCGCCGCGCTGCGGCTTGCCCGCGCTCCCGGGCCGGCCGGCGCCCTCGGCAGGCACGCCGTCGCCGCCCCTCCGGGCACCCTCCTCGTCACGCTGACCACCGTCGCGGCCCCCGGCGTCCACGCCACCCTCTCGGCCCCCGGGCCCCCCGGAACCTGTGCTGGTGTCGCTCCTCGTGCCCCCCGTGGGATCCGGTGGTGCGCTGCTCGGGTCGCGGCGTCCCGGGTTTCCGGGCCCTTCAGCCGGCAGCGGCTTTTTCGGTGCCACGCCTTCGTTCCGCTGCTGCGGCTGCGGCTCGTCGCTCATGTCGTGCACGGACTCCTGTTTCGCGTCGTACGTTCCCGTACGCCTCGTACGCTTCTGCGCTCCCCCTGTTTGAAGACTCTCGCACCTGGCGTTCCGTTCCCGGATTCCGGCACGCTTCCGACCGGAAAACGCGTGGCCGGCCGCCGGGCCTCCGGACTAGGCTCCTGCGCTTCGGTGTCGAGCGGTCCGAGGAGGTCGACTGACGTGGGCGCGGGACGGTTGTACGCGGCCGTGGCGACAGGGGGATTCAGACGGTACGCGACCTACCGGGCCGCCACTGCGGCAGGGGTGTTCACGAACACCGTCTTCGGGCTCATCCTCGTCTACACGTACCGCGCCTTGTGGGACGAGAAGCCGCATCTCGGCGGGTACGACCAGGCGCAGGCCGTGACGTACGTCTGGCTGGGGCAGGCGTTCTTGTCGACGCTCGCGATCGGGGGCGGCGGCGTCGAGGACGAGTTGATGGAGCGCATCCGTACCGGGGACGTGGCGATCGACCTGTACCGGCCCGCCGATCTCCAGCTGTGGTGGCTGGCGGCGGACCTCGGCCGGGCGTTCTTCCAGCTGCTGGGCCGGGGCCTGGTCCCGTTCGTGTTCGGCGCGCTGTGCTTCCCGGTGTACCTGCCGTCCGGCGCCGGCACCTGGGTGGCGTTCCTCGTCGCCGTCGTCCTCGCCATGCTGGTCGGCTTCGGCATCCGCTACCTGGTGGCGCTGAGCGCGTTCTGGCTGCTGGACGGGGCCGGTGTGACGCAGATGGCGTGGCTGCTGGGCTTCTTCTGCTCGGGCATGCTGCTGCCGCTGAACGTGTTCCCGGGCGCGCTCGGTGACGTCGTACGGGTCCTGCCGTGGTCGTCCCTGCTGCAAGCGCCGGCGGACATCCTGCTGGGGCACGCGGACCCGCTGCCCACCTATCTCTTCCAGGCCGCGTGGGCGGTGGCGCTGCTGGGGGCCGGGCGGCTGGTGCAGTCGGCCGCGACGCGCCGGGTGGTGGTGCAGGGTGGCTGAGAGCCATGCGCCCCGCCAGGCCCCCCGCCAAGTCCCCCGCCAGGTCCACGGCCCGGCCCGCCGGCTGGCCGAGGGCGTGCGGGCGTACCGGCTGATCGCGGGGATGTGGGTGCGCTCCACGATGGCCTACCGCGCGTCCTTCGCCATGACGACGTTCGGGAACTTCGCGGCGACCTTCCTGGATTTCGTCGCGATCATGCTGATGTTCTCCCGGGTGGACGCCCTGGGCGGCTACCCGCTGCCCGAAGTGGCGTTCCTGTACGGCCTGTCCGCGACCTCCTTCGGGCTGGCGGACCTGGTGATCGGGTCGATGGACCGGCTGGGCCGGCGGGTCCGGGACGGCACGCTGGACACCCTGCTGGTGCGGCCGGCGCCGGTGCTCGCGCAGGTGGCGGCCGACCGGTTCGCGCTCCGGCGGCTGGGTCGGGTGACGCAGGGGGCGCTGGTGCTGGGCTGGTCGCTGACCCGGGTGGACATCGACTGGACGGCGGACAGGCTGCTGCTGATGCCGGTGATGGTGGTGAGCGGCTGCGGCATCTTCTGCGCGGTGTTCGTGGCGGGCGCGGCGTTCCAGTTCGTGGCGCAGGACGCCTCGGAGGTGCAGAACGCCTTCACCTACGGCGGTACGACGCTGCTCCAGTACCCGCCGACCGTGTTCGCGAAGGAGCTGGTGCGCGGGGTGACCTTCGTGCTGCCGCTGGCCTTCGTCAACTGGCTGCCCGCGACCCATGTGCTGGGGCGGCCGTATCCGCTGGGCCTGCCGGAGTGGACCGCGTTCACGCCTCCGCTGGTGGCAGTGGCCTGTGGCGCGCTCGCGGGGCTGGCCTGGCGGGCGGGACTTCGTTCGTACCGCAGCACCGGGAGCTAGCGTGAGTGACGTGATGACAGGGGACGACGGCACCGTGGGGAGCGACTTCGTCGCGGGGGACGGCTTCATCGCGCTGGAGGGCGTCGAGAAGGTCTTCGAGGTGCGCCGGAAGACCGGGTTCCTGCGGCGGGAGCGGCGCGAGGTGCGGGCGGTGGACTCGCTGTCGTTCACCGTGGGGCGCGGCGAGATGGTCGGGTACATCGGACCGAACGGCGCCGGGAAGTCGACGACGATCAAGATGCTGACCGGGATCCTGACGCCGAGTGCCGGGCGGCTGCGGGTGGCGGGCATCGATCCGGCGCGGGAGCGGTCGCGGCTCGCGCACCGGATCGGGGTGGTGTTCGGTCAGCGGACCACGCTCTGGTGGGACCTGCCGCTGATCGACTCCTACCGGCTGGCGCACCGCATGTACCGCATCCCGGACGCCCGTTACCGCGAGAACCTGGACCGGCTGGTGGAACTGCTGGATCTGGGGGCCCTGTTGGACGTGCCGGTGCGGCAGCTCTCCCTGGGCCAGCGGATGCGCGGCGACATCGCGGCGGCGCTGCTGCACGACCCGGACGTGCTGTACCTGGACGAGCCGACGATCGGCCTGGACGTCGTGTCGAAGGCCAAGGTGCGGGAGTTCCTGCGGGAGGTGAACGCCGAGCGCGGCACGACGGTGCTGCTCACCACGCACGACCTCCAGGACATCGAGCAGTTGTGCTCCCGGGTGATGGTGATCGACCACGGGCGGCTGGTGTACGACGGTCCGCTCGCGGGGCTACACGAGGCCGGTGAGAGCGAGCGGACGCTGGTGGTGGACCTGGAGCGGGAGCTGCCGCCGGTTCAGGTGCCGTCGGCCCGGGTGGTGCGGGTGGAGGGCCCCCGGCAGTGGCTGGCGTTCCCGGCGGGGCAGTCGGCGGCGCCGGTCGTGGCGTATCTGGCCGCCCGGTACCCGCTGGTGGACCTGTCGGTGCGGGAGCCGGACATCGAGGCCGTCATCGCCAGGATGTACGCCGAGAAGGCGGTCTCGTAGGCTGCCGGCATGAGCGACGACGCAGTCCCGGACCTCCGCGCGTCCGACGCCGACCGTGACCGGGTCGCCGGGATCCTGCGGGACGCCCTGGCCGAGGGCCGCCTCGACATGGGGGAGTTCGACGAGCGGCTGGAGGCGGCCTACAAGGCGCGGACGTACGGCGAGCTGGCGCCGCTGATCCGCGACCTGCCGGTGCCCGGCGCCGTCGCGCCGGCCCTCGCCGTCTCCTTCGTCAAGTCCCCGGTGGTTGAACGTGGTTGGGCGGGCCGGATCACCGGCACCGAGGGCTCCTCGACGGGCGCGGTGGCGATCCTCTCGGGGTTCGGGCGCAAGGGCCGCTGGACGGTGCCGAGGCGGTTCTCCTGCTTCACCTTCATGGGCGGCGGTGAACTCGACCTGCGCGAGGCGGACTTCGCCGCCGGCGAGGTCGAGATCCAGTGCGTGGTGATCATGGGCGGGGTCCAGGTGATCGTGCCGCCCGGCGTCGAGGTCGTCGTACGCGGCATCGGCGTGATGGGCGCCTTCGAACACCCGCAGGACGACGGCCCGCCGGAGCCGGGCGCCCCGCGCGTGATCATCGGTGGTCTCGCGTTCTGGGGCGGCGTGGGCGTGGCGCGCAAACTGCCGCGCGGGGAACGGAAGCGCCTGGGGAAGCAGCGCTGAGCGCGCCCCTGCCGGCACGCCCTACGACGTGCAGACCTTGGTCAGCTCCCCCGCCGCGTCCGTGACCGGGCTGACGTCCGGCGTCTCGTCCCCGTTCCTGATGGCCGTGCGGACGTTGCCGACCGCCTTCTCCAGGTCGTCGACGGCCTTGTTCACATCGGTGTTGTCCGTCTTGTCGCCGATCTTCCGCAGACTCTTCTCGATGGAGTCGAGGGACTCGTCGGCCTGGGAGGGGTCGTTCGCCGCGTTCTCCACGGCCTGCTGGAGGTCGGTGACGTTGTCGGCGATGGCGTCGGCGGTCTGCACGCAGTCCAGCGCCTTGTCCACGGCGTCGCAGCCGGTGGTGAGGCCGGCGGCGAGCGCGGCGGTCGCTACGGCGGCGACAACGGTGAGTCGGCGTCGGCTGGCGGCCATGGTGGTGTCCCTCCCCTGGTACGGCTGGCCGGGCGCACGCTGGTGAGCCGTGCGCCCGTACCCACTGGGACGCCGCCCGGGTCCGCCGGGTTGCCCCGCGGCCTTGGGGACTTCTTTACGCGCGCGTGGCCGCGAGTGCCGCCTGCTGGATCACGGCCAGTTCCCGGCAGCCGGTGACGGCGAGGTCGAGCAGGGCGTCGAGTTCCTCGCGGGCGAACGGCGCGGCCTCGGCGGTGCCCTGGACCTCGACGAAGCGGCCGTCGCCGGTGCAGACGACGTTCATGTCGGTGTCGGCGCGCACGTCCTCCTCGTAGCAGAGGTCGAGCAGCGGGACCCCGCCGACGATGCCCACGGAGACGGCGCTCACGGTGCCGGTGAGCGGCTGCCGGCCGGCCTTGATCAGCTTCTTGCCCTGGGCCCAGGCGACGGCGTCGGCGAGTGCGACGTACGCGCCGGTGATGGCCGCCGTACGCGTGCCGCCGTCGGCCTGGAGGACGTCGCAGTCGAGGACGATGGTGTTCTCGCCGAGCGCCTTGTAGTCGATGACGGCGCGCAGGGAGCGGCCGATGAGCCGGGAGATCTCGTGGGTGCGGCCGCCGATCTTGCCCTTGACGGACTCGCGGTCGCCGCGGGTGTTGGTGGCGCGGGGCAGCATGGCGTACTCCGCGGTGACCCAGCCCTCGCCGCTGCCCTTGCGCCAGCGCGGGACGCCCTCGGTGACGGAGGCGGTGCAGAAGACCTTGGTGTCGCCGAAGGAGACGAGGACGGAGCCCTCGGCGTGCTTGCTCCATCCGCGTTCGATGGTGACGGGGCGGAGCTGTTCGGGGGTACGGCCGTCGATGCGAGACATGGCGACGAGCCTAGCCGCACACGGGGAAGGGGCTCCTCCGGTGTCGGGAAGAGCCCCTTCGGGGTGAACCGGTGCGGCTCACATCATGTCTTCGATCTCCGCGGCGATCGGGTCGGCGTCGGTGCCGATGACGACCTGGATGGCCGTGCCCATCTTGACGACGCCGTGGGCGCCGGCGGCCTTCAGGGCGGCCTCGTCGACCAGAGCGGGGTCGGACACCTCGGTGCGCAGCCGGGTGATGCAGCCCTCGATCTCCTCGATGTTGTCGATGCCTCCGAGCCCGGCGACGATCTTCTCAGCCTTGCTGGCCATGTTCCTTCTCCCTGCTCCGAACCGCTTTGTCGCAGTAACCCACAGTTGGCCCATCTTCGCGAGCGGTCTTGCCGTCCGTGCCGGATGATGGCGATCACGACAGCGGAACCGTCCGTCGACTGGTCTACACCACCGTGGGGAAGGTCGCCAAACCCATGAGTGCAGAGAGTACGGCGAGTCCCGCAGGGGCCCGCTGGAACCGTCTGTTCCAGGGCATGCAGAAGATGGGCCGCAGCCTCCAGCTGCCCATCGCCGTGCTACCGGCGGCGGGCATCCTGAACCGGCTGGGGCAGCCGGACGTGTTCGGCGAGGACGGTCTGGGCTGGACCGACGTGTCCAGGGTGATGAGCGGGGCGGGCGGCGCGCTGCTGGACGGTCAGCTGGGGCTGCCGCTGCTGTTCTGCGTGGGTGTCGCGATCGGCATGGCGAAGAAGGCCGACGGTTCGACGGCGCTCGCCGCGGTGGCGGGTTTCCTCGTCTACTACGGCGTCCTGCGGCAGTTCCCGCAGACCTGCCCGGCGGGCGCGAAGGTGGTCGCCACGGGCTGCCAAGCGGCGAACGGCACGGTGTCCGCGTACACCTACCAGAACCCGGGTGTCTTCGGCGGCATCGTCATGGGCCTGCTGGCCGCCTTCTTCTGGGCCCGCTACCACCGCACGAGGCTGGTCGACTGGCTGGGCTTCTTCAACGGGCGCCGGCTGGTGCCGATCATCATGGCCTTCGTCGCGATCCTGTTCGCCGTGGTGTGCCTGTTCGTCTGGCCGCCGGTCGGCGGCGCCCTGGAGAGCTTCGGCGCGTGGCTGCGGGACGCCGGCTCCTGGGGCGCGGGCGTCTTCGGGGTCGCGAACCGGGCGCTGCTGGTGGTGGGCCTGCACCAGTTCCTGAACGTGCCCGTCTGGTTCCAGTTCGGCAGCTACACCAAGCCCGACGGCACCGTGGTGCACGGCGACATCAACATGTTCCTCCAGGGCGACCCCGCCGCCGGACAGTTCACCTCGGGCTTCTTCCCGATCATGATGTTCGCGCTGCCGGCCGCCGCGCTGGCCATCACGCACTGCGCGCGGCCGGAGCGCCGCAAGGAGGTCGGCGGCCTGATGCTGTCGGTCGCGCTGACCTCGTTCGTGACCGGCATCACCGAGCCGCTGGAGTACTCGTTCCTCTTCATCGCGCCCGGCCTGTACGCCGTCCACGCGCTGCTGACCGGCGCGTCGATGGCGGTGACCTGGGCGCTGGGCGTGCACGACGGCTTCAGCTTCTCGGCGGGCCTGATCGACTACGTGATCAACTGGAACCTGGCGACGAAACCGTGGGCGATCATCCCGATCGGCCTGTGCTTCGCGGCCCTGTACTACCTGGTGTTCCGCGTCGCGATCACGCGCTTCGACCTGAGGACGCCGGGGCGGGAACCGGCGGACGAGGTGGAGGACGTCACCAAGGTGTGAGGACACACCGCGCGTAGTCCGGCGATAGCGGATTCGCGGGTTCCTTACGCCGCCTTCATCGTGCTACAACAGGTCTACACCACAGGTGGTGTAGACCAGAGACGCTGCCGTCCCCTTCCATGGTTCCCGGGCGGCGCCTTGCCCGATGGAGGAAGTATGAGCACCGCCACCGAGACGGCGGCCCCGGCGGCCAAGCCGGGGAAGAAGCGGGGAGCAGGCCTGTTCCAGGGCTTGCAGAAGGTCGGCCGCAGCCTACAGCTCCCGATCGCTGTCCTGCCCGCGGCAGGCATCATGGTCCGCCTCGGCCAGGATGACATCTTCGGCAAGGACGGCCTGGGCTGGGACAAGGTCGCCGCCGTGTTCAACAACGCGGGCGGCGCGCTCACCGGCTCCCTTCCGCTGCTGTTCTGCATCGGTGTGGCCATCGGCTTCGCCAAGAAGTCCGACGGTTCGACGGCCCTCGCCGCGGTGGTCGGCTTCCTCGTCTACAGCAAGGTCCTCCAGGCCTTCCCGCTGACCGAACAGCACATCGAAAAGGGCAAGATCGTCGAGGCGACGTACAACGACCCCGGCGTCCTCGGCGGCATCATCATGGGTCTGCTCGCGGCCGTGCTGTGGCAGCGGTTCCACCGCACCAAGCTCGTCGACTGGCTCGGCTTCTTCAACGGCCGCCGGCTCGTGCCGATCATCACGGCCTTCGTCGGCATCGTGCTGGGCGTCTTCTTCGGACTGGTCTGGGAGCCGATCGGCAACGGCATAGCGCACTTCGGCGAGTGGATGACCGGTCTCGGAGCGGGCGGCGCGGCCCTGTTCGGCGCCGTGAACCGCGCACTCATCCCGGTCGGCATGCACCAGTTCGTCAACACCGTGGCGTGGTTCCAGCTCGGCGACTTCAAGAACGCCTCGGGCGAGATCGTGCACGGCGACATCACCCGGTTCCTCGCCGGTGACCCGTCCGCCGGTCTCTTCCAGACCGGTTTCTTCCCGATCATGATGTTCGGTCTGCCGGCCGCCGCGCTCGCCATCGCCCACTGCGCCCGTCCCGAGCGCCGCAAGGCCGTGCTCGGCATGATGGTCTCGCTCGCGCTGACCTCGTTCGTCACCGGCGTCACCGAGCCGATCGAGTTCTCCTTCATGTTCGTCGCGCCGCTGCTGTACGTCCTGCACGCCGTGCTCACCGCCGTGTCGATGGCCGTCACGTGGGGCCTGGGCGCGCACGCCGGCTTCAACTTCTCCGCCGGCCTGATCGACTACGCCCTCAACTGGCACCTGGCGACCAAGCCATGGCTGATCATCCCGGTCGGCCTCGTCTTCGGCGCGATCTACTACGTGACCTTCCGGTTCGCCATCCTCAAGTTCGACCTCAAGACCCCGGGCCGCGAACCCGAGGACGAGGTCGAGGACCTCGCCAAGGCGTGAGTCCGGCCGCCACGGCATGACAAAGGCCCCCGGAGCCGACGCTCCGGGGGCCTCCTCGTGCGCGGACGGTGCTGTCAGATCTCGTACGTCTGCCGCGGCGCCGCCAGGTGTACCGGGCCGGTGAACACCTCGCGGGCGTCCCGCAGGTTCACCTCGGGGTCGGTCCACGGCGGGATGTGGGTGAGGACGAGCCGCCGCGCGCCCGCGCGGGCCGCCGTCTGGCCCGCCTCGCGGCCGTTGAGGTGCAGGTCGGGAATGCTCTCCTTGCCGTGCGTGAACGCGGCCTCGCACAGGAACAGATCGGTGTCCCGGGCCAGCTCGTCCAGCGCCGGGGTGACACCGGTGTCGCCGGAGTACGTCAGGGACTTCCCGCCGTGCTCGACCCGGATGCCGTACGCCTCCACGGGGTGGCGGACCCGCTCGGTGTGCACGGTGAACGGGCCGATCTCGAACGTGGACGGCTTGACCGTGTGGAAGTCGAAGACCTCGCTCATCGAGGAGGCGGAGGGGGTGTCCGCGTAGGCCGTGGTCAGGCGGTGCTCGGTGCCTTCGGGGCCGTAGACCGGGAGGGGATCGCACCGGCCGCCGTCATAGCGGTAGTAGCGCGCCACGAAGTACGCGCACATGTCGATGCAGTGATCGGCGTGCAGATGGCTGAGGAAGATCGCGTCGAGGTCGTAGAGACCGCAGTGGCGCTGCAACTCGCCGAGGGCGCCGTTGCCCATGTCGAGGAGCAGCCGGAAGCCGTCGGCCTCGACGAGGTAGCTCGAACAGGCCGATTCCGCGGACGGGAACGACCCCGAGCAGCCGACGACGGTGAGCTTCATGAAGCAGAAACCTCCGTAGGCGGGTAACCGGTGGGCGGGACGTAAACCCCTTGCGGGGCGGGGGCTGTCGGGGGTCGTGCGGTCCGTCGAGCGTAAGGCGCGAAAGCACGGGTCGCTCCACCGCCCGGGGCCGTTGTGGGCGAACTCACCTGTGCTGTCACCGGTTCGGCTGGACGTGGGGCGCACCGGGATCGGAAGAGGGCGCGCGAGGTCCGGCGCGCGCCGGTAACGTCGTCGTATGGACACGTCCTGGTGGCTGGCGCTCGCGGCGGTGGTACTGCTCGCACTGGTCGCCACGCTCGTCGACGGCTGGGGCCGCGGTCACCGGCCCGGCGGACGGCGCGTGCGGCCCCCGGGCCGGCCGGGCCCGCGGACGGCACACGCCGTACGGCCCTGCCCCGGGGACATCTGGTGGGCGGAGGTCCCCTACGAGGACCGGGCCGAGGTGAAGGACCGGCCCTGTCTGGTGCTGGCCGTGCGCGGCAACCGGGCCACCGTCGCGAAGATCACGAGCAAGTACCACGACGAGCGCTGCGGGGTGATCCCGCTGCCGCCCGGCGCGGTCGGCGACACCCAGGGGCGGCCCAGCTTCCTGGAGACCGACGAGCTGCGCGAGGTCCCGGTGGACGGCTTCCGCCGCCGGGTGGGCGTGGTCGACCCGGTCCTGTGGGACCAGGTACGGCACCTGGCGGGCTAGCGCGCAGCTCGGCTCACGCGCACCGTGACCGTCCAGTCCTGGACGGCCTTGCAGGAGACCTGGCCCGGTGCGGTCGGCTCGGCGCACAGCGGGCGGGACGACGTGAGCTTCACCGTGCCGGCGGCCACCGCCCGGTACGCGGCCGTGGCGTCACCCGGCTGGAGTACGAAGCCCGCGTTGACGGCCTTCAGTCCCGTACCGCTCACGGCGACCGGCTGCCAGGGGCGGGCCGTGGTGCCGTCCAGGGTGAGCCGGACCTCGCCGCCCTCGGTCACGCAGACGGTACGGCCGTGATCGGCGGCCGTCAGCTCCATGTGCCCGGTGCAGTCACCGGCGGACCGGGTGGGCGACGGCGTGCCCGTGCGGGCCGGTGCCGACACCTTGTCGCTGCTCCCGGTGTCCTGCTGGGAGCCGCAGCCCGCGAGGAGCAGCGCTGCCGCCGCGGGGGCGAGGAACGTCGTACGGCGCATGGGGTCCGCCTTCCTGCCGGAGTCCTGGTACGGATGTGACGTACCACCGGCGCGCGCGGATCCGCAGCCAAAGCCCTTCGCTCGTGATCGATACACCTAGGCCCAGAGCTGGCCGTGGAGGGTCGCGATGGCCTCTTCCGTGGTGGCCGCGGTGTAGACGCCGGTGGAGAGGTACTTCCAGCCGCCGTCGGCCACGATGAAGACGATGTCGGCGCTCTCGCCCGCCTTGACGGCCTTCCGGCCGACGCCGATCGCCGCGTGCAGGGCGGCGCCGGTGGAGACGCCCGCGAAGATGCCCTCCTGCTGGAGGAGTTCACGGGTGCGGGTGACCGCGTCGGCCGAGCCGACCGAGAACCGGGTGGTCAGGACGGACGCGTCGTACAGCTCGGGGACGAAGCCCTCGTCGAGGTTGCGCAGCCCGTAGACCAGGTCGTCGTAGCGCGGTTCGGCGGCGACGATCTGGACGCCCGGCTTGTGCTCGCGCAGGTAGCGGCCGACGCCCATGAGGGTGCCGGTGGTGCCGAGGCCCGCCACGAAGTGGGTGATCGAGGGCAGGTCGGCGAGGATCTCGGGGCCGGTCGTGGCGTAGTGGGCGCCCGCGTTGTCCGGGTTGCCGTACTGGTAGAGCATCACCCAGTCGGGGTGCTCGGCGGCCAGTTCCTTGGCCACGCGCACGGCGGTGTTGGAGCCCCCGGCGGCCGGCGAGGAGATGATCTCGGCGCCCCACATGCCGAGCAGGTCCCGGCGCTCCTGCGAGGTGTTCTCCGGCATCACGCACACCATCCGGTAGCCCTTGAGCTTGGCCGCCATGGCGAGGGAGATGCCGGTGTTGCCGGAGGTGGGTTCGAGGATCGTGCAGCCCGGGGTCAGCCGGCCGTCCTTCTCCGCCTGCTCGATCATGTGCAGGGCGGGCCGGTCCTTGACCGAGCCGGTGGGGTTGCGGTCCTCCAGCTTGGCCCAGATCCGCACGTCCGGGGCCGGCGACAGCCGCGGCAGGCGCACCAGGGGGGTGTTGCCCACCGCGGCCAGCGGGGAGTCGTAGCGCATCGCTGCTCAGCGGCCGATCAGCGCATGCCGCCGGCGACGGCCGGCAGGATCGTGACGTTGTCGCCGTCGGACAGCTTGGTGTTGATGCCGTCCAGGAAGCGGACGTCCTCGTCGTTGAGGTACACGTTGACGAAGCGGCGCAGCTGGTCGCCGTCCACGATGCGGGCCTGGATGCCCGCGTGCCGCGACTCCAGGTCGGCGAACAGCTCGGCGAGGGTGCTCCCGTTGCCCTCCACCGCCTTCTGACCGTCGGTGTACTGGCGGAGGATGGTGGGGATGCGGACCTCGATGGCCATGGTTGCGGGCTCCTGTAAGGAAGTGTCGGAAGGTGTGGGCACGCGGCGGGGCACGCCGCGGCTCACGGCCGTACGGCGGCGGGGAACGTCAACAGATGGCGCTGTTCAGCCTGCACAGATCGACGTGCAGCCGCGCCACGAGCAGCGTGCCCGGCGCCTTCTCGCTCACGTCGTTCAGAACCATGGGTTCATCGTATCGATTCCCGGTCCGGGTCCCGGAGTGTGATTCCACATCCCGGACGGAATCCGACCGGTGAATGAGATCAGTACGCCTCGACGACCTTGACCTCCTCCTCGGTGACCTCCCCTTCCAGGATCCGGAAGGAGCGGAACTGGAACTCTCCGACGCCGTCGGTGTCGGCGGTGGACACCAGGACGTAGTGCGCGCCGGGCTCGTTGGCGTAGCTGATGTCGGTCCGGGAGGGGTACGCCTCGGTCGCGGTGTGGGAGTGGTAGATGATCACCGGCTCCTCGTCGCGGTCGTCCAGCTCGCGGTAGAGCTTGAGCAGGTCCTGCGAGTCGAACTCGTAGAAGGTGGGCGAGCGGGCCGCGTTGAGCATCGGGATGAAGCGCTCGGGGCGGCCTGAGCCCACCGGTCCGGCGACCACGCCGCACGCCTCGTCGGGGTGGTCCTCGCGCGCGTGGGCGACGATCTGGTCGTGGAGCGCCTGGGTGATGGTCAGCATGGGGGTCAGGATAAGCAGAGGGGCCGTCCCGTACCGAGGGGTGGTACGGGACGGCCCACATGCCGGACGTCCTGAGCGGCGGTCGCCGGGGGCGCCACGAGAGCTCCCGACGGCCGGACGTCCTTTCCGGAGGGTCTTTCCGGTGTCTTCGCGGGGGTCAGCCCACCTTCTCGAACTCCGGGTCGCGGCGGTCCGCGATGGACGGCGTCCGGGACTTCAGGACCAGCCAGCCGATGCCCAGGGCGACCGCCCAGACCGCCATCACGTACAGGCAGACACGGGAGTCGGCGTCGTAGGCGATCAGGCCGGTGACGAAGAGCAGGAAGGCGATGGCGATGTACGAGCACACCGCGCCGCCGGGCGCCGGGAAGGAGCTGGTGGGCAGTCGGCCCGCGTCGACCGCGCGGCGGTAGAGGACGTGGCTGATCAGGATCATCAGCCAGGTCCAGATGCCGGCCGCGGTCGCGACGGAGGTGACGTAGCCGAAGGCCTTCTCCGGGACGACGTAGTTCAGGACGACGCCGATGCCCATGAACAGCACCGAGACGGTGATGCCGAGCGCGGGGGTCTTGGTGGCCGACAGCTTCGAGAAGACCCGCGGGGCCTCGCCGTTGTCGGCGAGGGTGCGCAGCATGCGGCCGGTGGAGTACATGCCGGAGTTGCAGGACGACAGGGCGGCGGTGAGCACCACGAAGTTGACGATGCCGGCGCCGGCCGGGATGCCGATGACCGCGAACGCCTTCACGAAGGGGCTGACGCCCGGCGCGAACTCGGTCCACTTCACCACGCACAGGATGACGGTGAGGGCACCGACGTAGAACAGCGCGATGCGCCAGGGCAGCGTGTTGATGGCCTTCGGGAGGGTCTTCTCCGGGTTCTCGGACTCGCCGGCGGTGACGCCGACCAGCTCGACGGCGAGGTAGGCGAACATCACGCCCTGCAAGGTCATCAGCGACGAGCCGATGCCCTTGGGGAAGAAGCCGTCGAACTGCCACAGGTTCGCCACGTGCGCGGTGTCGCCCGCGGCGCTGAAGCCGAAGGTGAGCACACCGAGGCCGATCACGATCATGCCGATCAGGGCCGTGACCTTGACCATGGAGAACCAGAACTCGATCTCGCCGAACAGCTTCACCGAGATCAGGTTGGCCACGAACAGGACCACCAGGAAGACCAGGGCCGTCACCCACTGCGGGATGCCGGGGAACCAGTAGTGGACGTAGATCGCGGCGGCCGTCAGCTCGGCCATGCCGGTCACGACCCACATCAGCCAGTACGTCCAGCCGGTGAAGTAGCCGAAGAACGGGCCGAGGAACTCCCGGGAGTACTCGGCGAAGGAGCCGGAGACCGGGCGGTAGAGCAGCAGTTCGCCCAGGGCCCGCATGATGAAGAAGATGATCACGCCGGCGAGGGCGTACATCAGGATGAGGCTGGGACCGGCCTTGGCGATGTTCGCCCCGGCTCCCAGGAAGAGCCCGACGCCGATCGCGCCGCCGATGGCGATCATCTGGACCTGACGGCTGCCGAGCCCGCGCTCGTACCCCTCCTCAGGGGTGGTGGTGACCTTCTCAGAGGTCATGTGTGGTGCGCCTTTCTCCATGCCGACCCGGGCCTTTCGTCGGCCTCGGATCGGGTCTCGATCCCCCCGGATGATGGAGTTGTCTGCCTGGCCGACGGTCGTCGGCTCGGTGGCGCACCCGGCCGGACATGGGTGGTGTCGGCCGGGCGGTCGTGAAGATTTATCACGGCCGCAATATTGATCACAGGGGGCCTGTGTGGCGCACCACACAGGTAAAAGCGGACAAAGAGCGCCTGAATGCGGCAAAACCGGCCACGAAGGTGACGGGATCGTTATCCGGATTTGAGCGTCCCCTGAGCGAACGCTTCCGAGGGGGCGAAACCGTACGAACTACGGCATCAAGGTCGTCACCAGGGTCTCCTGGAGCCCGCCGAGCCACAGGTACGCCATGACCATCGGCTTACGCGGGTCCTCGTCCGGGAGCCGGTAGAGCAGGTCGGTGTCGTCCTCGTCGGTGATCTCCAGCCGGGAACCGATCGCCAGCCGCAGATCGTTGAGGGCGCCGAGCCACTGCCGGGACTGCTCCGGGGACAGCTTGAGCACCGCCCCGCCCTCGTCGACCGGGGCGAGCGCGTCCAGGCTGCGGATCACCCCGAGGGCGCTCTCCCGCTTGCCGGCGCGCAGGTCGTTCTCGGTGAAGCGGCGGAACTCGGCGGAGTGCGCCCGGCGCTCCTCGGCCTCGGCCGACGAGGCGGGGGCCTCCTCCGGGTCGCTGTAGGCGTCCGGGAAGAGCCGGCGCAGCACCGGGTCGGCGGGCGGCTCGCTCGGCCCCTCCGCGAACAGCTCGGCCAGCGGGTCGTCCGGGGTGTCGGCGCCGGGTCCGGGACCGATGAGCTCCAGGAGCTGGACGGCCAGCGACCGGATGATGGAGATCTCGACGTCGTCGAGGGCGACGGCCGCGCCGCCGCCGGGGAGCGGTTCGAAGTGTCCGGGCATCGGGATGCGTTTACTTCCGGTCCTGCTGGAGGGTGGCCCACAGACCGTAGCCGTGCATCGCCTGCACGTCGCGCTCCATCTCCTCGCGGGTCCCGCTGGAGACGACCGCCCGGCCCTTGTGGTGGACGTCGAGCATGAGCTTGGTGGCCTTGTCCTTGGTGTAGCCGAAGTACGTCTGGAAGACGTACGTCACATAGCTCATGAGGTTGACCGGGTCGTTGTGGACGATCGTGACCCAGGGGACGTCGGGCTCGGGTACGGCGAAGACCTCCTCCGCCGACTCGGTGCGTTCGATCTCTACGGGCGCGGGTGACGTCACAAGCCCATGCTGCCACGGCCTCCATAAATCGTCACACCGACGAAAAGGGAGTACGATTCCTCGTCATGAACACAGCGGACCTTGGGCTGCCGGTGGACGTTCCCTCGACAGCGCTCTTCACGGACCAGTACGAGCTGACGATGCTGCGCGCCGCGCTGAAGGCCGGTACGGCCGAACGGCGGAGCGTGTTCGAGGTCTTCACCCGGCGGCTGCCGAACGGACGCCGCTACGGCGTGGTGGCCGGCACCGGCCGCGTCCTGGACGCGGTGGAGAACTTCCGCTTCGACTCCGGCGTCCTCGGCTTCCTGCGCGAGCGGGACATCGTCGACGAGGAGACCCTGCGGTGGCTCGCCGACTACCGCTTCAGCGGGGACATCTGGGGCTACCCCGAGGGCGAGGTGTACTTCCCCGGCTCGCCGATCATGCGCGTCGAGGGCAGCTTCGCCGAGTGCGTCCTGCTGGAGACCGTCATCCTGTCCATTCTCAACCACGACTCCGCCATCGCCGCCGCCGCCTCCCGGATGTCCTCCGCCGCCGGTGACCGCCCGCTGATCGAGATGGGCGCGCGCCGCACCCACGAGCTGGCCGCGGTGGCCGCCGCCCGCGCCGCCTACGTCGGCGGCTTCGCGACCACCTCCGACCTGGCCGCCGGCTTCCGCTACGGCATCCCGACCGTCGGCACCTCCGCCCACGCCTTCACCCTGCTGCACGACCGCGAGCGCGACGCCTTCCAGGCCCAGGTCGACACCCTGGGCCGGGGCACGACCCTCCTGGTGGACACCTACGACGTCGCCGAGGCCGTCCGTACGGCGGTGGAGGTGGCCGGCCCCGAGCTGGGCGCGGTCCGCATCGACTCCGGCGACCTGCTGCTGGTGGCCCACCGGGTGCGGCAGCAGCTGGACGAGCTGGGCGCGACCGGCACGAAGATCATCGTGACCTCCGACCTGGACGAGTACGCCATCGCCTCGCTGGCCGCCGCGCCGGTGGACGCGTACGGCGTCGGCACCCAGCTGGTGACCGGCTCCGGGCACCCGACCTCCTCCATGGTCTACAAGCTGGTCGCCCGCGCCGAGTCCGCCGACCCCAAGGCGCCGCTGGTGCCGGTCGCCAAGAAGTCCAGCGGCGGCAAGACGTCCATCGGGGGCCGCAAGTGGGCGGCGCGGCGGCTGGACGCGGAGGGGGTCGCCGAGGCCGAGGTCGTCGGCACCGGGCCGGTGCCGGCCGAGCTGGCCGACCGGCAGCTCCTGGTGGAGCTGGTCAAGGGCGGCGAGGTGGTCGCCCGGGAGCCGCTGGACGTGGCCCGGGACCGCCACATCGCGGCCCGCGAAAACCTGCCGCTCTCCGCGATCCAGCTGTCAAGGGGGGAACCCGTCATTCCGACGGAGTACGTCCACGGGCGCTCGGGGAGCTAGCGCGGGACCCCGTCCGCCCCTCGACGCCCCCTCCCGCAGGAGCCCGGAATTCTCTAGGCTCAGTTACTTCACTCTCAGTCGAAGGACACCCACCATGCGCCGCGCCTTGATCGTCGTAGACGTGCAGAACGACTTCTGCGAGGGGGGCAGCCTCGCGGTGGCCGGCGGTGCCGACGTGGCCGCCGCCATCACCGAGCTGATCGGCCAGGCGGCGGGCACCGGATACCGGCATGTGGTGGCCACCCGCGACCACCACATCGCGCCCGGCGGCCACTTCGCGGACAACCCCGACTACGTCCGCTCCTGGCCCGCGCACTGCGTCGCGGGCACGGAGGGGGTGGGCTTCCACCCGAACTTCGCCCCGGCCGTCGCCTCCGGCGCGGTGGACGCCGTCTTCGACAAGGGTGCCTACGCGGCCGCGTACAGCGGCTTCGAGGGCACGGACGAGAACGGCGTCCCCCTGGCCGACTGGCTCCGCGCGCGGGAGATCACGGAGGTGGACGTGGTGGGCATCGCCACGGACCACTGCGTACGGGCCACGGCCCTGGACGCCGCGCGCGAGGGCTTCCGCACGCAGGTCCTGCTGGACCTGACGGCCGGGGTGGCGGGCGAGACCACCGAGCGGGCCCTGGAGGAGCTGCGGGAAGCGGGCGTGGAACTCACCGGCAAGCCCGTGGTGAGCGGCTAGGAGAGCGCCCGAGGCTCACCGCACCACCGCCGGCCCGCGCAGCAGCGCCCGGATCGGATGCCACAGCTCCGTGACCATGACACCGTTGTCGGCCGGGGCCGTGCGCCATATCAGGCCGTCGGGGTGGTGCAGGACCGCCGTGATCTCGTCCGGTGTGGGAGGCTCGGCGTTCCCCCGGAGGTAGATCGCCCGCAGGCCCAGGTTGCGCAGCCTGGTCAGGGCCCGCGCACGGTTCTGGGCGTGCACGAGCACCCGCACCCCGGCGGGGCCGTACGGCAGGTTCAGCGCCACCACCACCGTGCCGTTCGGCAGCTTGCAGAAGCCTCCAGCGGCCATGCGGTCACATCCCCGTTCCGGTCGGTGTCAATAAGCGGTCCACAGGACGCACCTAAACACGACCGGCGGCAACCCGCCAAGGGGTTGCCGCCGATACGCCTCTGACCTGCGGTGATGCGGACTACTTCACCGCGGGACCGACCTTGAGCTGGATCGTGGAGCCGTCCTTGGCCTCCTTGACGATCGTGATCTTGGTGTTGGTGTCAGTGACCTTCACCCCGCCCGTCGGGTTCGACGGGTCGTAGTAGGTGCTGGTGTGGTCGTTGAAGACCCGGACACCCTTCGAGCCCTTGATCTTCAGCGCGACGTCGGCCTTGTGCAGCGTGATGCCGTCCGTGCCGTAGATGCTGAACGGCGAGTCGTAGGCCTGGATGCGGTTGCGCAGCAGCGTGCCGTCGGTCCACTTCAGCGCCTTCGGGTGCGAGTCGACCGGCAGGATCAGACCGGAGCCCGGGTGGCCGTTGGCGGCGTTCGTGTTGTTGTCCGCCTGGGAGGTGTCCCACTTCCAGATCAGCAGGCCGTTCTGGTACGGGTAGTGCTCCACCCAGTCCGGGCGCGACGCGAAGCCGAAGTTGTACGGGCCCGTCTTCAGCGTCTTGTCGTACGACACGTACTGCCGGTTCTCGGCGATGTAGTACTGCTTGTAGTCCTTGGTGAAGGACGCGCCGATGCGGGAGAAGCCGTCCGCGGTCCAACCGGCGTCCGCGGTCTCGGCGTTGTCCGAGAACAGCGGGGTGCCGTCGGCGGTCACCGTGATCTCGTCGGCCGTGAAGCCGTTCTCCGCGACACCGCCGTCGGTGGCGTAGCGGAAGCGCAGGTCGACCTTCTTGCCCGCGTAGGCGTCGAGGGAGAACGCCAGCTTCTTGTGCGTCTGCGAGAAGCCGCTCAGCGCCGGCTTGCCGCTGGCGTCGCGCGGCAGGGCCTGGCCGTCGGCCGTGCCGTCCAGGGCGGTCCAGTTGGCGCCGCCGTCGGTGGAGACCTCGGTGTAGACGTAGTCGTAGCCGGCCTCGGTGGCCCACCAGCCGTCCAGGGTGAGGCTCGCCGAGGACTTGCCGGTCAGGTCCACGGAACGGGTCAGCGTGTTCTTCAGGTTGTTTCCGCTGCCGCTCCACCACTGGGTGGCGCCCTGCGCCGGCTCGGTGATGGTGGTGCTGACCGCCTTGTCCGGCAGGGTCACCACGAGGGCCTGCTTGTCCCAGGTGTTGTACTCGGCGACGCCCAGCTTGTGCGTGGACTGCGTGCCGGCCTTGGCGGTGTCGTAGTTCAGCCAGCCCAGCTGGAGCTTGTCCCAGGCGTTCATGTCGCCCGGCAGGTCGCCGATGGACTCCTTGCCGGTGCCGAGCCAGGAACCGGAGGACATCAGCGTCCAGAAACCGGTGGAGTTGTCGCCGCCGGCGGTGTCGTACTCGTCCGGCAGGCCGAGGTCGTGGCCGTACTCGTGGGCGTAGACGCCGAGGCCGCCGTTCTCCGGCTGGATGGTGTAGTCGCCGACCCAGATGCCGGTGTCGCCGACCTGCGTGCCGCCGAGCTTGTTGTCCTCGGGGCCGGTGGCGCCGGCGTCGGTGCCGAAGGCGTACCAGCGGTGGGCCCAGATCGCGTCCGTGCCCTGGGCGCCGCCGCCGGCGGACTCGTCCTCACCGGCGTGCACGATCTGGAAGTGGTCGACGTAGCCGTCCGGCTCGTTGAAGTTGCCGTCGCCGTCGTAGTCGTAGCGGTCCCACTGGTCGTACTGGGCGAGGTCCTTCTTGATGTCGGCGTCGGTGCGGCCGGCCTTCTTCTGCTGGGCGACCCAGGCGTTCAGGCCGTCGCTGACGACGTTCCACACGCTCGGGCAGTTGGTGGCACCGCAGGCGTTGTTGCCGTAACGGGCCTCGTTGTAGGGGACCTTGACCCAGTCGGTGACCTCACCGGAGACCGAGTAGCGGCCCGAGGACTGCTTCTCGTAGTACTTCTTCAGCGACTCGGTCTTCTTGCCGGTGCCGAAGTAGAGGTCCTGGAAGTGCTTCTGGTCGTAGTCCTTCTGCCAGGCCGTCGAGTTGTCCTTCTTGCGGTCCGGCGCGGCGATCTTGTTGTGCAGCGGGCCGGGGGTGCCGCCGAACTTGGGGTCGGTCTGGTCGCCGAACTCCACCAGGATCGTGAAGATCTTGTCGGTCTTCTCTCGGCTGAGTTCGACGTACTTGCTCCGGCCCTTGCGGCTCTTGAGCTCGACGACCTTGGAGCCGTTGCGCTCCTTCGCGGTGGTCTTGCCCGATATGAGCTGGTTCAGGGCCTCTTTGCGCTGAGCCTCCTGGGTCTTGCTCAGGGGGCCGTCCAGGTCGTGCGCGCGCTGCTTCACCGGAGCCGGGTCGTGCCGGTTGGCCGCGGCGCTCTGGGCCTGGGTGCCCGCCTCCGCGACGGCGAAGGTGGCGAACGTGGCGGAGGCCGCCGCGAGCGTCACGCCGATGGCGGCCGCTCTGAACGTCCAGGATCTGCTGGTCACTTGAGTTCCTCCCCCGCGCCGCGCACACGGACAGATGGTTCCGGGTCTTGGAGGAATCCGTGCGCGCACGATCAACGCGTGTAGTCAAGTGACGACATTTGACTAGAGGTTTAGCCGAAAAAACAGATCTTGACTTGAGCAGGACAAGTGCACTATGCGGAGGTGACGTTCGCTTTACGAACGCGTGCCGCCCCGCCGACCGGCGCAGGGGAACGCCCGTTTGGCCGGGACGGTGACTCCATGCGCCCCCTGTGCACCGGTACCGTGGGTTAGGCCACGCTTACCGGGCGTCCCGCTCGGGCATGCAGGCCAACAGAGTGGCACCCCCCGACTTCCGAAGACTGCCGAGGACACGATTGCCATGCCTCGTCCGACCGCCGCACAGCTCGCCTACGGTTCCTGCACCGTGATCTTCTCGACGCTCGCCATGCTGCTGCTGTCCCAGACGAGTTCGGGCCTCGGGGTCGCCGTCATCGCCCTCGCGGCACTCGCGCTGGGCCTGCTGGTCGCCCTGACGGTCCCCGTCCCCGGGGCACGCGCGGAGCGGGCGCCGGCCGAGCCCGTCGCGGGGGAGGAACGCGTCCCCACGACCCTGTGAGCGGAAC
Organism: Streptomyces corchorusii; assembly: GCF_001514055.1. Lineage (NCBI taxonomy): Bacteria > Bacillati > Actinomycetota > Actinomycetes > Kitasatosporales > Streptomycetaceae > Streptomyces > Streptomyces corchorusii. Next base: position 110,080 of record NZ_KQ948351.1, on the reverse strand, counting down.
CGGGACTCGGCGCCGCGGAGCTTGCGGCAGTGGCGGTTGTGGACGTCCCGGAACCGCCACTGCCGTGCGAGCACCCCGGCGGCCGGCTCAGCCGGTGCTGACGACCACCGTCTTGGCCGCCTTGTCGTGCAGGCCCTGCTTGTACGGCTTGTCGAAGAAGCTCCAACCTCCCGAGATCGCCGTCCAGATGCAGGCGCAGCAGAAGGCGAACGGCACCCACAGCACCAGGGAGCGGATCAGCATGGTCTGCACGGAGGGCGTGGCGCCGTTCTCCAGGTTGGCCACCCGCAGGCCGAGCCACTTCTTGCCGAGGGTCTGCCCCGACCTGGTCATCAGGACGGTGTCGTACGCGATGTAGAGCACGGCCGCGATGACGGACTGGGCGAGGGACCTGCCGACCTCCGTGCGTTCACTGTCGAACGTGTACGCGCTCACCCCGATCGCCCAGGTGAGCAGCAGCACGACGATGCCGACCAGGATCATGTCGATGATGCGCGCGAGCGTCCGCTTGCCGCTGTCGGCGAGCGGGGGCATCCCGGCCAGCGGGTCGGCGGGGTAGCCGCCGGGGCCGTGGGGGCCGCCGCCCGGACCGCCGCCGTAGGGGCCACCGCCGTAAGGGCCGCCTGGACCACCGCCGTAAGGCCCCCCCGCGCCGCCGCCGGGGGGAGGGGGCTGGGCGCCGCCGTACGGGGCGTCGTACGGCGAGCCCGAGCCCTGGTCCGACGGGGGCCGCTTCCTGAAGGGGTCGTCCTCGGGGGGCTGCTCTCCGGAGCCGGGGGGCGGTTCGCTGCTCATGGCCCGAGTGGAACCCGAAGATCCCGGCTCCGCATCCGGCAGACGGCCGGACGGAGTACGCGCGCTCAGCCGGCCACGAAGGTGTGGGCCGCCTTGTCGTGCCAGCACTGGTGCCAGGGCCGGTCGAACAGGCACCACAGCACGCCCACGATCCCCACGACCAGCAGGCCCGGCACGCTGAGGACCAGCCAGCGGCGCAGCGCCGCGCCGAACGCCGGGGGCTCGTGCGCCTCGATGTCCCGGACCTCAAGACCGCACAGCCTCTTGCCGAGGGTGCGGCCCCACTTGGCCGTGGGGAGCACCTCGTACACGACGCCGGCCAGCAGCAGGACGGCGAGGACGATGCCGAGGCTGGTGCCGGTCGTGCCGTCGAGCAGCCAGACCGTGACCTCGTGGCCGGAGAGCCGGGCCGCGTCGATCTTCTGCTGGACGTGGTCCACGGCCCGGATGCCGAGCGGGACCGCCGCGGCGGCCGTCACGGCGCCGATGGCCAGCAGGTCGATCAGCCGCGCGGCGAGCCGCTTGCCGAGTCCGGCGGGGCGGGCGGCGGCCTGTCGGCGCGCCGCGGCCTGGAAGAGGTCCTCCACCGGCGGCTTCCACGGCGCCACGGGCTGCTCGTCCCCGCCCCCGGCGAGCTGGTGCACCTGCTGCGCCCAGGAGGCCTGCCCGCCACCGGGTCCGCTGGTCAGCGGGGTGACGGGGGCACCGGCCTGGCCGGGACCCGCCTGGTGCGGCACCGACGGGGCCACGGGGGCGGGAGCGGGAGCGGCCGGGGAAGGCTGGGGCACGGGGGAGGGCTGCGGGATCGACGGGGACTGCGGTCCCTGGGCCGCCGGGGGTGTCTGTGCGGCGGCGGCGCGGGCCGCGGCGGCCTTTCCGGCGCCGAAGCCCGAGTTCGCGGGCGCGCCGACCGGGCCCTGCGCGCCGAAGCCGGCCGGGCCGCTGTCGGTGCCGGACGGGGACGGCGGGGCGGACGGGGACGGCGGGGCGGACGGGACCGGGCGGAAGGTCATCGTGCCGTCGTCGGTGCGGTCGGCCGCCGCCGGGCCGGGGATCGGGCGGCGGAAGATGAAGGTGCCGGGGTCGTGGGGGTCGTCCTCCGTCGGCGGGACCGTCGCGGTGCCGTCGGTCCGGCCGTCGGGGGCACTGGAGGCATCGGCCGGCACCCGGGGGTCGGCGCCCCAGGGCTGACCGGGTGACCCGGGCTGAGCGGGCTGACCGGGCCGGCCCGACGGCTCACCCCACTGCGCACCCTGTGCGGGCTGCGCGGGCTGCCCGCCCTGCGGGTCCCGCTGACCCGCGCCGCCCGGCTGCTCCCCGTCCGGCGGGTCCTCGTCGAAGAAGTGAGGACCCGTTTCCTCCACGGAAGGGGACGCCGCGCGGGCGCCGGGGGGCGGGGTGAGCGGTTCGCCGTTCTTCGGCGCCGGGCGGCTCGTGCCGGGCACCCAGGAGGCGCCGTTCCAGTACCGGACGTAGCCGGGGATGGACGGGTCCGGGTAGTAGCCCTCGCGGGGCCGGTCGTCGCCTGGGGCCGGGGTTGGGGCGCTCATGTCCGTCGTCCCGTATCTGCTCGGGGGTGGGATGGGGGCCTCCACATCTATCAGACCCGGGCATCCCCCACCGCCAGTCCCGCCGGACCCACCCCTTTCCGGGCAACGCCGCACGGGACTCCCCGGGGCTGCCGAAAAGAAGTTCCCCGAACCGGCGTAATGGTCCGGCCCCTGCCCCCTCTCCCCCGGTGCGGGCCCGTCCGGCGGCCCCGACGCGAGAGGAGACGCAGGTCATGCGGCACACCGTGGTGGAGCGCGAACTGGAGCTGAGGCTCGTCCTGTCACCGGAGCGGAGCGTCCCGGTGCCGGCCCGGCTCGCCTACCGCTCCGACGACCCCTACGCCGTCCACATCACCTTCCACATCGACTCGGCGCACCCCGTCGACTGGACGTTCGCCCGCGACCTGCTGGTGGAGGGGGTGTTCCGGCCGTGCGGGGACGGGGACGTGCGGATGTGGCCGGCGAAGGCGGACGGGCGCGCCGTCGTGCTGATGGCGCTGAGTTCGCCGGACGGCGACGCGCTGCTCCAGGCGCCGGTCCCGCAGGTGTCGGCCTGGCTGGAGCGGACGCTGCGGGTGGTGCCGCCGGGCACGGAGGGCGCGCGGCTGGGCATCGACGACGCGCTCGACCACCTGCTCGCCCGGTGAGCCCGCTGAGCCCGCGTCAGAAGAGCTTGCCCGGGTTGAGGATGCCCAGCGGGTCGAAGACCTGCTTCACCGCCCGCTGCATCTCCACCCCGACCGGGCCGATCTCCCGGGCCAGCCACTCCTTCTTCAGCACGCCGACGCCGTGTTCGCCGGTGATGGTGCCGCCCAGCTCCAGGCCGAGGGCCATGATCTCGTCGAAGGACTCGCGGGCCCGGCGGGACTCCTCGGGGTCGCGGGCGTCGAAGCAGACCGTGGGGTGCGTGTTGCCGTCGCCGGCGTGCGCGCAGACCCCGATCGTGAGGCCGTACGCGGCGGCGATCCGCTCCACGCCCTCCAGCATGGCGCCGAGCCGCGAGCGGGGCACGCACACGTCGTCGATCATCGTCGTGCCCTTCACCGCCTCCAGCGCGGTCAGCGAGAGCCGCCGGGCCTGCAACAGCATCTCGGACTCGGCCGCGTCCTCGGCCGGGACGACCTGGGTCGCGCCGGCGGCCTCGCACAGGGCGCCGACCGCGGCCAGGTCGGCGGCCGGGTCCGGGGTGTCGAACGCGGCCAGCAGCAGCGCCTCGGTGGTCTCGGGCAGCCCCATGTGGGCGAGGTCGTTGACCGCCTTGACCGTCGTACGGTCCATGAGTTCGAGGAGGGACGGCACGTGACCGCCCTCCATGATCCGGCAGATGGCGTCGCAGGCCGCCGCCGCGGAGGCGAACTCGGCGGCCAGCACCAACTGCCGGGGCGGCTTGGGCTTCAGCGCGAGGACCGCCCGGACGACGATGCCGAGGGAGCCCTCGGAGCCGACGAAGAGCCGGGTCAGGTCGTAGCCCGCGACGCCCTTCGCGGTGCGGCGGCCGGTGGACATCAGACGGCCGTCGGCGAGGACGACGTCCAGGCCGAGGACGTATTCGGCGGTCACGCCGTACTTGACGCAGCACAGGCCGCCGGAGGCCGTGCCGATGTTGCCGCCGATGGTGCACATCTCCCAGCTGGACGGGTCCGGCGGGTAGTACAGGCCGTGTTCCTCGACCGCGCGGGACAGGGTCGCGTTGACCACGCCCGGTTCCACCACGGCGATCCGGTCGACGGGGCTGATCTCCAGGATGCGGTCCATCTTGGTGAGGGACAGCACGACACAGCCCTCGGTGGCGTTGGCGCCGCCGGACAGGCCGGTGCGGGCGCCCTGCGGGACGACGGGCACGCGCAGCTCGGTGGCCGTGCGCATGACGTGCTGGACCTGCTCGACGGTGCGCGGGAGGACGACGACGGCGGGGCTGCCCGCCGGGCAGAAGCTCGCCATGTCGTGGGCGTAGGAGGCCGTGACGTCGGGGTCGGTCAGGACGGCCTCGGGCGGCAGGCCGGCCAGGAGCCGGTCGGTGAGGTTACCGGTGTGCTCGTCGCGCGGTGCTTCGATACGGCTCATGATCACAGCGTGTCACTCACGGCCATCGGTGTGAACCCCGCCCGCGCCGCTCCGGGGCCACGCGGATGTGCTCGTCGTATTGACGCACAGTGAGCGCCATGGACAACCGACAGTGCGTGGGTACGTCACTGGTCCCGGAGCCGCCGGCGCCGCGCCGGCGGGTGCTGCGGCGGGTGCTGGTGGCCTCGCTGGCGGGCGGTGTCGTGGCGGGCACCGTGCTGATGCTGCTGCCGCACGAGCGGCGGCACGGGCCGGCCGCACCGCCCGCCGCCGGTCCCGAGGCGCGGCCACGGGCGCAGGTGCCGGTGCTGACGACGGTGACCTACGGGGTGCCGGCCGCGCTGCCCGGGCTGACGGCGCTCATCGGGCGGCAGGAGCGGTTGGTGCGGGCGCAGCCGCGGGACGCCCGGGCCTGGGCGGTGCTGGGGTCGGCGTACGTGGAGCGGGGACGCCGGGCGGGTGACGCGGCGGACTATCCGAAGGCCGAGCGGGCGCTGCGGGAGTCGCTGAAGGTGCGGGGCGGCCGGAACACCGAGGCGCTGGACGGCCTGGCCGCGCTGGCGCTCGCGCGCCGGGACTTCCCGGCGGCGAAGAGCTACGGCGAGCAGGCGCTGAAGGCGGCGCCGAAGCGGTGGCAGGCGTATCCGCCGCTGATCGACGCGTACACCGGGCTCGGCGACTACGAGAAGGCCCGCTCCACCCTGGACAAGCTGCTGGCGCTGCGCACCGACGCGGCGGCCCGGCCGGCCGTGATGGCGCGGGCCTCGGCGGTGTACCGGGACCGGGGCTGGCGCGAGGACGCGGTGGCCCAGCTGACCGACGCGGCGGCTGCCGCCCGCACCCCGGCGGAGCAGGCGGCGTGGCTGGCCGGACTGGGACAGCTCGCCTGGGAGCGCGGGGACCTCGCGGACGCGCTGCGGCACTTCGAGGCGGCGCTGCGGCTCGATCCCGACCAGCGGCCGGCGGCGACCGGGCGGGCGCGGACGCTGGCCGCGCTGGGGCACACCCCGCAGGCGCTGGCCGCGTACCGGGCCGTCGTCGCGAAGCAGCCGAACCCCGCGGACCTGCTGGAACTGGGCGAGCTGTACGAGTCGCTGGGGCAGCCCGGGGTCGCCGAGGAGCAGTACACGCGGATGAAGGAGGCGGTACGGCGGGCGGTGTCCGGCGGGGTGGACGAGGAGGTGCTGATCGGGCGGTACGAGGCCGACCACGGGGACCCGTGGGACGGCGTGGAGCGGCTGCGGGAGGAGTGGCGGCGGCAGCCGGGGATCGAGGTGGCCGACGCGCTGGGCTGGGCGCTGCACCGGGCCGGTGAGGACCAGGAGGCGCTGACCTTCGCGACCACCGCGACGGACAAGGCGAAGGGGGGCGGGGTGCGCAGCGCGCTGTACGCGTACCACCGGGGCGTGATCGAGGCGGAACTGGAGCGGTACGCCCCCGCGCGGCGGCACCTGGAGGAGGCGCTGCGCATCAACCCGTACTTCTCGCCGCTGAAGGCGCCGCTGGCGCGGGAGGCGCTGCGGGAACTGGGCGACGTGCCCGACGAGCCGCCGCCCAGCGAGTAGGGCCCGCCGTTACAGGTTGCCCCGCTTGGCCTGCTCGCGTTCGATCGCCTCGAACAGCGCCTTGAAGTTGCCCTTGCCGAAGCCCATGGAGCCGTGCCGCTCGATGAGCTCGAAGAACACGGTCGGGCGGTCCTGGACCGGCTTGGTGAAGATCTGCAACAGGTAGCCGTCCTCGTCGCGGTCGGCCAGGATCTTCAGCTCGCGCAGGGTCTCGACCGGCACGCGGGTGTCGCCGACCCACTCGCCGAGGGTGTCGTAGTAGGAGTCGGGGGTGTCGAGGAACTCGACGCCGGCCGCCCGCATGGTGCGGACCGTCTGCACGATGTCGTTGGTGTTGAGCGCGATGTGCTGGACGCCCGCGCCGCCGTAGAACTCCAGGTACTCGTCGATCTGGGACTTCTTCTTGGCGATGGCGGGCTCGTTGATCGGGAACTTCACCTTGAGGGTGCCGTCGGCGACCACCTTCGACATCAGCGCGCTGTACTCGGTGGCGATGTCGTCGCCCACGAACTCCTTCATGTTCGTGAAGCCCATGACCTTGTTGTAGAAGGCCACCCACTCGTTCATCCGGCCGAGTTCGACGTTGCCGACGCAGTGGTCGACGGCCTGGAAGACGCGCTGGGCGGGCGGCTCGACGATCGGCCGGGCGGCGGTGTAGCCGGGCAGGTAGGGGCCGTCGTAGCCGGTGCGCTCGACCAGGGTGTGCCGGGTCTCGCCGTAGGTGGCGATGGCGGCGAGGACGACCGTGCCGTGCTCGTCCTTCAGCTCGTACGGCTCGGCGACGCTCTTCGCGCCCTGTTCGACGGCGTACGCGTACGCGGCGCGCGCGTCCGGGACCTCGATGGCCAGGTCGACGACGCCGTCGCCGTGCGCGGCCACGTGCTGGGCGAGGAAGTGGCCCCAGGTGCTGCTCGGCTTGATCACGGAGGTGAAGACGAAGCGGGCGGAGCCGCTCTCCAGCACGTAACTGGCGGTCTCGCGGCTGCCGTTCTCCGGTCCGGAGTAGGCGACCAGCCGCATGCCGAAGGCGGTGGAGTAGTAGTGCGCCGCCTGCTTGGCGTTGCCCACGGCGAAGACGACCGCGTCCATTCCCTTGACCGGGAAGGGGTCGTCCTGCCGGGCGGTCGTGTCGGGAGTGAGGTCTGTGGTCTGCGTCATAGCGGAAGGGTGGCTCTGCTCTGCAAGGTGCGCAATAGTTCGCGCAATTGCTGGGCAATCTGACCAGTGGTATGACCGCCCCGGCGGTGTTTCTGTACAGGATGACCATCTCAGGGGGTCCCGTGGCGATCGATCATCTGGACGGGCGCATCATCGTGCTGCTGGCCCGGGAGCCGCGCATCGGGGTGCTGGAGATGTCCCGGCGGCTGGGCGTGGCGCGCGGGACCGTGCAGGCGCGGCTGGACCGCCTCCAGTCGAACGGGGTCATCCGGGGTTTCGGTCCCCAGGTGGATCCGGCGGCCCTCGGCTACCCGGTCACCGCGTTCGCCACCCTCCAGATCCGGCAGGGCCAGGGTGCCGACGTACGGGCGCACCTGACGACCGTGCCGGAGGTGCTGGAACTGCTGACCACCACCGGCAGCGGGGACATGCTGTGCCGGCTGGTGGCCCGCTCCAACGCCGATCTCCAGCGGGTGATCGACCTGGTCGTCGGCTTCGACGGCATCGTCCGGGCCTCCACGGCGATCGTCATGGAGAACCCCGTTCCGCTGCGGATCATCCCGCTGGTGGAACAGGCGGCGGCGGACGCCGAGCGGCTGTAGGCGAATCCGGGGCCGGGGAATCGAACCCGGGGCCGGGAATCAGCAGCTCGGGACGGAGCCCTTGCCCTTCTCCAGCGCCACCAGGGAGTCGACCGCGCCCTTGAGCGTGGTCACCGGGACCAGCCGCAGCCCCTTCGGCAGCTCCGCCTCGGCGTCGGCGCACTCCGCCTTGGGCACCAGGAAGACGGTGGCCCCGTCCCGGCGCGCGGCCTGGGTCTTCAGGGCCACCCCGCCGACCGCGCCGACCTTGCCGGCCGCGTCGATCGTGCCCGTACCGGCGATGACGCGGCCCCCCGTGAGGTCGCCGCCGCTGCCGTCGCCGTCCAGCTTGTCGACGATCCCCAGGGAGAACAGCAGCCCCGCGCTGGGCCCGCCCACGTCGGCGAGCTTCAGCGTGACCTTCACCTGGCCGGCGCCGAGCCCGAGGTACTTCAGCGCGGCCTGGGTCGCCGCGTCCTGGGACTGCCGCATCTGTGCCTCGTTGTGCTGCTCGATCTCCTTGACGGTGTCGCCGCTCGGGTAGACCGAGTCGCGCGGCAGCACCGCGCGGTCGGTGCGGAACCAGCTGTCGACCACGTCACCGAGCCGCACCTCGGCGTCCGGACCGGTCGCCTCGATCGTGGTCATCCGCAGCTGCCCGCTGGTCCTGCGGGTCTCCGCCCCCGAGACCGTGATCACCGGGGTGCCCTGGTTCCGCCCGAGCACGTTCGCCGTCATGCCGGGCTGCGCCACCGAGAACGGCAGTGGCGCGAACGCCGCCGTGGCGAGCAGGGCCACGACGGGCAGCGCGCAGACGGCGAGGGCCTGGGGGCGTGAGAGACGTGAGAGCACGAGCTCAATCTAACGTGACGACCAGGCGCGCCTTCTGCCGCGTACGGTCCCGTCATGGCGTGTGCCGGTGCCGCCGGCCGCGAGGGGCTCAGCGCAACGCTTCCGCGACCTCCCTCGCCGCCTCCACCACGCGCGCACCCACCCGTTCCGGTACGGCGTCCGCGAGCATCACCACGCCCACACTGCCCTCGACCCCCGTCACCCCGACCAAGGGCGCCGCGGCTCCGCTCGCCCCCGCCTCCAGCTCCCCGTGCGTGAGCGTGTACCCGGGATCGGAGGACGGCGACTGCCGCGCGGAGAGGATCGCCTTGCCGGCCGCACCCCGCTCCAGCGGATGCCGGAACCCGGCCCGGTAGGCCACGTGGTAGTCCGTCCAGGTGGGCTCCACCACCGCGACGGCCAGCGCCTCGGACCCGTCCACGAGCGTGAGGTGCGCCGTCGCCCCGATGTCCTCGGCGAGCGAGCGCAACGCGGGCAGCGCGGCCTCCCGTACCAGCGGATGCACCTGCCGGCCCAGGCGCAGCACGCCGAGTCCGACCCGGGCTCGCCCGCCCAGGTCACGCCGTACGAGCGCGTGCTGCTCCAGGGTCGCGAGCAACCGGTACACCACGGTCCGGTTCACGCCCAGTCTGGTGGACAGCTCGGTGACGGTCAGCCCGTGGTCGGTGTCGGCCAGCAGCTTGAGGACGCGCAGTCCCCGGTCGAGCGTCTGAGAGGTCTCCGCGGTCACGACGCCCACTCCTTTGGCGGTGAGGCGGCGGCCCCTGTTCGGCGGATGCGTCACCGAGTCCCGTCGGCGACGCGCTTCAGAGGCCGCCGATCGGCAGGACGGCCCGGCGGCTCCCGGGCCGAGTCGCTTCACGGCTGCGCTCCGCGGCGGCGCTGCCACGGGGCGTGTGCGTAGCGGGACAGTAGCGAAGCCGGTTCGCTGAGCGGAAGTCTTCGTCCAGAATCCGGGCAAGCCCAGATCCGGCCTGCCTGCATTCGTCCGGATACGCACACACGAAGATCCAGGACCAGGTCTCCGTACGGCGCCCTCTCACCCACGCGAGCCCCGCGGGGGGCAGGGCAGCCGCCCAAGCCCAGCGCAGCGTCACCGCATGCGCGTGGCCCACTCCCGGACCTTCTCGATCCGCTGCCGCAACTGCCCCGCCGTGGCCTCCGCGCTCGGCGGCCCCCCGCACACCCGCCGCAGCTCGGTGTGGATCACCCCGTGCGGCTTGCCGCTCTGGTGCACGTACGCGCCGACCAGCGTGTTCAGCTGCTTCCGCAGCTCCATCATCTCCTTGTGCGTGACCACCGGCCGCCGCTCGGCCGGCAGCTCCAGCAGGTCGGCCTCGGTGTCCGGCTTCTTCCGGCTGTGCGCGATCTGCCGGGCCTGCCGCTTCTGCAACAGCAACTGCACCTGCTCGGGCTCCAGCAGCCCCGGAATCCCCAGGTAGTCCTGCTCCTCCTCACTCCCGGGGTGCGCCTGCATGCCGAACTCGGCGCCGTCGTACAGCACCCGGTCGAACACGGCGTCGGACTCCAGCGCCTCGAACGGCAGCATGTCCTGCTCGCCGGTGTCCTCGTCCTCCTGCTTGTTCGCCTCCTCCATCTCCTTCTCGGATTCGGCGTACGGGTCCTCCTCGCCCTCCTTCTTCGGCTTGTCGAGGGCGTGGTCCCGCTCCTTCTCCATCTCGTTGGCGAAGGTCAGCAGGTCGGGCACGGTCGGCAGGAACACGGACGCGGTCTCGCCGCGCCGCCGGGAGCGCACGAACCGCCCCACGGCCTGCGCGAAGAACAGGGGCGTCGAGATGGTCGTCGCGTACACGCCCACCGCGAGCCGGGGCACGTCGACCCCTTCGGACACCATCCGCACGGCGACCATCCACCGGTCGTCGCTCGCGCTGAACTCGTCGATCCGCTTCGACGCCCCGGCGTCGTCGGACAGCACGAGCGTCGCCTTCGTCCCGGTGATCTCCCGGATGAGCTTGGCGTACGCGCGCGCGGAGTCCTGGTCGGAGGCGATGACGAGTGCGCCCGCGTCCGGGATGGCCTTGCGGACCTCGGTCAGCCGCTGGTCGGCGGCGCGCAGCACGCTCGGCATCCAGTCGCCGCGCGGGTCGAGGGCCGTACGCCAGGCCTGGCTGACCGCGTCCTTGGTCATCGGCTCGCCGAGCCGCGCGGCGACCTCGTCGCCCGCCTTGGTCCGCCAGCGCATGTTGCCGCTGTAGGAGAGGAAGATCACCGGCCGGACGACCCCGTCCGACAGCGCCGACCCGTAGCCGTACGTGTAGTCGGCGGCGGACCGCCGGATCCCGTCGGCCCCCTCCTCGTAGGTGACGAAGGGGATGGGGTTGGTGTCGGACCGGAACGGCGTACCGGTCAGCGCGAGGCGCCGCGTCGCCGGCTCGAAGGCCTCCAGACACGCCTCGCCCCAGGACTTGGAGTCGCCGGCGTGGTGGATCTCGTCCAGGATCACCAGCGTCTTGCGCTGCTCGACCCGGTTGCGGTGCAGCATCGGACGCACCCCGACACCGGCGTACGTCACGGCCACGCCGTCGTACTCCCTGCCGAGCGGGCCCGCGCTGTACTCGGGGTCGAGCTTGATCCCTATCCGGCCCGCGGCCTCGGCCCACTGCTTCTTCAGGTGCTCGGTGGGCGCGACCACGGTCACCTGCTGTACGACGTGGTGGTGCAGGAGCCAGGAGGCGAGCGTCAGCGCGAAGGTCGTCTTGCCGGCGCCGGGCGTGGCGACGGCGAGGAAGTCACGCGGCTGCTCCTGGATGTACTTCTCCATCGCCCCCTGCTGCCAGGCACGCAGCTTGCTGGCGGTACCCCAGGGGGCCCGGCCCGGGAAGGCGGGCGAGAGGTGGTGGGAGGAAGCGGACGAGGCGGCGGTGGTAGTCACGGTCTCCGAGCGGGGTAGGGCGGCTACGTATGACAACCGGGCCACCCTACCGGCGCCGCCCTCCGCTCAACGCGCGGACGACCCCGGGTCGCCCGCGGGTGGGAGCGACGTCACAACAGCCCCGCCGGCCTCACCGCGCTCACCCCGTCGGCGCCGGCCGCTCCCGCAGCCGCGTGGTCACCCAGGCACCCGCCACCGCCACCGCCGCCATCGGCAGGAAGACGGCGGCGAAGGCGGCGGGATGCCCGCCACCGGCCCCCGTGGTGGCCGCGGTGCTGCCGCCGCCCAGGGCCGCGAAGGCCGCGCCGGTGGCCGCCAGGAGCACGACGTTGGAGAGGGCGTCGGAGATCTGGAGCGCGGCGGAGTTGGCGCCGGCCTCCTCCGGGGCGGACAGCTGGAGCAGCAGCACGCTGGTCGAGGAGATCACCAGGCCCATCCCGAAGCAGCCGACGCCCCAGGCGACGGCCACGGTCCACACGGGCACGGAGTGCAGGAGCACGCTCGGCGCGGTGACGATCGCGAGGGCGACCAGCACCATCCCCGCGGTCATCAGCCGCTCCCGGTACGGCGCCAGGCGCGGCCGGGACTGCACGAACGAGCCCAGCGCCCACGTCCCGCCGCCGGCCGCCAGCGAGAACCCGGCGAGCGTCGGGGACAGCCCGCGCTGCGTGACCAGCATCAGCGGCACGAAGGACTCGGCGGCGACGAAGGACCCCGCGGACAGCCCGCGCAGCAGCACGACGCAGGGCAGGCCGCGGGCGGCCCGGTAGGTGCCGTGGGGCAGCAGCCCGAGCACGGCGGGCACCAGCAGGGCCGCCCCGGCCAGTCCCGGCAGCAGGGCGAGGGGCCGTAGGTCCTGGGCGGCGTACTGGAGGAGCCCGGCGCCCAGGGAGATCCCGAACGCGAGCCGGATGCGCCGCCGGTCGAAGGAGCCGGTGCCGGCCTCCGCGTCCACCGGGCCGGCCGCCCGCCGCCGTATCTGGGGCAGGGCCAGGGCGAGCGGGAACACGACGAGGACCGGGATGCCGAGGAAGACCCAGCGCCAGCCGAGGTGCTCGGTGACGGCGCCGGAGGCGAGGGGGCCGACGATCGAGGGGACCACCCAGCCGGCGGCGAAGGAGGCCATGATCGCGGGCCGCAGCCGCTCCGGATAGGCGCGGCCCACGACGACGTACAACGCCACGATGACCAGCCCGCCGCCGAGCCCCTGCACGGCCCGCCCCAGGATGAACATCCACATGACCTGCGCGGTCCCGGCGACGACGAGCCCCACCGCGAAGGCCGCGATGCCGGTCGTCAGCGCCCCGAGCGGGCCGCGCCGGTCGGACCACTGCCCGGCGAGCACCATCCCGAAGAGGCTGGTGGTGAAGTACCCGGAGAAGGCGAACGCGTACAGCGCCAGTCCGTCCAGCTCCCGCGCGGCGACCGGCATGGCGGTCCCCACGGCCGTCGCCTCGAACGCGATGAGGACCACGACGGAGACGATCCCGACACTGAGCGCCCGGTACGCCCTGCTCAGCACACCGCCGTCCTGCTCGGCGGACGGATCGAGGACGGCGGGCTCACGGGATCCAAGGGCACTCATGTGCGACAGAGTAAGGCCCACAGCCACCTTTGGCCCCTGTCAGGAGACCGACCCCCGCTAGGCCCTTGGTCGTACGTCCCGCCCCGCTTCATGAACGGCACATGGCAGTCCCATTGCACCCCACCCCATCCCCTTGAGCCCCCGCCCCGGCCCCCGTACGTTCTTGAACACGAGCACGGCCGTGTGCCCGAGTGGTTCAGGGACTCGCCTGCAAAGCGAGTTACGCGGGTTCGATTCCCGCCACGGCCTCCGGCGCCTCACCAGGCAAAGAAACAGGGCGGCACCCCGTGCGGGTTGCCGCCCTTTTCTCTGTCGCCTCAGCCGCGGGACGCGTACGAGACGAAGTCCGTCCAGGTGTCCGGCGCGACGGCGAGTTGCGGGCCACCGAGGGATTTCGAGTCCCGGACGTGCACCTGGTCCGGGGTGGTGGCCACCTCGACGCAGGACTCGCCGTTGGTGCCGCTGCTGTAACTGCTCTTGAACCACGCCAGTTCGGAGGGGTGCTCGGCGGAGGCCTCGCGCATCATGTCTCTCCCAGCAGTTTCTGGATGAAGGCAAGCGACTCCCGAGGCGGGAGGGCCTGCGCCCGGATGGTGCCGTACTGCAACTCCAGGATGCGGAGCTGCTTCGGGTCGGAGACGGGCCGGCCGTTGAACAGGCCGTCGGAGCGGCCCACCGCCTTGCCGTCGGAGAACTTCAGCAGCTCGATCTTTCCGTCGAGACCGGGATGGGCATCCGTGTCCGTCGGCATGACCTGGAACGAGACGTTGTTCAACTGCCCGACCTCCAACAGGCGTTCGAGCTGCCGTTGCCACACCATTGTGCCTCCGACCCGGCGGCGCACCGCTGCTTCTTCCAGCACGAAATGGACGGACGGGGCCGGTGTGCGTGCGAAGACCGACCGTCGGGCCAGTCGAGCAGCCACCATGCGATCCACGTCATCCGGCGAGTACGGCGGCTGGGCTGCCTCGATCAAGGCTCGGGCATGCTGCGGCGTCTGGAGGAGCCCGTGGACGCTGTTGCACTCGTACACGCCGATCTCGACCGCCTTGGCCTCCATCTCCGCCAGGGCCCGCACCTTCTTCGGGTAGCGGACCTTCTGCACGTCCTCCTTCATCGCCGAGAGCAGGCCGCCGGCCCCCAGGACGTCATCGGCCCTGTCCAGGTACTCGGGCCGGGGGATCCGCTTCCCGCTCTCGATCTTGTAGACCATGTCCTCGCCGTAGCCGACGGCCTTGGCGAAGTCACCGGCCCTCATGCCCACCGCTTCCCGGCGCAGCTTCAACTGCCGTCCGACAGTGGCGATGACGGCGATGCCCCACTCGTCGTCCGGGTCGACCTGCCAGCCCCGCTCACTCATCTCGCCCTTGAGCGTCTCCGCAGCCGCGTCGACCGCCATGCGCACCCCTCCGTCACCGTGCGTGTCTGCACCAACACGGACCACGGTAGGGATTGCAGCCACGCTCAGTGACCGGAATCGGGGAAATCATCGCGATCCGAGGTCAGAACACCCCGCCCGCCTCGTCCTGGAAGAGGTTCGTCCAGTAGTGCCAGGTCGTGTCCGGTGCGGTGCCCGTCGGGTCGATCGAGTGGAGGGTCTGGATCATCAGGGCGACCAGGTGGTCGTAGGCCTGGGTGGACAGTTCGCGGGACAGGTGGGCGTCGATCGTGCGCTCGTGGTGGATGAGCCACAGGGTGAAGGCCAGGGTGGAGACGTCGGTGTTGAGGGGGTAGAGCGTCGCCTCCGGCTCGTTGAAGGTGAGGACCGCGCCCGTTCTGCCGTCGATCACCAGGCTGTTGTCCTCCAGGAGGTGGCCGAGGCGGATCAGATGGTCGCAGTGGGCCGGGAGTTCGGCGAGGGGGTAGTCGGGGCGTTCCTGGGTGACGTACTCGCGGAGCGTGGGGAGCGGGGCGTCCGTGTCGGCGTGGAAGAAGACCGCCTCCTCCGGCAGGCCCGTCTCGCGCAGGAAGCGGCGGGTCGGCTCATGGGTGAGCGTCTTCGGGAAGTCGACCTCCTCGAAGCGGGCCACCCTGCCGTGCCCGAACTGCTGGTCCAGGACGCGCGCGGGGACGTCCAGGGTGAGGCCCGATGCCGTGCCGGGGCCGGCGATGAGGGAGAGCGGGCGGATCAGGGCCGCCGCCTTCCAGTACGGCGGGACCTCGCCGCCCGTGCCCTCCTCGAAGAGGGTGAGGAGGCGACGGGAGGCCTCGGTCACGGTCCTGGGGCCGTACTGGCCCGCCAGGGCGGCGAACCGGCCGCGCAGGCCCGCCAGTTCCTCGGTGACCGCGGCGAAGCGCAGCAGCGTGTTCAGGGACGGCGCGAAGGGGCGCGGGTCGGACGCGTCGAAGAGGTAGGCCGTCGTCAGCTCGCCCGTGGCGCCGTCGAGCAGGATCGACTGGCGCTCCATGCCGGCCGGGGTGAGCAGTTCGCCGATGACCAGGCGGCCCCGCAGCTCCTCCGCCAGGTGGAAGGGGCTGTCGGCGGCGTCGGCGAGCGTGCGCAGGCCGTACGTGCGCAGCGGGGAGAAGGTCAGCAGGGCGGTCTCCGCGGGCAGTCCGGCGCCCGCGAGCAGGCCGCGCGTCGGCGCGTGCGTGACGTAGCGGTCCAGTTCCGCCTCGGTCAGCGTGATCGCCGGAACTTCGGCGTCCGTCGTGCTCATCGCTCCCCCGCGATCTCCCGGTGCGTGGCGGGCCCGCGTACCCCGTCGTACGCCGGCTCCGGGCAGGTGCCCCCACTGCTCAGCACACTACGCCGCCCCACTGACAACGACCCTCAGGAGAAGAGACGTCAGGCGACCCGGGCCCGTTGCGCGTCCGTGAGAATCGCCTCCACCGTCTCCTTTGGCGTCCAGCCGGACGTGTCCAGCCAGAGGCCGATGCGCGGGGTGCGCAGGCGCAGTTCCTCGTCCAGGGCGGCCACGGTCCACCCGCCGCCGTATCCGGTCTTCGCCCGGCCCGCCTCGCGGGCCGCGACCTCCGCCGCGCCGGGCGCGAGGACCACCACGTGCAGGGGGCGGGTGCGGACCAGGCCGACGTACGCCCGCAGATGATCGCCCAGGACGACGTCCTGCACCACCGCCGTGAAGCCCGCCGCCGCATACCCGTCCGCCGTCGCCGCCGACAGCCGGTACCGCAGCCGCAGTTGGGCCACGGCCTCCCCGCCGTCCCCGGGACCGTACTCCGCCCGTCCCGACACGATCATCCGGCGGAACGCGTCGCCCCGGACGTGCGCGGCGCGCGGCAGCGCCTGCGCCAGGCGCTGGGCCACGGTCGACTTGCCCGCCGCCATCACCCCGGTGACCAGGACCACACCGTCCATCGGGCCAGGTCCCCTCAGGTGAAGTAGATCCCGCCCAGGACCACGGCCAGCGCCGCCGCGGCGAACAGCAGGATCCACAGGAACAACTTGCCGACGCCGGGCGCGGGTTCGTAGCGCGGCTCCTCGGGCGGCGGCGTGCTCACCGGTCCGTCACCACCGCGGCCTGCGGGCGGATCGGGAGGCGGTTGACCGGGCGGCCGGTGGCGGCGCGGACGGCGGAGGCGATGGCCGCCGGGGCCGTCACCACCGGGACCGCGCTGACGGACTTGGCGCCGAAGGGGGCCACCACGTCCCGTTCCTCCACCAGTTTCACGATCCGGATGTCGGGGGCGTCCAGGGCGGTCGGCAGGGCGTAGCCGGTCAGGTCGGGATGGCGGACGAGGCCGCGGGGCGTGCGCAGGTTCTCGGTGAGGGCGATGCCCACGCCCTGGGTGACGCCCGCCTCGATGCGCGCGGCGAGCTGCGCCGGGTTGAGCACCCGGCCCACGTCCTGGGCGACCGCCAGCTCCACGACCCGGACCGAGCCCAGCTCGACGTCGACGTCCACCACCGCGCGGATCGCGCAGAAGGCGAGGCCCACGAAGGCGTCGCCCTGGCCGGAGGCGTCCAGGGGCTCGGTCGGGTGCGGGCGGCACTGGGCGGTGGCCCACAGCTCCTTGCCCTCCATCGCCTCCGCGACGGTGGTCGACAGCACGCCGTCGTACGAGGTGATCTTGCCGTCCGTGATCTGGAGCAGCTCGGTGGACATGCCGAACTTGTGCGCCAGGGGCTGGAGGAGTTGCGTGCGGACCATCTTGGCCGCCCGCTCCACCGCGCCGCCCGACACCCAGGTGTGCCGGCCCCGGCAGCCCGCGCCTGCCGGCGGCTGGTCGGTGTCGACGGGGGCGACGTGGACCTCCTCGACGCCGAGGGTCTCCTGGACGATCTGCCGGGCCAGGGTGGTGAAGCCCTGGCCGGTCTCCACGGCCGCGCACAGCACGGTCGCGATGCCGTCGTGGACCTTGACCGTCGCCGTCGAGACCTCGTCGGCGCCCTCCGCGCCGAGCATGTGCACCATGCCCAGGCCGTAGCCGACGCCCCGGCGCACCGCGCCCGGCTCGCCCGCGCCCTCGGGGCCGCCGGGTAGCAGCCACTCCTCCTCCGGGCTGTCCTTGGGCAGGGCCGGGAGCGGGAAGTCCCGGACGGCCTGGAGGAGTTCGGCGACCGGCGCCGGGCAGGTCACGGTCTGGCCGATGGGCAGGACGTCACCGGTGGCGAGGACGTTGCGCAGGCGCAGTTCGGCCGGGTCCAGGCCCAGCTTCTTCGCCAGCTTGTCCATCTGCGCCTCGTAGGCGGCGCAGACCTGCATGGCGCCCTCGCCGCGGACATGGCCGGAGGGCGGGTTGTTGGTGCGGACGGCCCAGCCCTCGATGAAGGCGTTGGGGACGACGTACGGGCCGCACGCGAAGGAGACGGCGGCGGCGAGGGCGTCGGAGGACGTGTCGGCGTACGCGCCCGCGTCCAGCAGGATCTGCGCCTCGACCTTCACCAGCCTGCCCTCGGCGTCGGCGTGGTGGCGGTAGCGCAGCAGCGTCGGGTGCCGGTGGGCGTGGCCGAGGAAGGACTCCTCGCGGGTCGCCGTCAGCTTCACCGGGCAGCCGGTCTTCAGGGCGAGCAGGCCGAGCGGGAGCTGGAAGCCCTGGTCCTCGCGGTCGGCCGTGGCGCCGGGCACCCCGGTGACGACGATCTTCACTCGGTCGGGGGACAGGCCGTAGCAGGCGGCGGCCGTGTTGCGGTCGGTGTGCGGGTCGGTGGAGGCCAGGTAGAGCTCCACCCCGCCGTCCGGGCGCGGTACGGCGAGACCGGCCTCGGCTCCGATGGGCGCCGGGTCCGCGCGGCCGATGCGGTACTGGCCCTCGACGACGATCTCGCCCACGGCGCCCGGGTCGCCGTGGTGCAGCGGGATGTGCCGGATCAGGTTGCCGTCGGGGTGCAGCGGCTCGGCCTCGAAGGCCTGTTCCGGGTCGGTGACGGGGTCGAGCACCTCGTACTCGACGATGACGGCGGCGGCGGCCATCCGCGCGGTGTCCGGGTGGTCGGCGGCCACGGCCGCGATGGGCTCGCCGTGGTGGCGTACGACCTCGGAGGCGAACACCGGCCGGTCGGGCGTGCCCCGGCCGTGGCGCGGGGTGCCGGGCACGTCCTCGTGGGTGACGACCGCGCGGACGCCGGGCATCTCGCGCGCGTGGGTGGTGTCGATGGAGACGATGCGCGCGTGCGCGTGCGGGGAGCGCAGGACGGCCGCCCACAGCAGGCCCTCGGCCCACAGGTCGGCCGCGTAGGGGAAGGTGCCCTCGGTCTTGGCGCGGGCGTCGGCGTGCGGCAGGGAGGCGCCGAGGCCGTGCGGCAACTCCTCGGCCGCGGGGGCGGGTTCCGCGGCGGTGGTCGCGGTGCCGGCTTCGTTGCTCACGCCTGGCCTCCGTCCTGGCCGTAGTGCTGGTCGTGCGGTCCCGGCGGCGTGCCGTACGGGTCCGGTGTGTCGTACCGGTCCGGTCCGCCGTACGCGTCGGGCGTGTCGTACGTGTCCGGCGACTCGTACGCGTCCGGCGCGTCGTACGTCTCCTGTCGCCGCGGGGTGTCGAACGCGCCGGGCGCCTCGAACGCCGACGGGTGGACGCCGCCGGAGCCGGGGCCCGCCTGGTGCGGGATGCGCGCCTCGTCCGTGTCCGTCCCGGGGCCGGCGTGGGACGCCTCGCGCTCGGCGACGACCTCCTTGACGGCCTCCAGGACGCCCCGGTAGCCCGAGCACCGGCACAGGTTGCCGCACAGGGCCTGCCGGGTCTCCAGTTCGGTCGGCGCGGGGTTGCCCTCCAGCAGGTCGTGCACGGTCATCGCCATGCCGGGCACGCAGAAACCGCACTGCACGGCTCCGCAGCGGGCGAGCGCGCGCTGCACGTCGGAGGGCCGGCCGTCCTCGACCAGGCCCTCGACCGTGCGCACCTCGCTGCCGGCCGCGGTGACCGCCGGGACCAGGCAGGAGGCCACCAGACGGCCGTCGACCTGCACGTTGCAGGCGCCGCACTCGCCCTGCGAGCAGCCGTCCTTGGCGCCCGCGAGGCCGAGCCGCTCGCGCAGCACGTACAGCAGGGACTCGCCGATCCAGGCGTCGGTGACCGGGCGGTCGGTGCCGTTGACGCGCAGGACGTAGGAGGCGAGCGGGTGGTCGTCGTTCGGCGGGAGGGGTACGGCGGCCTCCTCGGCCGCCCCCTCTGTGTCCTCCTCGCCCGCCCCCTCGGCTCCGGTGCCTTCGGAGGGGGTGTCCGGCGCGGACGCGTCGACGGCGCCCTCGCCCTCGGGTCCGGCTGCCTCGGTCCCGGGCGGGGAGTCGGGCGTGCCGTGCGTGTCGGGGGCCGTGGAGTCGGCTGGGGCCGCCGGTGCCTCCGCGTCGCCCGTGTCCGGCGCTGTGGCGGGCTGGGACGCGGTCGCCGGGTCTGCGGGCCGCTCGTGGTCCGCCGGGGCGTCAGCGGGGCGTTCAGGGGCTTCGGCGGGGCCGTGGGCGTCGCCTTCCGGCGCCGTACCGGGTTCCTCCGACTCCCGCGCCGGCGGCGCCGGTTCGGCGGGCGCGGTGGGAGCCGTCGTACCGCCGGGCGTGTCGGCGTCGGGGGCACCGGTGTGACCGGCGTCCGGACGGCCGGCTCCGTCGGGGCCGCCCTCGTCAGGTCCGGCGTGCACGTGACCGGCGTCCCGGTGCCCGCCCTCCGCGTGGCCGGCGTGACCGTCCTCCGCGTGGCCGGCCGGACCGTGCCCGTACCCGCCCTCCGGAACGTACGCCTCCGCGGCGCCGTACCCGTCCTGCGAGCCGTACGCCCCTTCGGTGCCGTACGCCTCCTCCGGCCCGTACCCGTCCTCCACGCCGTACGCGTCCGGCGCGCCACCCGCCGGGGCATCCGCGGCCTCGCTCCCCGAGGGGTACGCGTGGCCCGTGCCGTCCGTCGCCCAGGGGGCCGGCGCGCCGCCGGGCAGGGTGGCGGGCGGTGCGGCGCCCCACTGCTCGACCAGCGAGGACGTGGTGAACTCGCCCGACTCGTCCGGAAGGTCGCCGCCGGCGACGGGGATGGACCACTGCCCGGTGACGTCGTGCCCCGGGGCGGCCGGCGCCGCGGGCTCCTCGAAGGTCCAGTGCTGGGTGGCGGCGGGCTGGTAGGTGAACCGGTCGTCCGCGGCGTGCGGCGGGGCCGGCGTGTGGTTCGGGTCGGGCCACCGGCCGCCGCCGTCGGGCGCGGGCCACGTGCCCGTGGTGCCGTCGGTGTGCGTGCCGTCCGCGTGCGTGGCCGTGATCCGCGGCGGCACGTAGCCGTGTCCGGGCGCGGCCAGCGGGCTGTCGCCGGACAGCAGGGCGTCGATGCCGCCCTCGGGGAGTTCGACGAAGGCGGTGGCGCCGTCGTCGTAGTCGCCCTGGGGCAGCGGGTCCCAGCGTCCGCCGCCCTGGGGCGTGCCCTCTCCGTGCTGGTCGTCGGTCACGACAGCGCCCTCCCCAGTGCTCGTCGGGCCAGCGCGGCGACAGTGCGCCGCAGGTGCAGTACGGCGGGCGGAAGCGGGACCACCGAACCGTCGGGCTCGGGGGCCGGGTCGGGGATGCAGGCCGCGGCGACGTACTCGCCGAAGGCGTGCAGGGCCTCCGGGACGAGGGCGCGGTCGTTGTCCCAGTCGATCAGCTGGGCGACCCACTGCTCGGCCTCCAGCGGCCGGAGCGGCATCGGCGCTATGGCTCCGACGGCGCAGCGCACACCGCGCCGGGCCGGGTCGAGGACGAGCGCCACGGAGGCGAGCGCGCGGCCGGGGCCGGTGCGTCCGGTCGCCTTCAGGAAGACCTGCGGGGCGTGCAGCAGCGGTACGCGCACGTAGCCGATGAGTTCGCCGCCGCGCAGCATCTCCACGCCGGCCAGCAGGTGCGACACCGGGATCTCCCGGCGGGCTCCGCCCGGGCCCGCGATGATCAGGGTCGCTTCCAGGGCGGCCAGCACCGGCAGCGCGTCCCCGGTGGGGGCGGCGGAGGCGATGTTGCCGCCCAGGGTGCCCGCGTTGCGGATGTGCGGCGGGCCCGCGGCGCGCGCGGCGGCGGCGAGCGCCGGGATCAGGGCCGCGAAGTCGGGACGGCCCATGCGCGCGTGCGTGAGGCCGGCGCCGAGCAGCGCGTGGCCGTCCTGGTACTGCCAGCCGCGGATCTCGCTGATCCGGCCGAGGCCCACCAGCGCGGCGGGCCTGAGCTGGCCGGAGTTGACGGCGGCCATCAGGTCGGTGCCGCCCGCGACGGGGACGGCGGTGGGCATGGCGGCGAGGGCCGCCACGGCCTCGTCCAGCGTCGTGGGCAAGGTGACGGCCTGCGCCGCCTGCGGTGCGTGCGTGGTCAAACCGGCTGCCCCTTCCCGCTGCCCCACCTGGTCCCGCCTGTGTTGCCGTACGGTACGTGCTGACAGGGCGGACGACGCAACTCTGGCACATCTTCGCGACGCCCGGACGCAGGGGTCCGTCAGGAGGCATTCGCCCACTCCACCAGGGAAGTGGCCGTTTTCGCACGGCATCGCCGGTGTGCACGGATTGCCACTCTTCGGTGATGCTGCCGGGGTTTTTCCGTTGCCCGTTCGGGGCGGGCCCCGCGCCGTCACCTGTTCGGGGGCGGCCCCTCGATCGGGCGGCCGGGCACGCCGGGGCGCTTCTGCCACGGGCGGGGCCCGGCCGGCGGCCGGTAGGCGACGCCGAGGGCGTCAAGTCGCCGGTAGTGGGCGGCCATCCGGCGTTCGAAGCCGGCGTAGTCCCGGTCCGCGGGGGCCGGCAGCGGGCTCCAGGCGACCTCGGCGAAGGCGGCGAGCCGGGGGAAGGTCTGGTAGTCCACGCGCGCGGTGTCCTCCAGCACCTCGGTCCACACGTTGGCCTGGGTGCCCAGCACGTGCCGGGCCTCCTCGTCGGTGAGCCCGTCCGGCACGGGCTCGAACCGGTAGACGTCCTCCAGGGTGCGCACGAAGCCGATCGGCACGGGCTCGTCCTCGCCCGGGGCCTGACGGTGGTCCAGGTACACGTACTGCTCGGGGCACATGACCACGTCGTGGCCGGCCCGCGCGGCGGCGACGCCGCCCCCGTAGCCGCGCCAGGAGGAGACGGCGGCGCCGGGCGCCAGGCCGCCCTCCAGGATCTCGTCCCAGCCGATGAGCCGGCGCCCGCGCGCGGCGAGCCAGGCGTCGAAGTGCCCGATGAACCAGGACTGCAACTCGTCCTCGTCGGCGAGGCCGAGGTCCGCGATCCGCGTCTTGGCGGTGACGGACTCGGTCCACTGCTCCTTGCGGCACTCGTCGCCGCCGATGTGGACGAACTCCGAGAACGCGGCGGCGTCCGCGGGGAACAGCTCCAGGACCTCCTCGAACACCCCCTCGTAGAACCGCAGGACGGCGTCGGTGGGGGCCAGGACGTTGGAGGAGATGCCCCAGTTGTCCCAGACCGTCAGGGCGGTGGTGTCGACGACGTCGGTGTTGCCGAGTTCGGGGTACGCGGCGATGGCGGCCTGCGAGTGGCCCGGTACGTCGATCTCGGGGACGACGGCGATGTGCCGCTCGGCGGCGTAGGCGACGATCTCGCGGATGTCGTCCTGGGTGTAGTAGCCGCCGTGGGGTTTCTCCTCCCACAGCGGTGAGGCCCGGTGGCCGAATTTCGACCGCGTGCGCCAGGAGGCGATCTCGGTCAGCCGCGGATAGCGCTTGATCTCGATGCGCCAGCCCTGGTCGTCCGTCAGGTGCAGGTGCAGGACGTTGAGTTTGTGCGCGGCCATCAGGTCCAGGTAGCGCAGCACGCCCTCCTTGGGCATGAAGTGCCGGGCGACGTCGAGGAGCAGCCCGCGCCAGCGGAACCGGGGGGCGTCCTCGATGACCTGGTGCGGGACGCCGAGGGCGGTGTCCGGGCGTACGGGGGCGCGCCGGAAGGCGTCGGGGCCGAGGAGCTGGCGCAGGGTCTGCGCGCCCCAGAACACACCGGCGGGGCCGCCGCCGCGGATCTCCACACCCCGGTCGGCGGCGGCGCTGAGCCGGTACGCCTCCGGCTGAAGCGTGTCGTCCAGCAGCAGCCGTACGCCGTCGCGGGCGTCCGGCGGTCCGGGGCGCAGCGGCAGGCCGAGCGCCGCGCCGAGGGTGGCGCGCAGCCAGCGTTCGGTGCGCTCGGTGCCCGGGGCGGCCCACAGCGTGGTGCCGGGACCGAAGGGCACGGCCGACTCCTTCGGGCCCTCGATCGCGCGCGGCGCCGGAATCAGTTCCATGACATCGCCCCTCCCGCGTTGCGCCGGACGCAACGCTGCTGCCGCCCTGCACCGGGCATGCCCCGTCGCCTCGAAGGCTAGGGACTGCGCGAGGACCCCACAAGAGGTCTGGACCAGTTGCCGGCCGGAAAACACGAAGATCCCCGGGACGCGCCTCACGCGCGTCCCGGGGACCTCGCCGTCCGCGGGCGGACAGGGGCGCGACCTACTTGTCGCCGCCCTTGCCCTCGTCGCCGCCGCTGCCCATGGACTCGTAGATCTCCTTGCACATGGGGCAGACGGGGTACTTCTTCGGGTCGCGGCCCGGCACCCAGACCTTGCCGCACAGCGCCACGACGGGGGTGCCGTCGAGGGCGCTCGCCATGATCTTGTCCTTCTGGACGTAGTGGGCGAAGCGCTCGTGGTCGCCGTCGCCGTGGGACACCTGTGGCGTCGGCTCTACGAGGGTCCCCGTACCAGTCCCGCGCTCGGGCTCAAGAGTGCTCATACCAGCAAGGGTACTGAAGCTCGCCGGCATCAGTTGAGCGACGGGTCGTCCGGGTACGTGGCCACCATCGCGAGCTCGTTGCGCTGGCGGCGCAGCACCTCGCGCCAGAGTCTCTCGGGGGCCGGGGAGGACACGTCGCCCGGCTCGGACTCGACGACGTACCAGGCGCCCTCCACCAGTTCGTCCTCCAGCTGGCCCGGGCCCCAGCCGGCGTACCCGGCGAAGATCCTCAGGGAGCCGACGGCGGAGGCGAGCAGTTCCGGAGGGGCCTCCAGGTCGACCAGTCCGATCGCGCCGTGCACCCGCCGCCAGCCGAGCGGCGCGCCGTCCCCGTCCGCGCCGCCGGGGATCACGGCGACGCCGAGCGCCGAGTCCAGCGAGACGGGGCCGCCCTGGAAGACGACGCCGGGCTCACCGGCGAGGTCGGCCCAGTCCTCCAGGATGTCGCCGACGACGACCGGGGTGGGCCGGTTGAGGACGACACCGAGGGAGCCCTCCTCGTCGTGGTCGAGAAGGAGCACCACCGCACGGTCGAAGTTCGGGTCCGCCAGGGCGGGCGTGGCCACGAGCAGCCGCCCTGTGAGCGAGGACACCTCGGTCATGCCAGACATGATCCCGCATCTTCCCCCGGAGTGGGGAGCCAATCGGGGGCACGGGAGTGAAGGCAGCTCAGGGCGTACGGGAGCGACCCCGGCGCACGTCCGGGCGCCGGTGACCCCATGTGCCCGGCAGGGAACGGTTCGTGTTGTGACACAGCTATGACGCGGCTGGGCGGTACGTGGACTTACGGGCGGGGGGTGATCGGCGATTACCCTGTCTTCCCGGCCCGTGCGCACAGTGATCGGCCGCCCCCCCTGACCAACTCATCGGAACGCGAGATTCATGACCGTCAACGACGATGTCCTGCTTGTCCACGGCGGAACCCCGCTGGAGGGCGAGATCCGTGTCCGCGGTGCGAAGAACCTCGTGCCGAAGGCCATGGTCGCCGCCCTGCTGGGCAGCGAACCGAGCCGACTGCGCAATGTTCCGGACATCCGTGACGTGCGGGTCGTCCGCGGCCTGCTCCAGCTGCACGGGGTGACGGTCCGTCCGGGCGAGGAGCCCGGCGAGCTGGTGCTCGACCCGACGCGGGTCGAGAGCGCCAACGTGGCTGACATCGATGCCCACGCGGGTTCCAGCCGCATCCCGATCCTCTTCTGCGGTCCGCTGCTGCACCGCCTCGGCCACGCCTTCATCCCGGGCCTCGGCGGCTGCGACATCGGCGGCCGGCCCATCGACTTCCACTTCGACGTGCTGCGGCAGTTCGGCGCGACCATCGAGAAGCGGGCCGACGGGCAGTACCTGGAGGCCCCGCAGCGGCTGCGCGGCACCAAGATCCGGCTGCCGTACCCGTCCGTGGGCGCCACCGAGCAGGTGCTGCTGACGGCCGTACTGGCCGAAGGCGTCACGGAGTTGTCCAACGCGGCCGTCGAGCCGGAGATCGAGGACCTCATCTGCGTGTTGCAGAAGATGGGCGCGATCATCGCGATGGACACCGACCGCACGATCCGCATCACGGGTGTGGAGAAGCTCGGCGGGTACACCCACCGCGCCCTTCCCGACCGCCTGGAGGCCGCCTCCTGGGCCTCCGCGGCGCTCGCGACCAACGGCAACATCTACGTCCGCGGCGCCCAGCAGCGCTCGATGATGACGTTCCTGAACACCTACCGGAAGGTGGGCGGTGCCTTCGAGATCGACGACGAGGGCATCCGGTTCTGGCACCCGGGCGGCCAGTTGAAGTCCATCGCGCTGGAGACGGACGTGCACCCCGGTTTCCAGACCGACTGGCAGCAGCCGCTGGTGGTGGCCCTGACCCAGGCCACGGGCCTGTCCATCATCCACGAGACGGTCTACGAGTCCCGCCTCGGCTTCACCTCGGCGCTGAACCAGATGGGCGCCCACATCCAGCTCTACCGCGAGTGCCTGGGCGGCTCCGCCTGCCGCTTCGGCGCGCGCAACTTCCTGCACTCCGCGGTCGTCTCGGGGCCCACCAAGCTCCAGGGCGCCGACCTGGTCATCCCCGACCTGCGCGGCGGCTTCTCGTACCTCATCGCGGCCCTGGCGGCCGAGGGCACGTCCCGCGTCCAC
The DNA here is from genome assembly GCF_001514055.1 of Streptomyces corchorusii. Taxonomy (NCBI): domain Bacteria; kingdom Bacillati; phylum Actinomycetota; class Actinomycetes; order Kitasatosporales; family Streptomycetaceae; genus Streptomyces; species Streptomyces corchorusii. Next base: position 83,825 of record NZ_KQ948351.1, on the reverse strand, counting down.
GGCATCGAGCTGATCAACCGCGGCTACGAGAACTTCATGGAGAAGCTCGTGGAACTGGGCGCGAAGGTCGAGCTGCCGGGCAAGGCCCTCGGCTAGGCGTCACCGACGCGCGTCACGACGCCAAAAGGGCGGCCCCCCTCTGCGGGGGCCGCCCTTTCGACGTCTTCGGCCGTTCGCGCCCGAAGGGCGCGGGGAACTGCGCGGCCGGCCACGACCGGCCCGCAGTCACCCACGGCGCTCCATGCCACGGCGCTCCAGTGGGAGGGCGCCTCGAAGCGGAGCGTTTACTTGCCCTTGGCGGCTTCCTTGAGCTTGGAGCCCGCGGTGACCTTCACGCTGAAGCCGGCCGGGATGTTGATGGGCTCGCCGGTCTGCGGGTTGCGCGCGGTGCGAGCGGCACGGTGGGTGCGCTCGAAGGTCAGGAAGCCGGGGATGGTGACCTTCTCGTCGCCCTTGGCGACGATCTCGCCGACGGTCTCGGCGAACGCGGCCAGCACGGCGTCGGCGTCCTTGCGGGTCACCTCGGCGCGGTCGGCCAGCGCGGCCACCAGCTCACTGCGGTTCATGTTGTTACTCCCGTATTTTTCTTGCCGTTGGGGTGTGCCACGCGGCGAAGCCGCCCGAGGCACTGCGATGCCGATGCGCTCGCGCCCTTGGGGGTGCCCCCGGGGACGAAGGTCCCTGGGGGAGCATCCTGCCCCTACCTGCGGCGGGAAAGCCAATCCGGCACCCGTAGGAGTCGTGAGAACACCCTGGGGAGTCACACGAAAAGCGCCTGCTCGGCCGTCACCCTAGAGTGCGCCCGGCATCGCGGGGTTCCACGACGCGCCGGTGCGGGGGCCGCCGTGGTGATGCTCACAGCCCCCTGCACATTACGGCACGCCCTGATCAGACGGTCGCCCCGGCCGCCTTGGCGGCCTCGCGGACCGCCCCGGCCACGGCGCCCGCGACCTTGTCGTTGAAGACGCTGGGGATGATGTAGTTCGGGTTCAGCTCGTCCTCGGTCACCACGTCGGCGAGGGCCTTCGCGGCGGCGAGCATCATCTCGGTGTTGACCGTGCGGGACTGCGCGTCCAGCAGGCCGCGGAAGACGCCCGGGAAGACCAGCACGTTGTTGATCTGGTTCGGGAAGTCGGAGCGGCCGGTGGCCACGACGGCCGCGGTCTGCCGGGCGATCGCCGGGTCGACCTCGGGGTCCGGGTTCGCGAGCGCGAACACGATGGCGCCCTCGGCCATGGCGGCCACGTCGGCGCCGTCCAGGACGTTCGGGGCGGAGACGCCGATGAAGACGTCGGCGCCGCGCACGGCCTCCTTCAGGGTGCCGGTGAGGCCCTCGGGGTTGGTGTTGTCGGCGATCCAGCGCAGCGGCGAGTCGGCCGGGGCGTTCACGAGGTCCTCGCGGTCGGCGTGCACGACCCCGTGGATGTCGGCGACGACGGCGTTCTTCACGCCGGCGGCGATCAGCAGCTTGAGGATGGCCGTGCCGGCGGCGCCGGCGCCGGACATGACGACCCGGATGTTCTGGATCGCCTTGTTCGTGACCCGCAGGGCGTTGGTCAGCGCGGCGAGCACGACGATGGCGGTGCCGTGCTGGTCGTCGTGGAAGACGGGGATGTCGAGGGCCTCGCGCAGCCGGGCCTCGATCTCGAAGCAGCGCGGCGCGGAGATGTCCTCCAGGTTGATGCCGGCGAAGCCGGGGGCGATCGCCTTGACGATCTCCACGATCGCGTCGGTGTCCTGGGTGTCCAGGCAGATCGGCCAGGCGTCGATGCCGGCGAAGCGCTTGAAGAGGGCGGCCTTGCCCTCCATGACGGGCAGCGCGGCCTTGGGGCCGATGTTGCCGAGGCCGAGCACGGCGGAGCCGTCCGTCACGACCGCAACGGAGTTGCGCTTGATGGTGAGGCGGCGGGCGTCCTCGGGGTTCTCGGCGATGGCCATGCAGACCCGGGCCACACCGGGGGTGTAGACCATGGAGAGGTCGTCACGGTTGCGGATGGGGTGCTTGGACGCCATCTCGATCTTGCCGCCGAGGTGCATGAGGAAGGTGCGGTCCGAGACCTTGCCCAGGGTGACGCCCTCGATGCCGCGCAGCTTCTCGACGATCTCCTCGGCGTGGGCCGTGGAGGTGGCCGCGATGGTCACGTCGATGCGGAGCTTCTCGTGGCCGGACGCGGTGACGTCGAGGCCGGTCACCGAGCCTCCGGAGGACTCCACGGCGTTGGTGAGCTGCGAGACGGCGGTTCCGCTCGCGGGCACCTCCAGCCGGATCGTCATCGAGTAGGAGACGCTGGGCGCCGTTGCCATGGCCGACTTCCTCTGCTTTCACCGTGTCGCGGGTTGTGCCGTCCGATCGTCGCACCTACCGCTCAGTACGTGGTAGTCGCCCTGGGTTACGGACGTTGTGTTCACGCGGGGTTTCCCGGCAGGTGCTGATTTCGGAAAACCACTTCCACCATACGAGAAACGATCAGTCGGGGGAAGAGGAGCGCGGGGCAAAGAAAGAGACCCACGTCACTGTCGTGACGTGGGTCTCCTGCGTTCATGACACCGACCCGCCATGCTCGCCTCGCGGCAAGTGGTCCCTCTGAGGGACGAAGGTTGGGCCCGGGGGCTTGGATCGGGCCGGTGCCACACCAAGGCTAACAAACGGATCCCGTAAGACCATTCCCGTGCGGGAGGTTCAGTCCCTGAGGAGGTCCGGGACCCCCGCCGCGTCCGGCTCGTCCCGCTCCCCCGACACCACCGTGAGCTGCTGGGTGGCCCGGGTCAGCGCCACGTACAGCACGCGCAGGCCGGCCGGCGACTCGTCGGCGATCTCCGCGGGCGAGACGACGACCGTCGCGTCGTACTCCAGGCCCTTGGCCTCCAGGCTGCCGAGAGCCACCACCCGGTCGCCGAGCCCGGCCAGCCAGCGCCGGGCCTCCTCGCGCCGGTTCATCGCGACGACCACGCCGACCGTGCCGTCCACCAGCCCGAGCAGGCGCTCGGCCTCCGCGCGCACGGTCTTCTCCAGTCCGTCCCGTACGACGGTGAAGCGCGGCTCCACGCCGGTGGAGCGCACCGCCGACGGGGCCTCGGAGCCGGGCATGGCGAGCGCCAGCACCTTGGCGGCCAGCTCGGCGATCTCGGCCGGGTTGCGGTAGTTCACGGTGAGCTGGAAACGGCGCCGGGGCCGGGTGCCGAGGGCCTCGTCGCGGGCCTCGGCGGCCTCGTCCGGGTCGGACCAGGAGGACTGCGCCGGGTCGCCGACCACCGTCCAGGTGGCGTGCCGGCCGCGGCGGCCGACCATGCGCCACTGCATCGGCGTGAGGTCCTGCGCCTCGTCCACGATGACGTGCGCGTACTCGGTGCGTTCCTGCGCCAGCCGCTCGGCCCGCTCCCGCTGCGACTCCTCCCGCACCGGCATCAGCTCCTCCAGGCCGGTGAGCTGGTCCAGCGGGTCCAGCTCCCGCTTCCTGCGCGGCCGGGCCGGGGCGCCGAGGATCGCCTGGAGCTCGTCGAGCATGGCGATGTCGTGCACGGAGTACCCGTCCCGCCTGAGCGAGCGGGCGACCTTGCGGACCTCGCCGGGGTTGAGGATCCGCCGGGCCCAGCGGCCGAGCCGCTTCTCGTCGGCCATGGCGGCGAGCACGGCCTTCGGGGTCAGCTCGGGCCACCAGGCGTCGAGGAACGCGATGAAGGAGTCCTCGCCGGCGATGTCCTCGTCGAAGGAGGAGCGCAGCTCGGCGGCCAGTTCGGGGTCGGTGTGCCGGGCGGCGGCGCCGGAGCGGTCCCACAGGGCGTCCAGGAGCAGCTTGCGGGCGCGCGGACGGAGCAGGTTGACGGGCGCGGTGCCGCCGAGGGCGGTCCGGCGGACGCGTTCCAGCTCGTCGGCCTCCAGTTCCAGGCGGCGTCCGAAGGCGACGACGCGCAGGCGGCCGGGCGGACCGGCGACCGGGTCCTGCTCCGCGGCGTCCGCCGGAGCGGCCGGCCCCAGCTCCAGGGCGCCCCGGGCGGCCTTCCGCAGCACCTTCAGCATCCGGTACGAGCCCTTGGCGCGGGCCACGGCCGGGGAGTCGTACAGCGTGGCCTGCGCGCCGTCGACCAGCGAGCCGATCGCGCGGATCGCGACCTGGCCCTCCTCGCCGAGCGAGGGCAGCACGCCCTCGGTGTAGGCGACGAGCAGCGGGGTCGGGGAGACGATGAGGATGCCGCCCGCGTAGCGTCTGCGGTCCTGGTAGAGCAGGTAGGCCGCGCGGTGCAGGGCGACGGCGGTCTTGCCGGTGCCCGGGCCGCCCTCCACGTAGGTGATGGAGGCCGCGGGGGCCCGGATGACCAGGTCCTGCTCGGCCTGGATGGACGAGACGATGTCCCGCATGGTGTGGCCGCGGGCCTGGCCGAGGGCGGCCATCAGGGCGCCGTCGCCGATGACGGGCAGTTCGCCGCCGTCGAGGAAGGCCGTCAGCTCGGGCCGCATCAGGTCGTCCTCCACGCCGAGGACCCGGCGTCCCTTGGAGCGGATGACCCGGCGCCGCACCACCCGTCCCGGCTCCACGGGCGTGGCCCGGTAGAAGGGGGCGGCGGCGGGGGCGCGCCAGTCGATGACCAGCGGGGAGTAGTCCTCGTCCAGGACGCCGATGCGGCCGATGTGCAGCGTCTCGGCGATGTCGGCGGTGTTGTCCGGCCGCACGGCGCCCTCGGCCGGCTCCACGGCCGTGTAGGCCCCGTCGGGCCCCTTCTTGCCGTCCTTGCCGAGCAGCAGGTCGATCCGCCCGAAGAGGAAGTCCTCGAACTCGTTGTTGAGCCGGTTGAGGTGGATACCGGCCCGGAAGACCTGCGCGTCCCGTTCGGCGAGCGCGCCCGGGGTGCCCACCTGGCCGCGCTTGGCCGCGTCGTGCATCAGGAACTCCGCCTCGTGGATCTTCTCCTCCAGGCGCTGGTACACCCGGTCCAGGTGTTCCTGCTCGACGCTGATCTCTCGGTCGCGGACGGAATCCTGTGCGTCGTGTACCGAGCCGACCGCGGACTGCTGAACCTGAGCGGCCACCGGGCCCCCTTCTGACGTGCTGGGCAGCCGTCAACCGTACGCGAAGGGGGCCCGTCGAAGCTACGTCGGCTAGGCGTCCACCTGGACCAGCTTCTTGCCCTCGAAGGTGACCACCTCGAAGTGGTCGATCTCATTGGGCTGGAAGGCCGCGGCCCCGCCGATGTAGAGCGGCTGCTTCGACTGCTCGGTCTTGGCGTCCGGGATGCCGTACCCCCAGTCGGGCACGGACCACGACGACATGGTCACGCGCTGCCCGTTCTTGGCGACGAGCACCAGGGAGCACTTCAGCGGACCCTTGACGTTCTTCAGCTCCAGGACCGCCTGGGTGCCCCAGTCCTTGCGCGCCACGGCGACGGTCGCGCTGACGTGGGTCGACGCGTCCGTGGCGGACTTCTTGTCGGACATGGTCCGGAAGGTCGCCTGGGCCGGCGTCGCGGTGACCTGCCCGCCCCCGTCCGAGCCGCCGTTCACCGCCACCGCGGCCAGCGGCCCGGCGATGATCAGCGCGGCCGCCGCCGCGATCATGTAGAAGCTGCGCCGGCGCTTCTGGGCGCGCTTCTCGGCGACCTCGTCCACCAGCTTCTCCACCAGCCGCGGGCTGGGTTTGGCGGACAGCGACTCGCCGATCGCGGGTGTGCTGCCGGAGCCCGGCAGGTCCGCGAGCGCGGCCAGCATCGGCTCCATCCCGGCCAGTTCGTCCAGTTGCTGGGCGCACCACTCGCAGCCGGCGAGATGGGCCTCGAAAGCGGTCGCCTCGGCGTCGTCGAGGATCCCGAGGGCGTAGGCGCCGACGGTCTCGTGCTCACTCGGCACCGAAGATCCCTGCCTGGGGCTCATGGGCCCAGACATACCCGGACCACCCGGTCCGAATCCCTGCATCCCCCCGTACCCGCTGCTCATCACGCCGTCACCCCCCGCTCCTCCAGTGCCAGCTTCATCGACCGCAGGGCGTAGAACACCCGGGAACGGACCGTTCCGCTCGGTATGCCCAGTGTTTCGGCCGCCTCATTGACGGTACGCCCCTTGAAGTACGTCTCGACGAGCACCTCCCGGTGGGCCGGGGTCAGGTCGTCGAGCGCGTCCGACAGCGTCATCAGCCACAGCGCCTTGTCGATCTCGTCCTCCGCGGGGATGACCTCCAGCGGCGACGGATCGACCTCCTGCGGCCGGGCCTGCCGGCTGCGGTGGCCGTCGATGACGATGCGGCGCGCGACCGTCACCAGCCAGGGGCGTACCGAACCGGTCGCCCGATTGAGCTGACCGGCGTTCTTCCAGGCACGGATGAGCGTTTCCTGTACGACGTCCTCGGCGCGCTGCCGGTCACCGGCGACCAGCCGCAGGACATACGCGAGCAGGGGTCCGGCGTGCTCCCGGTACAGCGCACGCATCAACTCCTCGTCCGGCTCCGAGGGCTGTGAGGACATGCGATGTCGGGCCCTCGCTCCACGTTCATTGGCCACGGCCGCATCCTTGCGCACGCCCACCTCCGGTGTCCGGGGGTTCCCCCAGTCGGTCGCTCGCCCACCCGTACGGACGGGGGCGGCCCGGTGTTCAAACCCGAGGCACAGATTTCCTGGGGGTGGTGTGACGAGCGGGACATGCGCGCACATTCCCACCGCGCGATCTCCACATCTCCGACACGCGGGCGCGGTCGCCGCCAAATCCCCGTGTACGGGCCATCCAAACCCGGTGTTGCGGAAATCACTCCGCCTTCAGGCCCGCGCCAGCGCCGCCCGCCGCCGGTGCCGGGCGACCCGCTCCCGGTTGCCGCACACCTCGCTGGAGCACCAGCGCCGGCGCCGGCCGCGGGAGGTGTCCAGGTACACGAGGGGGCAGTCGTCCCCCTCGCACTCGCGTACGGCGGCCCGCGCGACGGGGTCGGTGAGCAACTCGACGGCGTCCCGGGCGACGAGGGCGAGCAGCGCGGCGGCGCCGGGCGGCCCGGCCAACTCCCGCACGAGCCCGCCGCCTTCCGCGGGTACGGCCACGGGCGCGGGGGTCGCCGCGAGGGCGAGCGCGTTGACCCGCCCGAGCGCCCGCCCGTACGACGACGCGTCCCCGGGACACGGCCCGCGCACCAACACCCCGACACAGCCGCGCAGTTCCCGGAACCCGGCCAGCCAGGACGCGTCGGCGTGACCGAGCGCCGTACCGTCGGGCACGAGCCCGGCACCCCCGATCCACGCGCACAACGCGCCGACGCCGTCCAGCCGTTCGCCCGGATGCGCGGTGGCGAGGAGGTCCAGGCACACCCGCCCGGCGTCGAACCGCGGCGCGTACGCGGAAGGGGCGCTACCGAGTGCCATGGGCCAGTCACCGCCTGGGCAGGAACCGTGCGGGGTCTTCCCCCCACAGTGCCCGCGCGGAGGAGACACCGGAACCCCTCGCGGCGGGATCCCGGGGGACCCGGGGGCCGGCGTCCCGCCTCACCGGCCCCTCCCCGGCCGAGTGAGAGCAACGTTCCCTCGCGGTCACCCACAGCCACAGGCCGGAAACGCGTCCTCCCTACCTTCGGGCTGAGTCAGTGGTCGGCAGACCGAGCAGCCGGAGCACCGTGGAGGCGTGATGACAGGCCCAGCCCCAACCCGTCGCAGTGGCCGCTGGATCGAGCGCTGGGATCCGGAGGACGAGGCGTTCTGGCAGGCGACCGGGGAGCGGACCGCCCGCCGGAACCTCTGGTTCTCCGTCCTCTCCGAGCACGTCGGCTTCTCCGTCTGGACCCTGTGGTCGGTCCTGGTCCTGTTCATGGGCCCGGAGTACGGCCTCACGCCCGCCGACAAGTTCCTGCTGACGTCGGTGGTCACGCTGGTCGGCGCGGTGGTCCGGGTGCCGTACACCTTCGCCGTGGCCGTCTTCGGCGGCCGTAACTGGACGATCATCTCGGCGAGCCTGCTGCTGATCCCGACCGTCGCCGCGTTCGTGGTGATGGAGCCGGGGACGTCGTACTCCACCTTCCTCCTGGTGGGCCTGCTGGCCGGCATCGGCGGCGGCAACTTCGCCTCCTCCATGACCAACATCAACGCCTTCTTCCCGCTCAGGAAGAAGGGCTGGGCGCTCGGCCTCAACGCGGGCGGCGGCAACATCGGCGTCCCCGTCATCCAGCTCGTCGCCCTCGCCATCATCGGCGCGAGCGGCGGCCCGCGCGTGCTGCTCGGCATCTACATCCCGCTGATCGTCGTGGCCGCCGTGCTCGCCGCGCTGTTCATGGACAACCTGTCCTCGGTGAAGAACGACACCGGCGCGGCCAAGGACGCCGCCCGGGACGCCCACACCTGGATCATGTCCGTGCTCTACATCGGCACTTTCGGCTCCTTCATCGGCTACAGCTTCGCCTTCGGCCAGGTGCTGACGAACGGGTTCGGCCGGACGCCCCTCCAGGCCGCGTACCTCACCTTCATCGGCCCGCTGCTCGGCTCCCTCATCCGCCCCCTCGGCGGCTGGCTCGCCGACCGCTACGGCGGCGCCCGCATCACCCTGTGGAACTACGTCGGCATGGCCGCCGCCACCGCCGTGCTCATCGTCGCCAGCATGCAGAAGTCGCTGCCCCTGTTCGTGTCCGCCTTCGTCGTCCTGTTCGTGCTCAGCGGGCTCGGCAACGGCTCGACGTTCAAGATGATCCCCGGCATCTTCCAGGCCAAGGCGCTGGCCAAGGGCCTGGAGGGCGAGGCGGCGGTCGCCCACGGCCGGCGGCTGTCCGGCGCGTCCATGGGCCTCATCGGCGCGGTCGGCGCCCTCGGCGGCGTCGGCATCAACCTGGCCTTCCGCCAGTCCTTCCTCTCCTACGGCTCCGGCACGGGCGCGTTCGTCGCCTTCCTCGCCTACTACGGTGTCTGCTTCGCGGTCACCTGGGCCGTATACCTTCGTCGTACGGCGGCGCGGGTCCCGGCCACGGCCGCCGCGCCGGAGGCGCAGGCCCAGCTCAGCTATGCCGAGGTGTGACGTAACACCGGTGACATCGAGCCGAACCGAGCCTGTCACGCATCGTTGACAGGCTCGATCGGCGTGCCGGTCAGCTAGGAGAGCCCATGTACGACGAAGAGCAGCACCCCGAGCACGGCCCCCTCGCCGGGTTCACCGTGGGCGTCACCGCCGCGCGCCGGGCCGAGGAACTGGGCGCCCTGCTCCAGCGGCGCGGCGCCACCGTTGTGCACGCCCCCGCCCTGCGGATCGTGCCGCTCGCGGACGACGGCGAACTGCTCGCCGCCACGAAGGAGCTCATCGACCAGGTGCCGGACGTCGTGGTCGCCACCACGGCGATCGGCTTCCGCGGCTGGGTCGAGGCCGCCGACGGCTGGGGCCTGGGCGAACAACTGCTGGGCCGGCTGCGCGGGGTCCGCCTGCTGGCCCGCGGGCCCAAGGTGAAGGGCGCGATCCGCGCGGCGGGGCTCACCGAGGAATGGTCGCCCTCCTCGGAATCCCTGGCCGAGGTGCTCGACCGCCTCCTGGAGGAGGGCGTCGAGGGCGACCGCGTCGCCGTACAGCTCCACGGCGAGCCCCTCCCCGGCTTCGTGGAGTCGCTGCGGGCCGCCGGGGCGGAAGTGGTGCCCGTCCCGGTCTACCGCTGGATGCCCCCCGAGGACCTCAGCCCCCTCGACCGCCTCCTGGACGCGGCCGTCACCCGTGGCGTGGACGCCCTCACCTTCACCAGCGCCCCCGCCGCGGCCTCCCTCCTGTCCCGCGCGGAGGACCGCGGCCTGCTGGACGACCTGCTGGCCGCCCTGGCCCACGACGTCCTCCCGGCCTGTGTCGGCCCGGTCACCGCCATCCCCCTCCAGGCCCGCGGGGTGGACACGGTCCAGCCCGAACGCTTCCGCCTCGGCCCGCTGGTCCAGCTCCTGTGCCAGGAACTCCCGGCCCGCGCCCGCTCCCTGCCGATTGCCGGACACCGGGTGGAGATCCGCGGCCACGCGGTCCTGGTCGACGGCGACCTCAAGCCGGTCCCCCCGGCCGGCATGTCCCTCCTGCGCGCCCTGGCCCGCCGCCCCGGCTGGGTCGTCCCCCGCGCCGACCTCCTGCGCGCGCTGCCGGGCGCGGGCCGCGACGAGCACGCCGTCGAGACGGCGATGGCCCGCCTCCGCACGGCCCTCGGCACCCCGAAGCTGATCCAGACGGTGGTGAAGCGGGGCTACCGCCTGGCCCTGGACCCGGCGGCGGACGCGAAGTACGCGGACGCGTGAGGGGCGGTACCGCTCAGCCGACACCGGCCGCTCCCTGACGGTTCGGCGTACTCCTGCACGACAAGCAACTGATGGCCGCCTCCCCTGCCCCGCGGCGTCGGGAGCGGCGCAAGCCTCTGGAACTCCTCAAGTTGTTTGAAGAGGGCGGCTCGCGGCGGTCACCCTGGTGCGTATGAAGGGATTCGCGGGGTTCGGCAAGAAGCAGGATCTGGTGTTGGTCATCCGGGACTCCGACCTGGTCGCGGCGGCGCTGCGGGAGGCGTTGGACGGGGCCCCGGAGGAGGAGCGGGCGGGGCTGGAGCGGGCGGTCGCGCTCGTCGGGGCGACCGCCGGCGCCAGTGAGGGACGGCTGCGGGCCGACTGGGTCCGCGCCAGGCTGGCCGACGTCGGGTTCACCGGGGACCTCGCCTCCGTCGCCGCCGTGAAGGCACTGCGGCAGGCCGAGCCCGGTCTGAGCCTGCTGGCGGCGGTGCAGTTGCAGAAGGACGCCGTGGCCCAGCGGGAGTAGGCGGTCAGCCGGCCGGGGCCGCCTCCGGGACCGGGGACCGCTCGGTCGGCGGTGCCGCCACCCCGCCCGTGCGGCGGAGCTTCTGCCAGCGCAGTCGGCCGCCGGTGAGGGCGGTGATCCAGGACTGGAGCAGGACGACGTACATCAGCTGGCGGTAGAGCAGCTGTTGGAGAGGGAGCGAGAGGAGCGGGGTGAGGGGTTCGCGGTCCAGGTGGAAGGCGTACGCCGCGCACAGCGCCTGCACGGCCAGGACCGCGCACCAGGCCAGGATCGTCTTGCCCGTCGGGCCGAAGACCAGGCCGTAGACCAGGAAGAGGTCGATCAGGGGGGCCAGGAGCGGGGCCACGACCATGAAGAGCGAGACGAGGGGCAGGCCCACCCGGCCGAAGCGGCCCGAGGGGCCCCGGTCGAACAGCGCGCGGCGGTGCTTCCAGATGGCCTGCATGGTGCCGTACGACCAGCGGTAGCGCTGGGACCACAGCTGCTGGACCGACTCGGGCGCCTCCGTCCAGGCACGGGCCTTCTCGGCGTACACCACGCGCCAGCCGTCGCGGTGCAGGGCCATCGTGACGTCGGTGTCCTCGGCGAGCGTGTCGTCGCTCATGCCGCCGACCCGTCGCAGGGCCGAGCGGCGGAACGCCCCGACCGCGCCCGGGATCGTCGGCATACAGCGCAGGATGTCGTACATACGGCGGTCGAGGTTGAAGCCCATCACGTACTCGATGTGCTGCCACGCGCCGATCAGCCGGTTCTTGTTGCCGACCTTGGCGTTGCCGGCGACGGCGCCGACGCGCGGGTCGGCGAAGGGCTGGACCAGTTCGCGGACGGTGGCCGGTTCGAAGACGGTGTCGCCGTCCATCATCACGACCAGCTCGTGACGGGCGTTCGCCAGGCCCCGGTTGAGCGCGGCCGGCTTGCCCGCGTTGGCCTGGCGGATCACCCGTACGTCCGGCAGGTCCAGCGCCTCGACGATGTCGGCCGTGCCGTCCGCCGAGCCGTCGTCGATGACCAGCACTTCGATGGGGTGCTCGCTGCGCATGAGCGAACGGACCGTGTTCTCGATGCACTTGGCCTCGTTGTACGCGGGCACCAGCACCGACACCGGCTCGGTGACCGGCTCCTCGCCCCAGCGGAAACCGGGGCGCCGGGTGCGGCGGGCGTGCGCGCCGGACAGCAGCAGCATCAGGCCGAAGCGGGCGAAGACGAGGCAGCCGACGACGGCGAGACCGGCGACGAGGACCGTGGTGATGTCGTCGGACGCCTTCACCAGGAAGATCCAGGCCCTCCCCTTCCACAGGTCGAGGCCGGTGACCGGGGTGTCGGCACTGGGGGCCCGCAGCGCTCCGGTGAGGGTCTGGAAGGTGTAGCCCTGCTGCTGGAGCCGGGGCAGGAGCCGGTCGAGCGCCTGGACGGTCTGGTGCCGGTCGCCGCCCGAGTCGTGCATGAGGACGACCGCGCCCCGGCCGCCGTGGGGCGTGGCGTTGCGGATGATCCGCCCGACGCCCGGCTTGCGCCAGTCCTCGCTGTCGGTGTCGTCCACGACCGTGAGGTAGCCCCGGCTGCCGATGTACCGCGTCACCGGCCAGGACCGGTTGTCGATGGCGTCGGCGGAGGAGGAGTACGGCGGCCGGAACAGCGAACTGCGGATACCGGCCGCCCCGGCGAGCGCCAGCTGGTTCTGCGACAGCTCCCAGTCGATGCGCTTCGTGGAGTGGTACGACAGGTCGGGGTGGCCGAAGGTGTGCAGGCCGACCTCGTGGCCCTCGGCGACCATGCGCCGGACCAGCTCCGGATGGCGGGAGGTCATGGTGCCGGTGACGAAGAAGACCGCGTGCGCGTGGTGCTTCTTCAGCACGTCGAGCACCTTCGGGGTCCAGGTCGGGTCGGGGCCGTCGTCGAAGGTCAGGACGATGCGGTGGTCGGGTATGCGCAGGCTGTCGCTGCGGCCGTCGCGCGTGTCGATGACCGGGCCGCCGTCCAGGATGCGCTGCGGAACCCTGTCGTGCGCCGCGGAGGGCCGGATGCGGTGGTCGGCGAGGATCTCGTTGTGCACGTAGCCGCGCAGCATGAGCATCGCCAGGGTCGCCACCAGGATCAGGAGAGGGAGCAGGTAGCGCAGCGGCAGCCGGGTGCGGCGGCGGGGGTGGGAGGCCATCTGGGGGTGTTCCGCCTGGTCGTCAGAGGGAGAGCTTGGGGTGCGGGCGCCGGGTGTGACCGGGCGGGGTGTGGGTACGGCCCGACGGGGTCGGCGTGGGTGCCGGAGCGGTGGCGGTGCCGGTGGCGGACGGTGCCGGGGACACGTCGGTGGCCGGGGCCGACGGGGTCGGGGAACCGGTGGTGCCGGCGTCGGCTGCGGGCGCGGAGGCGGTGGCGCCGTCCGGCTCGGTGGACGCGGAGGCGTCGGCGCCGGCGGGCGCTCCGCTGCCCGCTACGGCCGGGCCGCCCGCCTCGGCGCCGACGACGGGTGCGGTCACCGCGCCGGCTCCCGGCGGGGTCGGGTTCGTGGTCGGGGTCGTGGAGACGCTGGGCAGCGGCGAGGTGTGCACCTTGCCGGCCGGCTTGTCCTCGTGCTGGCCCGGCACCGGCAGCCAGGGGGCGGCGGAGTTGCCGGACAGCAGGGTGGCGACGATGACGGCGGCGTAACCGGCGCACGCGACGGCCACGGCCACGCCGAGCCGGCGGAACCGGCGGCTACGACGGCCCGACTCGTCCACGAAGACCGGCCCGTCCGAGCCACGGGTGTCCCGTACGGCCGACTCCGCGCCCACGGCGCCGAGTTGTACGTCGCCCAGCTCGATGGTCTCGTCCTGCGGGGAGGAAGCGGGAGTGGGGGTGGGGCCGGGGGAAGGTTCCGGGACATCTGCGGCGCCGTCGGAGGTCTCGGGGGGCTCCTTCACGGCGGAGGGCTCGACCTGGTCGGCTGGCTCGCCGGACTTGCCGGGCACGCCGGGTTCCACGGGCTCGGCCGCTTCAGCGGGCCGCTCCGCTCCGGCGGACGCCTCGGCCCCGGCGGGCTGCCCAGGTTCTGCGGAGTCGCCGGGCCCAGCGAGCTCGGCGGACCCAGCCGACTCGGCACCCGTCTCCCCTGCCTCCGAAGCCTCACCGGACTCGACGGCAACGTAAGCAACGTCTGCAACGTCGGCATCAGAGTCCACGACAGCCCCCGGAGCGGCACCATCGGCACCGGCACCATCGGCACCGGCACCAGAATCCGCGGCTCGCGCAGCCCCCGCGTCCGATTCCATCCGCTCGTCGCCCCCGCCCACCGGCTCACCGCGCCCTGCGGACGCCATCTCTCGCGCCTCAGGTTGGGCGTCTTCAGGACACATTTTCACGCGCGTTCATCCCCCCACGGGACAGTTCCGGGCGCGCTCACGATCCGGGCACCCGTCGACCGGACCAGGCCCCCACCCGGCCCGAGCGCCCCCACTACCACCCTGTGCCCGGGCCAAGAATGTAACGCACGCGGAGGGGTGCTGCGCGCCGGGCCGGCACGGGCGGATGCCCGTCACCGCACATCACACGCCGTTCATCACCTCTTCATCCATGGCCGGAATCCATCCATCGGCGGGCCGCCGCAGCCACCTCTCCACCCGCGCGATCTCGGCCACCGCCTTCCGCAGCGCGGTCAATCCGGGATGGACCAGTCCCTTCCGCCAGACCAGGGAGACGGGCGACAGCGGGACGGGGTCGACGAGGGGCCGTCGTACCGTGCCGGGCATGGGCGGGAAGTCCACGACGGCCAGCACCGGATTGCGGGTCTTCGCCATGATGCGGCCGAACTCCTCGTCACCGACGGCCAGGGGGAGCGGCGGGGCGAGCCGGATGGCGCGGTCCTGGAAGAGGCGCCGGGCCAGATCGGTCCACTCCCGGGTGCGCGGGTTGCCGGCGCCGGCGTACACCGTCTCGCCGGCCAGCGCGGACAGCGGCACCCGCGCCGACGCGGCCAGCGGATGGCCCTCGGGCAGCACGACGGCCATCGGCTCGTACCGCACCGGCCGCTGCTCCAGGCCGGAGCGGAGCGCCGGGTCGAGACCGGCGAACCGGCCGAAGGAGACGTCCAGACGGCCGGCGAGCAACTCGGCGGCGGCTCCGGTGAGGCCGCTCTCGTAGCGGGCCATCAGCTCGCAGTCGGGGGCGAGTTCGCGGGCCCGGTGCAGTACGCGGCGGCCGGTGGCCAGGCCCGGTGAGTTGAGGTCGACCAGCAGCGGGCGGGCCTGGCCGGCGGCGAACGCGGCGAGCAGGTCGTCCTGGGCGGCGAGGACCCGGCGCGCGTGCGGCAGCAGGCGCTCGCCGTCCGGGGTCAGCGTGACCTGCCGGGTGGTCCGTACGAACAGCTCGGCGCCCAGCTCCCGTTCCAGCCGCCGTACGTCCCGGCTGAGCGCCTGCTGGGCGACGTACAGCCGGGCCGCCGCCCGGGTGAAGTGCAGTTCCTCGGCGACGGCGACGAAGGCACGCAGCAGGCGGGGGTCTATGTGGGCGGCGGAGGCGGACATGGCGGCGAATTTACAACGGGAGCGCGTGGATCGGGGCGCGGAAGGTGTTGGACCTGCTGATCCACTCCGGGCGACTGTTGAGCCATGCCCCGAGAGACCACCCAAGACGCCCGGAACGGCCGAATAGACGGCCAGGGAGATCAGGCCGGCGGATACCGCCGCTTGTTCCGTCTCCCCGGCGCCCGCGCCTTCACCACCGGCAACCTCCTCGCCCGCCTGCCGATGGGCATGTTCAGCGTGAGCGCGGTCGTGATGATCGCCGGTTCCCGTGGCTCGTACGCCCTCGCCGGTGCCGTCACCGCGACGGGGCTCGCGGCGACCGCGCTGGCCGGCCCCTGGCTCGCCCGGCTGGTCGACCGGCACGGGCAGGCCCGGGTCGCGCTGCCGGCCACGGTCGTGTCCGTGCTGGGCAGCCTCGCGTTGCTGCTGTGCGTGCGCTACGACGCCCCGGACTGGACCCTGTTCGCCGCCTACGCCGGCACCGCCGCCACCCCCAACATCGGCGGCCTGTCCCGCGCCCGCTGGGCCCGTCTGCTGCGGGACGACCCCGGGGCGCTGCACACCGCGAACGCGTTCGAGCAGGCCGCGGACGAGCTGTGCTTCATGCTCGGGCCGGTGCTCGCGTCTTTCCTGACCGGCACGTTCTTCCCGGAGGCGGGCACGCTCACCGGGGCGGTGCTGCTGCTCGCCGGCATGCTGCTGTTCCTCGCCCAGCGGGCGACCGAGCCGCCGCCGACGCCCCGCTCGCAGGGTCCCTCGCCGCTGCGCAGCCCGGGTGTCCCGCCCCTGCTGGCCTGCTTCACCGCGACCGGCGCGGTGTTCGGCTCCATGGAGGTCGTCACGATCGCCTACGCCGACGCGCAGGGGCACCGCGCGGCTGCCGGTGCCGTGCTCGCGCTCCAGGCGGCGGGCTCGTGCGCGGCGGGGCTGGTGTTCGGGGCGCGGAAGCCGGCGGGGGCGCGCTTCTCCTGGTGTCTGGCGGCCATGGCCGGGCTCATGACCCTGCCCTGGCTCGCGGCCGGCACCCGGTCCCTGCCGGCGCTGGCGGGTGCGCTGCTGGTGGCGGGGATGGCGACGGCGCCGACGATGGTGACGGCGATGACGCTGGTGCAGCGGCGCACCCCGGGCGACCGGCTCAACGAGGGGATGAGTCTGATGGTGACGGGACTGCTCACCGGTATCGCGTGCGGTTCGGCGACGGGCGGCTGGGCGGCGGAGCACCTCTCCCCCACCACCGCGTACGCCGTACCGGTGGCCGCCGCCGCCCTCGCCCTCGGCGTGGCCGCGCTCACCCGCGCCGACAGGGCCACCCCATGACGAAGGCCCCGCCGCTCGGAAGCGACGGGGCCTTCGCCCACATGGGGTCGGCCCCCCGAAGGGGCCTCGTGGAGATGGCGGGAATCGAACCCGCGTCCAACGGTGCGGAATCAGGGCTTCTCCGTGTGCAGTCCGCTGCGAGTTTCTCGGCCCCGGAGATCACGCGGACAAGTCTCCGACGGGCTCAGTCACTGTTTGATTTCCCTCTACACCCCGTGACCGGGTCTAGAGGTTTAGTTCCCTAGCTGATGCCAGGATCCGGGTCGGGAACAGCCCCGGGCTGACACTTCGCAAGTCGCTACTTAGGCAGCGAGGGCGAAGGAATCGCGCTTGGTGTTGGCGATTATTTTTTGCGACATATGGTTTACGAGATCATTGCCGCTTCCTCGACACGCTTCCCCTGCTTCGACAGCCGCTGTCGAAACCGATCATCCCCATGTTGATTTTTCAAAACCCCTCCGGAGAGGGTTCGCGCACCCTCTGTGGAGTGCACTGCCATCGTACGTGACCAACGCCCGACGATGCCAGCCTATTCCCGTCGGCCGGTCGGCCGGCCGGCTAGTGGCCGCGCTGCCTGCGCTTCGCCGCCGCGATCGCCCGGTCCGCCTCCCGCCGGTCCTGCTGCTCCCGCAGCGTCTGCCGCTTGTCGTACTCCTTCTTGCCCCGCGCGAGAGCGATCTCGGCCTTCGCCCGGCCGTCCTTGAAGTAGATGGCGAGGGGCACGATCGTGTGTCCCGTCTCCTGGGCCTTCGACTCCAGCTTGGCGATCTCCTCGCGGTGCAGGAGCAGCTTGCGCTTGCGGCGCGCGGAGTGGTTGGTCCAGCTGCCCTGGTGGTACTCGGGGATGTGGGCGTTGTGCAG
Source organism: Streptomyces corchorusii (assembly GCF_001514055.1). NCBI lineage: Bacteria > Bacillati > Actinomycetota > Actinomycetes > Kitasatosporales > Streptomycetaceae > Streptomyces > Streptomyces corchorusii. The sequence goes on along the minus strand of NZ_KQ948351.1, from coordinate 66,440 downwards.
CCACGCCTCGCCCCGGTCGATGTGGACGAAGCCGTCGGTCAGCGAGGTCCGTCCCTCGCGCAGCGACTTGACCTCCGTGCCCATGAGCACGAGCCCGGCCTCGTAGGTGTCGATGATCGCGTAGTCGTGCCGGGCCTTCTTGTTCTGGGCGACGATCTTGCGCTTGCCGCCCTTCTCGCCGTCCCTGGCCTTGGCCGCCCCGCCGCCCTGCTTGGGCTGGGACTCCTTCGGTACGTACATTCCCTTGCTCATAGTGCCCACCATTTTCGCACCACACAGGGGGTGTGCGTACAGCCGATTACGGCTGGCTACGACGGGTCGCCCAGCCCGGTGAGGACGGTCCGCGCCCGTGACAGGGCCTGCCCCGGCCCCGCCTCCAGGTCGGGGGTGATGCCCCGGCCGTCCACGGTGCGGCCGGAGGGGGTGCGGTAGTGACCGACGGTCAGCTCGGCCACCGAGCCGTCGGGCAGCTCGGTCGGCATCTGGATGGAGCCCTTGCCGAAGGTGCGGGAGCCGATCACCACCGCGCGGCCCCGGTCCTGGAGGGCGCCGGTGAGCAGCTCGGCCGCGCTCATGGTGCCGCCGTCGACGAGGACGACCAGGGGACGGGTGGTGTCGCCGCCGGAGGCGGCGTGCAGGGCGCGCTGGGCGCCGTCGACGTCGTAGGTGGCGACCAGGCCGCCGTCCAGGAAGGCGGAGGCGGTGTCCACGGCCTCGGTGACCAGGCCGCCGGAGTTGCCCCGCAGGTCCAGGACGGTCCGGCCGTCGGCGGGGGCGGCGCGCAGCGCCTCGCGGACCGCGTCGGCCGACCCCTTGGTGAACGCGGCGATCTTGAGCACGGTGACGCCGTCGGACAGCCGGCGCGCGGTCACGGAGTCGGTGGACAGCCGGGCCCGGTGCAGGGTCTCGGTCCACGCGCGCGTGCCGCGCTCCAGACCGAGGGTGACCGTCGTGCCGGCCGGGCCGTCGTCGCCGTCGCCGCGCAGCGCGTCGCCGCGGAGCCGGGCGACCACCTCGGTCACCGGCCACCCGTCGACCTTCTTCCCGTCGACGCTGCGCAACCGGTCGCCCGCCCGGATCCCGGCGTCGGCGGCGGGTGAGCCGGACCGCACCCGGGTGACCGCGATCCCGCCGTCCGCCTCCTGGCGCGCCCACAGGCCGACACCGGTGTACCGGCCGTCGAGCGCGTCCTGGAACTCCTCGTACTCGCCCTCGGAGTAGACCGCGGCCCAGCGGTCCCCGCTGCGGCTGACGGCCCTTTCCGCCGCCTCCATCGGGGACTTGCCGTCGGCCAGCGCCTCCGCGGCGGCCCTCTCGACGGCCTCGTGCCGGGCCGCCGGGCCCACCGGACCGGCGGCGGCCTTCCGCGCGGGAGAGTCGGATTCCGGGAAGGAACCGGTGGCGGCACCGGCGATCAGCACACCGGCGAAGACCAATGCCAGGGTGGCCCCGCGGCGGACGCGGCGGGGCTGACAGAACAGGTCACGGCCTGACATGGCGGCGAGTCTAGGGCAACGCGAAGGGGCCGTACGGCCGGATGCCCGTACGACCCCGTTGGCGTGCGTCACACCTTCAGATACTTGCGCAGCGCGAAGAACGCGGCGAGCGACGGCATCAGGACACTGGTGGCCAGGATCAGCGGCAGCTTGGTCAACACCGCGTCCCAGCCGACGAAGTTGATGAGCGTGAGCTTGTGGGACAGCTCCATGCCGTGGTCGATGGTGAAGTACCGGCCGACGACGAGCGCCACGCAGGCGAGGCCGCCGCCGATGAGTCCGGCGACCGCGGCCTCGGCGATGAACGGCGCCTGGATGTAGAAGCCCGAGGCACCGACCAGGCGCATGATGCCGGTTTCCCGCCGTCGGCTGAACGCCGAGACGCGCACGGTGTTGACGATCAGCAGGAGCGCGACGATCAGCATCATCGCCATCACGCCGAGCGCGCCCCGGTTCATCAGGTTCAGCAGCTGGAAGAGGTTGTCCAGGATGCCCTTCTGGTCCTGCACCGACTGCACGCCGTCCCGCCCGTTGAACGCGGACGCGATCACCTGGTACTTCTGCGGGTCCTTGAGCTTGATCCGGTACGACTCCTGCATCTGGTCCGGCGTCAGCGAGCCGGCCAGCGGGGAGTTGCCGAACTGCTCCTTGTAGTGCTTGTACGCCTCGTCCTGCGACTCGTAGGTCACCTTCTCGACGACCGGCATCTTGTCCAGGTCCCCGAGGATCTGCTTCTTCTGGTCCTCGGTGACCGCGCCCTTGGCGCAGTGGACGTCGTTCTCCGCGTCGTGCTTGTTGCACAGGAAGATCGAGACGTTGACCTTGTCGTACCAGTAGCCCTTCATGGTGCTGACCTGGTCGCTCATCAGCAGCGAGCCGCCGAACAGGGCCAGGGACAGGGCGACGGAGACGATGACGGCGAAGGTCATCGTCAGATTGCGGCGGAGACCGACACCGATCTCCGACAGGACGAACTGGGCGCGCATGGCGGGTTCTTCAGGCCTTTCCGGAACTGGGTGCTGGTGCGGTCAGTGCTGGTAGCCGTAGACGCCGCGGGCCTGGTCGCGGACGAGGCGGCCCTTCTCCAGCTCGATGACGCGCTTGCGCATCTGGTCCACGATGTTCTGGTCGTGCGTCGCCATGATGACGGTGGTGCCCGTCCGGTTGATGCGGTCGAGCAGCTTCATGATGCCGACGGAGGTCTGCGGGTCGAGGTTGCCGGTGGGCTCGTCGGCGATGAGCAGCTTCGGCCGGTTGACGAACGCGCGCGCGATGGCGACGCGCTGCTGCTCACCACCGGACAGCTCACCGGGTCTGCGGTCCTCCTTGCCGCCGAGCCCGACGAGATCGAGCACCTGCGGCACGGACTTGCGGATCTCGCCACGGGACTTGCCGATGACCTCCTGGGCGAAGGCCACGTTCTCGGCGACCGTCTTGTTCGGCAGCAGCCGGAAGTCCTGGAAGACCGTGCCGAGCTGGCGGCGCATCTGCGGCACCTTCCAGTTGGACAGGCGCGCGAGGTCCTTGCCCAGCACGTGCACCTGACCGTGGCTGCACCGCTCCTCGCGGAGGATGAGCCGCAGGAAGGTCGACTTTCCGGAGCCGGAGGACCCCACGAGGAAGACGAACTCGCCCTTCTCCACCTCCAGGGAGACATCCCTGAGTGCGGGCCGGGCCTGCTTGGGGTAGACCTTGGAGACATTGTCGAATCGGATCACGGATGCACCACGGGTCGCCGGGGGTAGATGAGCGTGACCATACGCGAACCGGGTGTGCAAGTGCAGTCGCGGGATGAGGTTGGGCAATACTTGTACGTTTTTGTACCGGCCGCTTCCCGCGCCCCCTTCCCGGAGGCCCCGCGCACGCGCCGCGGGAACCTGGCACAGTGGAAGGGAGACGAAGGACGACGGGAACGCGGGGGAACGTTCTCGTCCCCGTGAGCGTTGTGCATGTGATGGCCGGTGCAAGGAGGGCGAGCGCATGACGTACGACCGGTTGGTGTGCGCGAACTGCGCGGCGCCCGTGAGCGAGGGCCGGTGCCCGGTGTGCCGTGCCAACCGCGAGCGACTGCAGCAGGAGGGCTTCTTCGGAGGCCTCGGCGGTGTGAACCCGATGGCGCTGATCGCGCTGCTGGCGGTACTGATCGCCGCGGTGGCGCTGCTGGCGCACCAGACCGCCTGACCCGAAGCGTCACAAGGGCCCGGAGCCGAGGCTCCGGGCCCTTGCGCGTGTGCCGTGCGTGACCTTGCGGCTACGGTCAGGCGGCGGCGCCGCCGCGACCGCTCACCAGGCGCGGCAGGACGCGGAAGCCGATGCCGCCGGCGATCATCGTCGCGGCGCCGACGAGCAGGAACGCGGTCTGGCCGGCACCGGTCTCGGCGAGCTGCTTGTCGCCGCCCTGGGCCGAGGTGTCGGAGCCGGTGTCGGTCAGCGCCGAGGAGCCCTCGTCCTGCGGGACGTTGTTGTTGCCGCCGTCGGGGCCGGTGTGGTTGCCGCCGGTGGTGGAACCGCCGCCCGTGGAACCGCTGGTGCCGCTGTCGCCGCCGTCGGTGGAACCGCTGGTGCCGCTGTCACCACCGGAGGTGCCGTTGCCACCGCTGGTGCCGTTGCCGCCCGAGTTGCCATTGCCACCCGAGTTGCCGTTGCCACCGTCGGTGCCGTTACCGCCACCGTTGCCGTTGCCACCCGAGTTGCCGTTACCGCCGTCGGTGCTGTTGCCGCCACCGTTGCCGTTGCCACCCGAGTTGCCGTTGCCACCCGAGTTGCCATTGCCGCCGGAGTTGCCGTTGTCGCCGCCGATGGAGGCGTCACCGCCGTTGCCGTTGCCGCCGGAGTTGCTGTCGCCACCGCCGATGGAAGCGTCGCCGCCAATGGAGGCGTCGCCGCCGATGGAGGCGTCACCGCCGATCGAGGCGTCGCCGCCGATGGAAGCGTCACCGCCGATGGAAGCGTCACCGCCGATCGAGGCGTCGCCACCCGTGGAGGCGTCACCGCCGCTGGCAGCCGCGCCGCCCGAGCCGTCGGTGCCGGCCGAGCCGGTGGTGGTGCCGCCGTCGGTGCAGATGCCGACCGGGCAGCCGCCACCGTCCGTGTTGCCGCCGTCGGCGCCCACACCGCTCACGCCGAGGCTGATCGGGCCCGCCTGGACACCGAGGTCCAGGGCGGAAGCCGCGCCGGCCGCCGTCAGCGACGCACCGGCCGCGATCACGGCGCCGGCGGCTATCCGCGCGACCCGGACCCGCGTCTTCTTCGTCATATGGTTGCTACCCCCAGTAGCTGTACGTCAATGAGGCTTCGCGTGGGGCGTGCCGTGATCGACGGAGGCAGCTGGTGACGAAGTGGCGTCAACTCGATCCCCCGGTTCACATGCGCCCCAAGAGTACGCATGCCGCGCCCCACCCTTCCGAGTTTTCACAGCAACGTCAAGGCCGTTGCGGGCGCAATGTCCGATGGGGTGGCGTTTGCGGAGAGTTGAAGCCCGCGAGTGTGACGCAGAACCCAGACAAACGACAACTGCCGCCCCAGGGGCGGCAGTTGTCATGTCGACAAAGTTACTTCTCGTTCTGCTTGCGCCAGCGAATCCCGGCCTCCAGGAACCCGTCGATCTCGCCGTTGAACACGGCCTCCGGGTTGCCCACCTCGAACTCGGTGCGCAGGTCCTTGACCATCTGGTACGGGTGCAGCACGTACGAACGCATCTGGTTGCCCCAGGAGTTGCCGCCGTCGCCCTTGAGGGCGTCCATCTTGGCCTGCTCCTCCTGCCGGCGCCGCTCCAGCAGCTTGGCCTGGAGGACGTTCATCGCGGTGGCCTTGTTCTGGATCTGCGACCGCTCGTTCTGGCAGGAGACCACGATGCCGGTGGGCAGGTGCGTGATGCGGACCGCGGAGTCGGTCGTGTTGACGCCCTGGCCGCCGGGACCGGAGGACCGGTAGACGTCGATGCGCAGCTCGGACTCGTCGATCTCCACGTGGTCGGACTGCTCCACCACGGGCAGCACCTCGACACCGGCGAAGGAGGTCTGCCGGCGCCCCTGGTTGTCGAAGGGCGAGATGCGCACGAGGCGGTGCGTGCCCTGCTCGACGGAGAGGGTGCCGTAGGCGTACGGCGAGTGCACGGCGAAGGTGGTCGACTTGATGCCGGCCTCTTCGGCGTACGACGTCTCGATCAGCTCGGTCTTGTAGCCGTGCTGCTCGGCCCAGCGCAGGTACATGCGCTGGAGCTTCTCGGCGAAGTCGGCGGCGTCGACGCCACCGGCCTCGGCGCGGATGTTGACGAGCGCCTCACGGGAGTCGTACTCGCCGGACAGGAGGGTGCGGACCTCCATCTCGTCCAGCGCCTTCTTCACCGCGGTCAGCTCGGACTCGGCCTCGGCGCGGGTGTCCGGGTCGTTCTCCTCCTCGGCCATCTCGAAGAGGACCGCGAGGTCGTCGATCCGGCCACGCAGCGCCTCCGCCTTCCTGACCTCGGCCTGGAGGTGGGAGAGCTTGCTGGTGATCTTCTGCGCCTCGTCCGGGTTGTCCCACAGGGACGGGGCCGCCGCCTGCTCCTCAAGCACGGCGATATCTGCCCTCAGCTTGTCGAGGTCCAGGACGGCCTCGATCGACTCCATGGTCGAGGAGAGGGACTTCAGCTCTTCGGATACATCGACGACTGCCACGCCTTCCAGCGTAACGGCTGTGGCAAGCGACCTCGGCCCGCCTCCCGGCCGACCGGGTCGGGTGGGAGGCGGGCCGGGCCCGGGTCAGGGGGCCGACGTGCTGTGGGTGCCCGGGGCCGGCTGGTCGTCGTCCCCGCCGGAGGAGGCGAACCAGGCGCCGACGGCCACGACGGCGGCCACCACCACCCCGGCCACCCCGAGGGTCACCCGGCGCCGCCGCACCGCGGCCTTGTGGCGGGCCGAGCCCGGCCGGGGCGCACCCGTGGCCCGAGGGGCCCGAGCGGTCCCGTGCGCGCCCCCCGCCAGCTCGTCCGGCCCCGGCACCCGCATCGAGGTGTGCGTGTCGCGGTTGGAGTCGGGCTTGGCCCCGGGGACCAGGGACACCGCCCCTCGCCGCCGTACCGGCTCACCCTGCGGAGCCGACGGCGCGGACTCCTCGGCGGCCTCCTCGGAGAGGTCGGGCTCGTCCACCTCCAGCGGCGGCATCCCGGCCAGCGTGGGCAGCTGCTCGCGCAGCCGCGCCGCGAGCTCCGAGGCGCGCAGCCGGGAGGCCGGGGCCTTGGCCAGGCACTGCACCAGCAGCTGCCACAGCTCCTCGGGGATGCCGGGCAGCGGGACGACGGTCTCGGTGACGTGCCGTCGCAGGACCGCGCCCGGGTGGCCGCCGCCGAAGGGCGTGAAGCCGGCCAGCAGCTCGTACAGGACCGTGGCGAGCGCGTAGATGTCCACGGCGGCCCGGGGCGGCAGGCCCTCCACGATCTCCGGGGCCAGGTAGTCCGGCGTACCGATGATCTTCGTGGCGCGGGTCCGCCGGGGCGAGTCGATCAGCTTGGCGACGCCGAAGTCGGTGAGCAGGGCGGGGTGGGAGCCGCCCGGCCCGATGGGGCCCCGCATGTCGAGCAGGACGTTCTCGGGCTTGACGTCCCGGTGGACGACCCCGGCCGCGTGGGCCGCCGCCAGCGCGTCGGCGACGTCGGCGACGATCGCCACGGCCGCCTCGGGCGCGAGCCGCCGCTCCCGCTCCAGCCGGGTGCGCAGGTCGGTGCCGCGCACGAGGTCCATGACCAGGGCCAGGTCGTTGCCGTCGACCACCAGGTCGCGCACGGTGACGATGTGCGGGTGCTCCAGGCCGAGCAGCGCGGTGCGCTCCTGCACGAAGCGTCCGACGAGCTCCTGGTCGGAGGCGAGGTCCTCGCGCAGCAGCTTGATGGCGACGGGGCCGTCCGGTCCCTCGCCCAGCCACACCGTGCCTGCGCTCCCCCGCCCCAGGATCTGGTTCGCGGTGTACCGGCTGCCGATCTTCCGTGCCAAGACTGCTCCTACAGACGCGTGTTGCCGCCAAAACTACGCGTCCGACGAGCCAACCTTCACCGCGGAGGCGGAAATCACCCGGCAGATGTCGACAAATCTCCGAACCAGCGATCAGTTTCCGCTGCCGGAACCGCCCAGATCCTTGATCCAGCCGCCCACCGTGCCGATCCAGTCGGTCATCTGGTCCCAGTAGCCCTTGCCGGTGCCGATCCAGTCCTGCAACGGGGTCAGCTCCCAGATCAGCCAGCTCGCCACGACCAGGATGACGATCGTGAACAGGCAGCCCTTCAGACAGCCCAGCCCGGGGATCTTCATCCGGTTGGCGCTGCGCTGCCGCGGCTCCCGGGGCTCCCGCGCGGGCCGCTGCGGCGCGGGCGGGGCGGGAGGCGCGTACCGCTGCGGCTGCTGGGGCTGCTGCGGCGGGGCGTACTGCTGGGGCTGCTGCTGCGGATAGCCGTACCCGGCGCCCTGCTGCCGGCCGCGCGGCTGCGGCTGCTGCGGTCGGCCCTGCGGGGCCGGGCGCGGCTGCGGCTGCTGCGGGCGGCCCTGCGGGGCCGGGCGCGGCTGCTGCTGGGGCCGCGCCACCTGCCGCTGGGGGCGGCGGCGCAACGGGTCCTCGTCCGGGTCCAGGTACTGGATCTGCGTCTGCTCGTTGCGGTCGCGGGCGGCCCGCAGCTGGGTCTGCCAGGGATGCGGCTGCTCGCCCTGCCCCTGCTGCCCCTGCTGCTGGCCGTACTGACCCTGCTGCCCCTGCTGGCCCTGCGGGACGGGCGGCAGGACCGCCGTCGGGTCCGCCGCGCCCGTGTTCGGCAGTACGGCGGTGGGGTCGGCGGCGCCGGCCGGGCCGCCGGTGTGCGGCAGCACGCTGGTCGCGGCGTTCGGGTCGTACGCCCCCTGCGGCGCGTTCGCCGGCAGCACCTGGGTGGGGTCGGCGGCACCGGGCACGCCCGGGACGGCGGCCGGGGCCGGGTCCGGGGCGAGCAGCGCGCCGACGCCCTCGGCGGCGGCGATCTGCGCGGCGTTCGCGTGCACCCCGACGCCCTCGGCGACGACCCGCAGCCCGCGCGCGAGGTTCTCGGCGCTCGGCCGCTCGTCCGGGTTCTTGCGCAGGCAGCGCTCTATGACCGTCCACAGCGGCTCGGGGACGGTGGAGGGGCGGCGCGGCTCGGCGCTCAGGTGCTGGTGCAGGACCTCAAGCGCGGAACCGCCGGAGAACGGCGGACGGCCGGTGACCAGCTCGTACAGCAGGATGCCGGCGCCGTAGACGTCGACGGCGGAGGTCTGCGGGCGGCCCTCCGCGGACTCGGGCGCCACGTACGCGGGCGTGCCGACGAACTCGTGGGTGCGGGTCAGGCCCGGGGAGTCGGCGAGGCGGGCGATGCCGAAGTCGGTCAGCATCGGGTGCATCTGGCCGCCGTGCTGCATGAGCAGCACGTTGGCGGGCTTCAGATCGCGGTGGACGACGCCGTCGGCGTGGCTCGCGGCGAGGGCGTCGGCGATCTGGGCGGTCAGCAGGGCCGCGGCGACCGGGGTGAAGGGGCCGTTCTCGCGCAGGTAGCGGTGCAGGTCGGGGCCGTCGACGAGGTCCATGACCAGCGCCAGCAGATCACCCTCGACGACCAGGTCGCGGACCCGGACGATGTTCGGGTGGGTGAGCCGGAGCAGCACGGAACGCTCGCGCAGGAAGCGCATCACGATGTCCGGGTCGCTCGCCAGCTCCTCCTTCAGGACCTTGATCGCGACCGTCTCTCCCGGCTGTCCGGGCACGGCCGCCTCGGCGCCCGCGGTCTCGCGCTGGCGGGCACGCCAGACGGTGCCTGTGGCGCCGCGTCCGAGCGGTTCCTCAAGCAGGTATTTGCTGCCGACTGGCCGCACGTCTCGCGCTCCCTGCTGGTTGCTGTTGCTTCGCTTGCCTGCGTTCCGGTGCTCCGACCCACTGTAGGCCGTGCCCCGCGGCACCACGCACGCGTTCCCGACCGCGTTCGCGGGCTCGACGGGAAGACGCGCCTCCGGGTCCGCTGGTTGCCGGGGAGGGACGTGACCGATCTCAACTGATCGCCGGTGACGTATTGGTCAGGCACTTTTGGGGGCAGAGCCGACCAATCAAGATCACTTCTGCCCGGGTCACGGGCGCGTTGTCGGTGGCAGGTGCGAGGATGCGTGCAGCAGCTCCCTGGGATGCCTTCAGTGACTGCTGGCCGACGTGCTCGTGCGGGGGTGGGGGGAAGTCCGCGCCCGCGCAGATCCGCGCAGAAGGGACCGCTGACGCCGATGCAGATCCGGCTGACCGTCGTAGACCCGCTCGGCCCGTCCCCGCAGCGGGGCCGCGCCGCGAGCCGCGACGTGCTGGTCACGGCTCCCGCGGGCACGGAGCTGGCCGCGGTCGCGTCGGCGCTGGCCGGGGCGGTCACCGGAGAGGGCGGCACGGGGCGGGAGACCGGCGGCGCGTCCGTGGTGCTGTACGCGGGCACCGAGCGGCTCGACCCGCGCCGCAGCACGCTCGGCGAACCCCCGCTGGTCGACGGCGCCGTGCTGTCCCTGGGCGCCCCGGCGGCACCCGAGCCGCACCCCGAGCTGGACGACGCGCCGACCCAGCTGCACGTGGTCGCCGGCCCCGACGCGGGCGGGGTCCATCTGCTGCACGGCGGCCGGATCACGGTCGGCCGCTCCGCCGACGCCGACGTCCCGCTGGACGACCCCGACGTCTCCCGGCTGCACTGCGTGGTCACCGTCGGCGCGGACGGCCGGGTCTCGGTCGCCGACCTCGGCTCCACGAACGGCACGTCCCTCGACGGCGTACGGGTGACCGAGCGGCCGGTACGGGTCCCTGCCGGGGGCTTGCTGCGGATCGGCGAGTCCGCCCTGCGGGTGACTCCGTCCGGGGGACCCGGGATGCGGGTGCGGACGGTGGCCGACGGCGAGGGGTGCGTGCGGGTCGCCGTGGGCGAGGAGCGGGGGCCGTCGGACGCGGGTCCGCCGGAGGCCGGTGCCGCCGTGCCGCCCGCACGGACGCCTTCCCCCGGTGTGAGCGGGCCCGGCCGGGCGGGTGAGGCCGGTGCCGGTGGCGCGGGGCATCCGCACGGCGTGGCGCCTTCCGGCAGCGGGCGCTCCGGTGCCTGGGGGGCCTCCGGCGGTGCCCGGCACGCCTACGACGACGGCTCCGCAGGCTGGGACGCGGGCGCCCAGGAGCACCGGCGCGGGCAGTCGCCCGTCGTGCCGGGGCAGGCCGGCGCGCCGAGCGTGGAGAGCCCGCACGGCGGCTTTGCCGGTGCGCCCGGCGCGGCGTCCGGCGCGGACACGCACGCGGGCCGGTTCGGTGTCGCGGGGACCGGTGACGAGGACGCGCGGGCGCGCGGGCGCAAGGGGACCCCGCTGCGGGGCACCGACCTCCCGCACGGTGTCCGGCGGCGCGGGCTCGGGGCCTGGGCGCGTCGGCTGGCCGGCGGGCGCGGGGAGCAGCCGGCCGGACCGCAGGAGTACGGCGGCACGGCCGCCCCCGCCGGCGGCGCCCCGGCGGCCGATGCCCCGCGGCAGCCGGAGACCTGGCCGGACCCGGCCGCCCTGCTGCTCACCGCGCTCGGCCCCGGCCCCCGGCTGTGGGAGCGCGGGCCGGGACACCCCGAGGCGCTGACCGTGCGGCTCGGCACGGCCGACCGGAGCACGCCGGACGGCACGGGCCTGCTGCCGGCGGTGCCGGTGACGGCCGCGCTGCGGGAGGCGGGCGCGCTGGGCCTGGCCGGTCCGCGCCCCCGGCTGTCCGGGCTGGCCCGCGCGGTGCTGGCCCAGCTCGCCGCGCTGCACTCCCCCGACCTGCTGGAGATCGTGCTGATCAGCGCGGACCACTCGCGGCCGGTGGCGGACCGTACCGCCGAGTGGGCCTGGCTGGGCTGGCTCCCGCACGTCCGGCCGGGCCACGGCCAGGACTGCCGGCTGCTGCTGGCCTACGACCGTGAACAGGCGGCGGCCCGCGCGGAGGAACTGCTGCGCCGGGTGGAGGACCACGCGGCGACGGGCCGTACGACGGCCCACCCCACGCTCACGCACGACGAGGCGCCCGCGGCGGGGGCGACGGGCGTCCAGGGGCCCACCGCACCGACCGCGGTCTCCGGCGCCCCGACCGCCCCGGGCCCGGCCGGCACCGACGCCCCCCACGGACCGGACGCCTCCCACGGGACCTACGACGCCACCCACGCGGCCTTGGGGACCTACGGCGGCCCTGGACACGCGGTGCGCCCCGGCAGCCCCGGCACGCCCGCCCCGGCCGCTGCCCCCTCGCCCACCGAGCCGCCCGCCCGCCGCCCCTCCTGGGCCAGGGAAGCCCCCGGTGCCGGGGGCGGCTTCGGCGGACCGTTCACCGTCGTGGTCGTCGACGGGGATCCGGGCGGCGCCGGACTGCGGGACGCGCTCGCGCGGCTGGCCGTGGCCGGGCCGCGGGCCGGGGTCCACGTGGTGTGCCTCGCCGAGACCCCGACCGCGTCGCCCGCCGCCCCGCTGACGGAGACGTACGAGGCCGCCTGCGCGGTGACGCCGACGTTCCGGCACTGCGGTGCCGTGGCGCTGCTCGGCGGAGACGTCGCCGCCACGCTGCGGCTGACCCGGGTCGCCCCGGGCGGTCCCGTCGGCCCCGGTTCGCCCGCCACCGTCGACGCCGTCTCCGCCGCCTGGGCCGAGCGGTTCGCGCGGGCGCTCGCACCGCTGCGCCCGGACGGCCCCGCCGGCGAGCACCACGCGCGCGTGGCCACGCCACTGCCCCAGTCGGCCCGGCTGCTGGACGAGTTGGGGCTGGCCCGGGCCACCCCGGCGTCGCTGATGGCCCGCTGGGCCGACGCGGCCGACGACACGCGCTCGCTGGGCGGGCGGGCCCGCGCGGTGCTGGGCGCGGGGCCGCGCGGACCGGTCACCGTCGATCTCGTGGCCGACGGGCCGCATCTGCTGATCGAGGGGCCGGCCGGCAGCGGCCGTACCGAGCTGCTGCGGGCCATGGTCGCCTCGCTGGCCGCGGCCGAACGGCCGGACCGGCTGGCCATGGTCCTGCTCGACGGCCGGGACGGGGTCGGCATGGGCGCCGGCCGCGGTGAGGGCCTGCGCGTGTGCACGGACATACCGCACGTGACCACGCACCTCATCGCCAACGACCCGGTCCGCATGCGGGAGTTCGCGCAGTCGCTGGCCGCCGAGCTGAAGCGCCGGGCGGAGCTGCTGGGCCGGACCGACTTCGCCCAGTGGCACGCCGGGCAGGAGGTCTCCGGCCGGCTGGTCGCCCAGCGCACGCCCCACCCCGGTGCCGCGCCCTCCTCCGGTGACATCGAGACGCCCCCCAGTTCCACACTCCGGCTGCGGCCGGGTGCCGCCGCCCGGCAGCGGGCCGCGGCGGTGTCGCCGTTGCCCCGGCTGGTGGTGGTCGTGGACGACCTGGACGCACTGGTCTCCCCGGCGCTCGGTTCGCCGGGCCGGCCCGCCGCCGGTTCCGTGATACGCGCGCTGGAGGCGGTGGCCCGGGAGGGCGAGCGGCTCGGCGTCCACCTGGTGGCGGCGGCCGGGGCCGGCGGCCGTACGGCGGAGTCCGAGCCGGCGCGCCGGGCCGCGCTGCGGGTCACGCTGGACGCCCCGCAGCCGGGGCCGGACCAGCCGGCGCCGGGCCGGGGCACGCTGCTGCACGCGGACGGGCAGGCCACCGGCTTCCAGGGCGGCCGGGTGACGGGCCGTATCCCGCGGACCGCGACCCAGCGGCCCACCGTCGTCCCGCTGGACTGGGAGCGCATGGGCGACCCGCCGGCCCGCCGGCCCGTGCGGGAGCTGGGCAACGGCCCGACCGACCTGGCGCTGCTGGCGAGCGCGGTGGAGCGGGCGGCCCGTGAGGTCGCGGCGGCGGAGGTGCCCTCCCTTCTCTGACCCAACCGCGTCACCCCTCCGGGGGAACCCGGCCCCCTCCCCGGCGTACCCGCCCGCCCCCCGCGCCGTCGGAAATCCACGGGCATGCGCCCCTGGTCACGAGCCGGTCACGATGAGCCGGTGGACACCACCGGTGCTCTTGCCCACCCGTCGCGGCCCGGCGTACACCGGACCGACGGGACAGAGTTCTGACGTTCAACAGCGTTCAACGAAAGAACGACGAACGGGGAAGTGATGCGCAGCAAGAGCAGCACGTTCCGGACACACAGGGCCGTCACCACACTCGCCGCACTGCTCACGGGAGCGCTCGCGCTCTCCGCCTGCTCCGGCAGCGACGACGACAAGAAGGACAACGGGGACAAGAGCGGCGGGGCCACCGCCGGCTCCACCGTCACGTTGCCGAAGCTGAACGGCGCCCATCTGGAGGTGGCCGCCGTCTGGACCGGCGGGGAGCAGGCCAACTTCAAGAAGGTCCTCGCCGAGTTCGAGAAGCGGACCGGCGCGCAGGTCACCTTCGTGCCCGCGCAGGACCCCATCATCAACTTCCTCGGTTCGAAGATCGCGGGCGGCCAGCCGCCGGACGTGGCGCTGCTGCCGCAGCCCGGCGCGATCAAGCAGGCCGTCGACAAGGGCTGGGCCAAGCCGCTCGGGGCCGAGGCCCGGCAGGAGCTGGCGAAGAACTACTCGCAGGGCTGGCAGGACATCGGCAAGGTCGGCGGCAAGCAGTACGGCGTCTACTACAAGGCCGCCAACAAGTCGCTGATCTGGTACAACGCCAAGGTCTTCGAGAACGCGGGCGCCCAGGAGCCGAAGACCTGGAAGGACCTGCTGACCGCCACGCGCGCCGTGTACGACTCGGGTGTCACCCCGTTCTCGGTGGCCGGCGCGGACGGCTGGCCGCTGACCGACTGGTTCGAGAACGTGTACCTGTCGCAGGCGGGGCCGGAGAAGTACGACCAGCTCGCCCAGCACAAGATCAAGTGGACCGATCCGTCGGTGAAGCGGGCACTGACCACGCTCGCCGAGATCTGGGGCAAGAAGGACTATCTCGCGGGCGGCCAGAAGGGCGCGCTCCAGACGGAGTTCCCGCAGTCGGTCACCCAGACCTTCGCCGGCGGCGACCAGCCGAAGTCCGCGATGGTCTACGAGGGCGACTTCGTGCAGGTGAACATCGGCGAGACCAAGGCGAAGGTGGGCACGGACGCGAAGGTGTTCCCGTTCCCCGCGGTCGGCGCGAACGCGCCGGTGGTCTCCGGCGGTGACGCGGCGGTGATCCTGAAGGACTCCAAGGCGGCACAGGCCCTCGTCACCTTCCTCGCCTCCCCGGACGCGGCCACGATCCAGGCGAAGCTCGGCGGGTACCTCTCGCCGAACAGGAACGTGCCGATCTCTGCGTACCCGAACGCGGTGCAGCAGAAGATCGCCAAGGCGCTGATCGCGTCCGGCGACGACTTCCGCTTCGACATGTCCGACCAGGCCCCGCAGGCCTTCGGCGGGACGCCCGGCAAGGGCGAGTGGAAGGACCTCCAGGACTTCCTGAAGAACCCCGGGGACGTGGCGGGCGCCCAGGCGAAGCTGGAGAAGGACGCGGCGGCGGCGTACGGGAACGGGGGCTGATCCGGTCATGGCGTCGGCAGCGGCGGCCGGGGCCCCACCGGGTCCCGCCGCGCCCCGCAGTCGCAAGAGCGTGACCGGCACCCGCAGGACCGTGGCGGTGCTGTTCCTGCTGCCCGCGCTGGTGCTGCTGGGCGCGCTCGTGGTCTACCCGATCGGGTACTCGCTCGTCCGCAGTTTCTACAACGCCTCCGGCGACGGCTTCGCCGGCTTCGACAACTACACGACCCTCTTCACCGACGACGGCATCCGCACCGCGCTGAAGAACAACGTCCTGTGGGTGGTGTTCGCGCCGACGGTCTGCACCGCCCTCGGCCTGGTCTTCGCGGTGCTGACCGAACGGGTGCGCTGGGGAACGGCGTTCAAGCTGGTCGTCTTCATGCCGATGGCGATCTCGATGCTGGCCGCCGGGATCATCTTCCGGCTGGTGTACGACCAGGAGCCGGACAAGGGCGTGGCGAACGCGGTGTGGGTGGGCGTGCACGACACGTTCGCGCAGTCGTCGGCGTTCCCGAAGGCCCACCCGGGCCGCCGGTCGCCGCTCGTGGCCCAGGGCGGGGGCTTCATCACCAGGGCCGCGGTGCACGCCGGGCAGCCGGTCGCCCTGCCGCTCGTCGGCGTCGCCCCGGACCAGTTGCCGGACGACGCGGAGAGGGCCGCCGCCGCACGGCCGGAGCCGGGGAAGGTCACCGGCACCACCTGGCAGGACTTCACCCGGGGCAAGGGCGTCGGGAAGCTCGGCGCGCCCGATCCGTCCGAGGTGGGCTATGCCGGGATGCGGATCGAGGCGGTGAAGGACGGCGAGGTGGTCGCCTCGGCGAAGGCGTCCGGCGACGGCACCTTCACCCTGCCCGCGGCGGCCGACGGAGCCCGGCTCCGGCTGCCGGCGAGCAACTTCAGGGAGCCGTACAACGGTGTCGACTGGCTCGGCCCGGCCCTGGTCACCCCGGCGATCATCGGGTCCTACGTGTGGATGTGGGCGGGCTTCGCGATGGTGCTGATCGCGGCCGGGCTCGCGGGCGTCCCCCGGGAGCTGCTGGAGGCGGCACGGGTGGACGGCGCCACCGAGTGGCAGGTGTTCCGCAAGGTCACCGTGCCCTTGCTGGCGCCGGTGCTGGCGGTCGTCGTCGTCACGCTGATGATCAACGTGCTGAAGGTGTTCGACCTGGTGTTCATCATCGCGCCGGGCTCCTCCCAGGACGACGCGAACGTGCTGGCGCTGGAGCTGTACCGCAAGGGGTTCGCGGAGGGCCAGCCGGGCGTCGCGAGCGCGATCTCGGTGTTCCTGCTGCTGCTGGTGATTCCGGTGATGCTGTTCAACGTTCGTCGGCTCAGGCGGGAGGTGCGGCGATGACGGCGACCGCCGGAAGCATCGGGAAGGCCGACCCGGCCGGGACGGTGAAGGCCGGGCAGTCGGTGGCGTCCCGGATCACGGAGCGGCTGAGCGGCGGACTGGTCCGTGCGGTCCTGATCGTGGTGGGCCTGTTCTGGCTGGTGCCGACCATCGGCCTGCTCATCTCCTCGCTGCGCACCCCGCAGGACATGAGCGCGAGCGGCTGGTGGACGGTGTTCACCGAGCCGTCCCAGCTCACCGTGGACAGCTACCAGAAGCTGCTGGAGAACTCCGACATCACCCACTCCCTGGTGAACACGGTGCTGATCACGGTTCCGGCGACCGTCCTGGTCGTGGTGGTCGGGGCGCTGGCCGGGTACGCGTTCGCGTGGATGGAGTTCCCGGGCCGGGACTGGTGGTTCCTGGGCGTGGTGAGCCTGCTGGTGGTGCCCGTGCAGGTGGCGCTCATCCCGATCGCCGAACTGTTCGGCAGGATCGGGCTGTTCGGGACGATCCTCGGGGTGATCCTGTTCCACACCGGCTTCGGTCTGCCCTTCGCGGTGTTCCTGCTGCGGAACTTCTTCGCGGAGATCCCGCGCGAGCTGCTGGAGGCGGCCCGGCTGGACGGCGCCGGTGAACTCCGGCTGTTCGCCCGGGTGGTGATGCCGCTCGGCGGGCCGGCCATCGCGAGCCTCGGCATCTTCCAGTTCCTGTGGGTGTGGAACGACATGCTGGTGGCGCTGGTGTTCACCAAGTCGGGTACCCAGCCGATCACGGTGGCGTTGCAGACGCAGGTACGGCAGTTCGGCAACAACATCGACGTGCTGGCGCCCGGTGCGTTCATCTCCATGGTGATCCCGCTGGCCGTGTTCTTCGCGTTCCAGCGGCAGTTCGTGTCCGGGGTGATGGCGGGCGCGGTCAAGTAGCCGCGGGCCAGGCGCAGTCGTGAAGGGGCGGGCCGTCGGCGGTCCGCCCCTTCATGTGCACCCGGTGTAGCCCGAATGCCGCAGGGGCCGTAACCAAGTCACTCCATCGGCCGTTCCCGGGCAGAACGCCCGCGCCGACCGACCCATGGATGTCCCTTGCCCAGGTTCAGTGTCATTGTCCCCGCGTACAAGGTCCAGGCGTATCTCCCCGAGTGCCTGGACTCGGTGCTCTCGCAGTCGTATCCCGATCTGGAACTGATCGCCGTGGACGACTGCTCACCCGACGCGTGCGGCGCGGTCATCGACGAGTACGCGGCCCGGGACGCGCGCGTGAAGCCCGTCCACCTGGACGCGAACCAGGGGCTGGGCCGGGCCCGGAACGCGGGGCTCGCCGAGGCGACCGGCGACTACCTGGTCTTCCTGGACGGCGACGACACGCTCACCCCGGGCGCGCTGCGGGCGGTGGCCGACCGGCTGAAGGAGACCGGCGACCCGGACGTCCTGGTCTTCGACTACGCGCGCACCTATTGGGACGGCCGCCAGGTCCGCAACCAGCTCGCCGCCCAGCTCACCGAGCAGGGCCCGGCGCCGTTCCGGCTGGAGGACCGGCCGGGGCTGCTGCGGGTGCTGATGGTGGCCTGGAACAAGGCGTACCGGCGGGATTTCGTCGCCCGGCACGGCTTCACGTTCCCGCCGGGCTACTACGAGGACACCCCCTGGACCTTCCCGGTGCTGCTGACGGCCGAGTCGCTCGCCACACTGGACCGGGTGTGCGTGCACTACCGGCAGCGCCGGCGGGGCAGCATCCTCGGCACCACCAGCCGCAGCCACTTCGACCTGTTCGAGCAGTACGACCGGGTGTTCGCGTACGTCGAGGAGCGGCCCGAACTGGCCCGCTGGCGCCCGGAGTTGTTCCGCCGGATGCTCGACCACTACGCCGTGGTGTTCACCAGGCCGGGCCGGCTGCCGCGCGGCAGCCACGGCGAGTTCCTGCGCCGGGCCCGCGCCCACTACCGCCGCCACCGCGTGCCGGGAGCGCGCCCGCGGCTGCGGCACGGCCTGATCCGCTTCGGGCTGCACCGCACGTTCCGGGCGCTGCGGCTGGCCGCGGCCGTCCGCCGGCGCGGGCTGAGGTCGGCGCTGAGGCTCGCCCGCGCCCTGCGCACCGGCGCGTTGCGGCTGCACTACGGCATCCAGCTGCGGCTGCCGCTGCGGTCCGACCGGGCGGTGTTCGCCGCCCGGGAGGGGTACGGCGACCCGGCCGCGCTGGAGGAGGCGTTCCGGGCACACGCCCCGCGGCTGCGCACGGCGTGGGTCGCCACGCCCGGGGGCGCGGTGCCGCCGGGCCCGCGCCGGCTGACGCCCGGCACGGCCGCCTACTGGACGGCGCTGGCCCGCTCCCGCTACCTGGTCAGCGACGCCCGCTTCGAGCGGCGGCTGCGCAAGCGGCCCGGGCAGGTCGTCGTGCGGGCCCTGGAGGGCACCCCGCTCGGGCACGCGGGCCTGGACCTGCTGGAGCGCCCGGCGGCGGCCCGTGACCTGGACTTCGCGGAGCTGCTGCGGGACGTCGACCAGTGGGACTACGTCCTGTCCGGCAACCGGCACGCCACCCTGACCTGGGAGCGGGTCCTGCCAGGCGGCTACACCACGCTGGAGTACGGGCTGCCCCGCAACGACGCCCTCCAGCGGGCGACCGCGGCGGACGTGGCCCGGATCCGGCAGAAGCTGGGCGTCCCGGAGGGCGCGGTCGCCGTCCTGTACGCGCCCGCGCACCGCGACCACCGGCGCACCCAGCGTCCGCTGCTCGACCTGGAACGGATCCTGCGCCGCCTCGGCCCGCGCTTCGTGGTCCTGGCCCGCACCCACGTCCCGGTCCGGGGCACCCGGATCATCGACGTCAGCGGCCATCCGGACCTGGCGGAGCCGTGCCTCGCCTCGGACGCGCTGCTCACCGACTACGCGCCGGTCCTGTTCGACTACGCGGGCCTGGACCGGCCGATCGTGGTGCACACCGAGGACTGGGCGGCGTACGAGGCGTGCCGTGGCGCCTACTTCGATCTGCGCCGGTTCCCGCCGGGCGCGGTGGCCCGCAGCGAGGACGAGCTGATCGACATCTTCGCCTCCGGGCACTGGCGCGGCTCGCGCTCGGCTCAGTTGCGGGCGGCGTTCCGGGAGCGGTTCTGCCCGTGGGACGACGGGCGCGCCGCCGAGCGGGTGGTGCGGCGGGTGGTCCTGGGCGAGACCGAGCCGCCGCCGGCGGTGCCCCTGGCGGACCGCACCCCGGCCCCGTCGTCCTGCGCGCGCTCCCCGCTGGCCACCGTGCCGCAACCTTCCGGCCCCGTCCCCGTCACCGAGAGCCGCTGAACGGCGTTGGTCATACCGGGAGTTCCCATGCCCCTCGGCTCGACGCGGCCCACCCCGAGCCGGCCGTCCACCTGGCGTCCGGCGGGACGGCCCGGCCGCGTCCGCAAGACGACAGAAAGAACAGAATGCCCCGCTTCAGCATCATCGTCCCGTCCCACGGGGTCACCGGCCGGCTGTCCCAGGCGCTGGACTCGGTCCTCGGCCAGTCCTTCGGCGACCTGCAACTGATCCCGGTCTGCGACGCCCCCGACGCCCCGGCCGCCGAGGTCGCCGCCGGGTACGCCGAGCGGGACTCCCGGGTGACCCCCGTGCACTCGCCGCCGTCCGCCGGGCTGAGCGGGGCGCGCAACGCCGGGATCCGGGCGGCGACCGGCACGTACCTGCTGTTCCTGGACGGCGACGACCTGCTGCTGCCGGGCGCGCTCGCGGCGCTGGACGCCCGGCTGTCCGAGACGGCCGGCGTGGACGTGCTGTACACCGAGCACGAGCGCGTCCCCTGGTGGGAGGGCGAGCCGACGAACCCGGCCGCGCCGCTGCTCGCCGGGGCCCCGAAGGGCGCCTTCGCCCCCGCCGACCGGCCCGCGCTGACCGGCGTCCCGTTGCCCGCGTGGAGCGCCGTCTACCGCCGCGCCTTCCTCACCGAGCGGGAACTCACCTTCCCC
Organism: Streptomyces corchorusii; assembly: GCF_001514055.1. NCBI lineage: Bacteria > Bacillati > Actinomycetota > Actinomycetes > Kitasatosporales > Streptomycetaceae > Streptomyces > Streptomyces corchorusii. The sequence continues at coordinate 46,184 of NZ_KQ948351.1, read as the reverse complement.
GAGGGCCACTTCACCGACCTCGGCTGGGGCGGGCTGGTGACGGCCGCCGCCGAGCGGATCGCGGTGCTGCGCCGGACCGTCGTACGGCACCGGCTGCGCCGCCAGGGCAGCCGGCTCAATCTGCCCGGACCGCACCAGCACACCCTGCTGGACCAGGTGGAGCGGGTGCTGACGCGGGCGGCCGAGCGCGCCCTGCCGGCCGAGCGGACCGGGCCGCTGTTCGACCAGCTGTTCGCCGTGGTGCTGAAGACGGCGTCCCGCCCGGAGCGGCTGCTCACCGGACGCCGGGCGTTCTTCCGCCGCGCGGCCCGCCTCTACCGGCGGCACCGGCCGGCCGGCCACCGGGTGCCGGGCGGCAGCCTGGGCGTGCAGCACCGGCTGCTGGCGGCGGGCGCGTACACCGCGTTCCGTGCCCTGCGCGGCGCCAACCGGGCCGCCGGCGGCGCCACCGGCCGGCTGCCCCGCCCGCACGGCGTGCGCACCCGGCTGCGCTACGCCCGCGACCTGCGCCGCCCGCTGGACCCGAACCTCGCGGTGTACTGCGCCTACTGGGGCCGCGGCTACGCCTGCAACCCGGCCGCGATCCACGCCAAGGCCCGGGAACTCGCCCCGCACATCCGCTCGGTGTTCCTGGTCGAGGCCGGCCGGGAGCACGCCGTGCCGCAGGGCGTGGAGTACGCGGTGATCGGCTCGCGCCGCTACTGGGAGGTGCTGGCCCGCGCCACGTACCTGGTCAACAACGCCAACTTCGCCGAGGGCGTCGTCAAACGGCCGGGCAGTGTGCACGTGCAGACCCAGCACGGCACCCCGCTGAAGACGATGGGCGTGGACCAGTCGACGTACCCGGTGGTGGCCGCGCAGTCCGGCAGCTTCACCAAGCTGCTCGGCCGGGTCGACCGCTGGGACTTCAACCTGTCGTCCAACCGCCACTCCACCCAGATGTGGGAGCGCGCCTTCCCCGGCTCCTACGAGCACCTGGAGTACGGCTATCCGCGCAACGACGTCTACTACACGGCGACCGCGCGGGACGTGGCCCGGATCCGGCGGGAGCTGGGCGTCCCGGAGGGCCGGACGGCCGTGCTGTACGCGCCGACCCACCGCGACCACCACACCGGCTTCGAGCCCGGCCTGGACCTGGAGGCGTTCTGCGCGGCGGCCGGCGAGGACGTCGTCGTGCTGCTGCGCGCCCACTACTTCTACGACCGGGGCGGTGTCCGGGGCTCCGGCCGGGTCATCGACGTCACCGCCCACCGCTCCTCCGAGGAGGTGTGCCTGGCCGCGGACGCGCTGGTCACCGACTACTCGTCCATCATGTTCGACTACGCCAACCTGGACCGGCCGATCGTCGTGTACGCCGACGACTGGGAGGTCTACCGGGAGACCCGGGGCGTCTACTTCGACCTGCCGGCCGAGCCGCCCGGACTGGTCGCCCGGACCCCCGGGGAACTGGCCGCCGTCTTCCGCGACGGCTCGTACGCGGGTCCGGAGGCCAGGGCGCTGCGGGCGGCGTTCCGGCAGCGGTTCTGCCAGTTCGACGACGGGCGGGCCGCCGAGCGGGTCGTGAGGCGGGTGCTGCTCGGCGAGCCGCCGGAGGCGGTCCCGGCCGTGATCCCGCTCGCGGAACGCATCCCCGCCCCCGCCGCCGCGACCCTCGTGAGGAGCTGACCCGCCGTGCCCCGCTTCAGTGTGATCGTGCCCTGTTTCAAGGTGCAGGGATTCCTGCGCGAGTGCCTGGACTCGGTGCTAGGCCAGTCCTTCGGCGACTTCGAGCTGATCGCCGTGGACGACTGCTCCCCGGACGGCTGCGGCGCGATCCTGGACGAGTACGCCGAGCGCGACCCGCGCGTGCGGGTGCTGCACCTGCCGGAGAACGTGGGCCTCGGCCGGGCCCGCAACGCGGGCATGCCGCACGCCACCGGCGACTACCTCTTCTTCCTGGACAGCGACGACACCCTCACCCCGGGCGCGCTGCGGGCCGTCGCCGACCGGCTCACCGAGGCCGAGGACCCGGACGTGCTCGTCTTCGACTACGCGCGCACCTACTGGTGGGGCGGCACCCGGCGCAACGTCCTCGCCCACGTCCTGGCCCAGGCCCCCGGCACGTTCGCCGCCTCGGAGTACCCGCAGATCCTCGACCTGCTGATGGTGGTCTGGAACAAGGTCTACCGGCGCGAGTTCGTCGCGGAGAACGGCTTCGCGTTCCCGCCGGGCTACTACGAGGACACCCCCTGGACCTTCCCGGTCATGCTCAGCGCCCGCCGGATCGCCGCCCTGGACCGGATCTGCCTGAACTACCGGCAGCGCCGGCAGGGCAACATCCTGTCCACCACCAGCCGCAAGCACTTCGACATCCACGACCAGTACGAGCGGGTCTTCGCCTTCGTGGCCGAGCGGCCGGAGCTGGCGGCCTGGCGGCCCTACCTGCACCGCAAGATGGGCGAGCACTGCCTGGACATCCTGGCCAAGCCGGACCGGCTGCCGCCCGCCGACAGGGCCGAGTTCTTCCGCCGGACGGCGGAGATGTTCCGCCGGCACCGGCCGGAGGGCGCGAGGCCGGCCGGCGAGGTCCGCGTGCTGACCGGTTCCTGGGCCGGGTACCGGGTCAAGCGGCAGGCGGCGCGGGCCGGGCGGGAGGCGGCCCGGCGGGCGGACCGGGCGCGCCGGGCCGCCGCCGAGCGGGCCCGCACCGGCTGGACGGCCCTGCACGCCCGCCGGCCGCTCGACGAGGACCTCGTGGTCTACTCGGCGTCCTCGCACCGGGGCCTGCTGGGCGACCCGGCGGCCGTCCACGCCGCCGCCCGGGAGATCGCCCCGGGGCTGCGCGGCGTATGGGTGGTGCGGGACGCGGAGACCGCCGCGCGGCTGCCGCCCGGCGTCGAGCACGTGATCGTCGGCTCCCGGCGCTACCTGGAGGTGACCGCGCGCGCGAAGTTCTTCGTCAACGACGTCAACTGGCCCGGCAGCCTCGCCAAGCGCCCCGGCAGCGTGCACATCCACACCCATCAGGGCACCCCGCTGAAGTACCTGGGCGCCGACCTGCTGGACAAACCGGGCGCCCGGCTGGGCTTCGACGTGCCGCAGATGCTGCGCCGGGCCGACCGCTGGGACTACAGCCTGGTCGCCAACCGCCACTCCGAGCTGGTCTGGGAGCGGGCCTACCCCTGCCACTTCACCTCGGTGCGCACCGGCAGCCCGCGCAACGACGTGCTGGTCAACGGCGGTCACAGCGACTTCCGGGAGCGGCACGGCATCCCGGCGGACCACACGGTCGTGCTGTACGCGCCGACCCGGCGGGACTACCGACGCGGCGGGTACGTGGAGCGGTTCGACCTGGCCCGGTTCGCGGCCGACCTGGGCGAGGGGCACACCCTGGTGGTCCGGCTGCACCCGTCGCTGGCGAACGGTCCCGCGCGCGGCATGGGCCTCGCGGAGCTGGCCCGGCGCGGGGTCGTGGTCGACGCGACCGACGAACCACGGCTGTCCGACGTGCTGCTGGCGGCGGACGCGCTGGTCACCGACTACTCGTCCGTGATGTTCGACTACGCCAACCTGGACCGGCCGATCGTGGTGCACGCCGACGACTGGGCCGCGTTCACGGCGAGCCGGGGCACGTACCTCGACATCACCGCCGAGCCGCCCGGCCGTGTCACGCACTCCTACCGGGAGCTGGCCCGGCTGTTCGCCTCGGGCGGGTGGCGGGACGAGGAGTCGGCGCGGCTGCGCGCGGACTTCCGGGCCCGGTTCTGCGCCTACGAGGACGGGCGGGCCGCCGAACGGGTGGTGCGGACCCTGCTGCTGGGCGAGCCGATGCCCGCTCCGGCGCCCCGGATCCCGGGCCAGGCGGCCTCCCCGGACGCGCTGACGTCGGCCTAGCGGGAACACCGAGGGGGCCGGCCCCGACCGGGCCGGCCCCCTCGGGCGTGCGTGGTGCCTACTCGATGACGAGGTCGACCTCGATGTTGCCGCGGGTGGCCTTGGAGTAGGGGCAGACCTGGTGGGCGCCCTCGACCAGCTTGCGGCCGGTCTCCTCGTCCACGGTGTCGGGCAGCTCGACGCGCAGGGTCACCTTCAGCCCGAAGCTCTCGCCCTCCTTGCCGATGCCGACCTCGGCGGTCACGGCCGCGTCGCTGACGTCGACCTTCGCCTGGCGCCCGACGAGACCGAGGGCGCTGCCGAAGCAGGCGGCGTACCCGGCGGCGAAGAGCTGCTCCGGGTTGGTGCCCTGGCCGTTGCCGCCCAGCTCCACCGGCATGGCCAGGGCGAGGTCGATCTTGCCGTCGGAGGAGACGGCGCGGCCCTCGCGGCCGTGGGTGGCGGTGGCGACAGCGGTGTAGAGCGCGTCCATGAAGACCATCCCTCTCGGGTGTTCGGTTCGTTGCGAGCACAAGTAGAGCACACAACTAAGTTGTGCACAACTAAATCGGCCGCAAGAGCTACCATGGACCCATGACCGACACGGAGTGGCTGCGACTGGACCGCCAGATCTGCTTCTCGCTGCACGCGGCGTCACGCGCCTTCAACAGCGTCTACCGCGTGATCCTCAAGGACCTCGGGCTGACCTACCCCCAGTACCTGGTGATGCTGGTCCTGTGGGAAGAGGGCGACCTGCCGGTCAAGAAGCTCGGCGAACGGCTGAGGCTCGACTCCGGCACGCTGTCCCCGCTCGTCAAGCGGCTGGAGGGGGCCGGTCTGGTGCGGCGCGAGCGCAGCGCGCAGGACGAGCGCTCGGTCCGGGTCCACCTCACCGAGGAGGGCACGGCCCTGCGCGAGCGGGCCCTGGAGGTGCCCCGGCGGATCATGTCGTCGACCGGCCTCGACCTGGCGGAGGTCGTCGACCTGCACGCCCGCCTGGAGCGGCTCACGACGGCCCTGGACGCGGCGGCGGAGGCTGAGGCGCGAGCAGCGGGCTGACCGGGCGGACGTACAGCCGTACGGTCAGCCCACCGCGCACGGCCTCGTCCTGGCCGAGGAACTCCCGCCCCAGCACATCGGCCTTCGCCCGCTCGACGGGACCGCCCGGGGACCCGCGGCCGGCGAGCAGCTTGCGGTCCGCGACGACCCACACCCGGTCCACCCGCGCCAGTCTGCGCCGCACCTCCGCCGGACCGGCCTCCCGCCCGTACAACGTCCCGGACCCGGCCGCCCCCGCCATCAGCGCCACGTCCCGCGTCCCCCGGAACGCCCCCGGGTACGTGAGCGCCACGTTCCGCGTCGACGCCGGCAGGAAGAGCACGGGATCGCCGGGCTCCACCTTGCGCGCGACCGCGCGGGAGACGGCACCGAGATCATCCGGCCGGCTCCGGGGATCGCGGTCCTCCTGGAGGAGGGGGAACTGGTGGAGGAGGGAGAGGGCGATGGCGAGGACGCCGGCGAGGGGGACGGAGGGGGACCGCGGGAGCGGGCGCCGTCCGACCGCCCCGGCCACCCGCTCGGCCCCCGACGCCACGAGCAACGGCGCCCCCGACAGCGCGTAGAGCACGTACCGGTCGACGTACAGCGGCGAGAACTGGGACGCCAGCATCAGCACCACCGGCGGCACCACCACCAGCGGCAACGCCACCCCCGCACACGTCGGTTCACCCCGCCGCCCCACCAACCCGACCAGCCCCACCACGGCCAGCGCGAGACACACCCAGAACACCTCGTCCGTCGGCCCCAGGAACCTGCGCAGCAACCTTTCCGCTGTGTCCGCCGTAGGCGTGCGCAACCAGGCCAGCTGCGCCGACTGTCCCCGCGAGACCACCACCATCGGCACCAGCGCGGCCACGACCGCCGCCGCCGCGCTCCCCCACCCCCGCCACACCCGCGCCCCGGCCCGGGCCAGCGCCAGCGACACCGCGTGCGCGGGGAGCAGCAGCACCGCGAACTCGTGGAGCCAGCAGGTGAGTGAGAGGACCGCGCCGTACGGCCACCACGTCCCGTCCCGCACGGCCCGGACGAACAGCAGGGTCGCCGCGGTGGCGCCGGCCGCGACCAGGGCGTACGAGCGGCCCTCCTGCGCGTAGTGGCCGGCCATCGGCGCGACGGCGTAGAGCAGCCCGGCCCACAGACCGACCCGCGGCCGGGCCAGCCGGGCGCCGAGGGCGGCGACCAGGCCCGCCGTGACGGTCGCCGCGCACACCGACGGCAGCCGGAGGGCGACCTCCCCGGGATGGACGGCGAGGACGGGCCGCAGCAGCAGGTAGTACAGGCCGTGCACCGCGTCCACGTCGTGCAGCAGGAGCCAGATCCGCGGCACCGTACGGCGTCCGACCTGGAAGCTGACGGCCTCGTCGCGCCACATGCCGCCCCGGTCCAGGCCCCACAGCCCGAGCGCGAGCATCACCAGCGCGGGCACGCCCACGACGGCGGCCCGGTGGAGGCGGGTGTGCCCCAGTACCCCGTGCGGGGGGTGGCTCGTTGCACCTGTCGGTACGTCCGTGGTCGTTCCAGCCGCCCGACGCGACTGCGGTTTCGCAGGAAGCCCGACGTTCACCATGGCCCGATCTCTTGCGATTAGCCAATATTTGCGGCCCTTGACGGCGTATCAGCATGAATACACCATCCGTACCGCTTAGGCTCCCATGTGATGAACCGTCTCCGTGTCACCCCCGGCCCGGTCCTCACCCTCGCCGTCCTGTGGCTCACCACCCGCGCCCTGATGCTGTGGCTGCTCGTCCACGGCGGCGCCCCGCTGCTGGGCGGCGGTTCGGTGACCCGTGAGGTGTGGCGGCTGTATTTCCACTGGTACGGCGTCCTCGCGCACGGTTCCTTCCCGGTGCACGACACGCTGTGGCAGTACCCGCCCGGCGCGGGCGCGGTGCTGCTGGCGCCGGGCCTGCTGCCGGGCCTGACGTACTTCGAGGCGTTCGTGGCGCTCACGCTGGCCGTGGACGCGCTGACCGCGCTCGCGCTGCTCCGCGCGGGCACCCGGCCCGGACGGAGCCTGCTCGGCGCGGCCCTGTGGACCGGCGGTCTGCCGCTGCTGCTGCACATGCCGCTCGCCCGGTACGACGTCCAGGTCACCGCGCTGGCCGTGCTGTCCCTGCTGGCCTCGGCGCGCTTCCCGCGCGCGGGCGGTGTGCTCGGGGCACTGGGCGCGCTGGTGAAGGTGTGGCCGGCGCTGGTGCTGCTGGGCACGCCCCGGGGCCGGCCGACGCGCACGGCGTGGGCGTGGGGGGCGTGGGCCGGGGTCGCGTGCCTGGCCGTGCTCGCGGCCCTCTTCACGCATCCGCTGTCCTTCCTGCGGGAGCAGGGCGGCCGGGGCGTGCAGATCGAGTCGCTCGGCGGTACGGCGCTCAATCTGGCCCGGCACTTCGGCTGGCCGGGCCGGGTCCGCTACCAGTACGGCGCGATGGAGATGACCGGCCCCCATGTGCACGCCGTCGCCACCGCCTCGCTGACGCTGACGGCGGTCGCCTTCGGGCTGCTGGTGCTGTGGCGGGTGCGCGCGCGGCACTGGAGCGCGGCGACGCCGTACGACGCGGCGCTGAGCGCGGTGCTGCTGTTCACGGTCACCAGCCGGGTCATCAGCCCCCAGTACATGATCTGGCTGATCGGGCTGGCCGCCGTGTGCCTGACCTCGCGGCACACCGGCCAGCGGCCGGTGGCGGTGCTGATCCTCCTGGCGTCCGCGCTGAGCACGCTGGCGTTCCCGATGCACTACCGCGAGGTGATCGACGGCAGTTGGACCGGGTGCCTGCTGATGCTGTCCCGGAACGGGCTGCTGACGGCCGCCGCCGTGCTGTCCTTCGTACGGCTGTGGCGGTCCACGCGGCCACCGGTCGGGAACTCGGCGCCGCGGACGCAACCCCGGCCCGGTCCCGACCGTCTTCCGGAGCGAGTACTGACCACCTCTTGAGCGAGTGCCAAGCGCCTCTTGACGGTGTGTTGCCGAATCCTCCTACGCTCCCGGCCCGTGGACCCCATGCATCCAGAACCGCGAGACCCGCGTCCGGCACCGGTGGCCCAGGTCGCCGTGGTCGTCATCGGCTACAACGACCGCGCCCATGTGGGCGAGGCGGTGCGCTCGGCGCTGGCGCAGGGGCCCGCGGTCGCCGAGGTGATCGCCGTGGACGACTGCTCCACGGACGGCAGCGACGCACTGCTCACCGGGCTGGCCGCCGGTGAGCCGCGGCTGCGGGTGGTGCGCCGGAGCGTGAACAGCGGCGGCTGCGGCAGTCCGCGCAACACCGGGATCGACGCGGTGACCGCGCCGTACGTGATGTTCCTGGACAGCGACGACGTGCTGCCGCCCGGCGCGGTGGACGCGCTGCTGGCGGCGGCCACGGATGCGCGCGCCCAGGTCGCGAGCGGTCTGTGTGTGCGCCGGGAGCTGCCGTCGGGGCGCGAACAGCCCTGGCAGGCGCCCCTGTACACGGCGCACTCCGTCCTCGCGCGCCCCTCGCAGCAGCCCCGGCTGGTCCACGACACGCTGTGCGTCAACAAGCTGTACCGCACCGACTTCCTGCGCGACCACGGCATCCGCTTCCCCGAGGGCCGCTTCCTCTACGAGGACTTCGTCTTCACCGCGCGCGTGCTGGCCGCGTCCCCGCGCATGGCGCTGGTGCCGGACCGCGTGTACGTGTGGCAGGTGCGCCGGTCGGCCGGGCGGCTGTCGCTCTCGCTGGACCGGGGCGGCATCGAGAACTGGACGGCGCGCGTCCAGGCGTGCGCGCTGGCGTACGACATCCTGCTGGGCGCCGGGCAGCAGGAGCTGGCGCGGGCGGCACGCGCCAAGTTCCTCGACCACGACGTGCGCATGTACGCGCGCGAGCTGGGGTTGCGCGACGCGCCCTACCGGCGTGCCTGGTGGGAGCACACCCGTGCGTACCTCGCGCGCTACGACGCGGCCGGCCGGGAGTTGGCCCCCGACGCCCCCGGCCGGCTGCTCGCGCGGGTCGTCCTGGCCTCCCCCGAGCCGCGCGACCTGCCCCGCCTGCGCGAGCTCGCCGCCCGCCCGGCCCGCCTGCTCCCGCCGTACGCCCGCGCCCCCGAGGGCGACCCGGTCTGGTCCGCCGACCTCCCCGAGGTCTCCCTGGCCCCCCTGCTGACCCGGCCCGTCGCCGCGCTCCCGCTCGCGGTCGACGCGGAACTGCGCCCCCGCGCGCGGGCCTCGGTGCTGCGTCTGCGGCTGCACGAGTTCTACGGGAAGGTGGCCGAGGCGGGCCCGCCCGAGGTGGACGTGGCGTGGCACGGGCGCGAGGACGAGCGCGGGCGCGGGCGCACGACGGTGGCGCTGACGCCCTCGGGTCCGGACAGCTGGTCCGCCGAGGTCCCCGTCGACCTGGCACGGCTCGGCTCGGGCACCTGGGACCTGCGGCTGACCCTCCGCTTCCCGGACGGCACCCGGCGCGAGACCACGGCGCACGCCCTCGCGGGCGCGGGCCGGCTGCGCCGGCGCGCCGTGCCGAGCGCCCTGCACGGCGTGCTCCTGGCACAGCCGTACGCCACGCACTCCGGTGCGCTGGCCCTGCGGGTGGCCACCGGGCTCCACGGCGCGCTGACCGTGGCCCGCGGCCGGCTCCGCCGCCTGCTCCACTGAGACACGGGTACGACGGGCACGGCGGCTCGGGAGGCGGCGGGGTCGCGGGAGACCGCTCACGCGGTTCCCCGCGTCCCTCACGGGCGCCTCACAGCGCCTTCAGCGCACCCGCCGTCGCCCGTGCCAGCTTCTCCAGGTACCCCTTCGGCAGTTTCGGGGAGCGGATGACCACCGAGCGCCAGTACAGCGGCCCGGAGATCAGGTCCAGGGCCAGGTCGGGATCGACGCCCGCGCGGACCTCGCCCCGCCCCTCGGCCGCCGTCACGATCCTGCTCGCGACCCCTTCCTGCCCGTCCCGCAGCGCCTTCTGGAAGGCCTCCGCGATCTCGGGGTTGCGGGCCGCCTCGGCCTGGAGGTCGGGGATGATCTGGGACGCGACCGGATGGCGCAGGGCGCGGGACGTGAGCTCGTAGAGGAGCCGCAGGTCACCCTCCAGGGAGCCGGTGTCGGGCACCGGGAACCCGGTCACCGCCATCGCCGAGACGACGTCCAGTACCAGGTGGAGCTTCGAACGCCACCGCCGGTAGACGGCCGTCTTGCCGACCCCGGCCCGCCGGGCGATCCCCTCGATGGACATGCGCGCGTAACCGACGGCCGCCAGTTCCTCGAAGACGGCGGCGCGGATCGCCTCGGTCACGTCCTCCCGGAGCACGGCCGCGCCGGCGGGCGCCCGGCGGCGCGGACGCGCCGGTGGCTCGTCGGCGGACTCGGCGGCGTTCGTCGTCATACCCACAGCATAGGGCGTTACGACGAAACGGTTGCGTTCCGACGTCGATTGCGCCTACGCTCGCGTTGCGACGATACGGTCCCGTCCCGACGTAAGAGAACGTGAAGAGAAGCGTAAGGAAACGCCGGACGACGGGCACGGACGCGGCGGTCCGGCGAAGGCCGGGCGCAGCACCCCCCTCCCCCGAGCGAAAGCAGCGGATGTGAGCCAGGTCCTCCACACACCGCCCCCCACCCGGGCCCCGGCAGACGACGATCTCGCGGCGCTGGCCGCCCGGCACGGCCTGTCGGTCAGCGGCGCCCGCCCCACCCTGCCGGAGTACGTCCGCCAGCTGTGGGCCCGCCGCCACTTCATCGGCGCCTTCGCCACCGCCAAGCTCACCGCGCAGTACAGCCAGGCGAAGCTCGGCCAGGTCTGGCAGGTCATGACCCCGCTGCTGAACGCGGCGGTCTACTACTTCATCTTCGGCGTGCTGCTCGGCACCAAGCACGGCGTGCCCGACTACATCCCGTTCCTGGTCACGGGCGTGTTCATCTGGACGTTCACGCAGAGCTCGATCATGGCGGGCACCCGCGCGATCTCCGGCAACCTCGGCCTGGTCCGCGCCCTGCACTTCCCGCGCGCCGCCCTGCCGATCTCCTTCTGCCTCCAGCAGCTCCAGCAGCTGCTGTTCTCGATGGCCGCGCTGGTCGTCATCCTGCTCTGCTTCGGCGTGCCGGTCTCCGTCTCCTGGGTGCTGGCCGTCCCGGCCCTGGCGCTCCAGTTCACGTTCAACGCCGGCGTGTCGATGATCATGGCGCGGATGGGCGCGAAGACCCCGGACATCGCCCAGCTGATGCCGTTCGTGCTGCGCACCTGGATGTACGTGTCCGGCGTGATGTGGAGCATCGACAAGCTGGCCGACAAGGACGACCTGCCGCGCATCGTCACCGTCCTGCTGGAGATCAACCCGGCCGCCGTCTACATCGACCTCATGCGGTTCGCGCTGATCGACAGCTTCCACGCCAGCCAGCTGCCCCCGCACGTGTGGGCGGCGGCGATCGGCTGGGCCCTGGCCGCGGGCATCGGCGGCTTCATCTACTTCTGGAAGGCTGAGGAGACGTACGGCCGTGGCTGAGCGCAGCGAAGAGAAGGTCCCCACCGTCGTCGCCGACCGCGTCGACATCGTCTACCGGGTGAACGGCACCGGCGCCGGGCGGGGCTCCGCCACCGCCGCACTCAACCGCATCCTCCGTCGCAAGCAGGCCGAGAAGGCGGCCGGCGTGCGCAAGGTGCACGCGGTGAAGAAGGTGTCGTTCGTCGCCCACAAGGGGGAGGCGATCGGGCTCATCGGGACGAACGGCTCCGGCAAGTCGACCCTGCTGAAGGCGGTCGCGGGCCTGCTCCCGGTGGAGAACGGGCGTATCTACACCGACGGCCAGCCCTCCCTGCTGGGCGTCAACGCGGCCCTGATGAACGACCTCACGGGTGAGCGGAACGTCTTCCTCGGCGGGCTCGCCATGGGCATGTCCCGGGAGCAGATCAAGGAGCGCTACCAGGACATCGTCGACTTCTCGGGGATCAACGAGAAGGGCGACTTCATCACCCTGCCGATGCGCACGTACTCCTCCGGCATGGCGGCGCGCCTGCGCTTCTCCATCGCCGCCGCCAAGGACCACGACGTCCTGCTGATCGACGAGGCGCTGGCCACCGGCGACCGCTCCTTCCAGAAGCGCTCCGAGGCACGCATCCGCGAGCTGCGGCAGCACGCGGGGACGGTCTTCCTGGTCAGCCACAACAACAAGTCGATCCGTGACACCTGCGAGCGGGTCCTGTGGCTGGAACGCGGCGAGCTGCGCATGGACGGGCCGACCGAGGACGTCATGAAGGAGTACGAGGCGTTCACCGGCGACAAGAAACCGGCCCCTAAGAAGCCCGCGCCGAAAGCGGATGCCGCAAAAGCGAAGCCGGCTGCCACAAACGCGAACACACCGCAACCGGACGCCCCGAAAGTCGGTCTTCCTTCCTGAGCGCAGCTCTTACGCCAACCGTAGTTATCCCTTTCATCCGCTTAATGACAGTATGTTATGAAGGGTTCGCCGGGAGACGACGAGTCGAAGGAGTCCATCGCGATGCCCCAGTTGAGCGTGATCGTCCACGGGCCGAACGCACAGGGGCATCTGACCGATCTGCTGGACTCCTTGGCGGCCCACCCCCTCCCCGACGTCGAGGTGATCGTCGCCGCCGTCGGCGACTGGGCCCTGGAGACGGCCGAGCACCACGCGCTTGAGGCGATCGTCGTCCCGCTGCCGGACGGCACCGGCGACCCGGCGGCCCGGGCGGCCGGCGCCGCCCGGGCGTCCGGCCGCTGGCTGCACTTCGTCCACGCCAAGGACGGCCTGCCGGCCGGCGCGCCCCGCCTGATCGCCGAGCGGACCGCCGAACTGGACGCCACCGCCGAACCCGTCGACGTCCTCCTCTTCGACCACGTCACCACCACCTGGCAGACCGCCGCCAGACCCTCCCGCGACGGCCGCCACCTCGCCGCCGTCGGCCGGGCGGGCCGGCCCCTGGACGAGGCCGCCGACCTGCTGCGACTCACCCCGCTGCTGGGAAACCGCGCCCTGCGCGGCGCGTTCTGGCGGGCCTACGGGGAACGGCTGGACACCGACGACGAGCCGCGCGCCGCCCACGCGGCCCTGCTGTACGCCGGCCGGGTCGCCTGCCTCAACCAGACGGCGTACGAGCACCGCGTGCTGCGCCCCGAGAGCCTGCCGCCGCGCTCCCCCGAGGACCGGCTCCGGCTCATCGACCGCTACGAGTCCCTGCTGTCGCTCACCAAGGACCGCCGCGCCCCCCGCGCGGTGCTGTACGACCTGATGGTGCGCGACCTCATCCGCACCTTCGCCCGCGAGGAGCTGCCCGACCCGGTGGCCCGCGAGTTCTTCCGCCGCGCCTCCGTGGCCGCGGTCCGCTGGCGCCCCGAGGACCACCGGCGCCCGGCGGGCCTGGAGGGCGTCCGGCACGCGCTGCTGGAGGAGGGCGCGTACACCAAGTACCGCGCGTTCCAGGCCGCCAACCGCACCCGCCGTGCCGCCCGCAAGGCCGTACGCACCCGCAAGCGGCAGCTGAGCACCAGGATCCGCGACCACCAGTACCAGCGCGCCCTGAGCCGCCCGGTGGACCCGAACCTCGCCGTGTTCGCGGCCTACTGGGACCGCGGTGTGGCCTGCAACCCGGCCGCCATCGCCGCCAAGCTCGCCGAACTCGCCCCGCACATCCGCCCGGTGTGGGTGGTGAACAAGCAGAGCGAGGCCCTGCTGCCGCCCGGCACCGACCACGTCGTCCCCGGCACCCGCCGCTACTGGGAGACCCTCGCCACCGCCAAGTACCTGACGAACAACGTCAACTTCCCGAACGCGGTGGTCAAACGCCCGGACGCCGTCCACCTCCAGACCCACCACGGCACCCCGCTCAAGCGCATGGGCCTGGACCAGATGGACCACCCGGCCGCCGCCAAGGGCCTGGACTTCGCCGCCCTGCTGACCCGTGTCGACAAGTGGGACTACAGCGTCAGCGCCAACAGCCACTCCACCCGTATGTGGGAACGCGCCTACCCCTCCCGCTACACGTCCCTGGACCACGGCTACCCGCGCAACGACGTCTTCTACACGGCCACCGCCGCCGACGTCCGCGCGGCCCGCGACCGCCTCGGCATCGCCCCGGGCAGGACCGCCGTCCTGTACGCCCCCACCCACCGCGACTACGAGGCCGGCTACACCCCTCGCCTCGACCTCGCCGCCCTCGCCGACCGCCTCGGCGACGACACCGTCCTCCTCGTCCGCGCCCACTACTTCTACGGCGGCGCCGCCTCCCCGCTGACCGGCCTGCGCCGCTCCGGCCGGATCATCGACGTCTCCTCCTACGACCCCGTCGAGGAGCTGTGCCTGGCCGCCGACGCGCTGGTCACGGACTACTCGTCGATCATGTTCGACTACGCCAACCTGAACCGCCCGATCGTGATCTACGCCGACGACTGGGAGACGTACCGGACCACCCGCGGCGTCTACTTCGACCTGATGGCCGAGCACCCCGGCCAGGTCGCCCGCACCCAGGAGGAGCTGGCCGAGATCTTCCTCTCCGGGGCCTGGCGCGACGAGAACGCGGCCAAGGCGCGGGCCGCGTTCCGGCGCCGGTTCTGCGAGTACGACGACGGGCGTGCCGCCGAACGGGTCGTACGCCGGGTGTTCCTGGAGGAACCGGAGGACGCGCTGCCGCCCGTGCTCCCCATCGAGGACCGCACCCCCGCCCCGACGCCCGAGGAGGCCACGGCATGACCCGCCCCGACGTCACGGTCACGGTCATCGTCTACAACGACGCGGCCCGCCTGCCCCGCGCGGTCGCCTCGCTGCGCGCGCAGACCCACGCGAACATCGAGATCGTCATCAGCGACGACCACTCGACGGACGAGACCCCCGCGGTGGCCCGGGAGCTGGCGGCCCAGGACCACCGCATCCGCTACATCCGGCTGCCCGAGAACAGCGGCGGGTGCAGCGCCCCGCGCAACCGGGCCATCGAGATCGCCCGGGCGCCGTACCTGATGTTCCTCGACAGCGACGACGAACTCCCGCCGCGCGCCGTCGAGTCGCTGCTCGCCGCGCACCGCGAGCGGGACGTCGACTTCACCATGGGCGCGGTCCGCCGGGTCCGGGTGGACAACGGCCGCCGCTCGACCTGGATGCCGCACCTGGTCGCCGAGCGCCGCACGCTGGAGGGCATCGAGGCGGACCCGCGTCTGCTCTTCGAGCACCTGTCGACGAGCAAGATGTACGCGCGCGCCTTCCTCGACCGGCACCAGCTCCGCTTCCCCGAGGGCATCCACTACGAGGACCAGCTGTTCTCGGCGCAGGCGTACTGCCTGGCGGAGGCGTTCACGATCATCCCGGAGCCGGTGTACGTCTGGTACATCGAGCCGTTCGCGGACGCGTCCTCCGCGTCCATCTCCAACCAGCGGCACAAGATCTCCAACGTGGCCGACCGGGTGCACGTCCAGCGGCTGATCGACGAGTTCCTGGTGAGCAGCGGGCACGCGGGGCTGCGGGAGGACAAGGACTACAAGTTCCTCAAGCACGACTTCCGGATGTACGCCGGTGACCTGCCGTACCGGGACGAGGAGTGGCTGACGTCCTTCGCGGAGATCATGAACCCCTACCTGGACACGCTCTCCCCCGAGGCGTACGGCCGGCTGCCGCGCGCCGAGCGGGTGGTGCTGGAGCTGCTGCGGGACGGCCGCCTGGCCGAGGCCCGGCTGGCGGCGCGCGGGCTGGGGCACGCGGTGGCACCGCGGCGGGTGACGACCGACGGTGCGGGGGTCCCGTACTGGGGTGACACCGTGCCCTCGACGGACCGCGCCCGCCGCGAACTGGACGTCTCCGAGCTGGAGTTGGACACCCGGCCGTTCCCGACCGCCCTGTTCCGGCACGAGATCACGGAGCTGACGCCCGGCGCGGGGGCGACCCTGACCCTGGCGATCCGCACCTACGACCCCGGCCTGCGCCTGCCGGTCGGTCCCCAGCGCGCGTCCTTGCTCCTCAGCCCCGGCCGGCGCCGTATGACGGTCCCCTTCCGTCTGGACCCGGTCCGCCCCGGCGTCTTCGAGGGCACGGTCCGCCTCGACCTCGTGTCCGCGCCGGTCCCGCTCCACGGTTTCCAGGGCGTACGGCACCCCGTGGTCCGCCTGGACCAGCAGGGCCTGTCCCACTCGGGTCTGCTCCTGGCCCCGTTGGACTTCCCGGCCCGCACCGCCCGCATCGACTACCACTCCGGCGCGGCCCCCCACGAACTCACCGTCGAACCGGAAGGCCGCAACCCCGGCCGCCTCCAGCTCCGCTGGCGTCCGGTGGGGGTGACGGCCCGGATCACCCGGCCCGCCATCCGCCGTCTGGCCCGACCCCGCGTCCGGAACGCCGCACGGCTGGTGGCAAGTGCGCTGAAGTAACGGAGGTTTCCAGCGCCGTCGGGGTTCTCTTGAGCGGCTCAGGAGAGCACTCGGTACAGCACCTGCCCGCCCGGACCGACGGCCGTCCTGCGGAGCCACGGCGCCTCGCTGCCCCCCAGGACCCACTTCACCCCGTACTCCCGCAGGATCCCCCGCCGTTCCCCGGCGCCCGCCGCCGGCGAGAAGTACCGCTCCACCGCCGCCTCCCTCCGCCCGGCGTCCGGGAGGAAGAAATCCGGGTACCCGGGCGCCACGGTGTACGGACCGTACGCGGGGATCTGCCGGGCCGGGAACCTACGCGCCATCACCACGTCCCCGTACCGCACCCCCGCCCGCATGATCCACTGGTAACCCGCCCACGGCGTCCGGTACTTCGCCGCGACCACCCCGGGCAGCGCGTCCCGCGGCACCGCGTACCCGAGTGTCCCGGCCTGCGTCCACGCCCCCACCGCCAGCGCGGCGAGCAGCACGCACGCCCACCCCCGCCGCACCAGGACCCGCCCCGCCGACACCGCCTCCAGCGCCGCCGCGAGCTGCGCCGGGATCAACGCGGCGGGCAGGGCGCGGCCCCAGGAGTAGTGGCCGGTCAGACCCCCCGCCGCGAACACCAGCACGCCGAACAGGAAGAAGAGGGCGAGGGGGTCGCGGTGGTCCCTGCGCAGGCGGAAGCCCAGCGCCACCACCCCGAGCAGCACCAGTCCGAACCGCCCGACCAGGTGCTGGTACAGCGGCCGGTGGACGGCCTCCAGGTCCGCGCCCGCGGAGAACAGCGCGAAGAAGTCGTAGTACGGCCACAGCCACAGCACCAGCAGGCCCAGGAGCACCCCGGCGCCCAGCCGGAGCAGCGCGCCGCGCGCCGGCCGGGCCGCGAGCACCGTCGCCAGCCCGCCCAACGAGGCCACCACGCCGGTGAACTGGTGGCACAGCAGGATCACCGCCCACAGCGCACCCAGCCCCAGGCACGCCCCCCACGCCACTTCCCCGCGCACCGTCCGCGTCAGCCAGGCCCAGAAGTGGAAGGTGAGCCCGAGCGCGAACACGCTGGGGTACGACACCGTCAGCGCGAGGGAGTTCAGCCCGAGGAAGCCGCTCCAGTTGAACAGCAGCGGACCCCAGAGGAAGACCAGGCTCAGGAAGGCCAGCGCGGGGGCGGCGCGGTGGCCGCTCAGCGTGCGGACGTAGCGTCGGACGCCCGTCACCAGCAGGCCCAGCCCGGTGAGCGCGGCCAGGCGCAGCACCACGAAGACCGACAGGCCCGTCAGCTTGGCGACGGTGCCGAGCAGCAGCATCCAGGGCGAGTGGTACGGGCTCGGCGTGTCGGCGTCGACCAGCGGGTTGCCGGGGTGCAGCAGGCTGTGCCGGAACCGCTGGACCGTGGCCGCGTGCATGCCGAGGTCGCCCGCCCACGGCAGGCGGACGACGACACACAACATCAGCACCACGACGAGCGCGGCGGCGACCTGCGGCAGCTCACGGCCCACGCGCGACGCGGAGCCTCCCGGTGGTGCCGTACGGCCCACCTGTTCGGTGTCAGACGGCGCGGTGTGCACACGCCGACCCTATCCGAACCCTCGCGAAGAGCAGGAAAAGGTAAATTCGCCGCACGTTCCGGACGAGAAACGGGCAAGAAGAAGGGCGCCCCGGGGAGACGGTCCCCGGGGCGCCCTTCCTTGCCGTACGGCTACGAGTGCGTCCGCAGCAGCGTCCGCATCGTGCGCATCGCCACCGACAGGTTGGCGAGGTCGAACGAGTCCGAGCTGCGGATCTCGTCCAGGGTGGTGCGGGCACGGCCCAGGAGCGCGCTGTTCTTCTGCTCCCACGCCTTGAACCGCTGCTCCGGCGTCGAAGTGCCGTTGCCCACCGCGAGGACGTCCGCGGTGAGGGCCGCGTGCGCCGCGTACAGGTCCTCACGGATGGAAGCGCGGGCCATGGACTGCCAGCGGTCGGCGCGCGGCAGCTCGATGATGCGGTCCATGAGCTGCGTGATGTCCAGCCGGTCGGCGAGGTCGTAGTAGACCTCGGCGACGTCCAGCGGCTCCTTGCCCATGCGGTCGGCCACCGACACGATGTCGAGCGTCGGGAAGGCGGAGGAGAAGCCGGCCACGCGGGTGGCGAGTTCGTCCGGGACGCCGGCCGCGGACAGCTCGTCGTACACGTGCTGGTACCACTCCGCGTCCGCGCCGCGCAGCAGCTTCGGCAGCTCCTGCCAGACCCGCTCGACCCGCTCGGCGAAGAACTCGACCGTCTCGGCGAGCTGGAGCGGCTGCGGCCGGTTGTTGAGCAGCCAGCGGGTGCCGCGCTCGACCAGGCGGCGCGAGTGCAGGCGGATGCGGGTCTGGACGGCCGCGTCGACCTGGTTGTCCAGGCCCTCGACGGCGTCCCACACGGGCGCCGAGCAGAAGATCGCGCGGGCCGCGGTCTGGGCGCGGACGATCTCCTCCAGGGAGGCGCCGGTCTCCTCGCGCAGCCGGTGCAGATACGTCGTACCGCCCGTGTTGACCGTGTCGTTGACCAGCACGGTGGTGGTGATCTCGCGGCGCAGCGGGTGGTTGTCGATCGCGTCGGCGAACCGCTCGCGCAGCGCCGTCGGGAAGTACGCGTGCAGCAGCCCGCGCAGGTACGGGTCGTCCGGCAGCGAGGTGTGCAGCAGTTCCTCGGCGACCGTGATCTTCGTGTACGCGAGCACGACGGCGGTCTCCGGGCTGGTCAGCCCCTGGCCCTGGGCGAGGCGCTCGCGGATCTGCCGGTCGGTGGGCAGGAACTCCAGCGCCCGGTCCAGGTGGCCCTCGCGCACCAGGTGGCGGATGAACCGCTGCTGGGCGTGGAGCATGTCCTTCGCCTGGAACAGGGCGTTGGCCAGGGCGGTGTTCTGCGCGTAGTTGTTGCGCAGCACCAGCGCGCCGACCTCGTCGGTCATCTCGGCGAGCAGCTTGTTGCGCTGCTTGACGGTCATGTCGCCGTCCGCGACCAGGCCGTTCAGCAGGATCTTGATGTTCACCTCGTGGTCGGAGGTGTCCACACCGGCGCTGTTGTCGATCGCGTCTGTGTTGATCTTGCCGCCGTGCAGGGCGAACTCGATCCGGCCGAGCTGGGTCAGGCCCAGGTTGCCGCCCTCGCCGACGACCTTGACCCGCAGGTCCTGGCCGTCGACGCGGATGGCGTCGTTGGCCTTGTCGCCGACGTCCCCGTTGGACTCCGACGACGCCTTCACGTACGTGCCGATGCCGCCGTTCCACAGCAGGTCCACCGGCGCCGTGAGGATCGTCTTCATCAGGTCGGCCGGGGTCATCTTGGTGACCTTGCCCTCGATGCCCAGCGCCTGGCGGATGTGGCTGTTGAGCGGGATCGACTTGGCCGTGCGCGGGAAGATCCCGCCGCCCGCCGACAGCAGCTCGGTGTTGTAGTCGGCCCAGCTGGAGCGGGGCAGCTCGAACAGGCGGCGGCGCTCGGCGTAGGAGACGGCCGCGTCCGGGGTGGGGTCGATGAAGATGTGCCGGTGGTCGAAGGCGGCGACCAGCCGGATGTGCTCGGACAGCAGCATGCCGTTGCCGAACACGTCACCGGACATGTCGCCGATGCCGACGACCGTGAAGTCCTCGCTCTGCGTGTCCACGCCCAGCTCGCGGAAGTGCCGCTTCACGGACTCCCAGGCGCCGCGCGCGGTGATGCCCATGCCCTTGTGGTCGTAACCGGCGGAGCCGCCGGAGGCGAAGGCGTCGCCGAGCCAGAAGCTGTAGGTGTTCGCGACCTCGTTGGCGATGTCCGAGAAGGTCGCGGTGCCCTTGTCCGCGGCGACCACCAGGTAGGTGTCGTCGCCGTCGTGCCGGACCACGTCCCGCGGCGGCACGACCTCGCCGGCCACCATGTTGTCGGTGATGTCGAGCAGCGCGGAGATGAACGTCCTGTAGCTGGCGATGCCCTCGGCGAGCCAGGCGTCGCGGTCCACGCTCGGGTCGGGCAGCTGCTTGGCGACGAAGCCGCCCTTGGCGCCGACCGGCACGATGACGGTGTTCTTCACCATCTGCGCCTTGACCAGGCCGAGGATCTCGGTACGGAAGTCCTCACGCCGGTCGGACCAGCGCAGGCCCCCTCGGGCGACCTTGCCGAAGCGCAGGTGCACGCCCTCCACGCGCGGCGAGTACACCCAGATCTCGTACGCCGGGCGCGGCGCGGGCAGGTCCGGGATGGCCTGCGGGTCGAACTTCATGGAGACGTAGTCGTGCGGCCGGCCGCCGGACGCGTCCTGGAAGAAGTTCGTGCGCAGGGTCGCCTTGATGACGGTCAGGAAGGACCGCAGGATGCGGTCCTCGTCCAGGCTGGCCACCTGCTCCAGGGCCGCGTCCAGCTCCTCCAGCAGCGCGTCGGTGATCTCCACACCGGCCTGCTGCCGCTCCGGGGACATCCGCGCCTCGAACAGGGAGACGAGGAGCCGGGTGGTGTGGACGTTGTTGCGGAGGGTGTCCTCCATGTAGTCCTGCGAGAAGGTCGAGCCGGCCTGCCGCAGGTACTTGGCGTAGGCGCGCAGCACCATCGCCTGCCGCCAGGTCAGCCCGGCGCTCAGCACCAGCGCGTTGAAGCCGTCGTTCTCGGCCTGGCCGGTCCAGGTCGCGGCGAAGGCCTCCTGGAAGCGCTCGCGGGCGTCGTCGCCGAGGTACTCCCCGCCGCCCGCCGCCCTGGGCATGCGCAGACCGAAGTCGTAGATCCAGGCGGTCGTGCGGTCCGCGCAGCGCAGCTCGTACGGCCGCTCGTCGGTGACCTCGACGCCGAGCCGGCTCAGCACCGGCAGCACCTTGGAGAGGGAGACCGAGCCGCCCTTCTGGTAGATCTTGAAGCGGCGCTCCTCGGGCGCGGCACCCACCGGCTCGTACAGGCTCAGCGAGAAGGTCTTGTCCTCGCTGAGCTGCTCCAGGTGGACCAGGTCGGCGACCGCGGCCCGCGGGCTGTGGTCGGCCTTGTAGCCCTCGGGGAAGGCGTTGTTGTAGCGGCGCAGCACCTCGGCCGCGCGCTCCTCGCCGCACTCGGCGGTCAGCGCCTCGGCGAACGCGTCGGCCCAGGAGCGGGCCGCCTCGACCAGGCGGGCCTCGATGCGCTCCTTGTCGGCGTCCGACAGCTCGGGCAGCTCGGTGCCCGGCGGGACCCGGACGACGAAGTGCAGCCGGGACAGGATCGACTCGGTGTTCCAGGCGGTGAAGTCGACGCTGATGCCGCCCAGCTCCTCCTTCAGGATGTCGATGATCCGAAGGCGCACACCGGTGGTGTAGCGGTCGCGCGGGAGGTAGACGAGGGCCGAGTAGTAGCGGCCGTACTCGTCCTGGCGCAGGTACAGCCGCAGCCGGCGGCGCTCCTGGAGGTAGAGCACGCTCGTGGCGATGGACTGGAGCTCCGCGACGGGCGTCTGGAACAGCTCGTCGCGCGGGTAGGTCTCCAGGATCTGGAGCAGGTCGCGGCCGTCGTGGCTGTTGGGCGAGAACCCGGCGCGCTCCAGCACCTCGTCCACCTTGCGGCGGATGACCGGAACGCGGCGCACGGACTCCGTGTACGCGGCGGAGGAGAACAGACCGAGGAAGCGCCGCTCACCGACGACGTTGCCGTCCGCGTCGAACTTCTTGACGCCGATGTAGTCCAGGTACGACGGCCGGTGCACGGTGGCGCGGCTGTTGGCCTTGGTCAGCACGAGCAGCTTGTGCTCGCGCGCCTTGGCCCGGGCGTCCGCCGGGAGGCGCTCGAAGGAGGGGCTGACCGGGTGCTGGTCGGCCTCGGCGTGGTGCGGGTCCGAGCGCAGTATGCCGAGACCGGTGCCGGGCACGGCAGCGAGCGTGTCGTCGTCGCGCAGCTGGTACTCGCGGTAGCCCAGGAAGGTGAAGTGGTCGTCGGCCAGCCAGTGCAGCAGCTCGCGGGCCTCCTCGACCTCCGGTCCGGGCAGGTCGCCGGGGACGGGCTCGCCCTCCAGGCCGTCGGCGATCCGGATCGCCGAGTCCCGCATCTTCTCCCAGTCCTCGACGGCCTCGCGGACGTCGGACAGCACGCGCAGCAGGTCGGCGGTGATCTGCTTCAGGTCGGCGCGGTCGGTCTCGCGGTCGATCTCGACGTGGATCCAGGACTCGACGTGCGTGTCGTGCGGGAGGTCGCCGGTGAGCCCGGCGGACTGGGCTGGCAGCACCTCGATCAGCTTGCCGGTCAGGTCCCGCCGCACGACGAACTGCGGGTGGATCACGACGTGGATGCCGCGCCCCTGCCGGGTCAGCTCATTGGTGACCGAGTCCACGAGGAAGGGCATGTCGTCGGTGACGACCTCCACGACGGTGTGGCTGCACGTCCACCCGTTCTCCTCCACCGTCGGGGTGTGCACCCGGACGTTCGCGGTGCCCTGGGGACGGGTCTCGGCGAGACGGTAGTGCGAGACCGCGGCGCCGAAGACGTCGACCGGGTCGCGGTCGGCGAGGTCCTCCGGGGCGGTGTGCAGGTAGTAGCGCTGGAGGAACGCGAGCACGGATTCGCTGTCCGGGGTGCCGGGGGTGCCCTCGCTCGTCGTCCCGGTCGGTAGGTGCCCCCCGACCGGGCTGTTCTCAGCTACCCGGGCGGCCCGTTCGAGCAGCTCGGCCTTGGCTTCGTCCAGCTTGGTCTGCATTGTCCTCTGGCTCCTGTCGCGCGCCGTTGCGTGACGTAGAAGGAAGTACGGTCTCTTTCCCTCCGGCTCGACGCCACGGCCCGGGGTGTCCGGTCCGATCCGACGCTATGCCGCGAGGTGAGATGAGCGGGGGGAATTCGGCCATTCTCGGCACGTCCGTGGAGTGTGACGCTGCTCTCGGCACCGCCGTGTCCCGGGCCGTCCTCGGCGTCCTGGAGGCGTCCGCGCCCCCGTCCCGCCCGCGAAGACCAGCGACCACGGCCCGGTCACGGAGGTGTTCCGTGCAACCCGGGCGCAGGGCAGGAGCAGGATCGCCCCCGCGAGATATCGCGCTGATCACGCCACAAGGCTATCGCCACTTACCCCGGGCCCGTCATGAGCCGTATGTGTACAAAACCGAGGGGCGAAGTTTGACGTTCTGCACAGCGGCGGGGCGGGGGCGGGTGGCGTAACCGACGGCCGGCCGACGGCTGGTTCCCGCCCGGGTCACCCGGTCGCGCCCCCGTGTCCGTGGCCGCACCCTGAAAATCACCGGGCCCTCTTGGCAAGGGGCGCCCGGCGGAGGCACGGTGCCCAGGACACTGTGTGGAGTCTCCCCGGAGGAGCCGACATGCCCACCAAGATCCTCATCGTCACCGGCGACGCGGCGGAGTCCCTGGAGGTGCTCTACCCCTACCAGCGGCTGCGCGAAGAAGGCTACGACGTCCACATCGCCGCCCCCACCCGCAAGACCCTCCGCTTCGTCGTGCACGACTTCGAACCCGGTTTCGACACCTACACCGAGAAGCCCGGCTACACCTGGCCCGCCGACCTGGCCTTCTCCGAGGTCGACCCGGGCGACTACGCGGCCCTCGTCATCCCCGGCGGCCGGGCCCCGGAGTATCTGCGCAACGACCCCGAACTGCGCAAGATCCTCAAGGCCTTCTTCGACGCCGACAAGCCGGTCGCCCAGATCTGCCACGGCCCGCTGCTCACCGCCGCGATCGACTCGCTGCGGGGCCGCCGGGTCACGGCCTACCCGGCGCTGGAGCCGGACATGCAGGCAGCCGGCGCCGGCTTCCAGGACGCCGAGGCGGTCGTCGACGGCACCCTGGTCTCCTCCCGCGCCTGGCCGGACCATCCGGCGTGGATGCGGGAGTTCCTGACGGTGCTCCGCTCCAAGGCGCCGGTGAACTGAGAGACGTCCGCCTGACGCCGTCCGGCTCGCGGAACGTCGGCGGCGTCAGGCCGCGCTCGGGGTACGCCGGCAGGTCGCGCTCGGTGCGCCGACGGCGTCAAGTCGCGCTCGCGGTACGCCGACGGCTTCAGGTCACGCTCGCGGTGCGCCGACGGCGTCAGGTCGCTGTGGCCGGTCGCGCGGTTGCCCGCGCCCCGGGGAGCCGCAGCAGCCGGCATGGCATGCCCTCCCCCGGTCGGCCACGGCGCCCGGCGCCCCCGCAGACCCGCGCCCGCGCCCCGCAGGGCTACGCCGCCATCCTCCGTGCCTCGGCCACCGCCTCGGCCAACGTGTCCACCACCGGCACCCCCACCCCCTCCAGGCTCACCCGGCTGTGCGACCCCCCGCTGTACAGCACGGCCCGCGCCCCCACGTGCCGCGCGGCGACCGCGTCGTCCGCCGCGTCCCCGATCACCACGGTCCGCTCGGGCGCCACCATTCCGGCCAGCGCCTGAAGATGCCGCACCATGTGCTCGGCCTTGCTGCCGCCGGACGGCCCCGTACGCCCGTCGACCCGGACGAAGTGCGCCTCGATCCCGAAGCCCCGCACCAGCGGCACCAGGTCCTCGTGCCCGTACATGCTCAGCAACGACTGGCTGTGCCCTGCCGACCGCCACCCCGCGAGCAGGTCCTCCGCGCCCTCGGTCAGCCGGCACCGCACCCGGTGCTCGGTGTAGTAGCGGTGGAAGACCCCGTCCATCAGCTCCCACTCGGCGTCGGTCGGCAGCCGGCCGAGCAGCCGCTCGTAGAACTTCGGCACCGGCACGCAGTACAGCGCCCGGTACTGCTCCAGTGTGATCGGCGCCAGCCCCAGCTCCGCGAAGGCCGCGTTCGTCGCCCCGATGATCGCGTCATTGTCGTGGAACAGCGTCCCGTTCCAGTCCCAGACGATGTGCGCGCTTCCCTGCGTCCCCATGTCCAAGACCGTACCCGCCCCCACTGACAATCAGGGCACCACCGGGATCGGCGCAGGTCAGCGCAGCCCCACCAGGTTGGGGATCTCCTGTGTGGCGTACCACAGCAGCTCGTGGTCGTCCGCCCCGTCCACGACGAACTGCGCGTCGTCGTCCCCGCCGTCCGCCGCCTCCAGCGCGTCCGCCGCGGCGGCCACGTCCGGCTCCGCGTCCTCGGCGTCGACGTGCACGGAGGCCGCCTTCGCGAGCGGCACCGCGACCCGCACGGTGACCTCGCCGAGCGCGGCGGATTCGAGCGCGCGGTCCGGGTCGACGCTCGCGGCGCCGTCGGGCACGTCCACGGCGACCACGACCCGGCGCCGTACCGCGTCCGGGTCCGCCGCGAGCAGCCGCAGCGAGGCCAGCGCGGCCCGGCCGAGCGCGGCGTACTCCAGCTCCTCGATGTCCTCGGAGAGGTACCACTCGCGCAGCGCGGGCGTGACGGCGTACGCGACGAAGGGGTCGGTCCCCAGCTCACCCGTCTTGTACGCCTCGGCGAGAGCGGGGAGTGTCACGGGGACGTAGACGCGCATGCTGGCCGCTCTTTCCTGTTCCTGGTCAAAGGCTTTCGCTGGGCCTCGGGGAGGGCGGCTGGCGCGTCTCCCGGAGGGCCTTCAGGATACGTGCGGCCGTCCCCCTTCGGGCCCCTGCCCGCACCCGCTCAGGCGTCCACTCCAGGCCGTCGATTCACCCTCGCCGGCCGCTTGGCCATGGGGTGCGGGGCTCCCCCGGTCCCTCGGATAAGTGAACATCGCCGGCCCCCTCCCGCCCGCCGCCGCTCCTTGCCACTCTCTCCGGCGCCCCGTACAAGATCCCCACCATCCAGTTACCGCCCGGTATCCCCCGGGCCCGCCGAACGGGGACGCCCCATGAACAAGGTCATGAGCCGTACCGCCCAGCCCCGCCCGCGGCACCGCCCGCCGACCCGCCGCGACTCCCGCCGCCCCGGCGGCGCCCCGCCCCGCACGGCCGGCCGCCCGGCGGCCACACGGCCGGTGGCGGCCCGTACACCGACCGGAGCGGCCGTGCGGCAGCCCCGGCCCACCGACCTCTTCGCCGAGCGCCTGCTGGCCGTCCTGAGCGGTCAGCGGCCCGTCCACTGGATGCTGCGGCACACCGCGGGGCGCGCCTACGACGACCTGGCCCGCCTGGCCGAACACAGCCCCCTGCGCACCCTCGGCTCCCGTCCGGTCGTCCAGGACATCGGCTACTACGTCCCCAGCCGGGGCGCCCTGGAGGTCTTCGCCCGCATCGCCGCCGGTGACCAGCTACGCGCCATGGCCTTCCGCCTGGAACTGGGCAAGGACCTCCGCTGGCGCTGCACGGCGGTGGAGACGGGCACGACGTAGGGGCCGAGGCGGCGCGGGCCGCCCCTCGGGGCGGCCGGTACCCGCGCGGCCGCGGCAGCGCGGGGCACCGACCAGCGGGCAACGCGGCAGGGCCGGGCCCCGGAAGGGGACCCGGCCCTGCTCGACCGCTGAAGCGCCGCGGGCGACCGCTACTTCTTGCGGCGCCGCCCGCCCTTGGCCTGCCGGCGCCGCTCGGCCCGCGTGAGCCCGTCCGACTCGGACCGCACCGGCTCGTCCTCCTCCAGGTCACGCTCGACGATGCCGCCCTCACCGTCCACCGTCGGCGCGGAGAAGTGCAGATCCCGCCGCTGCGGAACGTCCAGCCCCTTCGCACGGATCTCGGGACGCGCGCCCGCCTGCGCCGGAACGGTGTCCTGGACGCCCTCGCCCACCGGCTGGGCCTCCTCGACCGGGACCTCCTCGACCTGCTGCTCGACCTGGACCTCCAGGTTGAACAGGTAGCCGACGGACTCCTCCTTGATGCCGTCCATCATCGCGGTGAACATGTCGAAGCCCTCGCGCTGGTACTCGACCAGCGGGTCCTTCTGCGCCATCGCGCGCAGGCCGATGCCCTCCTGGAGGTAGTCCATCTCGTAGAGGTGCTCGCGCCACTTGCGGTCCAGGACCGACAGCACGACCCGGCGCTCCAGCTCACGCATGATCTCGGAGCCGAGCTGCGCCTCGCGGGCCTCGTACTGCTGGTAGATGTCCTCCTTGATGGACTCCTCGATGAACTCGGCGGTGAGGCCGGCCCGGTCGCCGGCCGCCTCCTCCAGCTCCTCGATGGTGACCTTCACCGGGTACAGCTGCCGGAAGGCGCCCCACAGCCGGTCCAGGTCCCAGTCCTCGGGGAAGCCCTCGGAGGTCTCTGCGCGGACGTACGCCTCGATGGTGTCGTCCATGAAGTGCCGGACCTGCTCGTGCAGGTCCTCGCCCTCCAGGACGCGCCGGCGCTCGCCGTAGATGACCTCGCGCTGCCGGTTGAGGACCTCGTCGTACTTCAGGACGTTCTTACGGGTCTCGAAGTTCTGCGTCTCGACCTGGGCCTGCGCGGACGCGATGGCGCGGGTGACCATCTTGTTCTCGATCGGCACGTCGTCCGGCACGTTGGCCATCGACATCACGCGCTCGACCATCTGGGCCTTGAACAGGCGCATCAGGTCGTCGCCCAGCGACAGGTAGAAGCGGGACTCGCCCGGGTCGCCCTGACGGCCGGAACGGCCGCGCAGCTGGTTGTCGATGCGCCGCGACTCGTGCCGCTCGGTGCCGAGGACGTAGAGGCCGCCCAGCGCCTCGACCTCCTCCTTCTCCGCCTTGACGGCCTGCTCGGCCTTCTCCAGGGCGGACGGCAGGGCGGCGGCCCACTCCTCGATGTGCTCCTCGGGGTCGAGGCCGCGCTGGCGCAGCTCCGCCTCGGCGAGGTCCTCGGGGTTGCCGCCGAGCTTGATGTCGGTACCACGGCCGGCCATGTTGGTGGCCACCGTCACGGCGCCCTTGCGGCCGGCCTGGGCGACGATCTGCGCCTCGCGCTCGTGGTGCTTGGCGTTCAGCACCTCGTGCTGGATGCCGCGCTTGCTGAGCTGCTGCGAGAGGTACTCCGACTTTTCGACGGAGGTCGTGCCGACGAGGATCGGCTGGCCCTTCTCGTGCTTCTCGGCGATGTCGTCGACGACCGCCTCGAACTTGGCCACCTCGGTGCGGTAGATCAGGTCCGACTGGTCCTTGCGGACCATCGGCTTGTTGGTCGGGATCGGGACCACGCCGAGCTTGTAGATCTGGTGGAACTCGGCTGCCTCGGTCATCGCCGTACCGGTCATGCCGGAGAGCTTCTTGTAGAGGCGGAAGAAGTTCTGGAGGGTGATCGTGGCGAGCGTCTGGTTCTCGTCCTTGATGTCCACCCCTTCCTTCGCCTCGATCGCCTGGTGCATGCCCTCGTTGTAGCGGCGGCCGGCGAGGATACGGCCGGTGTGCTCGTCGACGATCATGACTTCGCCGTCGATGACGACGTAGTCCTTGTCCTTCTTGAAGAGCTCCTTGGCCTTGATGGCGTTGTTCAGGTAGCCCACGAGCGGGGTGTTCACCGACTCGTACAGGTTGTCGATGCCCAGCCAGTCCTCGACCTTGCTGACACCGGACTCGTGGATGGCGACCGTGCGCTTCTTCTCGTCGACGTCGTAGTCGCCGGTCTCCTCCACGCCCTTGAGCGGGTTGCCGGCCTCACCGCGCTTGAGGCGCGTGACCAGCTTGGCGAAGTCGCCGTACCACTTGGTGGCCTGGTCGGCCGGGCCGGAGATGATCAGCGGCGTACGGGCCTCGTCGATGAGGATGGAGTCGACCTCGTCGACGATGGCGAAGTTGTGGCCGCGCTGCACCAGCTCGTCCTTCGACCACGCCATGTTGTCGCGCAGGTAGTCGAAGCCGAACTCGTTGTTCGTGCCGTAGGTGATGTCGCACGCGTACTGCTCGCGGCGCTGGGCCGGCGTCATGTTGGCGAGGATGCAGCCGACGCTTAGGCCCAGGAACTTGTGGACGCGGCCCATCATCTCGGAGTCGCGCTCGGCCAGGTAGTCGTTGACCGTGATGAGGTGGACGCCGTCCCCGGACAGGGCGTTCAGGTACGCGGGCAGCGTGCCGACGAGGGTCTTGCCCTCACCGGTCTTCATCTCGGCCACATAGCCGAGGTGGAGCGCGGCACCGCCCATCAGCTGCACGTCGTAGTGGCGCTGGCCGAGGACGCGCTTGGCGGCCTCGCGGACCGTGGCGAACGCCTCGGGGAGCAGGTCGTCCAGGCTCTCACCGTCGGCGTAGCGCTGCTGGTACTCCGCGGTGAGGGCACGCAGCTCGGCGTCGGAGAGGTCGACGAAGTCCTCTTCGATGGAGTTGACCTGGTCCGCGATGCGGTGCAGCTTGCGCAGGATCTTGCCTTCGCCTGCACGCATGATCTTCGAGAGGACGGACACGGGGGCTGGTCTCCTTGCCGGTCGGGCCTGGGACGGTCGGTTTTCCTTCTGACGTACTGAGCAACGGCCATCGTATGCGAGGACCCGGCTGCGCCGGGAGGCCTGGCGACCCGACGGCTGCCTCACCCAGGACAACGGACGGGGCGACCCGATGGTGCCGCGTCGGCGCGGGGAATTACGCGAAACGTGATCACCCGCTCACGCATCGCGAAAATCCATGGCCGGGGCGGGGCGTCCCGAGCAGAATCGGGCGATGGAACCCGTCACGCTCACCACGGACCGCCTGCTGCTGCGCCCGGTCGGCCCCGCCGACACCGACGCGGTGTACGCGGCGGCGCAGGACCCCGACATCCAGCGCTGGACGCTGGTCCCCTCGCCCTATCTCCCGGAGCACGCGATCGGCTTCACGGAGCAGATCGTCCCGGACGGCTGGTCGCAGGGCTCGACGTTCACCTTCGGCGTCTTCCTCACGGCCGGCGAGCTGGTCGCCATGCTCGCCCTGATGATGCGCTCACTGGGCACGGCCGAGGTCGGCTTCTGGGCGGCCAAGGAGCACCGCGGCAACGGATACGTCGCGGAGGCCACGCTCGCCGCCTGCCGGTGGATCTTCACCGAGGTCGGCGTCGACCGGGTCGAATGGCGGGCCGAGGTCGGCAACCACGCCTCCCGCGCGGTCGCCGAGCGCGCGGGCTTCACCATCGAGGGCACCCTGCGCTCCGGCCTCAACAACAAGGGCGTGCGCCGCGACTGCTGGGTCGGCTCCCTGCTCCCCTCGGACCTGGGCCTGCCCTCCACGGCCCCGTACCTGCCCGCGCGTTCCTGAGCCGGTTCGCCGTTCCCGAGGAACGGACAGCTCGTCGCGGGCTGTCAGTGGCACCCTCTATCGTCCGACGCATGACGACCCTTCCGCGCCCGACCACCACTCTCACCGCGGACGACGCCCGCCGGATCGCCCTGCGGGCCCAGGGCCTGCTCGGCGCGCCCGACCGGCGCGCGGGCGTCCGCGGGGTGCTGCGCCACCTCGGCGCGGTCCAGCTCGACACGATCTCGGTGCTCGCCCGCTCCCACGAACTCGTGCCCTACGCCCGGCTGGGCGCGGTCGGCCGCAAGGCCGTGGAGGCCGCGTACTGGACCGACGCCCACGCCTTCGAGTACTGGTCGCACGCGGCCTGCATCCTCCCCATCGAGGAGTGGCCGCACTTCGCCTTCCGCCGCCGCGCCTACCGGGACCGGCCGCACTGGCATCACGAACTCCCCGACGGCGCCTACGACCAGGTCATCAAGCAGCTCCGCGCGGAGGGCCCGCTGACCGCCACCGAACTGGGCGGCGCGAAGAAGACGAACGACTGGTGGGACTGGTCGGGCGCGAAGGTCGCCGTGGAGCGCGCGCTGATGTACGGCGAGGTGGTGTGCGTGGAGCGGCGCGGCTGGAAGCGGGTGTACGACCTGGCCGAGCGCGCCGTCCCGGCCGCGCTGCTCCACGACGAGCTGGACGACTCCGAGTGCCTGCGCCGTCTGGTCCGGCTGGCGGGCGAGTCGCTCGGGGTCGGCACGCGCGCGGACATCGCCGACTATCACCGTCTCAAGGCCGAGCAGGTCGACGCGGTGATCGCGGACTCGGGCCTGGTGCCGGTCGAGGTCGAGGGCTGGGGCAAGCCGGCCTGGGCGGACCCGGCGGCCCTGGTGACGCCGCCGCGCGGCCGGCACCGCACCACGCTGCTGTCGCCGTTCGACTCGCTGATCTGGGAGCGGGCGCGCACGGAGCGGATCTTCGGCTTCACCCACCGGCTGGAGGCGTACGTCCCCAGGCCCAAGCGGGTCCACGGCTACTTCGCGATGCCGGTTCTTGCGGGCGGCCGGCTGGTCGGGCGTGTCGACCCGGCCCGGGAGGGCCGCACGCTGGTGGCCAAGCAGGTCACCCTGGACGGAGTGAAGGCGGTCCCGGCGGTGGCCCAGGCCCTGGTCGAGGCGGCGACGTGGGTGGACTGCACCGACGTCCGCGTCGAGCGCGTGGACGCACCCGAGCTGCGCGAGCCCCTGGACAGGGAACTCGCCGGGCTGCTCGGCTAGGCGCTAGCGGATCTCCAGGATCTTCTCCCGCATCGCGTAGACCACGGCCTCCATCCGGGAGTGCAGTTGCAGCTTCTCCAGGATGTTGCGGACGTGGTTCTTCACGGTGTTCTCGGAGATGAACAGTTCCTTGGCGATGTCCCGGTTGTTCATGCCCGTGGCGACGAGCTTGAGGACCTCCAGCTCCCGGTCGGTCAGCCGGGGCGCGGGCACCAGCCGGCGTTCGTCGGTGCGCTGGATCATCGACTTGAACTCGGTGAGGAGTTTCGACGCCATCGACGGGCTGATCTGCGACTGTCCGTCGGCCACCGCGCGAATGGCGGTGGCCACCTCGTCGGTCGAGATCTCCTTGAGGAGGTATCCGGTCGCGCCCGCCTTGATCGCGTCGTAGAGGTCGGCCTCCTCGTCGCTGATCGTCAGCATGATGATCTTCGCGCTGGGGGCGACCTCCTTGATGGAGGTGCAGGCCTCGATCCCGCCGCGCTTGGGCATGCGAACGTCCATCAGCACGATGTCGGGCAGCAGGTCGGCGGCCTTGTCGACGGCCTCGGCCCCGTCGCCCGCCTCACCGACGACCTGGATGTCCTCCTCGGCCGCGAGCACGATCTCCAGGCCGCGCCGGAAGAGGGCGTGGTCGTCCACAACCAGGACTCTGATCGGCTCGCGCGACGAGCCCGCGTCCGGGTCCCTGCCGATGACATGGTCGTCGGCGTCCCCGTCCCGCATCGGTCCGAAGGTGTCCGCCATCGTTCCTCCCCCTGAAGGCTGTGGCCTGTGGTCCTGTGCCATCGCCAACCCAAGGCAGCGGCCCACCGGTTGGGCCGGTGCGGCCATGATTTCATGCCCGGGCGGCACCGAGGTGACATGCGGGGCGCGAAGTGGTCGCACACCGGTGCCCCTGGGGGCGCACACGCGCTCCAGGGGCACCCGCACAGCTTCAGCCGGGAGGGATCAGCCGCCCAGCGTGCCACCCGCCGCGGGGGGCTGCGCCTGCGCCTCGGCGATCATCGGGTCGGTGCTGAGGTGGATCACGCCGTAGTCGTAGGCGTGTCGCCGGTAGACGACGCTGGGTTCCTTCGTCTCGGAGTCGACGAACAAGTAGAAGTCGTGGCCGACCAGTTCCATCTCGTAGAGGGCCTGGTCGAGCGTCATCGGGGAGGCGACGTGGGTCTTCTCGCGGACGACCAGGGGGCCTTCACCCTTGATCTCCAGCGAACCGATCTTCTTGGTCGGCACTCCGTCCGTCTCCTCCTCGTGGACGGGGAGGCCGCTGCCGTTCAGTGTCGCCGCGCCGGGGACGTGGTCGGGGACCTCTGCCGCGGAGATCCGGCGTGCGCCACGGCGCGAGAACCGCTTGTCGTGCTGCTTGCGCAGCCGGGCGTCCAGCTTCTCCGCCGCCAGATCGAGCGCCGCGTACGGATCGCTGGCCGCTGCCTCCGCCCGGATCACCGGACCGCGGGAGCGGAGCGTGATCTCCACTCGGTCACAGCGGTCGGCCTGTCGGGGGTTCGGCTCCTTGGACACCTCGACGTCGAGGCTGATCACCTTGGCATCGAGCCTCTGGATCTTCTCCAGCTTCAGCTTCTCGGCCACGTGCTTGCGGAACCGCTCGGGCACCTCGGTCTTGCGGCCCTTGACGACGATGTCCACGCAGAACTCCGTTCCCGGATCGCTCCGCTGCGTCGGCGGAGCATCTCCCTTTCGCACCAGGTCCGGTGATCACCGGACCTCGGACTCGGTGACTTCCACCTCCTCCTCCCCCATGGGCGAGATCTCCACCCCACCGGTGCGGGTGATTGCAGAAAACCCGCAGCGCGGCAATCGGATATGAGAGGTGTGGCCTGCGCCTTTCCTCACACCCGAACATATCTCGCCCGGACGGATGTCGTCACCCTCTACTGCGACGTACCTCCATTCAGGTGAATTCCCCTGTCACTAGCTGGAACGATGCACGTTGACGATCAGTTCCTGTTCATTTCGAAAGAATCGTGAGGAGCTGCGATCACGGCGGCATGGAGGATCCGCCGCAGGGCGTTCGGCACCGCATTTTCCGGTGCACTATGCACCGACTCCCTTCTCCCCGGCGGTGCACCGATCCGTCGTTCCTCCCTACCTTCCCGAGTTGCGGCCTCATACACGGCCGTCCTGCCCTCGGGACGGGACAGGCCCGCCTCCCGCAGGGCCCGCGCCGCCTCCGCGAGGCTGGCGCCCGTCGTCATCAGGTCATCGACGAGCACGACGGGGCCCGCGCCGAGCAGCCGGCCGCCTCCCGGACTGACCTCCAGCGCCCCGGCGAGGTTCTCCAGACGCCGCCGTGCGTCCAGCCCCGCCTGGTCGGCCACGGCCCGCCGTTGGCGCAGCACGGCCGCCATCCGGGCCGCCGTCCCGGTGCGCCGCAGCTCGCCCGCCGCCGCGAGCGCCATCCGCCGCACCGGATCGTGCCCACGCGCCCGCACGGCCCACCGGGCGGAGGGCACGGGAACCAGCAGCACGGGCCCGCGCCCCGGCCACCCGGCCGACCCGGCGCCGGCGTGGGCACCGCGGTCCGCGCCGGCGTGGGCACCGCCGCCCGGGCGGACACCGGCACCCCCGTCCGCGCCCAGGCTCGCCCGCACGGCTCCCGCCAGCGCCGTGCCCAGCGCTCCCGTGAGCGTCAGCGCACCCCGTTCCTTGTGCGCGAGCAGCAGCGCGCGCACCTCGGCCGCGTAGGGAGCCACCGCGTGCACCACCGGCAGCCCGGCCGGCTCCGGCACCGGCCGCACCCGCCGCGCCGCGCTCCCGTGCAGCGTAGCCCGGCACCGCGGGCAGAGCGCCGTACGAGGTGCACCGCAGCCCGCGCAGTCGGCCGGCAGCACCAGGTCGGTGAGGTCCTGCCACCACCCCCGCATGACCACCACTGTGCCAACGCGACGGCGGGTCGGCCACCCCTGTGGACAACGCCCTGTGGATAACTCGGCGCGCGACTACGGGAGGGACGTTCTGCTCTGAGCCGTCCCGCGCGTGTCCGTCTCGCGCTCAGCGCGGGTACACCGCCTCAGCCGTCCCGCGCTCAGCCCGGATAGACCGGCGCCGACCCGTCCTTGTCGACCTTCTGCCACTGCGCCCCGGACGGCAGTCGTACGATCCCGTCCTCCGAGTAGGCCACCAGCGGCACCCGCTCGTCCTCGGACGCGGCGATCGCCTTGACGCTGGTGAGCGCGCCCGGTGCCGGGCCGTCGAGGGTGGAGCCGTCGACCTGGACGTACCGCATCTGCTGCACGCCCCCCTGCTCCTGGCCGACGACCAGCAGCCTGCTGTCCCCGGCCCAGGAGATGGCGCTGACCTGCTCCAGGTCGGGTGCCGCCGACCGCAGTCCGTCCACCGAGATGCCCTGCCCGGTTCCGTCGTCGCGCTGGATCCGCCCGATGAAGAGGGACTGCTTGCCGTCCTTCTCCACGACCAGCGCGATCCGTGCCCCGTCGGCGGCCACCCGCGCGTCCTCGATCTGGCCGGACAGGTCCGGGACGGCGACCGGCTCCGGCTTGTCGGCGCCCTGCTCCAGGACGAACAGCCGCGGCCGGTGCGGGTCGCGGTCGGCCACCCACAGATCGCCGCGGGCGTCCCAGCTCGGCGTGGCGAGCCGGTGATCGGGAGTCGTACCGGCGCTGGTCAGCAGCGGATCACCGAGCGAACCGTCCGACGCCAGCGACGCCACGTACAGCGTCCTGCCCTCGTCGCCGACCCCGGCCGCGGTGTGCTCGTCCCGCGACACCGCCACCGACTGCAAGCCCCTGCCGCTCTCGCCCAGCGGACCCGGCACCGGCACGGACGCCGTCCCGGTGCTCCCGGTCTGCATCCGCACCATCCGGTGCTTGCCGTCGAGGAAGTACAGGTAATCGGGACGCTTGGACGACCCGTGCCAGGCGACGGACTCGGCGCGCTCCCCGTTCAGTTCGCACAGCCGGTCGCCGCCGGTCCCCCGCAGCTCGACGGAGTCCAGCGTCGGCGCCAGGTTCCGCAGGGTGAACAGCATCTGCGTCGCCATCTCGGTGCACTTGCCCTGCGCCACCCGGGACGGCTTGAGGTTCAGCGGCACCGTCAGCTTGTTCTGGTCGTCCGGTGCCAGCCCGGAGACACCCTTCTGCAACGCCGTACCGGTCGGGAAGCTCGACCTGACCACCGGTCCGAGCCATGTCGTGGGACCGTTCAGCAGCGAGCGGACCAGCTGGGTCATCGGGTCGACCTTGCTGCGCACGAACACCGGGTCGGCGACCGCCACCGGCTGGCCGCTCGCCCCGACGGACGCGTCGGAGGCGAAGTAGTACTTGTCGACGGACCTGTAGTTGCGCTGGAAGTCCGACTTGCCCATGACGACCCCGTTGGGCAGCCCGTCGATGCGCCACTGCCCGTTCTTCGGGTCCTTCGCGAGGTGCAGCTTCTTGCGGTAGGTGCCGTCGGCGGGCTGGTAGGCCTGCCGCTCGTCGACCGTGGCGACCTGGCTGCCGGCCAGCACGCAGGTGACGCTGTTGATCTCCTCCCGGCCGCCCGGACGGCAGTCGGTCTCGATGGTCGGACCGTTCGCGAGGACGGTGGTCGACTGCTCGGGCCGCCAGGTGCGGGCCGCGTCGGCCGTCAGGTACTTGCGAGCCGTGTCATATCCCGGGTCGTCGCTGGTCAGCGCCTCCAGGAAGCCCTGCATGATCTCGCCCGGACCGGCGCCGTCGGCCGGCGGCATGGCGAACACCCGGACTCCGGTGTCCTGCCGCGGCGTGGACTCCACGTCCCGCAGGTCCCCGCTGTCGGGCATCGAGGCACAACCGGCCAGCAGTACGACACCCAAGGCGGCGTACGCCACCGCGCGCCACGACCGCCGCCGTGCGCCCCCCTCGCGGTCAGCGGCCACGAAATGCCTCCCCTGGCTCGGTCGAGTCCTCCGGCGTGGCCGCGTCCGGCCGGCCCGCGTGCGCGCCGGGCGCCGGACGCGCGGCGGTCCCGTCGACCGGACGCCGTGCGCCGGCGGTGGGCCGGGGCACGACGCGCGCGCCGTTGCCGTTGCCGGGCAGCGCACTCGGGTCGACGGCCGGGGTGGCAGCGGCCAGCCGCGGCGCGATCTCCGCCCGCGGCGGCAGCGTGGGCGCCTGGACGCCGTTCTGCTGCACCGGAACGGTCGCCCGCTTCTCCTCGCCCGCCCTGGGCAGGCCGGCGTCGTCGAGGCCGCGGTTGCGGCGGGAGTCCTTGGGCTCCAGCGGTATCGGCGAGCCCCGCAGCGGCTCGTCCGCCGTCCTCGGCAGCGTCAGCCGGAACTGGGAGCCACCGCCCGGCTCGCCCCACGCCTGCAACCAGCCACCGTGCAGCCGCGCGTCCTCCAGGGCGATCGACAGCCCGAGGCCGGTACCACCGGTGGTACGCGCGCGTGCCGGGTCGGCCCGCCAGAAACGGCTGAAGACCCGGGTCGCCTCACCGGGCTTGAGTCCTACCCCGTAGTCCCGCACCGCGACGGCCACGGCTCCGCCCGCGGCGGCCAGCTTGACGACGACGTCCTTGCCCTCGCCGTGCTCGACGGCGTTGACGACGAGGTTGCGCAGGATCCGCTCCACTCGCCGGGCGTCCGCCTCGGCGACGACGGGCTGCTGGTCACCGAGCACCCGTATGCGCGTGCCCTTGCGCTCGGCGAGCGGCTCGGCACCGCTGACGACCCGCCGGACGACCTCCCTGAGGTCTATCGGCTCGGCCTCCAGCGCCGCCGCCCCTGCGTCGAAACGGCTGATCTCCAGCAGGTCGGCGAGCAGCGACTCGAACCTGTCCAGCTGGTCGGCGAGCAGCTCGGCCGACCGCGCGGTGACCGGATCGAAGTCCTCGCGCGCCTCGTGGATGACGTCCGCGGCCATCCGGACGGTGGTCAGCGGGGTGCGCAGCTCGTGCGAGACGTCGGAGACGAACCGCCGCTGCATCCGCGACAGGTCCTCCAACTGCTGGATCTTGCCCTGCAAGTTCTGCGCCATCTTGTTGAAGGCCTCGCCCAGGCGCGCGATGTCGTCCTCGCCGGTGACCTTCATCCGCTCCTGCAACCGCCCGGCCGACAACCGCTCCGCGATCCCGGCCGCCATCCGCACCGGCGTGACGACCTGCCGCACCACCAGCCAGGCGATCGCGCCGAGCAGGACGACGACGAACAGCCCCGCGGTGGCGAGCGTGCCCTTGACCAGGCTCAGGGACTTCTCCTCCTGCGTGAGCGGGAAGAGGTAGTACAGCTCGTACGGGCGGCCGTTGGGGTCGTTGACCTGCTTGCCGATGACGAGCCCCGGCTGCGAGTCCTTGCCGCCGAAGTAGACGATCCGCGTGTTGCTCTGGACGGCCGACGTACCGCTGTTGACCCGCTCGCGCAGAGCGACCGGCACGCTGGACGTCGGATTGACGTTCCCGGAGCCGCGCGGACTGCGTCCGCCACCGCTGTCGTCGCCCACGGGCAGCGTCACCACGTCGAAGGCGCCCGCGCCGCCGCTGGACAGCGACTCCACGAGGTCGCTCATCCACTGGATGACGTTCTGCGACTGCCGCCCGTCCCCGGTCGCCGTGCCGTCAGCGGTACCGGCCCCGGCTCCCGCACCGGCCCCGCCGGCCGCCTCGTCGGCCTTCTGCTTGGCCACCGCGAACCCGCCCGTGGCCTGGCTCTGCGACGCCTTGACCTTCGCGTCGAGCAGGCCGTTGCGCACCTGCCCGATCACGACGAAGCCCAGCAGCAGAACGACGCCGAGCGACATCAGCAGGGTGGTGGCGACGACCCTGAGCTGGATGTTGCGCCGCCACAGCCGCATCACCGGCAGCAGCGGACGGCGCACCCAGCGCAGGAACAGGCGAAGGACCGGGCTGCCCTGGACCCCGCCCTCAAGCAGCCCGCCGTCGAACATGGCCCGCCAGCGCGCACCCGCCGCCGTCCGGCCGACAGGCCGCCCCGGACGGGCCCCAGAACCGCCGGGAGCCGAAGCGGCGCTGTCCCCGGACATGTCAGCTCGGTCCCGCCTTGTAACCGACACCACGGACGGTCACCACGATCTCCGGCCGCTCCGGGTCCTTCTCGACCTTGGAGCGCAGCCGCTGGACGTGCACGTTGACGAGCCGCGTGTCGGCCGCGTGCCGGTAGCCCCACACCTGCTCCAGCAGCACCTCACGGGTGAACACCTGCCAGGGCTTGCGCGCGAGCGCGACCAGCAGGTCGAACTCCAGCGGGGTCAGCGCTATCGACTGCCCGTCCCGCTTCACCGAGTGCCCGGCGACATCGATGACCAGGTCACCGATGGTGAGCTGCTCCGGCGCCGGCTCCTCCGACCTGCGCAGCCGCGCCCGGATCCGGGCCACCAGCTCCTTCGGCTTGAACGGCTTGACGATGTAGTCGTCGGCGCCCGATTCCAGGCCCACGACGACATCGACGGTGTCGCTCTTGGCCGTGAGCATCACGATCGGCACACCGGACTCCGCCCGGATCAGCCGGCACACCTCGATGCCGTCCCGTCCGGGCAGCATCAGGTCGAGCAGCACCAGATCGGGCTTCGCCTCACGGAAAGCGGCCAGCGCCTTGTCGCCGTCGGCTACGAAAGACGGCTCAAAACCTTCACCACGCAGCACGATGCCGAGCATCTCGGCCAGTGCGGTGTCGTCGTCGACGACAAGGACTCGTCCCTTCATAAACGACATCATCCCATTCTCATAACAGCGACAGGCGCCCTGGTGAGGGAGGTCACTGGCCGGTGACGATAGTCGTACGGGGCCGTCACTGTCTGCCCCTGTCCGTCGACGACGCTGCCGGGCACCGACGTCAACTAGACGCCTGCGGGGCCCCGGCGGGAGCCCGGGCGCACAGTTCCGCGAGCGCCTCGGCCGTCACGGGCGAGACCACTCCCTCCTCGGTGACGATCGCTGTCACCAGTTCGGGCGGGGTCACGTCGAACGCCGGGTTGTACGCCTGCGTCCCCAGCGGTGCCATCGGAATCCCGCCTCCTGCTCCCGCCGCCTGGGGCGCCGCCACCTCGGTCACCTCGAAGCCGGGACGCTGCTCGATCTCGATGGACGCCCCGTCGGGAGTGCCCGGGTCGACCGTCGTCAGCGGCGCCACCACGATGAACGGCACATGGTGGTACCGGGCGAGCACGGCGAGCGGATAGCTCCCCACCTTGTTCGCCACCGAACCGTCGGCCGCGATCCGGTCCGCTCCGATCAGCACCGCGTCCACCTCACCCGCCGCGAACAGGGAACCCGCCGCGTTGTCCGTGAGCAGGGTGTACGCCATACCGCTGCGGGCCGCTTCGTACGCCGTCAGGCGAGCGCCTTGCAGCAGCGGACGCGTCTCGTCCACCCACAGCCGCCGCAGCCGGCCCGCCCGGTGCGCGGCGAGGGCCACCGCGAAGGCCGTGCCCTCCCCGCCCGACACCAGCGACCCCGTGTTGCAGTGGGTCAGGATCCGGTGCCCGCCGCCGGACAGCAACTCGTCCAGCAGCGCCAGGCCGTGGGCCGCCATCCTGGCACTGGCCTCGGCATCCTCCTGGTGCAGCGCCCGCGCCGCGGCCAGCGCCGCCACGGCGGCCGCGGTCGGGTCGCCGGTCCGGGCCAGCTCCGCCTGGTGCGCCGCCCGCGCCCGGCGCACCCCGACGGACAGGTTCACCGCGGTGGGCCTGGCCTCTTCGAGCGCCCGCGCGGCCTCGGCCACGTCGAAGCCCCGCGCGGCGGCGAGCGCGACACCGTACGCCCCCGCGATCCCGAGCAGCGGCGCCCCGCGCACGGCGAGCGAACGGATCGCCTCCACCAGCGCCGCCGCGTCCGTGCACACCAACTCGACCTCTTCGGCCGGAAGCCTCGTCTGATCAAGAAGGACCAGTACGGGACCTTCTGGTGGTTCCTCCCATCGGATCGCCGGTATCTCGGTCGGCCGCTTGTCCCCGCCCGTTCGCGCCTGCTGATCAACCATGCCGTCAGTCTGCCCCGGATCCGGCGGACAATTGAAGGCATCCAGCCCCCACCGTGGCCGATCCCCCGGTGACCAGGCCATGGCACGATGGCTGCCAACCTGCCGCCGCGACCGCGGACGGGCACCGAGAAGGAGCTTCGATGACTGACACTCCGGGCTGGGCCTCGCCCGGATCCGCCCCGTCGTCCGAGGGGCGGGAACCCGGTGCGTCCGGCCCCGCCGAGCCCGCAGACCGCCCCGGCCCCAGCGAACCCGCGCCGCAGCCGGGCACGGACCCGCAGGGCCCAGGCTCGAAGTGGTCCACGGCGCAGCCGCCGGCCGGCCAGTGGTCCGCGCCCACCGGTGCCCCGAGCCCGAACCAGGCACCCCCGCCCCCACCACCCGGCCCGGGCTGGGGCGGCGGGCAGCCCGGCGGCCCCGGCCCCGGCGGCTACGGTGCCCCCGGCGGGTACGGCGGCCCCCCTCCC
Source organism: Streptomyces corchorusii (assembly GCF_001514055.1). NCBI lineage: Bacteria > Bacillati > Actinomycetota > Actinomycetes > Kitasatosporales > Streptomycetaceae > Streptomyces > Streptomyces corchorusii. The sequence goes on along the minus strand of NZ_KQ948351.1, from coordinate 5,376 downwards.
GGCTACGGCGGTTACGGCACCCCGGGCGGCTACCCCGCCTGGGGCGGCGGCTGGGGAGGCCCCCCGCCGGCGGCCAAGCCCGGCGTCATCCCGCTGCGCCCGCTCGGCGTCGGCGAGATCCTCGACGGTGCCGTCTCCACCATGCGCACCTACTGGCGCACGGTCCTCGGCATCGCGCTGGCCGTCGCCGTCGTCACGGACACCTGCCTGGTCCTCGTCCAGGGCTTCTTCGTCAACGACGCCCTCGCCCGCACATCGCTCGACACCCGCACCGCCACCCTCGACGACGCCTACCGCTCCCTGCGCGATTCCATGATCGGCACCGGCATCGTCACGGTGATCTCCGCAGCCGCCGTCATCGTGGCCACCGCCCTGCTCACGACCATCACCAGCCGCGCCGTGCTCGGCAGGCCGGTCAGCACCGGCGAGGCCTGGCGCGAGGCCCGTCCGCAGATCCCGAAGCTGGCCGGACTGCTCATCCTGCTCGGCCTGATCACCATCGGAGTGATCGTCGCCGGCGCACTGCCCGGCTTCCTGGTCCTGCTGAGCGGCGGCAGCGACGCCGGCGGGGCCGCCCTGTTCGCCCTGGGCATCCTCGGAGGAGTCGTCGTCGCGGTGTGGCTGGCCATCCGCTACTACCTGGCCGCTCCCGCCCTGATGCTGGAACGCCAGAGCGTCACCAAGGCCATGAGCCGCTCCGCCAAGCTGGTGTGCGGCTCCTGGTGGCGCGTCTTCGGCATCCAGCTGCTCGCCTGGCTCATCGCCAACATCGTCTCGGCCATCGTCACCATCCCCTTCGCCCTCGTCGGCACCGCCGTCAGCGGTGACGGCATGGACGACTTCCTCGGCACCAGCGGCGGACACGTCGGCTGGGCGTTCCTGATCATCCGGGGCATCGGCTCCCTGATCGGTACCACGCTCACCCTCCCGATCAGCGCCGGCGTCACCGTGCTCCTCTACATCGACCAGCGGATCCGCCGCGAGGCCCTCGACCTCGAACTGGCCCGCGCCGCCGGCGTCCCCGGCCCCGTCCCCGGGAGCTGATGCGGTGAGCCTCTCGGGGGGAGTTCTCACGGTGGCGCCCCCACCGGGCGCCGCCACCGCGGTCGCGGGCCGGCTGCTGCGTGCGACGGACCGGGTCGTGCTGGCGGCCGGCGGCTCGGGAGACGAGCCACCGGTGACCATCGGGCGCGATCCCGCACGCGAGGCGGCCCGGCGCGAGCTGTCCAAGGGCATGTACCACGAGAACGACCCCAGCCTGTTCCAGCGTGCCCTGAACGCGTTCTGGGACTGGCTCGACCGCGCCCTCGGCTCGGCTGCGTCGGCGACCCCCGGCGGCGCGGTCGGCCTGGCCGTCGTCATCCTGTTCGTCGTCGCCGTCCTGGCCGCCCTGTGGTGGCGCCTGGGCACCCCCCACCGCCGGCCCGCCACGGCAGCCGTCCTCTTCGACGAGCGCCCCCGCAGCGCCGCCGAACACCGCGCCGCCAGCGAGGCCCACGCGGCCCAGGGCCACTGGAACCAGGCCGTCCAGGAACGCATGCGGGCCCTCGTCCGCTCCCTGGAGGAACGGGCCCTGCTCGACGTACGCCCCGGCCGCACCGCCGACGAAGCAGCCGCCGAGGCCGGACGCGTCCTGCCCGCGCACACCGACCGACTGCGCGCCGCCGCCCGTGAGTTCGACGACGTCACATACGGCGGACGCACGGCCGGCGAGCCGTCGTACCACCGCCTCGCCGAACTCGACCGCGACCTGGAACACACCAGACCGGCCCTCGCCAACAGCCCCGCCAGCGCCACCACCAAGGCCCAGAACACCCGCCAGGGGGCCGCCGAGTGACCACCGAGGCCGCCCCGGCGACCACCTCCACCGCGCCCTCCGGCCGCCGGCTGTGGACCCGGACACGAGGCATCGCACTCGCCGTCGTCCTGCTTCTGGCCGCGGCCGTCGCCATGGCCGCCGTACGCTCCACCACCCGCCACGGCGACCTGGACCCGCGCTCGCCCGACCCCTACGGCAGCCGCGCCGTCGCCCGACTCCTGGCCGAGCGAGGCGTCTCCACCCGCGTGGTCACCACCCTCGGGGCGGCCCGCGCCGCCACCGGCCCGGACACCACCCTGCTCGTCGCCGTACCCGACCTGCTGACCCACCGCCAGCAGACCCAGCTGCACGCGGCAACCGCGTCCTCCGGCGGGCGGACCGTCCTCATCGCGGCCGGCAGCTGGTCCGTCGAACGGCTCGCCCCCGGGGTCGCCGCGGACCCCGCCACCAGCGACAGCTCCACCCTCGACCCGGACTGCACACTGCCCGAAGCCCGGCGCGCGGGCCCCGCCGACACCGGCGGCACCCGTTACACCACCACCCGCCTCGACGCCGACTCCTGCTACCCCAGCGAGCGCCTCGCCACCCTGCTGCGTGTCCCCGCGACCTCCGGAGGCGGTGACACCGTCGTGCTCGGCGCGCCCGACATCCTCTACAACGACCGCCTCGACGAGCAGGGCAACGCCTCGCTCGCCCTGCAACTCCTCGGCTCCCGCCCCCATCTGGTCTGGTACCTCCCCTCGCTGTCCGACGCCTCCGCCACCGAGAACGGCGAGCGGAAGAGCTTCCTGGACCTGCTCCCCTCGGGATGGCTCTGGGCCACCCTGCAACTGTTCATCGCGGCAGCCCTCGCCGCCTTCTGGCGGGCACGCCGCTTCGGCCCCCTCGTGCCCGAGAAACTCCCCGTCGCGATCCGTGCCTCCGAGACCGCCGAAGGCCGCGCCCGCCTCTACCGCAACGCCAACGCCCGCGACCGCGCCGCCGGCGCTCTTCGCTCCGCCACCCGCACCCGCCTCGCCCCCCTCGTCGGCATCCCCGCCACCCAGGCGCACACGCCCGAGGCCCTGCTTCCCGCCCTGTCCGCCCACCTGGCCGGCGACGGACAGGCCCTGCACCCCCTCCTCTTCGGACCGCCACCCGGCGACGACGCGGCCCTCATCGCCCTCACCGACCAACTCGACGCCCTCGAAAGAGAGGTACGCCGTTCATGATGGACCCGACCACTGACAACGCCGGGCGGAGCGGGGACCCGGGCGCCGCCCGGGCCTCCCTGGAAGCCCTGCGCGCCGAGATCGCCAAAGCCGTGGTCGGCCAGGACCCCGCCGTGACCGGACTCGTCGTCGCCCTCCTCTGCCGCGGACACGTACTACTAGAAGGAGTCCCCGGGGTCGCCAAAACGTTGCTCGTCCGCGCCCTCGCATCCGCACTCGAACTGGACACCAAGCGCGTCCAGTTCACCCCCGACCTGATGCCGAGCGACGTGACCGGCTCCCTCGTCTACGACACCCGCACCGCCCAGTTCTCCTTCCAGCCCGGCCCGGTCTTCACCAACCTCCTCCTCGCGGACGAGATCAACCGCACCCCGCCCAAAACCCAGTCCTCCCTGCTGGAGGCCATGGAGGAACGCCAGGTCACGGTCGACGGCACCCCCCGCCCGCTCCCCGAGCCCTTCCTCGTCGCCGCGACACAGAACCCGGTCGAGTACGAGGGCACCTATCCCCTCCCCGAAGCCCAACTGGACCGCTTCCTGCTCAAACTGACGATCCCTCTGCCCTCCCGGCAGGACGAGATCGACGTCCTCACCCGGCACGCCTCGGGCTTCAACCCGCGCGACCTGCGCGCCGCCGGCGTACGCCCGGTCGCCGGCCCCGCCGACCTGGAGGCGGCCCGTGCCGCGGTCGCCACGACGGCCGTCTCCCCCGAGATCACCGCCTACGTCGTGGACATCTGCCGCGCCACCCGCGAGTCCCCCTCCCTCACCCTGGGCGTCTCCCCACGCGGCGCCACCGCCCTGCTCGCCACCTCGCGCGCCTGGGCCTGGCTGACCGGCCGCGACTACGTCATCCCCGACGACGTGAAGGCCCTCGCCCTGCCCACGCTGCGCCACCGGGTCCAGCTGCGCCCCGAGGCCGAGATGGAAGGCGTGACCGCGGACTCGGTCATCAACGCGATCCTCGCCCACGTCCCGGTCCCCCGCTGATGGCACTCACCGGACGCGCCGCCCTCCTCGCGGCCCTCGGCTCGATCCCCGTCGGCATCCTGGAACCAAGCTGGACGGGCATCCTCGCGGTCAACGGCCCCCTGGCCCTGGCCTGCGCCTGCGACTACGCACTGGCCGCGCCGGTACGCCGTCTCCAGCTCGCCCGCTCCGGCGACAGCTCCATCCGTCTCGGCGACACCGCCGACGTCACACTCATGGTCACCAACCCGTCCCGCCGCCCGCTGCGGGCACGGCTGCGGGACGCCTGGCCACCGAGCAGCTGGCAGCCAGGCACCGAGATCGACGCCTCCCGGCACCTGCTGACCGTGCCACCGGGCGAGCGTCGGCGCGTGACGACCCGGCTGCGCCCCACCCGCCGCGGCGACCGCCAAGCCGACCGCGTGACGATCCGCTCCTACGGCCCCCTCGGACTCTTCTCCCGCCAGGGCACCCACAAGCTCCCCTGGACAGTACGGGTTCTGCCCCCGTTCACCAGCCGCAAGCACCTCCCGTCGAAACTCGCCCGATTGCGTGAACTCGACGGCCGCACCAGCGTGCTGACCCGTGGGGAGGGAACGGAGTTCGACAGCCTGCGCGAGTACGTCCCCGGTGACGACACCCGCTCGATCGACTGGCGTGCCACGGCCCGGCAGTCGGCCGTCGCCGTCCGCACCTGGCGCCCCGAACGCGACCGCCACATCCTGCTCGTCCTGGACACCGGCCGCACCTCGGCCGGCCGGGTGGGCGACGCACCGCGCCTGGACGCCTCCATGGACGCGGCCCTGCTGCTCGCTGCTCTCGCCTCGCGCGCAGGCGACCGCGTGGCGCTGCTGGCCTTTGACCGCCGGGTCCGTGCCCTGGTCCAGGGACGTGCGGCGGGTGATGTGCTGCCGTCCCTGGTCAATGCGATGGCGACACTGGAGCCGGAACTCGTCGAGACCAACGCTCGCGGCCTCACCGCCACCGCCCTGCGTACCGCGCCTCGCCGCTCCCTGATCGTGCTCCTCACGACGCTGGACGCGGCACCGGTGGAACAGGGACTGCTTCCCGTGCTCCCGCAACTCACTCAACGCCATACCGTTCTGGTCGCCTCGGTGGCGGATCCGCACATTGCCCGTATGGCACAGGCCAGGGGTGACACCGAGGCGGTGTACGAAGCGGCGGCGGCGGCTCAGGCACAGAGCGAGCGCCGGCGCACTGCCGAGCAGCTTCGCCGTCATGGGGTGACGGTGGTGGACGCGACGCCTGAGTATCTGGCGCCGGCGCTTGCGGATGCGTATCTGGCTCTCAAAGCGGCGGGTCGACTCTGAAATGCTTCGACCCGTCGGTGTCCCCTCGGGGACGTCGAATTGCCCGC